>CABUCM010000011.1 GCA_902490005.1 uncultured Ruminiclostridium sp.
CCTTAGAGCGGGAACAGGGGATCCATTGCCCGGCCCCCACCCGTTACGGCGGGGAATATCCGGAAAGCGAGCCGGAAACCAAACTGCTCTGCGATTTCTGCCGCGGCCAATATTTTCGCCACGCCCTGGCCTTTCACAGCCAGGGGGAGGAAATCTACTGGGATTTTGGGGAAGATACCCCTCAAAAAAGCCGGTTGATGGCCCAGGTGATGGCGGCCTCCAGCGGGTACCGGGTCTCAGAGCCGGAAGCCATCGCCAACGGCGGCGGGTTTAAGGATTGGTTCTTGTCTTATTTTCACCGTCCAGCCTTTACCATCGAGATCGGGAAAGGGAAGAACCCCCTGCCCCTCTCTGATCTGCCGGAAATCCACTGCACCCTGGAGGAAATGCTGGTATTCAGCGTCATCATGTAGCCGGAAAAGGCAAAGCCGCCGCGGTAAGGTTCAAAATACCCCATTATTATAGCACACTTCCACCCCCATGAAAAGAAATCTTCTCTTTTCATGGGGGTTCTTTCCATAAGCCGCCCCTTGTTGTGTCATAGTTCTTGCAATATTTGGGAAAACCGTAGTATACTAAGAAAAACACCAATGCTTCTGAGGAGTGGTTTTATGCGTCACGGTTTTGTCAAAGTCGCCGCGGCTACGCCGGATATCCGGGTTGCCGATTGTTCCTATAACGCCGAACAGGCGGTCAAGCTGATGAAAAAGGCCGCCGGGCACGGGGCCAAGATTCTCGTCCTTCCGGAGCTGTGCCTCACCGGCTACACCTGTTCCGACCTGTTTTTACAACGCTGTTTACTGGACGGCGCGATAGACGCCCTGCAAACGGTAACCAAGGCCAGCCGGGGGCTTTCCCTGCTGACAATCGTGGGCCTGCCTCTAACGGTGGAGGACAAGCTTTATAACTGCGCCGCCGTAGTCTTTGACGGCCAGGTTTTAGGGGTGATCCCGAAAACCAACCTTCCGAATTACAATGAGTTTTATGAAAAGCGGCATTTTACTCCCGCGCCAGAGGAAAACACTGTATGCCGCCTGTTTGGCAAAGAGGTGCCATTCGGCGCCAAGCTGCTGTTTTGCTGCGGCTCCCTTCCCGAGCTCAAGATTGCTGTGGAAATCTGCGAGGACATGTGGTCCCCCATTCCCCCCTCCAGTTATCACGCTTTGGCCGGGGCCACCGTCATCGCCAACCTTTCCGCCAGCAACGAGGTCATCGGCAAGGATTCCTACCGGAAAGAGCTGGTCAGCGGGCAAAGTGGACGGCTGGTGTGCGGCTATATTTACGCCTCCGCCGGGGAAGGGGAATCCACCACCGACCTGGTGTTTTCCGGCCATAACCTTATCGCGGAAAACGGCGTTATCCTGGCGGAAAGCAAGCTGTTTCAAAACAGCATGACCATCACCGAGCTGGACGTACAAAGGCTATCCGGCGAGCGCCGCCGGATTTCTTCCTATCCCGCACAGCAGGCGGATGACTATGAACGGATCGGCTTTTCCCTTCCTTTAGAGGAAACCGTCCTCACCCGGAAGATCGATCCCAGGCCGTTTATCCCTTCCGAACAGGCTGACCTGAAAAACCGGTGTGAAACCATTCTTTCCATTCAATCTCTGGGACTGAAAAAACGGCTGGAGCATTCTCACGCCAAAACCGCCGTAGTTGGGATTTCCGGCGGGCTGGATTCCACCCTGGCTTTATGCGTCACAGTGCGGGCCATGGACCTGCTCAACCGTTCCCGGACGGATATTGTCGCCATTACCATGCCTTGCTTCGGCACTACCCAGCGGACCAAAAGCAACGCGGAGATCCTGGCCCAGCGGCTGGGCGTCACCCTGGAACGGGTGGACATTACTAAGCAGGTGCTGCAGCATTTTGAGGATATCGGCCACAGCAAAGACAACCAGGATGTAACCTTTGAAAACGCCCAAGCCCGGACCCGGACTCTGGTGCTGATGGATTGGGCCAACCAAACCGGCGGCCTTGTCATCGGCACAGGGGATCTTTCCGAGCTGGCCTTGGGCTGGGCCACCTATAACGGCGACCATATGTCCATGTATGGGGTAAACGCGTCCATTCCCAAAACCCTGATTCGGCACCTGGTCTCCTACGAGGCGGAAAAACTGAATGACCCCCAGCTGAAGGAAGTGTTGATGGATATTCTGGACACCCCGGTCAGCCCGGAGCTGCTGCCCGCAAAGGATGGGGAAATTTCTCAGAAAACAGAGGACTTGGTGGGGCCTTATGAGCTCCACGACTTCTATTTATATTACGCCATCCGCTGGGGCTTTTCTCCCGCCAAGGTCTACCGGCTGGCAAAGCTGGCCTTTGGCAAGGCCTATGATGACGAAACCATTTTAAAATGGCTGAAAATATTCTACCGCCGTTTTTTCGCCCAGCAGTTCAAGCGTTCCTGCCTGCCGGATGGTCCCAAGGTGGGTTCCGTCACGCTATCCCCCAGAGGGGATTGGCGCATGCCCAGCGACGCCTGCGCCGGCCTTTGGCTAAAGGAGCTTGACGCTATCTCATCTTCCGTGGAATCATAAGTGGCCGCTGAGGCCTGGGAGGGATTTTGAATGGGCGGAAAAAAACAAAAAATCACCATAACGGTGAGCACCGTCGCCCTGTTGGCAATTTTAGCAATTTTAATTTTTATGGCGGTACAGGAGGCTACGGTCCTGGTCATTTCCGCCATATGCGTCGTAAGCGCCTGCGTGCTGGTTTGCATTTATAATTTAGTCCAGCTGTTTCGCAGGTAACCACAAAAACCCCGGAACCAATGGTTCCGGGGTTTTCTTTTTCGCAAGGCTTAAGCTTTTTTGGCTTCCTGCCGGTTGATGGCGCTGAACAAGGCTTTGACGGAGGCTGTGATAATATCGCTGTCCACGCCTACGCCCCAGGTAATCTTGCCGTCCTTACCGGTGATTCCCACATAGGCGGCGGCGCGGGATTTGGAGCCCTGCTCCAAGGCGTGCTCCGTATAGGTCAAATCCTGGTACTGGATACCGAGATTTTCCTTGATCGCGTTGCTGACGGCATCCAAGCGGCCGTTGCCGTCGCCCTTCAGCTCCTTCTCCACGCCGTCGATCTTTACGGTAACCGCGGCGTGAATGCAGTCGTTGCGGACAAAGTGGAAGTCCACCAAGGAAATTCTGTCGTTGATATTCAAATATTCTTTCTGGAAGATATTATAAATCTCATCCGCCTGCAGCTCCTTATGCTGGTGGTCGGATACGTTCTTCACAGCATAGCCGAAATCCTCCCGCATCTTCGGCGGCAAAGTGAAGCCGTATTTCTGCTCCAGCAGATAACCGATGCCGCCCTTGCCGGACTGGCTGTTGATGCGGATGACATCACCCTCGTATTCCCTGCCCACATCTTTCGGATCGATGCAGAGGTAAGGCACTGTCCAATGGCCGCATTGTTTTTCATCCCGCCACTTCATACCCTTGGCGATGGCATCCTGATGAGAACCGGAGAACGCCGCGAACACCAGCTTGCCGCCGTAGGGCTGGCGGTCGTATACGTGCATACCGGTCACCTTCTCGTAAAGGGCCACCGTAGCAGGCATATCCTCAAAATTCAATTTGGGGTCCACGCCCTGAGAGAACATATTCATGGCTAAGGTAACGATGTCAGCGTTTCCGGTGCGCTCCCCGTTGCCGAACAAAGTTCCCTCAATCCGGTCCGCGCCGGCAAGAAGGCCCAGCTCGCAGTCCGCCACGCCGCATCCGCGGTCGTTGTGGGGGTGGAGGGATACCACCACGCTGTCCCGGTAATCCAGATGCTTGCACATGTATTCCACCTGGCAGGCGTACACATGGGGCATGGAAAGCTCCACGGTGACCGGGAGGTTGATGATCACTTTTTTCTCCGGGGTAGGCTTCCAAACATCCAGCACCGCGTTACAGATATCACGGGCAAATTCCATTTCCGTGCCGGTAAAGCTTTCGGGAGAATATTCAAACCGGAAGCCGCTGCCCATTTCATCGGAAATCTTCTGGAGCAGCTTGGCGCCGTCTACGGCGATTTTGATGATCTCCTCCTTGCTCTTGCGGAATACCTGCTCCCGCTGAGCCACAGAGGTGGAATTGTAAAGATGGACGATGGCCCTGGGACAGCCCCTCAGCGCCTCGAAGGTTTTACGGATAATATGCTCTCTGGCCTGGGTCAGCACCTGGACGGTGACGTCCTCCGGGATCATATCCCGCTCGATCAAAGCCCTTAAAAACTCATATTCCGTTTCCGACGCCGCCGGAAAGCCCACCTCGATCTCCTTAAAGCCGATTCCAACCAGAAATTGGAAGAACTCAAGCTTTTCCTCCAGGCTCATGGGGACGATCAGCGCCTGATTACCGTCACGGAGGTCCACGCTGCACCAAACGGGCGCTTTGTCCACATATTCCTTTTGAGTCCAGTCATAACAGGGGACCGGGGGCATAAAATACTGTCTTGTGTACTTTTCTACATTTCTCATAAAACACGTCTCCTTCTGTTGATTCCGCCCGCTGCTTCAGAAAGGAGACAAAGGCTGCCCGCGGGCTTTTAAGCAATAAAAAAGCCCTTCGTCTCCTTAAATAGAGACGAAAGACTCGCAAAAAAGTCTCACGCGGTACCACTCTAATTTCACGCCTTGCGGCGTGCCCTCATTGCAGATACGGCCGATAATCGGCTTATATCCTCCCGCTGTAACGGTCGGGTTCCGGCTACGCCTACTTGAATGCTCTTTCAGCGTGCTACTTCAAGGCCAGTTCAAAGCTTCCGCCCAACCGCTTCTCACCAACCAGCGGCTCTCTGCATGTTAAAAAGCTTCTACTCTTCCTCTTCAACGTATTTATGGTTATTGATTATTATTATACTCAAATCTTTTTTGTTCCGCAACCGTCATTTTGCACATGGTTTCTATTTATTTTTTAGATATTTCATTGCAATTTCTTTCGCCTGCTCCGCGTTTTTCAGAATCATTGCCCGCAATTCCTCTAAACCGTTGAACTTCTTTTCCGGCCGGATAAAATCCAAAAGCTCGGTTTTTACCATCTTCCCGTAAAGGGATTCCCCGTCGTAATCCGGCATCCAGGTTTCAGACAAGGGCTTTTTCTCCGCCCCCACAGTGGGCTTCACCCCCACGTTGGTCACCCCATAGGTGACTACATCGTCAAAGCTGACCAGAGAAGCGTATACGCCATACCTTGGCACCAAATAATCCGCTGGGAACACCTGGTTTAAGGTGGGCGTACCCATCAAATGGCCGATGTGCCTGCCGTGAACCACCTCAAAGTCATAAGAAAATGGATGGCCCAAAAGCTTTCGCGCCTGGCAGGCGTCCCCCTGCTCCAAAGCCGCCCGGATCCTAGTCGAACTGACAGGCTCCTCTCCCAGCCGCACCGGCGGCAGGTCCCGAACCTGGATGCCCTGGGGCCCACAAAGGGCGGCCAGCTCTTCCTTGCCGGCTTTTCCGCCGGCGCCGAAATGATAATTATATCCGCAAAACACCATTTTTGCCTGCAGGGTGTTTTTTAAAATTTCCTTCACAAAGGCTTCCGGCGGCAGGTTCCTCACGGAAGTAAAGGGTACCATATAAAGGGCCTGTACTCCCATCTCTTGCAGCATTTCCTGTTTCAGTGTGTTGCTCATCAGCCGGGGCTTTCCCTTACCGGTAAGCTCCGCCAGCGGGCTTTGGGGAAACGTAAACACGCCGGGAACCAGCCCGTTTTCTTTTTCCGCCACCGCGCCCCGGATCACAGCCTGATGGCCCTTATGGATACCGTCAAAGCAGCCCAAGGCGATTGCCGTAGGCCGCTGGGCTTTGATGAGACTGCTGAAAACCTGCATCATTCGTTCACCTGACATCCTTAAAATAATTTCACAGCCGCTAAGCTTTGATAAAGCCGCCAAAAGCCAGCGATTGGGGTTCATTGGGCAGCTTTAAAATAATTTCAAAATAGAAAGCTCATTCTTTTCCCGGCGGACCTGTCCCAGCCCTAAAAATCGCTTCTCCGGGTCATAGGCCCGGATTTTAGTCCCATCCGGCTCCCTTTTGGCGCCGGTACGTTCCAATGCCAAAGCGCCGCCGTTTTGGAATCGCTTTGCCTGAGGGCCGGTTACGGCCAACGCCTGGTATTCTCCAAAAAGGCTGTCCACCGGGCGCAGCTTTTGTTCCAGCAAACCGCCGGCCTTGAGCTCCTTGGCTTCATTCAGGGTAACGCTGTCCTCTAAGGTATAGCCGCAGGCCGCGGTCCTCCGCAGGGTGGTCATGATGCCGCCGCATCCGAGAATCTTTCCCAGATCCGCGCAAAGGGTGCGGACATAGGTGCCTTTCGAGCACCTTACCCGGAGCACCCCTTCCCCCTTCGCCTGATGGTATTCCAGCAGCTCCAGTTCATGAACCGTCACCGGCCGGGGCTCCCGTTCCACCTCGATGCCCTTTCTAGCCAGGTCATAAAGCCGTACACCATTTTTCTGAATGGCGGAATACATAGGCGGGGTCTGCATGATTTCCCCCCGGAAATGGGAAAGGGCGCTTGTAAGCGCCTTTTCATCCGCAGTCACCGGAAAGGTTGCCTTTACCGTGCCGGTGCTGTCCTCGGTATCGGTGACCACGCCCAGCCGGAAACCAGCCACATATTCTTTTGCGCTGTCCGGGGTCAGGTCCTGGGCCTTGGTGGCGCTTCCGATCAAAATCGGAAGCACGCCGGTAGCCATCGGATCTAAAGTGCCCGTATGCCCCACTTTTTTAGTGCCGCACAGTCCCCGCATCACCGCCACCACGTCAAAGGAGGTGAACCGCTGGGGCTTATCGATGACAATAATCCCATTCATCGGGACCGCTCCTGTTCTTCCAATACCTTCTGAATCACCGACAGGATCTGATGCTTTGCCCCGGTGACGCCGCCGGCGAGCACACAGCCAGCCGCGCCTGGGTGGCCGCCGCCGCCGAATTCGGCGCAGATTTTGGATGCGTTCACCTTCGGGCCGGTGCGGACGGAGATTTTAAAGCTGCCGTCTTCCTTTTCCCGCATGGTAACGCCGATCTCCACCCCTTCCACCTGGCGGGGCAGGGCGGCGATGCCGTCCATATCCTCGTCGCTGGCCTTAGAGCTGAGAACCATGTCCCGGGTAACGTAGGCCACGGCGCATTTGCCGCCGAAATAAAAGCCCATGGTATCCAGCACCCGGCGCTCGATCTCCAGCCTGGCCCTGGATTTGGTGTCAAACATGACCCGGTTAATCATAGCGGCGTCCGCGCCCTTATCCATCATATGAGCCGCCACGATATAGGTCCTAGAGGTAGCGTTGGTATAGCGGAAGCAGCCGGTATCGGTGGTGATGCCGGTGTAAATACAATCCGCTATCTGGGGCGTAATTTCCGCCTCCATTGTGAACAGCAGATCATACATAATTTCTGTGGTTGAAGCCGCTTCCGACCGGATTACATAGTTTTTAGCGTATTTGATATTGGAACCGTGGTGGTCGATACAAAGATCCACCTTATCGGCATAGGGCTCCAGCTTTTTGCCGAACAGCTGGGTGTCGGCAATATCCACAGCGCAGATAAACTTAGGTTCAAAATCCGGAAATGCAATCCCCTCAAACATGTAATCATATTTTTGCGGGATCGGGTCGCTGCACCGGATGGATACCCTTTTCCCTTTTTGGCGCAGGCCCAGATATAAAGCCGCCGCGCTACCTAAGGTATCCCCATCCGGGTATTGATGGCAAAGCAGATAAATGTCATCCGCATCCAATAACAGCTTCACCGCGTCGTGAAGGCTTACACTTTTGTTTTCCGGACTCATAGTCTCCCTCATTTCAAATCATTGAGCATTTTTGCGATATTGGCGCTGTACTCAATAGAATCGGTGGCCTGGAACTGCAGTGCCGGCACATGCCGGATCTGAATTCTGGCCCCCAGCTCCCGGCGGATAAACCCGGAAGCGGATTTCAGCCCCTCTACCGCCCGCTTGGCATGGTCCAGCCCTTCCATAGAGCTGACATATACCTTACAGTAGGAAAGGTCGTTGGTGACCTCTACGCGCACCACGCTGAGCATGGTTTCCCGCACTCTCGGGTCTTTCAGCTCACGCAGAATAGCGGTAAGCTCCCGTTTGATATCCTCGGTGGTGCGGTCGATTCTGTGACTTGCCATATTGTTCCTCCATACCGGAGGTGATTAACCCTCCCGGTATTCTTCCATAATGAAGGCTTCAAAAATGTCGCCTTCCTTGATATCGTTAAAGCGTTCTAAGCCGATACCGCACTCATAACCGGAGGCAACCTCTTTCACGTCGTCTTTGAAACGTCTCAAAGAAGCCAGCTTATCCTCCCCGATGACGATACCGTCACGGACAATACGAATTTCGGCGTTTCTGGTAATTTTGCCGCTGAGCACATAGCTGCCGGACACAGTGCCCACATTGCTGATTTTATAAACCTGGCGGCACTCGGCGCGGCCCAGGAGGTTTTCTCTGAATTTCGGCGCCAGCATGCCCTTCATAGCGGATTCAATTTCTTCAATGCAGTCATAGATCACGCGGTACAGGCGCATATCCACCTTATCCCGCTCGGCGTTCTCCGCCGCCACCGGATCGGGGCGTACGTTAAAGCCCACGATAATGGCGTTGGAAGCGTTGGCCAGCATCACGTCGGACTCGTTGACGGCGCCCACGCCGCCGTGGATTACATTGACCCGGACCTCGTCGTTGGAAAGCTTCTCCAAAGACTGTCTGACCGCCTCTACAGAGCCCTGTACGTCAGCCTTGACGATGATCTTCAATTCCTTCACTTCGCCCAGCTGCATCTGGTCGAACAGGTTATCCAGGGTAACTTTCGTCTGGGCGTTGAACTGCTCTTCCTTCAGCGCCGCCTTTCTCTGGTCCACCAGCTCCCGGGCCAGCCGTTCGTCGGAGACACAGTTGAAGGTGTCGCCGCCGGTGGGAACGTCGTCCAAACCGGTGATCTCAACCGGCACAGAGGGGCCGGCCTCTTCCACCCGCTCGCCCCGGTCGTTCATCATAGCCCTTACGCGGCCTACACTGGTGCCGGCAACGATAATATCCCCCACATGGAGGGTACCGTTCTGAACCAAAACCGTGGCGATGGGGCCGCGGCCCTTATCCAGCCTGGCCTCGATCACCGTGCCCTTGCCGGCGCGGTCCGGGTTGGCTTTCAGCTCTTTCATGTCGGCGATCAGGGTAACCATTTCCAACAAATCGCTGATGCCCTCTTTGGTATGGGCGGAAACCGGGATACAGGGGGTATCGCCGCCCCACTCCTCGGGAACCAGCTCGTATTCGGTGAGCTGCTCCTTAACCCGCTCCGGGTTGGCGCTCATTTTATCCATTTTATTGATGGCCACGATGACGGAAACTCCCGCCGCCTTGGCGTGGTTGATGGCCTCAATGGTCTGGGGCATAATACCGTCGTCGGCAGCCACCACCAAAATGGCGATATCCGTCACCTGGGCGCCTCTGGCCCGCATGGTGGTGAACGCCTCATGGCCGGGGGTATCCAGGAAGGTGATCTCCCTGTCGTCCAGGGCGACCCGGTAAGCGCCGATATGCTGGGTGATGCCGCCGGCTTCTCCCGCGGTAACCTTGGCGTGGCGGATAGCGTCCAGCAGCGAGGTTTTGCCGTGGTCAACGTGTCCCATGACCACCACAACCGGCGCTCTGGGCACCAGATTCTCGTCGTCATCCTCGCTGTCATCGATGATCCGGTCCTCAATGGTGACCACCACTTCTTTTTCCACCTTGGCATGAAACTCCATGGCAACCAGGCTGGCGGTATCGAAATCGATCACGTCATTCACAGTGGCCATGGTGCCCATCAGCATCAGCTTCTTGATGACCTCGGCCGCGGTCGCCTTCAGACGCAGAGCCAGCTCGCCCACCGTGATTTCATCAGGGATCTGAATGGTGATGGGTTTGGCTTTCCGCTCCATGGCGATGCGGCGCAGGCGCTCCGCTTCGGTTTCCTTTCTGGAATAACGGGGCTTTCCTCTCTGCTGAGACTTCTGGGTAATCTTCTGCTTCTGCACCGTATTTTCCGTACGGTACTTTTCAGAAGCCATACGGTCGTATTTTTCATTGTACTTATCGATATTCACGTTAGCGGAACGGGTATCGATCACTCTGCCCTGGGGACGAACCACACGGTTGGAGTTATCCCCGTTCTGAGCCGCCGCACCCTGCTGGGGCTGCCTGGCATCCTGGCGGGGGGCCGCTGGCTTTTGCTGGGGCTTTTGCACCGCCTTCTGCTGGGGCTGGGCTTGATTCTGGGGCTTGGGACCCACTGGGGTGATCTTTCCGGGCATGACGGCCTTGCGCTTGGGCTGGCCCTGTACCGGCTGTCCGGAAGCGTTCTGTATGGGTTTTGCCGGGGCTTCCGTCTTCGCGGCAGGCTGCGCCGGCTCTTTTTTCGGCGCTGGCTTGGGCTTTTCTTCCTGTACCGGGACGGCTTCCCGCTCCAGGGCCGCCGCTTGAGCCGCCTGGTCCTCCGCTACGGTTTTATTCTCCGCAAAATAAGCGTCAAAATTCGGAACAGCCTTCAATTGGGTGTAATGCTCAAAGATCACATCCAGCTCTTCCTCAGTCAGCGCCGTCATATGTTTTTTGACCTCGCCGAAATGCTTTTGCAGCAGGTCGATAATCTCCTTGCTGGGAACATTCAGGTCTTTGGCCACCTCATGGACTCTATATTTTATCATCATACTATCAAATCCTCCCCGTTGGTTTCCGTCAGCGTCAGTGCCTTACGCGCAAATCCCGCGTCGTCGAGGGAAACCACGCCGCACCGTTTGCCTAAGGACATACTCACTTGGTCCATCGATTGTTCTATGGTTACGAGAGGAACGCCAAAGTCTTCCGCGCTTCTCTCAATGCCCTTAAGGGTACGCTTGGATAGATCCGGGCAAACCAGCACCAGCTTTGCCTTTCCCCCTTGCAAAGAGGAGAGCACCGGGTCGTTTCCCAAGCTGATCTTCCCCGCCCGCCTGGCGAGCCCCAATAAGGACAACAGCCTGTCATTCATGAGCCAGCAATTCCTCCTCCATTTGGTCATATACCTCGCTTGGGATCTGGCAGGAGAAAGCCTTTTCAAATCGCCGGGCCTTGCGCGCTGCCTTCAGACAAGCGGCGTTTCTGCACACGTACGCGCCCCTTCCCGGCTTTCGGCCGGTAATATCCAGAGAAACGCCGCCGGGAGCAAGAACCTGGCCGTTTTCATCCTTGACGTCGGGGGCTTTTACCACCCGGACCAAATCCTTTTTCGGTTTCATTTCTCCGCATCCTGTACACATTCGCATCGGGGGACGCTTTTGACGCATACTTTCATTCCGCCTTCCATATCAGGACGGAAATCTCCGTCCGGGTCAGTAAATTTATGTTATTCCTGGTCTTCCTCAGGTTCTTCCGCCTTGCCGGCGCCGGGTTCATAAAAACCGCTTTCCGGCTTGATATCGATTTTCCAACCGGTGAGCTTTGCCGCCAGCCTGGCGTTTTGGCCCTTATTGCCAATGGCCAGGGAAAGCTGATGGTCCGGTACCGTAACCTGGCAGGCTTTCAGCCCATCGGGGTCGATTTCCACGGACAGCACATCCGCCGGGGACAGCGCCGCGGCGATAAATTTGGCCGGATCCTCGCTGTATTCGATAATATCGATTTTTTCGCCGCCCAACTCGTTGACCACGTTGCCCACTCTGGCGCCTCTGGCGCCGATGCAGGCGCCTACCGCGTCCACGTTGGGTTCCTTGCTCCAAACAGCCAGCTTGGTTCTGGAACCGGCTTCTCTGGAAACAGACTTAATTTCCACCGTACCGTCATAAATTTCCGGCACCTCGGTTTCAAACAGGCGTTTGACCAAATCGGGGTGGGTTCTGGAGATCATAGCCCTTGGGCCTTTCTCCGTTTCCTTCACATCCACCACGTAAACCTTTACATGATCGCCCTCCCGGAAGGTTTCGCCGCCCACCTGCTCGCTCTTGGGCAAAACAGCCTCCGCCTTGCCGATTTTCAAGGTAGCCGCGCCGCTTCTTGGGTCGATCCGCTCCACCGTGGCGGTCACCAGCTCCTGATGCCTGCTTTGGAACTCCTGCATCATCTGTCCCCGCTCGCCGTCCCGGATTCCCTGGCGGATAATGTTCCGGGCGGTCTGGGCCGCGATCCTGCCGAACTGCTTGGTATCCAGCTGCACCCCTACCTTTTCGCCCACGGCGGTGTTGGGGTCGATCTGCCTGGCATCCAGCAGGGAAATCTCTTTGCCCTTATCCTCCACTTCATCTACCACGGTTTTCTGCAGATACACTTCAAACATGCCGTTTTCCGGATTCATGTTGATAATCGCGTCGTCATTGCCGTTGTAGCTGCTCTTGCACGCGGTCAAAATCGCTTTTTTGATTTTATCCAGCATGAACTCTACCGGAATGCCCCTTTCCTTTTCCAACAGGGTTAAGGCCTCAAAAACTTCGCTGCTCATTCTTCTGCTCCTCCAAAATCATCATCAAAATCATCAAGCTTTACAAACACAGTATCCTTTTTTGCAAGGCTGATTACGTCTGTCTCATTGACCCACAGGTCAAACACGCCGTTTTCATAGGTTCCCAGCACGCCGCCCAATTCCCGCTCGCCGGAATCCAGCGGCCGGATCAGCTTCACCATCACAGGCCAGCCCTCAAAGCGCCGAAAGTGCTCTGGCCGAACCAATTCCCGTTCCAGTCCCGGAGAGCAAACCTCCAGGCAATAGCTTTGATCTACCGGATCCAATTGATCCAAGGGCTCGTCGATGGCCCGGCTGACATTTTCGCAGTCCTCGATGGTAACACCCTCCTGCTTATCGATAAACACCCGCAAATACCATTGGGCGCCTTCCTTTAAATAACGCACATCCCACAACTCTAAGCCCAGGCTGTTTACAATCGGCTCGCACAAACTCCACACAGCCTCTGCCGTGCTGCCGCCTTTTTTCCGGTTCGCCATCGGTGACCTCCGTTACAATTTCGTTTTAGACAAACAAAAGAGCGGGTTGCCCCACTCTTTCGTTTTACTCCTTTATACTTGTAATATCATAGCACAACTGCGCTGCAATTGCAAGTTTTTTCCGTATTTTTGCAAAATCAGCCCGTTATTCTTCCAGCTGGCGGCCTAAAAAGGCCGCGGCGGTCTGAATCAGCTTGATTTCTACCTCTGTAGGCGCGGATCCCGCCTCATCCTGCATCATAATCACCGCGCCCGTCACGTCGCCGGAAGCGATGATGGGATACACCGCCGCGGCGCAACGCTCAATCCCTTCCACCGGCTGCAAACGGTCTCCGCTTTTGGCAGCCGTAAAGCTCCGGCGGCCTTCCATCAAATCTTCCAGCGCCGGCGTCACCCTGCGCTCTAAATACTCCTTTTTGGAAACCCCCGCCGCCGCGATCACATGGTCCATATCGCAGATCACCGTGGGCAGAGAAGCTGTTCTGGACAGCACCTCCGCATATTGGGCGGCAAAGGGAGACATTTCCCCTACTGGGGAATATTTTTTGAAAATAACCGCTCCTTCCGGATCCGTGTAAATCTCCAAAGGGTCCCCCTCTCGGATCCTCAGGGTACGGCGGATTTCCTTGGGAATTACCACTCTTCCTAAATCGTCGATTCTTCTGACAATTCCAGTTGCTTTCATATATGAAATCTCCCTCTAAATAAAAATCTGTTTGCCCAGGTAGTGTTTGCAAACAATGGGAAATTATACAAAGCGCTGGAAAAAGGAAATCCATGATATCTCAATTTATTTTCACTTAATTTTACTGTAATATTTTACTCACTTTCTTTTATTTTCGTGCTTTCATGGCTTTTCCGCCTCCATTTCCAGGCCGGTCCAGATTTCCTGTTTCCTCACGGTTTTCTTTGTGTTATAATATAAGCTATAAATCACAAATAAGGAGGTGGGCGATTGGAGTTTTCGTTTCTTTATTTTCTGCAAACGCTTCACAATCCGTTGCTGGACTGGATTATGATTTTCTTCACCAACCTGGGAGAATTCGGAACCATCTGGATAGTGACCGCCATCGTTCTGCTGTGTTTTCAAAAATACCGGCCATACGGAGTTTTGATGCTGGTCGCCATGCTGGTGACTTTCCTCATCGGGGAAATCGGCCTGAAAAACCTGATTATGCGCCAGCGGCCGCTGATCGCCGACCCAACGGTGCCTCAGCTCATTCCCCTTCCCTCCGGTTCCTCCTTTCCCTCCGGGCACACCGCTTCCTCCTTTACCGCCGCATGGATTCTATGGAAAGCCAACCGGAAATTTGGCGCGGCCGGCCTTACGGTTGCCTTTTGCATCGCGTTTTCTAGGCTTTATCTGTTTGTTCATTATCCTACCGACGTGCTGGGCGGCGCGGTACTGGGGATTTTCTGCGCCCAATGTATTTATCTTTTATATCAACGGTTGATCAGAAAGAAGGCTTCTGTATGAAAACTGAGTTTTTAGGCACCTGTGACAGCGACAGTAAGTTTTTCTGCGTGGGAGGAAAGGATTTATACCAATACCGCTGGAATTCCACCGGACGGTGCGTCACCGTGCTGCATCCCCAAACAAAACGCACCTTCACCCTGACGGAATACACCGTCGATATGGAAGGAGAACCGTATACCTTTGCCAGCGGCTCCTTTCCCGGCGGCAAAACCGCCTTTTATGAAGTCACCGAATAATTTAAAAAGAGAAGAGACAGGATTTTCTGTCTCTTCTCTTTTTTATAAAAATTTAGGAATTACTACTATTTTCCTTTTATTTCCAGTCAATTTTTTTAGAATGAATGGACAACTTCTGTAAACTTTGCTATAATAAGTTTCTAATTAAGGAATTTATTTCCTCTGAGGGAGCCTCCAGTGATGTGACGCCCTGCTGTTTTCATCACCGTTTCCCCCGCAAAAAGAAACGGCTTATGCCGAATTCTTCCTGCGGGGGATTTCTATTTCCGCACCAATATTCTTTTTTGTAAATTAAACCATTTATTTTTCCAATATAGCTTTCATAACATATGACACTTCCTATTACCTATTTTACTTCAAAGGAGAAATTATGAGCATCTTTGGTTATATCCGCGTCTCCACAAAAGAACAAAATGAAGACCGCCAGCTAATCGCATTAAAGGAGTACAACATTCTGCCCAGGAACCTGTACATAGAGAAGCAAAGCGGCAAGGACTTCAACCGGCCGGCTTACAAACGCATGCTACGGCGGCTATCCTCCGGCGATCTTCTTATTATCAAATCCATTGACCGTTTGGGACGAAACTACGAGGACATCATCGATCAATGGCGGATTATCACCAAAGATCACAAGGCAGACATCAAAGTGCTGGATATGCCTCTTTTGGACACCACCTATGGAAAGGATTTATTAGGCACCTTTATCGCGGACCTGGTTTTGCAAATCATGTCTTATACCGCGCAAATCGAGCGGGAAAACATCCGCCAGCGCCAGGCGGAAGGGATCGCCGCTGCCAAGGCAAAGGGCGTTCGGTTTGGCCGGCGCCCCTATGAGCTTTCTGAGGAATTCTGGGAGCTGGCGGAGCAATGGGCCGCGGGAAAAATCTCGGTGACTGAGATCACTAGGCAAACCAAGCTGGGCCGCAGCACTGTGTACAGCAAAATGAAGGAAGCGGGATACCGTAAAACAGAAAAGCCGACATGATTACGGAAAGCAACGCCATAGCGTATCTTCCTCCATCATGCCGGCTTTCATATTCCGGAACTGTTTTTATGATTTTACCGCTTCCAGCACAGCGCCGCGGTTTCCGCTGGTGACCATGGCGGCGTATCTGGCCAGGTATCCTGTAGTGATCTTAGGCTCTCTTGGCTTCCAGGAAGCCTTCCTTTTTGCCAGCTCCTCCTGGCTGATTTTTACGTTGATGGCGTGGTTCACAATGTCAATGGAGATTGTGTCCCCTTCTTTCACCAAAGCAATGGGGCCTCCCACAGCCGCCTCAGGGGAAACATGGCCGATAGCCGCTCCTCTGGTGGCGCCGCTGAACCGCCCGTCGGTGATCAGGGCCACCGTGCTACCCAGGCCCATACCCATGATAGCAGAGGTTGGATTCAGCATTTCCCGCATACCGGGGCCGCCCTTAGGCCCTTCGTAGCGGATCACCACCACGTCGCCTTCGCGGATCTTTCCGCCGGTAATGGCCTCCATAGCGTCCTCCTCGCAGTCGAACACTCTGGCCGGGCCTTCATGCCGCAGCATTTCCGGCGCTACCGCCGAACGCTTTACCACGCAGGAATCCGGCGCCAGGTTGCCTTTCAGCACGGCGATACCGCCGGTTTTGCTGTAGGGTTTTTCCACTGGGCGGATCACCTCCGGATCCAGATTGGCGCAGTTCTTGATATTTTCCGCCACCGTTTTTCCAGTACAGGTCATCAGGTTCGTATGTAACAATCCCAGCTTGTCAATTTCTTTCATTACCGCGTAAACACCGCCGGCCTCGTTCAAATCCTCGATATAGGTAGGGCCCGCCGGCGCCAGGTGGCACAGGTTGGGGGTTTTCTCGCTGATTTCATTGGCAATCTCCACATTTAAGCGGATGCCGCACTCGTTGGCAATGGCAGGCAGATGCAGCATAGAGTTGGTGCTGCAGCCTAAGGCCATATCCATAGTCAAAGCGTTCTGGAACGCCTCCTCCGTCATAATATCCCTGGGCCGGATATTTTTTCTGAAAAGCTCCATCACCTGCATTCCGGCTTCCTTAGCGAGCTGAATCCGCTGGGAATACACGGCGGGAATGGTGCCGTTACCCCGCAGGCCCATCCCCAAAACCTCGGTGAGGCAGTTCATAGAGTTGGCGGTATACATCCCGGAGCAGGAACCGCAGGTGGGGCAGGTCTTATTCTCAAACTCGCAAAGCTTCTTTTCGTCGATCCGCCCGGCGGCGAACTCGCCTACCGCCTCAGAAATGCTTGAAAAGCTGGTTTTTCTCCCATCCACACGGCCAGCCAGCATGGGGCCGCCGCTGACAAAAATGGTGGGAATATTCAGCCGGGCCGCCGCCATCAGCAGGCCGGGCACGTTCTTATCACAGTTGGGGATCATCACCAAAGCGTCGAAAGCGTGGGCCATGGCCATCGCTTCCGTAGAATCAGCGATCAAATCCCGGGTAACCAGGGAATATTTCATCCCCTGATGTCCCATAGCGATGCCGTCGCACACCGCAATCGCCGGAAACACCACCGGCGTGCCGCCGCCCATGGCTACCCCCAGCTTCACCGCCTCGGTAATTTTATCCAGGTTCATATGGCCGGGTACGATCTCGTTGTAAGAATTGACAATGCCCACCAGCGGCCGGTTCAATTCTTCCTCTGTCATTCCCAGCGCATGGAACAGCGCCCTTTTGGGAGCCCCCTCCACGCCTTTTTTAACGCAATCACTTTTCATTCAGAATACACTCTTTTCTCTATTTGGTTTTTAAACTCTCCAGTAATTCCTTGCTGGCATTATAATAATCGATTTTTCCCTGGTCGTCCTTATGGTTCAGCTGTTCAAGATCCCGAATACAGACCCGGAGCGCTTGAAACGGCTCGGTAACATCCACTTCGATATCGTTATAATTGTCATCCCAGCTTTGCACGGTCAGCTTCAAGTCCTCCAGATAGGGAAGGTCGTTCCAAGGTATTCCAATATCCGCGTTGTCCGTGGATTCCATATCCGGGCTGGAATAGTCGGACTTGGCGAAAAGATGGTAGCCGTTTTGGAAGTAATCCAGGCTGTCCTCCGCCACCAGGAAAATCATGCTTTGGTCATCCTGCAAATCCACAGAGAATTTCACAAAGGAAGCCATCTGCATATTGGCGTCCACATATTGGCTGGAGGTCTCCAGGCTTTCTTCACCGGAAACGGCGCTGCTTGCCGCCGGCGCGGAAACCACCTGGCCGTCGGAACTCAACTCCTCACCGCCGCCGGGGACGATCACATATTGGTTGACCCGGACGATCACCTGGCCGTCATTGTTCAAATCCTGTCCCTTTTTAGCCAAGGCATCCTGCAATTGGTTGACCGCATCCTCCGGGTAAGATGTCTGCGTCAGCAAGCCGATCTCGTAATCCGGATTGACCCGGGTGAAAAAGTCCTTGGAAAGCAAAACAGCAAAAACGAGAACCACCAGGATAATCAAAATATGCCACTTATGGTAAAACCAAAAGTTTTTCCGCTTTTCCTTAGGCGTTAAGTCGTTTTTCTCTGTTTTGGGGTCGTGGATCGTATCTTCCCCAGTGTGGAGAAGAAGGTGCTCACGAGACATGAATTACATCACTCCTTCGAATTCCTGACGGGGATCCACAAAGCCTTGTGATCCTCTGGCATGGCGCGATACGCCGTATTGAATAGCCGCCGCCTGCGCAAATTATTTTCAACACCCTCATTGCTTTATATTTTGTCGGTGAATTCCCATTTTCTTTTGGTGCGATTGCGGTCTAAATATCATAACCGCCGCCATTTATTAAGCTTTTTTACCAAATGCCAATCAATCACACCGTATTGTTTTAGTATATTACATTACAGTTTTCCATGTCAACGTATAAAAAAATTATTTAACGGTTCCTTCACCAAAAGTTCATTTCTTCGCTCTCTGATATCAAAGCGTATTTATACACCTAATATTCCAGCCATCCCTTTTACCGGGTTTCATTACAGTAGGCTAACACATCAAGATTTTGAAAAATGGAGCGCCTTTTTTCGGGACGCTAATACAGAAAACAAATTTTTCACATGACCGGAAAACAAGTAGAGCCCAAATAACTCCACCATACAAAGCATAGGCACAATTCCAATGGTATAAAGCTTCAGGACACGAACGCTGACGACATTTGTTTCTCTCCATATAAATTCACTGAACCAACTAATTCCAAACGCATAAACCAGTGACATCCCAACAAAAACAAAAACAGCTAAGGCCGCGAAAACAACAAGGGAGGTTTTTTCTTTCTTCCGCTCCTTTTTCCGAATGAAAAACATGATTAACGTGGTGAAAAAGCTAATTACCCCTATCCCGCATAATATAGGATTTAAAACAGAGTAAATTTTAAAAATTACAGAAGCAATCTCATTTCCAGC
This sequence comes from uncultured Ruminiclostridium sp., assembly GCA_902490005.1. Lineage (GTDB taxonomy): Bacteria > Bacillota > Clostridia > Oscillospirales > Acutalibacteraceae > Clostridium_A. Next base: position 19,075 of record CABUCM010000011.1, read on the forward strand.
GGTTTGCTTCTTAGCTTGGAACCCGTTAATATAGACATTCTCTATCGGGAGAAAATTCATATTGGTGATATAAGAAGCGTTTTGGCAAGATTCCATTCTGGAATATGACGTTTGTTTACTAAGCGCCTCATAGCCGTCCAACAAAATCGCGGTTTTATACGTTTGAACCATCTCGTCTTGCAGCTCAAGAATTTCCTCAAAGCTTCGGCTGCCGCCTGCCGATGTAAGTGAAATCCGGTCATCTTTTTCCAATGTGCCTTCTGAAAACGCCCTTGAAATTTCTTGATTGACTTGCGCGAAAAGCTCATTGATTTGTTGGTCGGACTGCCAGATTCCAGTGGTATCCAAGGAAGTTCTCATCACCCAAGTTAGAAAATCCCCCGCGATCATAGAAGAGGTTTCACCGTTGTTGAACCAAACCGTATTTAAGATGCTTTCCTCTAATTCGGGAAATTCCTGTAAGGTTTCGGACGCATCAAAAGCTTTTTCGATAGCGTCATAAGGAGCCCAGTAATTCTTATCCCGATTTTCCGACTTTATTTTATAAATATTAGAAACAAATTTCCCAAGCTCGCCTTCGGTTCTGGTATTAATTTCATAAACACCGAAAAAGTGATAATTTATCCCTTTATAAAAATGGGTCCCTGCGAAAAATAAAACTAGCGGAAGACATAACGCCGCCACTAGCCGAACCGTTTGTGCCAGCTTTTGCTTGTCCTTGCTCTTGAAATAATGATAAACCGAGATTCCAATACAAAGCACAAACATCAACAACAGGCATGGAAGCATCCAAAAGCCATCTTCTTTGATATAATAAGTGAAGGTAAAGAAAAAACTCAACGCGATGACATTCAATAGAATCTTTTTCGCTGTGATCTGCTTATTCTTTAACACGTCCGCGATTAGAATAAGCATAAGAGAAAAAACGATGAAGAGAAAAGGCGCTATAATAGAATTACGATACAATCTCGTTCCAGCATAATAATCAAAAGCACAGGGAGTAAACAGAACAAAAAGGTAAACAAAAATTAAAAATCCTCTTTGTGATGTAAACCTGCTGAACAGCCTGACCATCAAAACCGCCGCGACCACCCATACGATGGATAAAACAATATTATAACTTAACCCGGTCAAATGTGTAAAATCCAAAAATAACGGATAACCCATATCCTTTACCAAAGAGTTTATATTCGGCGTCCTAAAGTGTTCCGTCAAATTGGCGTAGGCCACCAAAATATAATCGTCAAATGTCTGTTCGGAGGCATACCAATTTCCAATCCACTGGGACAACAAAACCCTGCACACAGTTGCAACGGCAATAAAAATCAACTGAGGCTTTTTAAAAATTTTTATCAACTTCTGTCCCTCACTCACCTAAGTTTCTCAAAAAACAAGCAGAAAAAGCAGTAATTCTTTGGTTTGTTTGCCAAAATCCTTTTTGACTGACTGGTCGTCTCCAGCCGCTTTGACAAGGCGGCCTGGAGAAATTAAATTCATCTGTTTTTATTGATATTGTTTTTAAGTATATCATTTTTTCCCCTCTATATCAAGAAAGAACCGATCTTATTCTTGCGCGCATCGATTCTGACAGTCAGGACAAATGCCTTCAAAGAAGGTGCGGTGCCGCTGTTACATTTCACACGAAAGGGCTGCCTCCACCAAGCCTTTATGATCCAGCTTGGCCAACTCCTTGACCTTCGCTAAATCCAGCCCCGCCGCCTTGGTAAAGCGCTCGCCGTACTCCGGGTCGGCCAGATAGCAGTGAGCCGCATGCCGGTATTTGATGTTCACGGTACAGGGGGCAATATCCGCCGCGGTATTCTGGATAAGAGTTTCTTTCTTATCCTCCTCCAGCACCCGCCACAAGTCGCCGCCCGCACGGAAGCAGTCGTCAGTGGGGTCTTCCTTGGGATCATAGCGGTACATGGCGCCCTCCAAATCAAGGGGAGGCTCCATGACTTCCGGCTGGGCCGTCCACGCGCCGTAGCTGTTGGGGGTATAGGCCGGCGCGCGTCCATAGTTTCCATCTACCCGCATGGCGCCGTCGCGGTGGTACTCATTCACCTCACATTTGGCGCGGTTGACCGGAATTTGATTGTGGTTCACCCCTAGGCGGTAGCGCTGCGCATCTCCATAGGCGAAAAGGCGCCCCTGCAAAAAGCGGTCAGGGCTGAAGCCGATGCCGGGCACCACATGGGCCGGGGTAAAAGCGGACTGTTCTACTTCCGCGAAATAGTTCTCCGGGTTGCGGTTCAGTTCCAGCACGCCCACCTCAATCAGCGAAAATTCCTTATGCCGCCAGATTTTGGTGATGTCAAAGGGATTCTCATAGTGGTTCTTGGCCTGCTCCTCGGTCATGATCTGCACGTACATGGTCCATTTGGGGAAGTCTCCCCTCTCAATAGCGTCGAACAAGTCCTTGCCGTGGTACTCCCTGTCCATGCCGTTGATTTTAGCCGCTTCCTCATTAGAGAGGTTCTTGATCCCCTGCTGTGTCTTGAAATGGAATTTGCACCAAACCCGCTCGTTTTTCTCATTATAAAAGGAGAAGGTGTGCTCTCCGAAGAAATGCATATTGCGGAAGGAGGCGGGAATGCCCCGGTCGCTCATCACCACTGTGATCTGATGAAAACACTCCGGCAGAAGGGTCCAGAAATCCCAGTTGTTTTGGGCGCTCCGGCGTCCGGTGCGGGGATCCCGCTTCACGGCGCGGTTTAAGTCGCTGAAATTATGGACATCCCGGATAAAAAAAGTAGGCGTGTTGTTGCCCACAAGATCCCAGTTGCCTTCCTCCGTATAGAACTTTACGGCGATGCCGCGAATATCCCGCTCGCAGTCGGCGGCGCCCCGCTCTCCGGCCACGGTAGAGCAACGGATGAATACCTCCGTCTCCGTTCCCGGCTGGAGCACTTTTGCCTTGGTGTACCGTGAAATATCATGCGTGACAGTAAACTTTCCGTACGCGCCCCAGCCTTTGTCGTGCATCCTGCGCTCTGGGATAACCTCCCGGTTGAAGTGCGCCATCTTTTCCATCAGCCACACATCCTGCATCATGACAGGACCCCGGGGACCTGCTGTGATGGAGTGCTCGTTATCGGCAACCGGCGCGCCGACCTCATTTGTCAATTTTTTGTACTCGTCCATTATTATGCTCCTTTCGTCTTTGACTTTATGTAGACGCCCTCAGCGGCGTTTACGCCTTTTTTAATTCTGGTTGCTTGAGGAAAACAAGCCTTTCCGTACCTTCTTTCTCCTTACAGGGACAGGCACATAACCAGCAGCCAAAGATAGCAGCAGGTTTTTGGAAGCATCAGCATCCCCACCTTGGGCTGTCTGTTGGACCACAGCACTACCGGAAGGTAAAAACCAAAGCTTAATAGCACCGCCAGCCAACCAAAAGAAAAGCCAGGCAGCACATTTCCTATACTGAAAAACCGCATTGCCACCATAAGGCCCATTAGGGCAAAGGGAATATTACGGAAAATCCCCCAGCTAACAGGAGGGTAGCGCTGCTGCCAGCGGTTTTGCGGCAAAAAGCAAAGAAAAATCCGGACGGCCGCCAGCAAATAAAAAAGAACTAGAAAGAAAATCTCGTTCTGCATAGGCGCCGCCAACAGGCCGATATGCCACAGCAATACATAAAACACCGTCATAGTGATAGAGGTAATCTGCTTGCCCCGGCCCAAGGCGGAACGCAGGCATTCCTCTTTCCCGGTAAAGATACTGGCTACGCGGGGCACCAGATGAAAGGAATCGCCGGCGACAAGCACCACAGCCATCAGCCCTGCCAGCATCCGTTGTGGTGAAGCGTCTCCCATAAAGAGCAGCACCGCCACTACCGCGCCCGCTAAAAGATAGAGCAAGTCAAAAACCGCCTCAAACATGCCAAATACGCGCTTCATCTTATGCTGTCCCTTCAAAAATAATATTAATACTTAATCTTAATAAGAGTATACGAGGTATACGAGTTTATTTTTACAAAGTCAATGCTTTACGGCCCTCTGATAAAAATAAAAAGCCGGGCGCGCATCCCGTTTAGATACGCGCCCGGCTTTTTATGGTCAAAAACTGGTTTATTTGATTTGAAGCCCTGCTTAATTACTGGTTTTTCTCGGCGTTCTGCTTTCCCAAAGGCTTCATGGTGGGGAAGAGCAGTACGTCCCGGATGGATGCGCTGTCAGTCAGCAGCATGGCCAGCCGGTCGATCCCCATGCCCATGCCGCCGGTGGGAGCCATACCATATTCCAGGGCGGTAAGGAAGTCCTCATCCAGCATATTCGCCTCGTCGTCTCCAGCCTCCCGCAAGGCGACCTGGCGCAGGAACCGTTCCCGCTGGTCGATAGGATCATTCAGCTCAGAATAAGCGTTGGCAAATTCTCTTCCGGTGATAAACAACTCAAACCGCTCCACCAGTTCGGGCATCCCCTTTTTCTTTTTGGTCAAGGGAGACACCTCGATGGGGTAATCGCATATAAAGGTAGGCTGCTGCAAGGTGGCCTCCACCTTTTCCTCAAAGGCGAGGTTCAAAATGTTCCCCCAGGTATCTCCATCAGCCACTTCCAAATGAAGCTCCTTCGCAGCTTCTCTGGCTTTCTCTCCATCGCCACGGAACGCGCCGAAATCAATACCTGTGGCTTCCTTTACCGCGTCGATCATGGTCACCCGCTTAAAGGGCAGCGCCAGGCTAACCGGCTGGCCGCCGTAGGAAATCTCTTCGGTGCCGCAGACCTTAATGGCGGCGCTGTGAATCAGGTTTTCCGTCAGTTCCATCATACCGTTATAATCGGTATAGGCTTGATACAGCTCGATGGTGGTGAATTCCGGATTATGCTTTACATCCATACCCTCGTTGCGGAATAAACGGCCGATTTCATAAACCCGCTCCATACCGCCGACAATCAGGCGCTTCAAATAAAGCTCCGGCGCGATTCTTAAATACAGATCCAGATCCAGGGTATTATGGTGGGTCACAAACGGCCTGGCGGCGGCGCCGCCGGGAATCGTATTGAGAACTGGAGTTTCCACCTCAATAAAATCCAGGTTATCCAGATCCTCCCGAATGGACTTGATGATCTGGCTGCGTTTGACAAAGGTATCCTTGACCTCCGGGTTCACGATCAGATCCACATATCGCTGGCGATAGCGAAGGTCCGTATTGGTTAAGCCGTGGAATTTATCCGGCAGCGGCAGTAAAGACTTGGAAAGCAGCTGCACCTCTTTCGCGTGGATGGAAATTTCCCCCCGGCGGGTTTTGAACACAAAACCCTTGACGCAGGCGATATCGCCGATATCCCATTTATTCAGGCCCTGATAAGCTTCCTCGCCTAAATCGTTGATCCGCAGATACACCTGGATTCTGCCGGTGCGGTCGTGAATATCGATGAAACTGGCTTTTCCCATATCCCGCCAGCTCATAATCCTGCCCGCCACGCACACATCCTGATTTTCCAGCTCTTCAAACCGTTCAATGATCTCGGCGGCGTGAATATCCGGATGGCAAACCGTGATCTCAAAGGGGTCCTGTCCGGCCTCCTGAAGGGCGGACAGCTTGTCCCTGCGGATTTGCAGCAGTTCCTTTAGGTCTTCCGCCTCTTCCTGGCTGTTATTTTCCACCGTGGTCTTTTCTTCGCTCATAGTGACAACTCCCGATTTTATAATTTTAAAAAAAGCGGACAGAGTGCATACGCGCCGCCCTGTCCGCATTTGAACTACTTTGAAATTCCCAATATTTCGTACTGCATGACGCCGGCCGGAGTTTCAATCTCTACGGTTTCGCCAACCTTATGCCCAAGCAAGCCTTTTCCCACCGGAGACTCGTCAGAAATCCTGCCGTTCAAGGGATCCGCCTCACTGGAGCCTACGATCTGATAAGTGCAAACCTCATCGAACTCCATGTCCTTGACCTGCACTTTGGAACCAATGTGGATCAGTTCCGTGGTCAGTTCATCCTGGTCGATGATTTTTACATTTTTCAGCATGCTTTCAATATCGGCAATCCGGGCTTCCACCATGGCCTGGTCGTTTTTCGCCTCGTCATATTCGCTGTTTTCAGAAAGGTCTCCAAAGGAAAGGGCAACCTTGATCTTCTCCGCAATTTCCTTGCGGCGTTCCGTCTTTAAAAATTCCAGTTCCTGCTCTAAATTATGCAGGCCCTCGTCAGTTAACAACACCTGTTTTGCTGCCATATATCCGTTACCACCTTTGTGTGAAGTTATTCTTGAAACAATATTACTATTATAGTCAACAACTTATGCCATGTCAAGATTTCAAATGTAAATAAACCCGAATGAAACCACCGTTTTTCGCGGTTTTCCCCCTTTTTCTACCACAGGGAAAAAGGCCGGGATAGAGCAGCTCTATCCCGGCCTTTCTATTCTGTCTAATTCCTTAAAAATAATTCATTGGATTCACTTTGGTGCCGTATTCCCGAACCTCAAAATGCAGATGGGGCCCGGAACTGTCTCCCGTGCTTCCCACATAGCCGACAACCTGGCCCGCGGATACTGTCGCGCCCTGGTAAACCGCTAACCCGCTCATATGGGCATACAGCGTGGAAACACCGCCGCCGTGGTCGATCATAATATAAGTACCGTAGCCGCCGCCCCAACCGCCGCTATTGGAAAACACGACTGTGCCGCTGGCCGCCGCCACAACCGGCGTCCCATAAATACCGCCGCCGGCAATATCAATGGCGCCATGGTTATAAGAACCGCGGTCCTCGTTCCACTGAGATGTTAAGAGATAGAAGCCGGGAGTGGGCCACACAAAAACGCCGCCGCTGTAATTGGGAGTCTGAACAGCACCTCCTGCCGGTTGCTGCGGAGTATAATACGCGGAGATTTGAGCTTCAATTTCCTTCAGCTCCGCATCGTTTTCGTCCACCTGATCCTGGGCTTCCTGCTGAACGCCGTACAGTTCTTCCAAGACCACCTGGTTTTCTTCCAACAACTTGGTAAGCTCCTGCTGCTGGCCGTCTAATTCTGTCTTTTTACCGGCTACTTCGCCTCTTTTTTCCTCGATGGCATCCTTTTCCTCTTGGATCGCGCTAAGCTGCCCCTGAATGGTCTCAATCAAGGTGACGTCGTGGGATGTAACCGTCTGCAAAAGGGAAGCCTTGTCCAAAAAGTCGCTGAAATCCTCCGCGCCTAAGATAATATCCAGAGTTGAGGCCTCTCCCGCCATATAAATGGCCCGGATCCGCTGCTTTAAAAGCGCCATGTTTTCATCGATTTCCTTTTGAGGGCCCTCGATTTCCTTCTGCTTTTGCGCAATTTCCTCATCCAGCGTGCGGATTTCATTGTTTAATGTATCAATCTGTCCCTGAACCTGACTAATTTTATCCTCATATTCCTGTTTCAGGGCTTCTTTTTCTTCCGTATTTTTCTTCGCCGCTTCCAGCGACGCGTTTAATTCATCGCTTCTAGCCTGCAGGCTTTCCTGCTGGCTTTCTAAATCAGAAAGGCTTTCCGCCCAAGCGGGGGCGGACATGCTGGAAGTGATCGCGATCATCGCGGCCAAAACCGCCGCAGTAAGACATTTTCCCCATTTTTTATGGGCCATTGGACCTTCCCCCTTTGTCACAACACTGAAACAATTATAACAACCTTGTAACTATTTGTCAATGGCAGGCTTTGAACTGTTTACAATTTCCATACAGAAAGCCCTTTCCCTATGGGGATTTTTCCACATAAAAAAGCAGGCGCTGCAAATCACAGCGCCTGCGTAACTAAACAAAACAAATCAGGCTTAATAGTAAACCGGCACTCCCGGAAATTCAGTCATCGGATCGTACTTGACGCCCCAATGGCGGCACTCTAAATGCAGATGAGGGCCGGAACTGTCCCCGGTGCTTCCCACATAACCGATCACCTGGCCCTGGGAAACGGTTTGGCCCGGCGACACCACAATCTGGCTCATATGGGCGTACAAGGTGGCGTACTCTCCCTGCGGATCATGGTTAATCATACAGTAGGTACCGTAACCGCCGCCCCAGCCGCCGTTATTATACCAGCTGGTGCTGACCGTTCCGCTTTGGGCCGCATAAATCGGCGTTCCGAAAATACCTGCGCCCGCGATATCGATAGCCCCGTGATTATAAGAATAACGGTCCTCATTCCAAGCGGATGAAAGCCAATAGAAGCCGGGAGTCGGCCAGGTATAGTTATGAGGGCTGGGAGAGGGGCTGGGCGTGGGATCAGGCGCCGGGTCAGGCGCAGAACCGCCTCCCCCATCGTTTCCGCCGCCGCTATCCCCGCCGCCGCTTCCATCATCACCGCCGGAAGGCGTATCCGTGCTCCCGTCGCCAGACGGGGTATCCGGCTGGCTGGGCTGTTGGTTTTGCTGCTGATTCTCATACTCCTGCCGCAGCGCTTCATAATAAGCCTCTATATCGCTGTTCAGCTGCTCCAGTTCCGCGCTGTTATTATCCAACCCCTGGATCGCTTCCTGCTGCTGCTGACGGTATTGGGAAAGCTTGATGCCGCTCTCGTTAGAAAGCTGGGTCAGCTCGTCATTCTTTGTCTTGAAATCTTCCAGCTGCTTAGTCAGCTCCTCTTTTTTCTGGTCGTAGGACTGCTTTTCCTGCGCCAGCTTGGAGGTTTCCGCCTTCAGATTCTCAATCAGCTTGGTGTCATGATCGGATATGGTTTTCAGAAGGGAGGCTTTATCCAAAAAATCATTGAAATCGGTCGCCCCTAAAATGATATCCAAAGTGGAGGTTTCCCCAGCCATATAAATGGCCCGGATTCTTTCCTTGAGAAGCTCCATGTTCTTTTTAATGGAGCCCTCCCGGTTATTGATCTGGGATTGAAGGTCGTTGATTTCCTGGTCAAGCTTGGAAACCTGGTCATAAGCTTCCTCGATTTGCTGATCCAGCACATCGATTTTATCCTGATACGCCTGATGCAAGGCTTCCTGGTCTTCCGCGTTTTTCTTCGCATCCTCCAAGGCCTGGCTCAGCTCTTCATTCTTCCGCTCCAGTTCCTGCTTCCTGGTTTCACTGTCCGAAACGCTGGAATCCAGCCCGCTTGCGGTATCCGCCGCCCAAACAGTGCCCGGCATGGCGCCTAAGAGGCATGCCGCCATGAACACAGCGGCCGTTCTTTTTTTCCACGTGCCAAACCTATTACCAGCCAAGAATCTCTCCTCCTTCTTTCTTTAAATATTTACTGATAGAAATAATTCCGCCCAACGCGCCGAAAGCGACGCCCGCACAGAAAAACGCGATAACTACGGGACCGGTCAGGGTGGTAAACGGAATGCTTGTAAAGGGGATTAGCTGCTTAATCGCCGACATAATGCTCTCATAAACCAATTTCAGCACAAGAATGGAAATTCCTGCTGAAATCAAGCCGATGACCACGCCTTCCACAATAAAAGGAACCCGGATGAACCAGTTGGTAGCGCCCACCGACTTCATGATGCTGATTTCCAGCCGGCGGCTGTACATGGTCACACGGATGGTATTGCTGATGATGAACAGGGAAACCACGCTGAGAATAATTAAAATCCAAAGGCCCGCGGTTCCCACCATATTATTCAGGTTGGTCAGCTTAGAGGCCGCGTCGCTGCGGTCACTTAGGGTATCCACCTGAGGGATTGCCTTAATCTGCGTCACGGTCTCGTCATATAAGGATAAATCCTCCATCGTGACCCGGTAGGCATTGGGCAGGAAATTATCCTCCTGCAGCCCATCGAACAGCGGCCCCAAAATTTCTGTATATTGCTCCAGGGCCTCCTGCTGGGAAACGAACTGTATTTCCTTAATATTCGGAATCTCCTTCAGCGTCGGGCCCAGGGTTACCGCTTCCAGTTCCCCCACCTCTTGCTTTAGGTAAACCGTTACCACGTTTTCATCCTGGATATCCTTCATAGCGTAAGATACGTTGGCGGAAAACAAAACCGCCGCGCCGGTCAAAAGCAGGCAGGACACCAAAACGCCGATAGACGCAAAGGACATCATCCGGTTATTCCAGACATTCTTGACGCCCTCTTTAAGCAAATATTTCATGGAACTAAAATTCATCGCGCACCTCCGAGCCGGTATCCCCTACGACCGTTCCTCCCTGAATCTCGATGACGCGCCTGGGGAACCGTTTTACAAGGTCGTGCTCATGGGTAACCATCAACACAGTGGTGCCGCGCCGATTAATTTCTGTCAAAAGCTCTACAATTTCATAAGACATCGCCGGATCCACATTTCCCGTGGGCTCATCCGCGATAATAATGTTGGGATTATTCACCAGCGCGCGGGCCAGGCCCACACGCTGCTGCTCGCCGCCGGAAAGCTCCGTGGGATGGCTGTCCATTTTCTTCTCCAGCCCTACCAGCCCCAGCACATAGGGCACCCTCTTCCGAATATCCCGGTCGCTTGCGCCGACGATGTGCATAGCGAACGCCACATTATCATAAACGGTCATTTTATCAATCAGGCGGAAGTCCTGAAATACAATCCCCATGGTACGGCGCAGGTAAGGGACGTCTCTTTTGCGCACCGTAGACAGCTTCCTGCCGTTAACCACGATTTCCCCGGAATTAGGAACTTCCTCTCTCATTATCAATTTTAAAAAGGTACTTTTGCCGGCGCCGGAAGAGCCGACGATAAAAACAAATTCGCCCTTCGTAATGTTTAAGCTAAGATTTCTCAACGCTTCTGTGCCGTTGTTGTAAATCTTAGACACATTCTTGAATTCAATCATGGGGACCTCTCTTATTTCTACATTTTTCGCGCTTACTCGCAGGAAATCCCCTCTGTCTAAAAAGGCAGAGGGGCTTCCTAATATTGGTCTTGCTTCTTCCCGTACTTAATATTTGACCGGATTAGCCGACAAATATTTCTTTACCATCAGGGCTACCTTAAACACGATAGCGTCTTCAAACTCTCTTAAGTCAAGGCCGGTTAACTTCTTAATTTTTTCCAAACGGTAAACCAGAGTGTTTCTATGCACAAACAGCTTTCTGGAGGTTTCCGAAACATTCAGGTTATTCTCAAAGAACCGCTGAATGGTGAACAGGGTCTCTGAATCCAAAGATTCGATAGAGCCTCTCTTAAACACCTCTTTCAAGAACATCTCGCACAAGGTGGTGGGAAGCTGATAAATCAAGCGGGCAATCCCCAGATTGTCATAGCTGACAATGCTGCGCTCGGTATCGAACACCTTGCCAACCTCCAAGGCAACCTGGGCCTCCTTAAAGGAACGGGCCAAGTCCTTGATGCCGGTAACGGTGGTGCCGATGCCCACGACAGCGTGGGTATAGAATTCGCTGGAAAGGGTATCCACAATAGATCCGGCCAGCTTTTCCAGGTCCTTGGAATCTATGCCGGAACGGATTTCCTTTACCAGGGCGATATCCGTCTCGTTAATGTTAATGACAAAGTCCTTATTCTTATCCGGGAACAGGTTCTGCACGATGTCATAGGCGGAGATATCCGTCTTAGTGGTAATTTTAATCAGCATGCACACCCGGCTCACGTCGGAGCTGAACCGCAGTTCCCTAGCCTTTAGATAAATATCTCCCGGCAGGATGTTGTCCAAAATTACATTTTTAATAAAGTTGCCCCGGTCATACTTCTCGTCATAATACTGCTTGATGCTGCTTAAAGAGATCGCCAGAAGCTGCACGTATTTCTGCGCGGCCTCATCGTTGCCCGCCACAAAAACAGCGTATTCCGGGCGGGGCCGGCTGCCAAAGGATTTGTAGGTATAGCCGTTGATTACAAAGGTGCTGGGCGCGTTTAAAACGTCTGGGGTAATGCTTTCGTTAACCTCGCCGATTCTGCCCAGTTCGCTGCAGGCAATAATCACAGAGGTTTCGTCGATCACTCCGATGGTTCTGTCGATAGCATCACGCATCTGGTGAATAACGCCCTGAAAAAGTCTGTTTGACATGATGAACTCTCCCTCACTTTATAGAGTAATTAAGCCCTCCGGCTGAAAATAGCACAATTTCGATAATTACATTTTACATAATTTCTAACTTATTTGCAACCGTGAAACTAAGAAAAACTGCATATTTCCAATATTTTTTTGCTGTATTTTACATTGTATTCATAATTTGTTTGCGATTTTGAGACGTTTCGATTCGTTTAGGGTTATTCTTTCCCTGATTTTTCCAATAGATAGCAGCCATAAAAAACAGGGCCGCCAAAAGGCAGCCCTGTTGGGAAAGCAAAATTTTGCTTATTCGTAGTGCAGAATGGCTTTCTCAGTCTCTTTATCGAACAGATGCATCTTGTTCATATCCAGAGCAACAGAGATTTCGTCGCCGCTCTTCGCAGTAGAAGTAGGCTCAACACGAGCGGTAGCAGCGTTGCCTTCGATGTTCAAGTACAGATAGGTCTCGGCGCCCATCAGCTCGGTAACTTCTACAACAGCCTTTACCAGAGTCTCAGGAGACTTCTCGATGAACTCAGGCTCATCGTGAACATCCTCAGGACGGATACCAAAGGTAACTTCCTTGCCAACATAAGGAGCCAGAACATCGTCCTTATTTCTGGAGGCGGGAACCTTAACGGTATTCGCGCCAAAGCCCAGATAATAATCGGCGCCTTCCTTGGAAACGGTGGCATCGATAAAGTTCATTTGAGGAGAACCCATGAATCCGGCTACGAACTCATTACAGGGCTTCTCATACAGGTTTTGAGGAGAATCAACCTGCTGAATGAAACCGTCCTTCATAACGACGATTCTGTCGCCCATGGTCATAGCTTCGGTCTGGTCATGGGTTACATAGATGAAGGTTGTACCCAGTCTCTTATGCAGCTTGGCAATCTCAGTTCTCATCTGAGCACGCAGTTTCGCGTCCAAGTTAGAAAGCGGTTCGTCCAAAAGGAATACCTTAGGATCACGAACGATGGCACGGCCCAGCGCAACACGCTGTCTCTGACCACCGGACAAAGCCTTCGGTTTACGATCCAGCAGGTGGGAGATATCCAGAATTCTGGCGGCTTCTTCCACGCGGCGCTTGATCTCATCCTTCGGGGTTTTGCGGAGTTTCAGGCCGAACGCCATGTTATCATACACAGTCATGTGAGGATACAGAGCGTAGTTCTGGAACACCATGGCGATATCACGATCCTTAGGAGCGATATCATTGGCCAGGACGTCTCCTATGTAGAGCTCGCCCTCGCTGATTTCTTCCAAACCGGCGACCATACGCAGAGTAGTGGACTTACCGCAGCCGGAAGGACCTACCAAAATGATAAACTCTTTGTCTTCAATCTCTAAGCAGAAGTCAGTTACCGCGGTGACGCCACCGGAATAAATCTTGTAAACGTGTCTCAAAGATACATTTGCCATAATACAACCTCCTGAATCTATGACCGACCGCACAATATGGGCGGAAACCAGCCATACATTTTTTCTTACGAGTATTAATATACCAGATTTCGAATCAAATTAACAGTTGTGTTTTGCCTAAACTTTAAAACCACTCTTTAGGTAAATTGGACAGTTGTCAAACCATTTCTGGAAATTTAGTTAAATTTGCCCATCCGCGTTTTTCAGTCCAATAACACATTTGTTTTTCGCCTGAAAAACCAGCTCCAGCTCCCTTTTTGTCAGTTCCCTGCATTCCCCCTCCTTTAAAGTCTTGTCCAACTCCAAGCTTCCTATTCTCACCCGTTTCAGACAAAGCACCCTTCTTCCCACCGCCAAAAACATTTTTTTAACCTGGTGGTATTTTCCTTCCCTGATTTCCACCAGGGCCTTAAAGGAAGAGCCGCCGCCGGCTGCGGTAAGCTTTGCCGGCAGGCATACGGTGCCGTCTTCCAGCACCACCCCCGCTTCAAATTTTTCTATCTCGGACGTTCCAACCGGCCCGTCCACCGTGGCCTCGTAAAGCTTATACACATGCTTTTTCGGCGACAGCATCCGGTGGGCGAAGTCCCCGTCGTCCGTCAAAATCAAAAGTCCGGTGGTGTCCCGGTCCAGTCTTCCCGCCGGGAATAAGTCCCGGCGGAAAAGGGCCTCGGGGACCAAATCCACCACTGTTTTTTCTCTGGAATCCCTGCTGGCGGAAACCACCCCAGCGGGCTTATTCATCATCAAATATAGATGCCGCTGAAACCGAAGAGGCTTTCCCGCCACGGAAATGGCATCCCGCTCCGGATCGGCCTTTTCCTCCGGGCGCGAAACGGCGGCGCCGTTCACCTCAACCAATCCCCGGCGGATCAGAAGCCCCGCCTCTTTTCGGCTTCCAACGCCTTGGGAAGCCAATATTTTATCCAACCGCTCCATGAACATCCCCATTTCAGCCCTTTTGCCCGGCCGCGGCGCCTTCTTCCGCCGGGCAGGAATAAAACAAGCCGTTCTTCCCTGGCGGCAAATACGCCGCCGCTGGTTTTTTATCCATATGATTTAATATAAGTATACCACACGCAAGAGGCTTTTCAAGTTAAAATTTAATCCACAGGCGCGTTGGGCATCTCCGGGTCTGGAGCCAACGTTTCCCGTTCCGTGCTGCTTTCCACCGGGAACTTGGGTTCCTCGGAGGAAGCGGACGGCGCTTCCTGCCCCGCCTGCTGGCTCTCGCTCATGGATGGCTCTCCCGCTTCCCCGCCGGAGGCCTCCTGAGAGGAATTTTCTCCCTGTCCCGGGGACACCTGTGTCAGGGCCGCGGAATCGTTGGGGTTCACAAAGCCGTGGATAAAACCATTCAGTTCCACAGAACAAATATCCCCGCCGATGACCCTGCCGTCTAAAATCAACAGGTTCGCCACCACGCCGGAATCCTGCCCTGGGTAATTGGTCACCTCATAGGTATACCGCTGGCAGGTAGCTCCCGCGTATTTTAAAAGGTCCAAACCCTGTTCCTTTTGAATCTGGTTGTATTTTTCATATGTGTCGTTGAACGAAGAGGGCAGAATCACCGCCACCTGTTCCATGGGCGTTTCCGTCACTTCCCATCCGAACTGCTGCAAAAAAGCGATCCGCTGGGCGGCGTCCTCCGCCGTCAGGCTGTATTCCCCGGTCTGTCCTACCGCTTTTGCTTCATCGGAGCCGCCCCGCAGCAGAAAGAACAGCGCGCCGGCCAAAATCACCAAAACAGCCGCCAAAACGATCACTATTTTCTTTTTCGACGCCTTCATGGACACAACAAACATTACAAGCCCCCCTTTTTGGTATTGTATCTATATGAAAGGATAGGGCCTGTTTAGAACTGAACTATAAGGAAAAAGAGGCCAGCGGGAAGAAAACCTATTTCGGTTTTCTCACAGCCGCTTTCCTCTTCTTCCTAATGTATGATTTTCAGTTTCCTTGTAAGCTAAGTGTTATTATTCACCGGCGCCGTCCTGGGCGGCTTTGGCCTCCTCAATGACCTTTTGGGCCACCTGGGCCGGGGCGTCCTCATAGCGGGCGAACTCAAAGGTAAAGGTCCCTCTGCCCTGGGTGCATTGGCGGATAAAGGTGGCGAAATCATCCATTTCCGCCATTGGGACGTCGGCTTCCACAACCTGCATGCCGTCCTCGCCCGGGTTCATGCCCAGCACGCGGCCCCGGCGCTTATTGATCTCGCCCATAACGTCGCCCATGTTGGCGTCCGGTACGCAGGCCTTCAAATTGCCGATGGGCTCCAGCAAAGTGGGAGCCGCCTGGGGAATCCCGTTTTTATAGGCGATGGTCGCCGCCATTTTAAAGGCCATTTCAGAGGAGTCCACCGGGTGGTAGGAGCCGTCGTACAAAGTAGCCTTCAGGCCCACCATGGGGTAGCCCGCCAAAGTGCCCTTTTGGATACAATCCCGCAGGCCCTTTTCCACCGCCGGGAAGTAGCCCTTGGGCACCGCGCCGCCCACTACCCGCTCGGCAAATTCCAAAGAATCGCTGTCGCAGGGCTCAAATTCGATCCACACATCGCCGAACTGGCCGTGGCCGCCGGTTTGCTTTTTATGCCGGCCCTGGACGGAAACCTTTTTCCGGATGGTTTCCCGGTAAGCGATCTTGGGCTTTTTCAGCGTCACTTCCACGCCGAACTTGCTCTTCAATTTGGAAACCACCACATCCAGGTGCTGCTCGCCCATGCCGGAAATAATCATCTCGTGGGTTTCCTGGTTATTTTTGAAATGGATGGTGGGATCCTCCTCGCACAGGCGCATTACGCCTTGCGCGACCTTATCCTCCTCGCCCTTCTTTTTAGGATAAATCGCCATGGAAAGGCTGGGATTGGGGTATTCCACCCCGTCCAGGGTGACCTTGCGCACAGGAGAGCACAGGGTGTCGCCGGTATTGGTGCTTTGCAGCTTGGGCGCCGCGCCGATATCCCCGGCTGGAATATAGGCGGCGTCCTCCTGTTTTTTACCTCTGACGGTGATAACCTTGGAAATTCTTTCCTGGTTGCCGGTGCGCATATTCACCAGCGGGGTTTCAGGAGAAACCTTGCCGGAAATCACCTTAAAATAAGAAAGCTTGCCCACAAAGGGGTCCGCGATGGTTTTAAAGACGATTGCCGCGGGAGCGCCGTCCTCGTTGACGGAAAGCTCCACCATATTGCCGTCGGGGTCCAGGCCGATCTCGTCGCTCTTTTCTGCGGCGGAGGGCGCCAGCCACACCAGGCCGTTCAGCAGCTGGTCAATGCCGAAGGTATTGATGGCGTCGCCGCAGAATACGGGGCTGATGGCGCCGCTTTTCACACCCTGGCTCACGCCGACGATGACTTCCTCCGGGGTAAATGCCTCGCCGGAGAAGTATTTTTCAAACATTTCGTCGCTGGTTTCCGCAACCGCTTCATAAATCGCGGTGCGCAGGCCCTCTAGGCGGTCGCCCATATCGGGCATGGGAACCTCGGACACCTTGCCGTCGGGGGCGTAGGCATAGGCCTTATACTCCAGCAGGTTGACGTAGCAGTTTGCCTGACCGTCTACAATGAACGGAACCACCACCGGGCAGACGGAAGGGCCGAAGGATGCCTTCAGCGTTTCAAACACACGGTAGAACCGGGCGCTTTCATCGCACAAGCCGTTGACAAAGAACACCTTGGAAAGGCCGCGGCTGTCCGCTGCCTTCACCGCTTTTTCGGTGCCTACGGAAATCCCGTTTTTGCCGGATACCGCGATCATTACCGTATCCGCCGCCCGCACGCCTTCCCACAGGCCGCCCTCAAAGTCGAATAGGCCGGGGGTATCGATAAAGTTCAGCTTTTTGTTTTTCCACTCCACCGGGGCCACCGCGGCGGAAACAGAGGCTTTGCGCTTGATCTCCTCCGGGTCGAAATCGCTAATCGTATTTCCGTCGGCAATCTTACCCAATCTATCGGAAGCACCGGAAAGATACAGCATCGATTCAATAATAGAGGTCTTACCCGCCCCGCCATGGCCCGCCAGGGCGATATTCAGAATATTTTTTGCGTTGTACTGTTTCACGTGTTGTGAACCCCTTTCTTGACTCAGGGCATTTTTAACAATCCCCAAGATAATTTACTTTTCAATTATATCTTATATGCACATGGATTTCAATATCCAACCAGAGATTTTCACAAAAAAAGTCTGCCGTAATGCAAAAACATTAGGCAGACTTTGTATATATTCTATAAAAATTCGACCCTTTTCACGGTTAAGCCCATCTTTTCAGCATAGTGAACGGTGCTCTGAGTCCCTCCGGTTTTCCCGTGATAGCAGCAGATCACCAGGGATGAACGGTCCACCATATAGCGGTTTCGCCGCTGGTAGCACCCGGGAGTATATTTCGGCTGAAGGGTAATGACGTCGTCGCAGCGTTCCAGCAAATTAAAATATTTCTCCCGCCAAAATTCGCTCCAGGCGTTGGCCTGCTCCTCAAAGGGCAAAACCGCGATCAGCCGGAGATCCGGGAATTCGTCCTTCATACCCAGCACCGTTTCACCGGCTAGAATATCAAAGCCGGTACAGCCGCCGGTATAAAAAATCCGGTAGTCTTCCTCCGCGGCCTCCCGGACCGCCCCGGACAGCCGCTCCAGAAAGCTTTGATATTCCTCATTGCCGTCGCTTACCGAAAAAGGCAGCTTCTCCGCCCGGGAGCCGGAAAAGCACACGGCGTCCTCTATCTGCATTTCACTCACACCTACGGCTTTCTGATCACGGATACCAGCAGGGTAACCACGACCCAAAAAATACTATACAGGGTAATTTCCAGCGCGCCGATTTGGGCTACGCCGGATATCACTGTTAAAAAGGCCACCATCAAAAAGCTGAGGAGCACAGTGAGCCTTTGCAGCACCAGGGCGGCGGTCATATTTCCCCGCACCCGGACGCAGGCCGCCAGCACCCTGGCCAGCACGTTGACCCGGCCCTTAGTGGCCAAATACGCCCGGGTAGACGCTTCCTGCTCGCCTTCCAGTTCCTTGAACCGCTTGGCGTATTCGCCCCCCAGCACTTTAACGGAACGGAAGAACAGGCCAAACCGGTCGCTGACCAGCTTCGCGGTCACATTAGGGTCTGTGGTGGAGACCAGGAACGCCACGCCGTTATCCTCCAGGCGCTGAAGCTCCTGCTTCATGGTGGGGCTGAAATCATAATTGGTGACGAGCATTGCCACCAGCTCTCCCGCCGAAGCGATATAGGTCACCTGGCGGCCGTTTTGGGTGTGCTCCAGCTCCACTGAACGGTCCGGCGGGGCGACGCCGTGGTTTTCCAGCAGGCTGCGGTTGCCTACCAGAACCCGCTTGCCCCGTACCCAGCCCATCAGGCCCCGTTCGTCCTCATAGGAGAGGCTGTCCACCGGGGGAAGCTGGCGCTCCTCGCTGACAATCTGCTCGAACACATGGTAGAGAGGCGAATCCACCGCTTTGAGCATGGCCGCCGCTTCCAGCAAAGCTTTGTCCAGCAGCCTGGTTTCAAAGGCTTTTACCTCATGAAGCACCACCGCGTTCCTGGGGAACAGGGTGTTACAGTCCAGCACCACCACGTTGGTATCGGCAAACTGGCGGATTCCCGGATACCCCACCACCATGGCGTCCAGCTTGGAAATCTTTTTGCAAAGCCGGAACACTGGAAAATTCATGGCCAGCATGGTACACATAGGCACGCACACGCACAGGCTTAAGGCAAACGCGGACACCGACGCGTACAAATCCTTGGTGAGGATGAAGCTGACAACTCCCAAAACCAGGGATAAGCCCGCGCTCAGGAAAGAAATCTTCCCGGCAAACTTTTCGCTGGGGTCCGGCTCATAGGAGAGCTGGAGGAAATTGCTCAAAAAGCCCGTCTTTTTCTGATAAGCGATAATAGGCTCCCCGGCCCCCATGCCCCGGCACATTTCCACAGCGGATTCCCGGTCGTTATAAATTTTCGCCGCGTATTTTTCATCCGGCGAACAAATAAATTTAAAATTTAGGTGAACCCTGCGGACAATCATCAGCTTGCCCCAGGCGTTCAATAACAGGGCCAGCACCGCCAGGTTGGCGTAAAGGCTTAGGTCCGTATTGGTAAACCTTCCGGCTGAAAAAAAGCCGATGATAATTTGGAGGGCCGCCGCGGTCCAGGCGAAAGCCACCGGCGCATCGGAATTACCCTTCAGCCTGGGCACGGACAAAAAGCCGTTTTTCAGCGTCGTCAGGCTTACCGCCCCGGCAACCGCCAGCAAAGCCAGGGACACGCCTAGATAAAGGTAGCTGTTGGTGATAAACACATCCGGCACATCGGGAAGGTTCAGCCTGGCCATGACCGTAACCACGACGCTGAGAATCATGAGCCCCGCTAAAACCACCGTGCGGATCAAGAGATTCTTCATATTTTTGAAAATCTCTTTTTTAATGGCAAAGGCGTCCGACGGCTCGGCATAATCCTCTACGATCTCCACCGGCTGGGGCTGAGGCATTACATCCTCAGGGTCTTCTTCCTCCTGAGAAGAAAAAATCGCGAAACGCCTTTTTGGCGCCTTTTCTTTGGGCCGTTTTTTTTTAACCGGCTCTAAGGGCTCCTTTTCCTCCCGTTCCAGCAGCCGCTTTCTCTCCTCCTGCTCCTTCTTTTGGAGCGCCTGGCGGGACATGGCGCACTCCGCCCTCAGATTCTCTCCGAATTTTCCCGCCGCCGTGTTGACCACGGCCAATTCAGGCGCGTAATGGAACAGCCTTGTATTTTCATGATGCCGGATCTTTTTTCCGGCCTGCAAATCCGCTAGGTTAATGGTCACCGCCTGTACGGCGGTTTTCCCCGCTATTTCCTCCTTGGCGGAAGGAACCGCCTTAGACGTTTTTACACTTTGTTTCTGGCTTTCCGCCACCACAGTCACCTGGGCGGCCGTCTGGTTTTCCTCCTGAAGCAGCGCCGCCAGGGGCATACCGCTTAAATCGATGGCCGGAAGGTCCCTGCGCTCGCAGTACATCTTAGCGGCCTCTTTGGCGGTGAGGGTTCTGCCCGCCTTGGGATCCACCCGGATCACCCGGCTTTTCTGGGCAGAGGCAGGCTTCACTTTGCCGAAAGCCTTTTCATAGCGGCTCACCTGTTTTTCCCTGCTTGCCGCTGCCGGCGCTTCCGGTTCTGACGGTTCTTCCGTGCCCCCGGTTAGACTGTCCGCCGGTTCATCCAAAACCGGGGCCCCAGCCTCGTTTCCGGCGGCTGCTTCCGCTTCTTCAGAAATTTTCTCAGGCGCTTCCGGGCTTTCGCCAGCTTCCTGCACTTCGTCCTTTGGCAAAGCGGGAAGCTCTCCGGCTTCAGGTTCTTCCTTATCAGAAGGTTCCCCTTCTTTGGACCACGCTTTTTCCTTTTCTGAAGCCGCCGGTTCCTCCTGGATGTTTTCCTCTGTTTCTTCCAGTTCCCGCCCCGCGGTTTCCTCTGGCGCTATCTCCTCCGGCTGGGGGACCCGGGGGTCCTGTTCCGGTTTGGAAACCGTTTCTTTTTCTTTCGGC
Source organism: uncultured Ruminiclostridium sp. (assembly GCA_902490005.1). Lineage (GTDB taxonomy): Bacteria > Bacillota > Clostridia > Oscillospirales > Acutalibacteraceae > Clostridium_A. The sequence goes on from CABUCM010000011.1 coordinate 39,892, forward strand.
TTGTCCGCCTTTTCGGTAATATTTTCCTCTTCGTCATCCCAGAAAAACAGCTCTGGGCGAATGGAGAAATCTTCTTTCTCCTCTTCCGGCAGATCTTCCGCCGCCGCGGTTTCTTCCTGGGGAATCGCCGCTTCCTCTTCCCAATCGTCCTCCGCGAAAGGATCTTCCCCCTGCTGGGCTTCCGGCATCGTCACCAGATTTTTGAAAAACGCCTTCAGCTTCTGTCCGAAGCTGGCTTTTGGTTGTGTATCCTCTAGATCCTCCTCGTACTCTTCCGGGCCGCTGTAGATTTCTTCTTCCACTTCGCCGGCCTCCTGGGGAAAAGGCGCTTCATCCGTTTCCTGGAGAACGCCGTCTTCCGCGGCGTTCTCCTTTTGAGGAACCGGAGCGGGATCCTCCGTCCGCTGGGGAATCAGTTCCACCGGACGGACCACTTCCGTCTTTTCTCCGGTCACCTCGCTGATAATCCTAGCAATCTCTCGGGTACCGTATTGGGGATCATCCATCCTATCGTTATCTTTGGCGTTTTTAATCCTTTCAAACGCCTCGGAAAATTCCTCTTTTTTCGGTGTCCAGGTTTGGGCCTTCGGCGCCTCAGCGGGCTCATTGGGCCTGCCGATTTTGTTGGAACGGCCCAAAGCCTCCAAAATGCCGTTGACCTCTTGGGTCACGCCGATGGGTTTTAACTCCTCAGGCGCTTCCTTTTCTTTCGCCGCCCCATTGGATTCCTGAGGTTTATGCTGCTGGGCGATGGGCCCTCTCCCATTCTTCAGCGCGTCTAAAATACCACTGATTTCCTGGGTCATCCCCATCTCCTGCCCGCCGGCCTCTTGTTCTCGCCCGCCCTTGCCATCGGAGAAAAAGAAGCTGGAATTGGCACCGTGGATGCCGCTTTGCTCTTCTTCCCCTGTGGGCCCCTTTAATTTGATATCGCCGTATTTCAGCATCAGCTCGTCCGGCTCGTCGTCCAGGCTCACCTTTTTAAACTTTCCAGTAAAGGATTGCAGAAAGCCCTGCTTGTCCTCTTTTTCTTTCATCCCGCGCTCACCTACCATCCGCTGTCTTATTTCGCTTTGATTTCCAATCTTTGCCTGGCAAATTCATACATTAAAACTCCCGCCGCCACAGAAGCGTTCAGGGAGTTGATCTTTCCCTGCATGGGCAGGGACAAAATCAGGTCGCATTTTTCTTTTACCAACCGCCCGATTCCAACGCCCTCGCTGCCGATGACCAGCGCCGCCGGGCCCTTTAGGTCCGCCTGGCACCAGGGAGTTCCCTCCATATCGGCGCCGTAAATCCACAGGCCCCGCTTCTTCAAATCCTCCAGCGTTGCCGCCAGGTTGGAAACCCGGGCCACAGGCACATATTCCAACGCCCCGGCGGAGGCTTTTCCCACGGTATAAGTCAGCCCCGCGGACCTGCGTTTTGGGATAATAACCCCATGGGCCCCCGCGCATTCCGCCGTACGGAGAATCGCCCCCAGGTTATGGGGGTCGTTAAGCTCATCCGCCACAATCAGAAACGGCGGCTCGCCCCGCTGTTCCGCCAGCGCCAGCATATCCTCCACAGAAGCGTACTCGTGGGCCGCGGCCAGGGCCACGATTCCCTGATGGTTCACCCCCGGACATAGAAAATCCAGTTTTTTGGGATCCGATTCCTTCACGGCGACTCCCTGAGCCTTTGCCTTGGCGACAATGTCCCCCAGGCTTCCGTTTCTGGCGCCCCGGGCCACCAAAATACTCTCGATGGGCCTGTCGGAACGGAGGGCTTCCCTGACGGCGTTTCTGCCGGCTATTACATCCTGGGACGGTTCGGTTCTTTTTTCTGCCATATAATCTCCTTTATTCCCGCTTTTTAGGAAAAACCCAAAAAGAAAGCTATACTTACCTAATTAAAGATAAGTATAGCATATGTGCGGGGAAAAAAGAAGACATTTTTCGATGATAAAACAGAAACAAATTGGTAAAAAAACAATTAAATTTCTTTTAACGCGTCTAAATAAACCGCTCCCGTATCCAAATTCCTCGGCGGGATTCCGTAGGTCCCGGTGGAGGGGTCCAAAAACAGGCTGATATGGGGCGGGTTTACGGTGAAGGCCAGGTACATGGCGATAAACAGGGCCAAGGCAAAGGCCGCGGCCGTAAACCAGGGACGGATCCTTTTCGGGTCCGCCTCCATCAGCTTGCTGGAAACCCAAAAGCCTAATGCCGCAAACACCACAAAGCCCAGGGTATCCACCCAAGCGTAGCCAGACCCTAAGAACCCGGTATAGAGGAAATAAAAGGCGATGGCGCCCAGCCCCATGGCGTAAAGCCCCCCGACCCTGGCGGTGACAAAATTTTTCAAAGGCAGCCTGAGAAAGCAAAGCTCCACAATGGACCAGCAGAGATAGGGCAGCGACATGATTTTTACCGTTTCCCAAACGCTGCCGTTGGCGGCGCCGAACAAAATGGACCACACCGCGCCGCCGGAGAGCCGGTAACTGAAATGGAGCAAAAGCCCGGTAAGGCAGGTGAACGCTACGCCCCAGGTTTCCAGCTGCTTGAAGCGCTCCTTTTGCTGATAGGTCATGAAAAGCCCTCCTCCTATGGTCAAACGGCAAAAAGGCCGCTGATTATCCATATGAGGAGGGCTCCTTTTTTATGCCTGGCCTACAGCGCCATGACCGCCAAAGCGATTCCCGCTCCCGCCAGCGCCGCGGCTCCTAAACGAACGCCCCAAAACAGAACTTTGTTTTTCCTGCGGAACGCCGAGGGAGCCCCTAAGCTCTCCAGCACCTGGGTGGCTTCCCGGTGCAGGGCTTCATAGGATTCCTGCGTGTATTCCGGCTTGACCACAAACAGCGCCCGCTCATAAAAAGGGCTGTTTGTTTGGGTGACCTCGATCATCTGCCTGTTAACTCCCTTGATCACTATCGGTTCCTCCCGTAAATAAATTAGAAGCAACCGTATTCTTGTCGCCTTTTTCAGAGAATATACAGGCATTCCCGCGTAAAAAGAACGAATTTGCAGGCTTACCCTAGGGATATACCAACCGTATTTACATTAGTTAACATAAATTTTGCGGATAACCCGGTGGATAATGTTGAAAACCCTGTTGAAAATGTTCAAAAGTCCCTTAGGACAGGCATTCACAAGTTATACACAAAATACGTTGCAACCAGGTTATGTTAACTTTTATAATTTCTCTTCGTGAAAAACCACCATAACAGGGAGTAATTTTACCTTGTCAAAAAGCAATTTGCATAATTTTCCAGTGAAATTCAGTCACAAATTCTTGACAAATGTTTAAGCCTTATTATAAATTTTTACTGCTTTTCAGGCCTTCTGGACGTCAGAAACTCAATGGAACGCTCGATAGAATCCTTAGAATTACCAAAATCCCCGCCAATATTTCGATAATCAAACATAGAACAAAAATGGGTAACGTCCTTTTGAAGCACTTCTAAATAGTTTTTCACCAAATCGCTGGCGGCCTGGGCAAACGGGCCGTAATTTTTTTTGCCCACGCCCTTGGGGGCGCCTTCCATCAGCGCGGTATAATGGGGCAGGCATAAATAGGGCTGCTGGGAGAACAGCTCCCGGAACTCCTCTTCTTTGACCCAAAGGCGGTAAACCGTATCGAACATGCGCACCATGGCCCACTGGATCTGTTCGCAGACAAAACAGCTTTCGGTGAGTTTCCGGGCGGACTCCACCTCTTTTTTCCCGGGGGCGCCGCGGCGGTCCAAATGAAGCACGGATTTTTCAATCTCTTTCAAATGGCTTTCCAAGATTAAAGCGTTGGAAAGCCGGCTCCCCTTTTTCAGCATCATAGAAAAATGGGGGTAGCAAAACCCTTTCACGTTAGTGACCTCACGGACGTCAGGCTCCATCATGGCGGCGCCGGTGATATACTCGGTGACCCGATTTTCCAGGGTGTCCCGCATCCGGCAGATGGGGCAGCCGTCTTTCGGCTCAAACACCTCGCTGATGGGAATTGTGCAGATATCTTCTCTCATGTCGTTTCCTCCGGTTTTATTTTCCTGGCCCGCTCTGGTAGCGCCCGGCCGGAAATTATTGTATAATAGGGTATCTTTCTTTACGATTTTGTCGAAAGGGTGGATGCTTTTTGGATTATCATCAAACGCCCGACGGGCTTCTGGTCACCGGTATCCCGGATTTTTCCCTGCCCGAAACCTTGGACTGCGGCCAATGCTTCCGCTGGCAGAGGCTGCCTTCGGGAGCCTACCGGGGCGCCGCTTTCGGCAGGCCCCTGACGGTTTCCATGAACGAAAAGGGCCTATTGCTGCAAGGGGTCACAGCCGGGGATTTCCAAACTCTTTGGCGGGCTTATTTTGACCTTGATCTTGATTATAGCAAAATCAGAAGGGCTTTGGCAAAAAAAGATCCGGTTTTAAGAAAAGCGGCGGCCTTCGCCCCTGGTATCCGGATTTTAAACCAGGAGCCCTTTGAAACGCTGTGCTCCTTTATCATTTCCCAAAACAACAACATCCCCAGAATCAAGGGCATCATCGCCCGCCTGTGCCTGCTTTTTCAGGACGAGACCGGCAGCGCCGATTATTTTCCCACCGCGGAAATGCTGGCCCGCCGCAAGGAAGCGGACCTGGCGCCCCTGCGGGCGGGGTGGCGGGCGGCGTATCTTCTGGACGCCGCCGAAAAGGTGGCCAGCGGGGAAATCAGCCTGGAAAAGATAAAAGCCCTGCCCCTGCCTGACGCCAGGGCGGAGCTGATGAAAATCAGAGGGGTTGGCCCTAAGGTGGCGGAATGCGCGTTGTTGTACGGCTTTCACCGCCTGGAGGCGTTCCCCATGGACGTTTGGATGAAACGGGCCATGGCGACGCTGTTCCCGGAAAAACGGGGCGAAGACTTCGGGCCTTACGCCGGAATCGCTCAGCAGTATATCTTCCATTACAGCCGGCTCCACCCGGAGCTTTTTCGATAAAAGCTAGGGCAGCAGCATCGCCAGCAACACCGTGAACACCCCGGAAATCCCAATGGCGATGCCGCTCATGGCGCCCTCGGTTTCCCCAATTTCAATGGCCTTGCTGGTGCCTACCGCGTGGCTGGCGGAGCCGATGGCCACGCCGGCCGCTACCGGATTTTTCACCCGGAACACCTTAATCAGCAGCGGCGCCATCATAGATCCTAAAATCCCAGTGATGACCACCGTGGCAACCGTTACCGGGACGATCCCCCCGTGCTGCCTGGAAATCTCCATGGCGATGGGGGTAGTCACGGACTTAGGCAGCATGGAGGCCGTCAGCTTTTCATCCAGGCCAAAGGCCCTGCATAACCCGTAAACGCTGAGCATAGAAGTAAGTGAGCCCGCGGCGCAGCCCAGCAGCACGGGAAACAGGTTCTTTTTCAGAATCTCCCGCTGCCGGTAAATGGACAAGGCCAGGGACGCGGTCGCCGGGGCTAAAAACAGGGAGATAAAATTTCCCCCGGCCTGGTAGTGCTCCAGGGGAATGTGAAACGCCAGCAGGACCAAAACCACCAGGATAATGGCGGTCAAAAGCGGGTTCACCAGGGGTGTTTTCGCCTTTCGGTTTAACCACACCCCCGCAGCGTAAGCTAAAATACTGAGAACGATCCCGAACAAAGGGGAACTGGTGACTACTTCCACGTGGAATCCCCCTTGCCGGTTATCTTATTCTGCAGCCACACGCCAAAACGCACCGTCAGCGCGGTTACCGCAAAGGTAACAATGGTAGTCACAAAGCAAATCAGCAGCAGCTGCCAAACACTATCCTTGACAAATTCAAACTGCTCTAAAATGCCCACCCCCGCGGGAATGAAGAAAAAAGCCATATTCTGCAGCAGGAAATCCGCCTTTTGGCGGATATGGTCAATTTTCAGCACTTTGAAGCACAGCAGCAAAAACAGCAAGATCATGCTGATGACGGAGGCCGGGAAGGGAAACGGCAGAAAATAGGCTATCGCCTCTCCCAAAAGGCAGACTCCAAATATAATGCCGATTTGCAGAATCAGTTTCATAATTTTCTACTCCTGAAGACGCTTTTCACGCTTATTTTAAAAACAGGGTTTCAAACAGCCGCAACCCCTGTTCCTCCGAATAGTGGCCCGGCGTGTTGGCATAATGCTTCAAGCCGGTAAACCGCTGGCGGTAGGATTGAATTTCCTCCTTGGTCATAGAAATTTCATCCACCCCGTTTAGGGAATCCAGCAGGTCGTTCACCGACGGCAGGTCTGTGTCTAAAATCTTTAAAAAACGCTCCATCTTCTGAGGCGCGTACTGGGCGCAGTGAAGCAGCAGCGCCGGCAGGAACACCGCGCAGGCCTTGCCGTGAGGCACCCCGTGCTTTTCTGTCAGGACATAGCCGTAGGGATGGGGGAACGACGTGCCGTGGGCGTTCAGCACCAAGCCGGCCCAAAGAGAGCCGTAATACATCTGCTCCCGGAACAGCGGGGTCATCTCCATACCGGGTTCCATCATTTTCAGCCCCCGGAACACCATCGGCATGGCTTTTTCCGCCAAATAGCTGGTGATATCGTCGCAGGCCGGGGAGAAATACCCTTCCACCGCGTGGCAGAAAGCGTCCAGCCCGGTGGAAACCGTGGTTTGATAAGACATGGAATGGGTATAGGCGGGATTGGCAATGGCCAGGGAGGCGTAAAGCTCCGGCCCGGAAACCGACTTTTTCATCCCATCCACCGTGAGAACCGACGTGGGGCTTACCTCACTGCCGGTGCCGGAGGTGGTGCCAATCAGCACAATTGGCAAAGGCGCGTTTTCCCAATCCTTTTGGAAAAACCGGTCCCGGCCAAGCCCCGGATTCGCCGCCAGCACAGCCACGGCCTTTGCCGCGTCCAGCGGCGAGCCGCCGCCCACGCCTACGATAAATTCGGCGTTTTCCTTTACCGCCAAAGCCGCCGCCTCTTCGCAGGAAGCAAGCTGCGGGTTTTCCGAGATGTTATCGTAAACAGAATAGGCAATTCCTTCCCGCCGGAGCGTCTCTATCAGGTCATCCAGGGCGCCGCTGGCTTTTGCCGAGTGCCTGCCTGTGACAATCACACAGGAAGCCCCCATTTTTTTGAGTAAGACCGCGCTGTCCGCCAGGGCGTTTTTTCCGCTGATGACTTTTACCGGCATATAAAAATTAAAATTCATACGGCACTCCTTCTTTCTTGGTGTTCCCATTGGATCCTTTTTATTATACTACCTGGCCATTCCTGTTGCAATCCTCTGGCCCGTTAACTTTATTCTCTGGAAATCTGCATTTTTCTATGGTTTCTTGTTGAAAGCCGGCGAAAAAAATGATAGAATTATAATCTATGATCGCAATTTTCCACCTTTTGTATAGGAGAACTATTTGTGAATATTTCTACAGGCAAACATTCGGCGAAACTGCATCTTGTTCTGCTGCTTCTGCTGGCGGCGGTGGTGGGCTTCGTGATCTGGCTCTATACCGGATACGCCGGCGGGTCCACCCCATACGAGGTCACCAATTACGCCATGGGCACCTATGTCCAGCAGACGGTTTACGGTAAAAACGGCCAAGCCGGCGCTTCCGCCGCGGCCAACGCTATCGCCAATTTGGAAAACGAGATTTCCTGGCGGGTAGAAGGTTCGGATATTCAGAAGCTCAACGCCCAGGCCGGCGGGGACCCTGTAAAGATCTCCAAAGAAGCCTTTTCCGTTTTACAAATCAGCCTGGATGTCGCCCAGGAAAGCGGCGGGGCCTTTGACCCCACCATTTACCCACTTTCCTCCCTTTGGGATTTTGGGGGCGACAACCAGCGGCTCCCTTCTCAGGACAGCATCGGCGAATTTCTTCCCTATGTGAATTACCAGGACCTGGTTTTAAATGAGGAACACTCCACCGCCCAGCTGGCGAAGGAGCTGGAGGCCGTGGATTTAGGCGCCGTCGGAAAGGGCGCCGCCTGCGACGCGGCCCTGAAAGCCTACCGGGAGGCCGGCGTGGACAACGCCGTCATCGCCGTGGGCGGCAGCATCGGCGTGATGGGCCGGCGGCTGACCCAGGAAAACTGGCGTATCTCCGTCCGGGATCCCGGCAAAAACGTGGAGGATACCGACGCTGGCATGGGAGTATTGGAGCTTTCGGAAGGTTTTGTCTCCACCAGCGGCATTTACGAAAAATATTTCGAGGAAAACGGGACGCTCTATCATCATCTTTTGGATCCCGCCACCGGTTATCCGGTGGAAAACGACCTGCTTTCCGTTTCTGTGGTGGCAGAGACCGGCGTCCTCTCTGATTTGCTTTCTACCGCCTGCTTTGTGCTGGGCATGGAAAAAAGCCTGCCATTGCTGGCGCGTTATAACGCCCAGGCCATTTTTATCCACCGGAATCAAGAAGTTTTCGTGACCGACGGTCTGAAGGACCGCTTCACCGTCACCAGCCAGGATTATACCTTAAAGGATCTGAAGTGATGGAACAATCCGCTGCAAACCGAAAATGGTTTCATAAAACAGACTTGCTTTTGATCCTGCTGGCAGGGGCCGTTGCCGTCATTCTGCTGCTTTGGCCAAAGGTGCCCGGCACAAAAGCGGTCATTTCCCAAAACGGCACAGAGCTTTATATGATCGATCTGGCCCGTGTGGAGAAGCCCTATGATATTCCCATCGATGGGGAATACCCCTTGGTGATCCATGTGGAACAGGGGGCTGTCTGTTTTCAGGAGGCTTCCTGTCCGGACCAGGTGTGCGTTCACACCGGCAAGCTTTCTAAAAGCGGGCAAAGCGCCGTGTGCCTGCCGGCGAAGGTAACCATACAGGTTACCGGGGATGAAAAAGAGTTTGACGCCTATACAGGCTTTTAGCGTTAAGGAGGAGCACCATGGCGGAGATCAAAAAGAAAACCCTCCGGCTCACCACCTTAGCGGTGCTGGGCGCTTTGGCCATCGTGCTTTCCGCCTTGGAAAACCTGATCCCTCCCCTGCCCATGATGCCCCCCGGGGCGAAGCTTGGGCTTTCCAATATCGTCACTATGTTTACCGCCGGCACTTTCGGCCTGGCGCCCGCCTTGGCCATCGCTTTGCTAAAGGCCCTATTCGCCGGAGCCACCCGGGGCGTTACCGCCCTGCTGATGAGCCTTTCCGGGGGAATCCTCAGCACCCTGGCCATGGGGCTTTTGTTCCGGTGGAAAAAGCACGCCGCCAGCCTTCTGGCCATCGGCATTCTGGGCGCTGTAACCCACAATCTGGCTCAGCTTTGCGTCGCTGTGGTTCTGACTAACTCGGCGGTGCTGTCTTATCTTCCATTTTTGCTTCTCTACGCCCTGGTGACAGGCTCTGTCACCGGCTCGGCGTTAAGAATATTGTTACCCGCATTGAAAAACGTGACAAGACTAGGTTTATAAAGGAAGGAAGAGATCAATGCAGTTCCCGAAGCATCCGTTTCGAACCCACGGCGGGGCGCATGTGCCCCACCGGAAACATACTGCACAGATGGAATCCGTCGTCATGCCGCCGCCAGACCAGGTGGTAATTCCTATGTCTCAGCACATCGGCGCGCCCTGTGCGCCTGTGGTGAAAGTGGGAGACCAGGTCAAGGTAGGGCAATTGATCGGCGACAGCGACAAATTTGTGTCGGCGCCTATCCACGCCAGCGTTTCCGGTAAAGTTTCTAAAATCACCACCGTTTTGATGCCCTCTGGCATGGAAGTACAGGCCGTGGTCATTGATTCCGACGGCGAGATGGCCCCCTGGGAGGGAATCGAACCCCCCAAGGTGGAAACCCACCAGGACCTGGTGAAGGCCGCCAGGGCTTCCGGCCTGGTAGGCTTAGGCGGCGCTGGTTTTCCGGCCCACATTAAGCTGAACGTGCCGGAGGGGCGGAAAATCGATACCTTGATTATCAACGTGGCCGAGTGCGAGCCTTACATTACAGCCGACAACCGGGAAGCCCTGGAAAACAGCTGGGATGTCCTTTCGGGAATTTATCTGGTAAAGGACCTGCTGGATATTGACCGGACCTTGATCGCCGTGGAAAAGAACAAGCCCGACGTCATCAAGGTGCTGTCGGAAATCGCCTACAGCGATACCAGGGACCCGGAAAACAAGGTCCGGGTGCTGCCCCTGAAGGCCAGCTACCCTCAGGGCGCGGAAAAGGTCCTGGTGCAGGCCTGTACCGGACGGCGGATCGGCCCGGGCAAGCTGCCCAGCGACGTGGGCTGTCTGGTAATGAACGTCACCTCCATCGCTTTCCTGGCAAGATTTGTGAAAACCGGAATGCCCTTGGTTTCCAAGCGCATCACCGTAGACGGCTCCGCTGTAATGGAGCCGAAAAACGTCATCGTCCCCTTAGGCACGCCCATTGCAAAGGTCATCGAGTTCTGCGGCGGCTACCGGGGGGACCCGGCGAAAATCCTCATGGGCGGCCCCATGATGGGCCTGGCCCTGGACAGCGACACCCTGCCGGTGCTAAAGCAGAATAACGCGATCCTGGCTTTCCAGGAGGCGGACGCGGTCCTGCCCAAGCCCACCGCCTGCATCCACTGCGGCCGATGCGTCGAGGGCTGTCCTATGCATTTGATGCCTCCTGAAATTTCCCGCGCGGTTACCACCAAGGATGTGGACCAGCTTCAAAAGCTTGGGGTGATGACCTGCATGGAATGCGGCACCTGCGCTTACAATTGTCCGGCAGGCCGCCAGATCGTACAAAACATACGCCTGGGCAAAGCCTTGGTGAAAAACGCTGGAAAGAGGTGACCGCTGTGACAGAAAAATTATATGTTTCTCCGTCCCCCCATTTAAGGCAGGGGGACACCACCCAAAAGCTCATGGGCGACGTGATCATCGCCCTGGTGCCGGCGGTCCTCGCTTCCGGGATTATTTTCGGCTATCAATCCCTGGTCGTCATGGCGGTTTCCGTCCTTTCCTGCGTGGTGCTGGAATACATCTGCCGCAAGGTGATGAAACGGGACAACACCATTACCGACCTGAGCGCCGTGGTCACCGGCATTCTATTAGCCTTTAACCTGCCGGTGAGCATTCCCCTGTGGATGGTATTCTTTGGCGCTGTGGTCGCTATCGTGGTGGTCAAGCAGATGTTCGGCGGAATCGGCCAGAACTTTGTCAACCCCGCTTTGACCGCCCGTATTGTTATGATGGTTTCCTTCCCCACCTCTATGAGTACTTGGAATAAGCCCTTCTATTATCTTCAGTCCCCCACCGACGCCCTGACCACCGCTTCCCCCCTGGCGCAAAACGCCGCCGGCGACGCGGTGCCTTCCTACATAGATTTATTTTTAGGACTGCGGGCCGGCTGTTTGGGAGAAACTTGTGTGTGCGCTTTATTGCTGGGCGGCGTCTACCTGGTGGCCCGCCGCGTCATCAAGCCTATCATTCCCCTGTGCTTTATCGGCACGGTGTTCGTCTTCACCTGGATTCTAGGCGAGGATCCGGTATTCCAGATTTTATCCGGCGGTTTGATGCTGGGGGCTATTTTCATGGCTACCGATTACACCACCTCCCCCTTGAACACCAAGGGCAGAATCGTGTTCGGCATCGGCTGCGGCATTATCACTGTGCTGATCCGGGTATTCGGCGCGCTGCCGGAGGGCGTTTCCTTCTCGATTATCCTAATGAATATTTTAGTGCCCCATATTGAAAACCTGACCCGGCCAAAGCCGTTTGGAGAGGAGGGAAAACGCCATGGCAAAGCTGAATCCTAAGGCGATCATCAAGCCGGCCGCTTCCCTGTTCCTCATCTGCCTGGTGGTAACCGCCCTGCTGGCCGGGGTGAATCTCCTCACCGCCGACCGGATTGCGGCGCTGTCTATCCAAAAGGCGGAGGAATCCCAAAAGGTGGTTCTTCCTAACGCAGAAAGCTTTGAAGAAGTGGATGAGGACACGGTAAAGGGGCTGGACGGCTCCGGCCAGCTGGCGGGCTACGTCATCACCACCGAAGCCAAAGGCTACGGCGGCACCATTGAAGTGATGACCGGCATCACCGCCGACGGCAGCGTGTCCGGCGTGGTGCTCCTTTCCCAAAACGAAACCCCGGGCCTTGGCGCCAACGCCACCAAGGACAGCTTCCGGGAGCAATACCAGCAGGCTGCTCCGGACGGCGGCTTTCAGGTCATTAAGTCCGGCGCTCCCGCCGACGGCCAGATTCAGGCCATGACCGGCGCCACCATCACCTCCCAGGCGGTTACCGACGCGGTCAACCTGGCGGTGGAAAAGTTCCAAACGCTTGAGAAAGGGGGAAATTAACATGGCGAAGCTGAATTTGGGCCATGAGTTCACCAAGGGTATCATCAAAGAAAACCCGGTGCTCTGCCTGATACTGGGCACTTGCCCTACCCTGGCTGTCACCACGGCGGCCAGCAATGCCATCGGCATGGGCATTGCCGCTACCATTGTACTGGTGTGCTCCAACGCCGTTATTTCCCTTATGCGGAAGGTGATCCCCGATAAGGTCCGTATTCCCGCTTATATCACCATCATCGCCGGGTTCGTTACCATGGTGCAAATGCTGGTAAAGGCTTTTGCCCCGGATATCGACCAGGCCTTGGGCATTTATTTGCCCCTCATCGTGGTAAACTGTATCATTTTGGGCCGGGCGGAAATGTATGCCAGCAAGCACAGCGTCCTCCCCTCTGTGATGGACGGCTTAGGCATGGGCGTGGGCTTTACCGCCGCCATGCTGGCTATGGGGATTATCCGTGAATTCTTCGGCACCGGCGCTGTGTTCGGCGTGCCGATTTTCCAGGGCGTTATCGACCCCATCATTATATTTATCCTTCCTCCCGGCGGATTTTTCGTGTTCGGAATGCTCATCGCCTTGGCCAATAAGCTTTCCGGCAATCAAAAAAAGCCTGAGGAGATCGGCTGTGCCGCCTGTCCCATGAACGGATCCTGCTCTAAGCTGCAAGAAAAGGAGGCCTGTGACAAATGATTCAAGGTTTAGTCGCGATTTTCCTGGCCTCAATTCTCACAGAAAACTATGTCCTCAGCAAATTTTTGGGCATCTGCCCCTTCCTGGGGGTTTCTAAAAAGGTCAATACCGCCGTAGGCATGAGCGTGGCGGTGACCTTCGTTATGGTGCTGGCTACCGCCGTCACCTGGCCCATTTACACCTACCTGCTGGTCCCCAACGACCTGGCCTATTTGCAGACCATCGTTTTTATCTTAATTATCGCCGCTTTGGTCCAGCTGGTGGAAATTATCCTCAGAAAATATGTCCCTTCCCTGTATAACGCTCTGGGCATCTACCTGCCTTTGATCACCACCAACTGCGCCGTTCTGGGCGTTACCATGCTGGTGCTGGAAAAAGGCGCCGCGGACCCCACCTTTGGGTATCTGCAGTCTTTGGTAAACGCCTTTGGCTCCGGCATCGGCTTCCTGGTGGCAATGGTGATTTTCGCCGGCGTCCGCCAGAAAATGGAGGCCTGCGATATTCCCCAAACCATGAAGGGACTGCCCATCACCTTAGTCGCCGCCTCCTTGGTCGCCGTATCCTTCCTCGGCTTCCAGGGCCTGGTGGACGGACTGCTGGGTTAAGGAAAGGAAGTGGATGGAATGAATGAAATACTGCTTCCGGTTTTGATTGTGGCGGGAATCGGCCTGCTGTGCGGCCTGGGCCTGGCTATCGCCTCTATCGTAATGGCGGTGCCCAAGGATGAAAAGGCCGAGGCCATTGAGGAAGTTCTCCCAGGCGCTAACTGCGGCGCCTGCGGTTACTCCGGCTGCGCCGGCTATGCCAAGGCGTTAGCCAGCGGAGAGGCTCAGGTTGGCCTGTGCTCTCCCGGCGGCGCCCAGGTGGCGAACGCTACCGCCGCACTTTTGGGGGTCGCCGCCGGTGAAGTGGAATACAAGACCGCCTTGGTCCACTGCATGGGTTCCCACGACAACACCACCGACCGGATGAAATATCAGGGGATCACCTCCTGCGCCGCTGCCGCCCAGCTTTACGGCGGCATTACCTCTTGTTCGTTCGGCTGTATGGGTTTGGGCGACTGCGCCGCCGCGTGCGAATACGACGCCATCAAGGTGTGCAACGGGGTCGCCAGCGTCGATCCCACCCGGTGTAAGGGCTGTTCCAAATGCGTGCAGGCCTGTCCCAAACAGCTGATCTCCTTTGTGCCTTTAAAGCCCCAGGCGGTGGTGCGCTGCTCTAACTGCGACAAGGGCGGCGTCACCCGCAACCTTTGTAAGGTTGGCTGTATCGGCTGTATGAAATGCGTCAAAATCTGTGAGTCCGGCGCCGTGACCGTCACCCAATTCAAAGCGTCTGTGGACCCGCAGAAATGCACCGCCTGCGGAAAGTGCGTTGAGGTCTGCCCACAAGACTGCATCCGTATGTGTTTAGAGAATGTGACAATGAATGCCTAACGAAAAATAAAGAGAGAAAGCCGCCGGGAGAAAATCCCGGCGGCTTTTTTCTTGCTTTACAGTGTATCCGCTTTTTATTTCAGTACCGCTTCCATTTCCGTTTAGCCTTACTGGCGTCCCGTTTCTCAACAAACATAGCCGCCCGCTAAAATTACCCATTCCTTTTAATAGCCCAGCTCTTCGCCCACCAAAATTACTTTGATCCGGTCCTTCATACGCTGCTGTCCGCAGACTACATAGGTGGCGCAAATTCTGTCGCCGTTGCGGCAGCCGTCCGACATCTCCGGGCAATCCTTAGAAAGGGATACGCACACCCCGGTATGTTTACAGTAGGTTTCACAGTTCAGCCTCGCTACGTTGGCCGGCGCGGCGGTGGTTTTTGTCCGGCGCACCGCTTCGTCTACATCCTTGACGATTTTATTATAGCCCGCTACCACAATGACGCTCTTTGGGCCAAAGGTCAGCGCCGCCACACGGTTTCCGTTGCCGTCCACATTATAAAGGACGCCGCTTTCCGTCACCGCGTTGGAACTCATCAGGTAAACGTCGGCAAAAAAAGATTTCCGGTAGATTTCCTGAACCTGTTCCCGTGTCAGGCCCTTTTGGTCCCGGTCCATCAGCTTGGGGTACCTGCCGCTTCTCAGCAGGTCCATCACGCCGCATTCCTTCAGGGACATGGAACCTCCGAAGGAGATCACGTCGTCAGGCTTCAGCAGGCTTTCCACCTGCTGAACCGCCTCTTCCTTTGTCGCCGCATAATAGGCCTGCATATTGTTCTTTTGCAGGCTTTCCATGGTGCGCTGGATTCTTTTCTCCACCACCGCTTTACAATTCTGATCCATTTTCTGTCACCTCAGTTAAACATTCATTTTACTTTTTATACGCCCAGCCATACCCCAAGGGCTTGCAACGCAGCGCAGCGTTCAAAAAAGCCATTCCCAGCCAGGGCCTCCCAGGGCGATAAAACCTTTGGTTCTATTATACCTCTAAGTTTTCAAAATGAAAAGCATTAACGGATGTATTCTTTACTGGCATAACCGGTGGTGTTCTGATACTGGATTTCATACCATCCGCCGTTCTCCCCTAGAATAGTAACCGTGGCGCCTTTGGGTGCCTGGCCGATCACCGGAGCGTTTAGGCTTGGCTGGCTGCGGATATTCAGCGGAGTCTGCTGGGTGGTCACAGTACCCTGGCGCTGAGGCTGGCTCCCCGGAGGGACAAAGGGAATCCCGAAATACTCTGTCAGGGAAAGCACCAGGTTCCTGGCGATATTGTCAATATTATCCCGAATCCACTGGGCGTCGGCGCTGTTATCGTGATAAGCCACTTCAATCAGCACAGAGGGGGCTTTGGTGCGTTTCAGTTCCGCCAAGGTCGTGGTAGGCACGGTTTTCACCTTGCTAGGGTCTGGATAGACGGCCTTAAAATTATTGGCGATGATTTCCGCCGCCCGCTGCCCCTTTTGGCTGCCGTTATAATAATATACGTCGGCCCCTCGAATCTGCCCCGCCAAGGCTGGCGGCGCGGCGTTGGAATGAAGCGCCAAGTGGAGGTCGTAGTTCCCCGCATTGCTCTGGGCAATGGCCTGAGACAGAGTTTGGCTGGGTTCGTTCCGTGTAAACTGGATGCCGCTGGAATTTAAGTAGGGCTCCATCGCGTCGGCGATCAGGTTCATATAATATTCTTCGTTACCGCCGTCCACATAGGGATTGAACTCCTGTAAAGAAGGGCTTAAATAAATCGTCGGCATAGCATGCTCCTTTCTTTTCATAAAGGGTTATAAGCCTATTTTTTGAAAAAACGCTTCCGTGCTCTGCAGTCCCGGCCGGAGATATCTTCCCATTTCAAAAAGGCACTCCGGATCCCGAGTGATTCTGTTCATATGGCTTTCACAGGTCATGCTGGACTGAAACCCCATGCTTTTCAACATTTCCTGTGTCCCATTGCTGATGGCGCCAAAAGGATAGACAAAGCAAGTGGGCGTCCAGCCGGTCATTTCGTCAATCCGCGTCTGGGCCTTGGACAGATCCTGGGTAAACGCCGTTTCATACGCCAGATCGCTTTCTCCTTTCATCCGTTTGGTCCCCACCCTTTTTCCGTTGCAAGAGTGCATATTATAAGAGTGGTTTTGAATTTCCACCCGGCCTGAGGCAATCATTTCATTGATATTATCCCAGGTGATATGAGAATAATTGGGATGAACATCCTCCACCTGGCTGTATTCGTCCGTATACCGGCAAATCGGGGAAATAACAATTTTAGCGTCGTATTTCTCCAGCAAGGGATAGGCGTAATAATAATTGTTATAGTAGCCGTCGTCAAAGGTGATCATCACCGGCTTTTCCGGCAGAGGGGTTCCCTTCTCCACATAATCAATCAGGTCCTGCACCACCACGGTATGGTACCCGTTGGTTTGCAGATATTTTAAATCCGACTCAAACCGGTCTGGAGAAACTACATATTTCCCCTGGCGCGCCTCTTCTTTCAGCAGGCCATGATACATTAAAATAGGCAGGTCACAGCCCTCCGACGGCTGGGTATTGGCCGGTAAGAAGCTTTCATGAAAGCCCATCATTGTAAAAATAAAAGCCAAAGCTAGGATAGCGCCCCCTAAAGCGGCTTTCCCAAAACCCTTCAGAACGCTCCCTCTTTTTGTCATAATACCGTCCCTCCTGGATAACAACGCTCTTTTTATATATAGAAAGGAAAAAAAATTTTATGCCTTCTTTGAAAAAAAGACTTTACAAACCAAAAGAGATGTGATATTCTATAAACAGAAACGATAACTATTATTAATTTTAGGAGTGGAAAATGGAAAAGAGACAGAATTACAGCCGAAAAAGAGAAGCCATTCTATCTGCCATCTGTTCCACAAAAACGCATCCCACCGCAGATTGGATTTATCAAAAGCTGAAACCAACTTATCCTGATTTAAGTTTAGGCACGGTTTACCGCAATATTGCCCGATTCAAAGAGGATGGTTTGATTATAAGCGTTGGCGTCGTGGACGGCCAGGAACGGCTAGACGGCACAACCGCCCCCCATGCTCACTTTATCTGTTCTAAGTGCGGCTGCGTTTTGGATGTAAACCATGTGGAGCAAGACGCCAAGCTGGATCTTAACGTCAGCAAGAAAATTCACTGTCAAATTGATTCCCACGATTTGGTGTTCCATGGTATTTGCGAGGAATGCCTGGCCGCCAGGGAAAATGCCGGATAAGAGGAAATAAAGGGCTCCCGTCCTTTATCCAATAGAATTTTATAATTTGGAGGAATTCATAATGAAAAAATTTGTATGCTCTGTTTGTGGTTATGTTTATGAAGGGGAAACCGCTCCGGATTTTTGCCCCCAGTGTAAGGCTCCCAAGGAAAAGTTTGTAGAGCAAAAGGGCGAGCTGTCTTGGGCCGCTGAACACGTGGTCGGTGTCGCCCAGGGTTCTAGCGAGGATATCATGGAAGATTTGAGAGCCAATTTTAACGGCGAGTGCACCGAGGTTGGCATGTACTTGGCCATGGCCCGTGTCGCCCATAGAGAAGGCTATCCTGAAATCGGCCTGTACTGGGAAAAGGCCGCTTATGAAGAGGCCGAGCATGCCGCCAAGTTTGCAGAGCTTTTGGGCGAAGTGGTAACTGACAGCACTAAGAAGAACCTGGAGATGCGTGTAGAAGCTGAAAACGGCGCCACCGCCGGTAAGTTTGATCTTGCAAAGCGCGCCAAGGCCGCTAATCTGGATGCGATCCACGACACTGTCCATGAGATGGCCCGCGACGAGGCCCGCCACGGCAAGGCGTTTGCCGGACTGCTGAAGAGATATTTCGGCAAATAAATAAGCGAAGTACATTTGATACCTTTTATATAGCAAAAGCCAGCGTCTTTTAGGCTCTGGCTTTTGCTATGCCTTTTTAGGGCTTGTGAAAGCCGCCCGTTTAACGGGTAGTCTTGACTTTTTACCCTTGGATACGCCTCTTTTGCACAATAACCTATCCATGGCGCCACCGAAAAAGGCGCGGTCAGCCTTCGCTAAAATAGCGCCGTCTTTTTCAACCCGGTATAAAAATAAAAGGAAACAAGCCGGACGGGAACATCCCGGCTTATTTCCTTTTTGACAGTATTTATTTTTCCACCGCTTGGAGTAAAAATGAGGCGATATCCTGGTAAACCTGGTCCCGGTTGGTTTCATTCAATATTTCATGCCTGCCGCCAGGGTATAGGATCAGCTGGACATCATGCCCGGTTTTCACCAAACGGCGATAGACTTTCTTGACCCCTTTTCCGAAATCTCCCACTGGGTCCTGATCTCCGGATACCATTAAAATCGGGATATCCTGTACGGAACGGAACCACTGAGGCTGGTTGACGTCAAAAAGCAGGCGGACCAAATCCCGGTATCCGGACACGGTAAAATCAAAACCGCATAAGGGGTCCTGATTATACAAGTCCACCTGAGCTTCATCCCGGGAAAGCCAATCGTTTGGAGTACGCGCCGGCTGAAACGCATGGTTGTACCCGCCGGTCGTCAGGTTTTTCAACCGGTCGTCGTGCCCTTTCGGGCCCTTTTTCGCCACTATCTTTTCCGCATAGGCCAGCCCCGCCTTCATTACCGGCGGAGAAAGGCCGGCGCTGGTACCGCAGATGACGGCTCCCCGGATGCCCTCGCCGTATACACTGAGATAACGCCTGGTTAAAAAAGACCCCATACTGTGGCCCATAATCATATAGGGGATCCCGGGGAAATCCTCTTGGACGATCCTGCGGAGCTTATCCATGTCCTTGACTAAATTAAGATAACCGCCCGGGCCAAAATAGCCGTAGCTTTCCTCATCAAGCGCGGATTTCCCATGGCCCGCATGGTCGTTGATGCAAACCGCAAAGCCTTTGGAAACTAAATATTTAGCAAAGTTTTCATACCGGCGGCTGTGCTCCGCCATGCCGTGAGCGATCTGCAGGATTCCCCGAACAGCGTTTTTTTCTGCCGGGGCATATCCCAAAGCAAAAATCCTTCCCTCACCGCTGCTGGCGTCATAGGTCATTTCCTTCGTGGTAAACTCCATGATTTTTACCTCCAAACCGCATTGCCCAAGCCCTTAAATCGAATCGGATTGATTGCTGTCCAGCACGGAAGTACAGTGCGGGCAGCGCTTTGCCTCAATGGCGATCTCCGAACAGCAGTAGGGGCAGATCTTTGTGGTCTTTTGCGCTTCCTCCACGGGCTTTTTGCCCCACTTGGCCAGCTTATTGGTCAGCTTTACAAACAGGAAAATCACCAGCGCCATAATGATAAAGTTCAGCACCGCCGTCAGGAACGCGCCGTACCGGATGGTGGCCTGGCCCACCGTGATGGCCAAAGAATCAAAATTCACCTGGCCGAACAAGCCGAGCAGCGGAGAAATAATATCCCCTGTCAACGATGTGACAATGGCCTGAAACGCGGCGCCGATGATAACGCCGATGGCTAAATCCATCACATTTCCCCGCAAAGCAAACTCTTTAAATTCTCCCAAGAACTTTTTCATACCAACGCAACCTTCCTTTTTATTTTCCCAGTTTTATAACATAATTATATCACTATTAACCTAAAATTTGTGCCTATTTTGTAAATTTATCGTTATAAACAGCCATAAATACAAAAAAAGTGGAATACGCTGCCCACCAGCACGAACAGGTGCCAAAGGGAGTGAACGTATTTCTTTTTTTTACCTATCGCGTACAACACCGCCCCCACTGTGTAAAAGACGCCGCCGGCAAGCAGCAGAATAATTTCCCAAACAGGCATGGACCCCGCCAAAGGCTTCGCCGCAAAAATCACCGCCCAGCCCATGCAGATATAGCATACCATGGAAAGCTTCTGGTACCGCTTCAAATTAACGGCGTTAAATACAATCCCCACCACAGCAGCAGCCCAAATCACGCCGAGCAGCACCCAACCCGCCGTCCCCCTGATAACCGCAAGGCTCAAAGGCGTATAGGTGCCGGCGATCAGCAAAAAAATGGAGCAGTGGTCTAAAACCCGGAACACCTGTTTTCCTTTGTTCACGCCTAACGCGTGATACAAGGTGGAAACCAGGTATAAAAGGATCAGGGTCGCGCTGTAAACCACCAAAGACACAAGGGTAATGGAATCGTTCGGCGCCCGCACCAAAAGGAGCACCAGGGCCGCAATGGACAAAAGCACCCCCACGCCATGGCTGACGGCGCTTAAAACCTCCTCCAGGGTGGAATAGATCGGCAGGCCCAAAAACCGCCGCCGTTCCTCCCGCTGCTTCTCCTTCAGCTCGTTCACTGGTTCGTCCCCCTTTCCACTCCGGTCAAGTCAAAGCTGGGAATAAAATCTTTTTTCGCAGAGCTCAACTCCTGGACAAAGCCGTTTAAATCCAGCCGGAACAGTTCCTCCTGGACCTTCTCGTATTCCCGCTTGGTGATTCTCCGGTTCAACTCCGGGAACTCCCCCCGGCGCACCCTGCCATAAGGGACGTACTGCCCCATCAGGCTGACTAAAACCTGCTTGTCAAGGGTTTCCTTCAAAAAACGGAGGATTTCAATGGCGTTTTGGGTTGCCAATGGCAGCACCAGGTGCCGCACCACGGTGCCCTTCACCAGCATGCCGTCTTCATCAAACTCCGGTTTTCCCGTCTGCCTGGCCATTTCGCAAACCGCCTTGGAGGCTGCCTGAAAATAATCCGGCGCGCCGGAATACCGCCGGGCTTTTTCTGGGTCAAAGTATTTTAAATCCGGCAGATAAACGTCGATCTTCCCTTCCAGCAGCTTGAGAGTTTCCACCTTTTCATAGCCGCTGGAATTATACACCACCGGCACCTTAGGGCGATAGTATTGGAAACTTTCTAAAATTGCCGGGACAAAGTGGGTCGGGTTCACCAGATTGATATTGTGGGCGCCCTGAGCCTCTAAATCCTGATAAATCCCCGCCAGCTCCTCCGGCGTGATTTCCCTGCCATAGCCGTTGGCGCTGATCTCCTCGTTCTGGCAAAAGGCGCACCGCAGGGAACAGCCGCTGAAAAACACGGTGCCGGAGCCCCGGGTCCCGCTGATACAGGGCTCCTCCCAGAAATGGAGGGCCGCCCGGGCTACCCTGGGAAACGCGCCCATGCGGCAGAAGCCCTCGCCGTAATCCTTTTCCCGCCTGGCGCCGCAGTTCCTGGGGCAAACGCGGCACGCTGTTATCTCAGTCATTTTCGTTCACCAAACACATCATCGCCGCCATGCCGCCCCGCTTTCCCCCGGTAGCCCGGTGGGAGACCAGCCAGTCATGGTTGCACCGGGTGCACAAATCGGTCACTGTGATATTTTCCGGCCGCATCCCCGCCGAAACCATTACCTGGCGGTTGGTTTCCCACAGGTCAAGCATATATTTCCCGTTTTCTTTCTTTGTGACGAATTTCTCCGGTTCCAGGTCTGAAAGCGCCAAAAATTCCATCGCCACCGGCTCATCTACCTCGTAGCAGCAGGCCCCGATAGAAGGGCCCACAGCCCCCAGGATACGCTCCGGACGGCAGCCGTATTCCTCCCGCATTTTTTCTACCATTTTCCGCCCGATTCCGCCGACAGTCCCCCGCCAGCCACCGTGAGCCAGGCCGATAACCTTCTTCTCCGGGTCCAGAAAGTAAAGGGGCACGCAGTCGGCGTAATAGGTCACCAGCACCACCCCAGGCTCGTCGGTCACCAGGCCGTCCACGCTTTCCATGTCCCTGGGACGGAAAATGCCAATTCCCTTGTCTTTTGCCCCGACCCGGCGGATAAAAGTGTGGTGGTCCTGGGCAGAGGCGGTCAATCCCTCAAAGGGGAACCCCGCCGCCTGGCAGATACGCCGGTAATTCTCCAGCACGTTTTCATCCGGGTCGCCCCGGTGAAAGCTCAGGTTCATGGAAAAAAACTCGTCTCTGCTGACGCCGCCCATCCGGGTGGAAAAAGCGTGCCGGACAAACGGATACCCCTCCAGGGCGGGAAAGGTCAAATAACCTACGCCTTCCCGAAAATTAAGACGCATAGCGTCGCTGTGAAATACCATGGCTTCCTCCTATGCAAAATATACGGGCGATTCCCCAAAACGAGAAGAACAGCCCGGCGACGAAACATGTTCGCCATCGGGCTTTAGAAGAAAAATCTGTGGGCGCGGCAAGCCCGCCGCCATCAAACCTCGTCCGCGGAAACCGCTTCCTCGTTTTGCTCTTCTTCCTTGGGCGGAACGATGGTTTTTTTCACCATCACCCCTTCGTATTTCAGTTTGAACTGAATCCTGCCTTTAAATTCCTCACCGCACCGGGGACACTGGAAATTGGCCCGGTAGCTTTTATTTTTAAATTCCCAATCCTCCATCCTGCGCGCCTTTGCGCCGCATTGCTGGCAGGAAAAGCTCATATCCACATTCTTTAGCAGGGGATTGGTCAGATCGCAAAGGATGGTGGTCTTAAACCGCATTTTATCGTAAAATTCGTCTTTGGATGCGTCCTCAAAAAAACGCTTCAGCTCTTCGGCGTCGTAAAGCCTGCGGAAGCACGCCAGGGCCAATAGGCTGTCATCCAATGCCCGGTGGTGCTCCACCCCCTGCTCATCGATGCCCAAAAGCTGGGCCGCGGTGGAAAGCCCCATTTGCTTTCCCTTTTCATAATACACCCGCTGCTCGCAGAAGCTTTGCAGATTGATATATGCCGTTATGTAATCCAAACGGTCGGTTCCTAAATAATACTTATGGTTTTCCATCAACGCCAGGATATCAGAGGTTCCCCAGGTCATCAACACGGCGTCGCCTAAAAACCGTTTGAACTTGCTGACCGCTTTGGTGTAGGGAATCCCCAGCCCAAGCTCCTCGCTGCTGATATTGGTCAGGCTCTTCACCTTGCTGCTGAGCTTTTTGCCAATCTGAGGCTTCACCAGCTCCGAGAAGGTGTCCACCACACAGAGGCATTCATTCACCTTCACCGCGCCGAACTCAATGATCTCATTGAAAAAGCCGTTTTTTCTTTTACTGTAGGTCCCGTTCCATTCCAGGTCAAGAATTACAAACTCCATGGAAGATCTCCAATCATCATTGTTTCCGTCTTAAAAGCTCAGCATTCCCAGATCCTTCACCATTTCGATTCCCTTCAGCACCGCTGAAACAATCAGCAGGCCGCCGCAGAGCCCTGTAAGAATGCGGAACACCCAGTGGGCCAAAATTCCCTGGAACAGGGAAATCAGCTTGGAAAGCACCAAAAACAGGATCATTTCAAACAATAGGAAGACCACCAAAAACAGCACGGCAAATAACAGGCCCAAAATACCCGTGCCGCCGGCTTCAAACGCCTGAACCGTCAGGGATTTGGCGGAAACGCTAAGCCAGGAAAGCCAATGGACATCCGTCAGGGTAAAGATCAGGCCCAATAAAAAGATATTTTCTCCCGCCTGAGGCTTTTTTCTGGCCGGCGGCCCTGCCGGAGCTCCTCCCGCCTGGGAATAGATATCCTGATATTCCGGCTCAAAAGCCGGTTCCGCCTGAGCGGTGAGTTCCCGGTCCATAAATGCATTGTCCCGGAACACGGATACCAGCAGGCTGATTCCCACCACGGCAGCCGCGGCGGCAGCGGCAAAATTCAAACAGGCGCCCACGCCGCTGGACGCAAAGATCCAGCCGCCGCCTAAAAAAACCACGCCCCCGGCCAGCACAGAAATCAGCAAGTGGCCGCAGAACAGCAGGCCCCCAGTTTTGGTACCGCACTTCAGGCTGCCGTAAATCAGATACGCCAGCACCGGCAAAGGCATTCCCACCCCGGTTAGGCCCAAATAGGCGGCTTTGAGCATCACGTCAAAAATTTCCAAAGCAAATCTCCTTTCGGCGGCGGGGCAAAAGAAAAGGCGGGCACTTTCCCGAAAAAGCGCCCGCCTTAGGAACAAAAGAAAGGGCTATCCTTTCCGGCTGGCATTTTTCATCCGCTGTTCCTTATTCAAAATCATCTTTCTCAACCGGATGCTCTTGGGAGTGACCTCCACCAGTTCATCGTCGGTAATAAATTCCAGGGACTGCTCCAAGCTCATAATGCTGGGAGGGGTCAGCTTCAGCGCCTCGTCGGAGCCGGCGGCCCGGGTATTGGTGACATGCTTTTTCTTGCACACGTTTACCGTGATATCCTCAGACTTAGGCGAAGCGCCCACAATCATCCCCTCGTAAACGGGAACGCCTGGCCCGATAAATAGCCTGCCCCGGTCCTGGGCGGCAAACAGGCCGTAGCCGGTGGTTTCGCCGGTTTCATGGGCGATCAGAGAACCCTGCTGCCGCTGAAGGATATCGCCCTTATAGGGTTCGTAGCAGTCAAACACATGGTTCATGATGCCGTTGCCGTTGGTATCGGTCAAAAACTCCGAGCGGTAGCCCATCAGCCCTCTGGCGGGAATTTTGAACTCCAGATGGGTGGTGCCGGTTTCCCGGGTTCCCATGTTCAAAAGCTCCGCCTTACGGGTGCCCAGTTTTTCCATTACGGCGCCTACATAGCCGTCCGGCACCTCGATCATCAAAAGCTCCATAGGCTCGCAAAGCTTTTTGTCAACGGTCTTATAAATCACCGTGGGCCGGGAAACCTGAAATTCATAGTTCTGCCGGCGCATGGTTTCAATCAAAATAGAAAGGTGCAGTTCTCCCCGGCCGCTGACCTTGAAGGTATCGGAGGATTCGGTTTCCTCTACCCGCATGGCCACGTTGGTTTCCACTTCCTTAAACAGCCGGTCCCGGATATTCCGGGAGGTGACGTATTTGCCCTCCCGTCCGGCAAAGGGGCTGTTGTTCACCATAAACATCATGGAAACCGTAGGCTCGTCGATCTTTACAAAGGGCAGGGGTTCCACGCACTCCGGGTCGCAGGCCGTCTCGCCGATGTTCAGGTCGGTGATGCCGGAAACCGCGATCAAATCTCCCAGCGCGGCGGACTCAGACTCCGCCCGCCTCAGTCCCTCAAATTGGTACATTTTTGTGATTCTCGCCTGCTTGGTAGTGCCGTCATTATGGCACAGGACGATGCTCTGGCCGGTTTTCACCTGGCCCCGCTCCACCCGGCCCACGCCGATACGGCCCACATAATCGTCGTAATCGATGTTGGAAAATAATATCTGCAGAGGGCCGTTCATCTCGCCCTTAGGCGCGGGCACATATTTCAGGATCGCCTCGAATAACGGGGTCATATCCTTCCCCGGCACGGCGGGATCCGTTGTGGCATAGCCATCTCTGCCGGAAGCGTAAACCACAGGAAACTCCAGCTGGTCATCGTCGGCGCCCAGCTCAATAAACAAATCCAGCACCTCATCCACCACCTCGGCGGGACGGGCGCCGGGACGGTCGATCTTATTGACCACCACAACCGGTCTTTTTCCTAAGCCCAAAGCCTTTTTCAGTACAAACCGGGTTTGGGGCATACAGCCCTCAAAGGCGTCCACCAGCAGAAGGACGCCGTCCACCATCATCAGGATCCGCTCCACCTCGCCGCCGAAATCCGCGTGGCCAGGGGTATCCACAATATTGATTTTCGTATTCTGATACATCACCGCTGTATTTTTAGAAAGAATGGTAATGCCCCGCTCCCGCTCCAAATCATTGGAATCCATTACCCGTTCCGCCACGGCTTCATTCACCCGGAAGATTCCGCTTTGCTTGAGCATCTGGTCCACTAGCGTGGTCTTTCCGTGATCCACGTGAGCAATGATGGCAATATTCCGTAAGTTCTCTCTTACATCCATTCAAATTTACCTCTTTTTCCTGTTTCTTGCTTTCGTTTTTCCTTTTTTACCAGTTTTACACTTTATTATAGCACAAGGCGCAGGACCCATACAATGATAGAATCACTTAAAATCAAGGCAAATTTGCTTTAATTTATGGCAACTACGGCGCTAATATCCCCTTCTGTCATAAAATCCACACACAAGCAGGCGCTAAGCAGGGATACCTCAAAAGCCGGCTGATGGATTTCCACGGTAAAGCAGTCCATCCGATCCTTCCAGTATTTTTGATGGCTTAACAACACGCTGGAATCCACGTCGATCAAATCAAAGTTCCTCAGCACCAGATCACCGCGGAAACGCCAGGTAACCCCGCCCAAAACCAGCTGATGGGGAATTCCATTGCCGGAAACGCGCAGCGTAACGCTTAGATTTTTCCCTTCCGAGGGGGAAATCCCATATCGTATAATCGGAAGAAACAGCCGCTGCTTAATCTTGGCGGCCGTATTCCCCTGCTGGTCGGTAAGCAGCAGTACGGCGCCGGTGGGCTTTTTACTCTTGGTTACCCGGTAGCGGACCTCTCCTTTTTCACCGTAAATCAAAAACACGGTATCGCCTTGCGCGGCACAGGGGCTTATGGTGAAAAGCAACGAAAGCCTCCTCCTTTCTAAAGAATATTTATGCTCTATTATAATATTATAACTATTTTTGAAATTAATATCAAGAAAAGAGCAAGCCTTTCTGAAAGGCCTGCTCTTTTCTTTTTTTATTTCCTGTAAAAATCATCTAACCGTTACCGGCTCTATGGCAATGGTACTTGGAAGGCCGTGGTTTTTCTGGTTGGTCATGGAATAAGCGATATTGGTGCAATGATCGGCGATCCGCTCTAAATTGGTGAGCATGTCCATAAATACCGTGCCGGCCACCACAGAGCATTCTCCCCGGTTCAACCGTTCGATATGATTGTTTTTCAAATCCTGGGTTGCGTCGTCGATAATCTCTTCCCGGCGGTTAATATCCGTCGCCATTTGAGGATCGGTTTCCCGGCTTGCAAACATCTGCAGGGCTTCATCCAGCATGGCCTCTACCCGGTTTCGCATTTCCGTGGCCCGCGCCGCCGCCCAAGGGCTGAATTTTTGTTTGGACTTTTTCAGGGTCTGGGCCAGTTCACACAGATTTTCACTGTGGTCCCCAATCCGTTCCATATCGCTGATCACGTGGTACAGGGAGCCTAGCGCCTCCCGGTCGTAATCCTCCAGATCCAGCCCGTTAATTTTCACCAGATACTCCGCGATTCCTCTATTTAAGAAGTTGATGGTATTTTCATTTTCATAAATCTGGTCCACCATTGAGTTATCCTGCGTTATCAGCGCATCCATGGCAAGGCCTAGGGTTTCCTTGGCAAGCTGACCCATACGGTCGATCTCCTTAAACACCTGGGCTACGGCAACCGGCGGGGTGCTCAGGATTCTGGCGTCCAGATAAGCCAGGGAATTGGAACTTTTCACCGGGTCCGTACCGGGAACCACCTTGCAGGACACCTTCACCAAAAGGTTGCTCAAGGGAAGCATAATCGCGGTGCAGACCAGGTTGAATATCACGTGGACAATAGAAATCTGGGCCATAACGCTGCCGGGAGCAATGCTCTGAACCAGCTCCGCGAAGGGAAACAGCATACTGATTGCAATAAACAAAATCGCGCCGAACACATTGAACATTAAGTGCACCACCGCTGTCCTTTTGGCGGTTTTGCTGGTTCCCACACAGGAAATCAGCGCGGTGACGCAAGTGCCGATATTCTGCCCGTAAATAACATAAATAGCGCTGGGCAGGGTAATGGCCCCCGCGGCGCCCAAAGCCTGAAGTACGCCCACAGAAGCGGACGAGCTTTGGATAATGGCGGTGAACACCAAGCCCACCAGCACGCCCACCAGAGGGTTGGAAAAGGAGGTCATCATATTGGAAAAGGTCTCCGACTGGGAAAGGGGCTCCATGGCGGTGCTCATCATTTTCATGCCCATGAAGAGGATACCGAAGCCCGCGATGATTTGGCCGATATGCTTAATACTGCTGCGCTTTATAAAGGAAATCATCACCACGCCGATGAGAACCGCCAAAGGCGCGATGGCGGTAAGGTTGATGGCGATCATCACGCCGGTGACCGTGGTGCCGATATTGGCTCCCATAATCACGCCCACCGCTTGGGCCAAATTCATCAGCCCCGCATTTACAAAGCCAACTACCATTACCGTCGTTGCCGAAGAGCTTTGAATCACAGCGGTAACCACTAAGCCGACCAGAGCGCCCATATACTTGTTCTTGGTCAACCGCTCGATCATTCCCCTCAGCTTAGAACCGGCCGCCATCTCCAAGCCGTCGCCCATAAGCTTCATTCCAAACAAGAATAGTCCCAAGCCGCCGGCCAGCTGCATCAGCATACTCCCGATTTCCATATTACCCCACCCGTCTCAATTTTCAAGTCCTTGTTTTTCCAAATTCTTATTCTTTTTTACAATTTTATTACTGCAATGTTAAGTGTACGTTAAATAGATCTGTATTTCTATACTTTCCCCTATAAGTTTTACGAATTGTACCAATTTTGATTTTTGTTTTTATAAATTCTTACAACAAAAAATTATCCATTTTTTCCAGATATTAGATAATGGTTAATTTTTTATCAATGTTATAACTATTA
>CABUCM010000012.1 GCA_902490005.1 uncultured Ruminiclostridium sp.
AATTTATAGAAAATTTCTTCTTGATTTTAAAAAAATTTTGTGTATTATAGAGATAAAAGGAACTTTGTTTTCACTTGATATAAATTTTAATTCTTTATAATAAGAATAATCGTTCATTTTTTGACACCATTTCCAACGTGAAAATTCCTGGCCTTTACAGGCGTATTTTTTAATCCCCATCAGCCGGCAGCAGGTTACCCCAAATTTCACAACAGAGAGGAGATTCGGCTATGCCCCTTTCCATTAACGATTCCCTAGCCCCGCGCCAGGACATTATTTTCTACTCTAACCGGATTTTTCCCTTACTCACGTCCCCGTGGAAAATTTTTCTAATGATAAGTATCGATGAGGGTACGGTTCGCTTTGGCACCTTGAAACGGAGTTTACAGGCTGTTTCTCGGGTAACTCTGAGTAAATATCTGCACGAATTGGAAAAAGACGGATTTTTGCAGCGTGTGGAATATCCCGCTCCTCCCCTATGCACCGAGTATTCCTTAACCTCTATGGGGCTGAGCATACTGCCGATTTTGCGGGAGCTGGCAGAATGGGGCGAGCAATAATTTCTAAAAATGCCGCCTATGGCAAGGCGGAAAGGAGCCGTTTATGAACAGCAAAGAATTTTCTCTGATGCAAAAGCTGATTGATTACGCTTCTTCCTCTAATTTAGACCAAACCAGCGGAATACTGGCGTATTATCTTCTGCTGAACTACAGCAAGCTGGAAAAATTAACGCTGAAAATTGTTACGGAAGAATGTTTTATTTCGGTTTCTTCTGTGCGCAGGTTTTGCAGAAAAATAGGCTATGACAATTTTTCCGACCTAGTAAAGGCGAAAATACACAACCCGGAAAATCAGCAGTCCATCGCCCTTGCCAATTTGGATCAGGGCCGGTATCATCCCCATATTTTACGCACGGAAATCAACGACACCATGTACAATATTTCACGCACCATTCCCAATAATTTAATCCACCAAACGGCGCTGGATATTTTAAACGCGGACGCCGTGCTTTTATTTTGCGCCCGGCCGTACAGTATGTGGCTTCGGGAATTCCAAAGCCAGCTGATTGCATGGAGCAAGCCGGTTTACATATTGGAGGAAATCAAGCTTTATTATCCCACCATTAAGCAGCTGGGCCCCAATTTGTGCAACATCATTGTCAGCCCTCTGGCCTTTATCATCGAACCCTTGGTCCAGGATTTCATTTCGATTTCCGGCGTCAAAAATCTGGTCACCAGCTGGTCGGTTCTTCAGGATTCGTCCTATGAAAAATATCTGCAGTACTTTGACACAATTTTACCTTTGAAATTCAAGACATATCATTATGACTATTTAGAAATTTATGGGAAGTACGCTATCGGTTATTTATTTGATATTATTTTAGGAGAAGTTATTAAATTGGTACAAGCCGCTCACTCTTCCAAATCCTCTCCGGCACGGCACATTGTGTTAAAGGACCGGCAAAAAACCGCAATCTGATGAAACAAGCGCGTAAACCCGCACAGAGAGAATAAGAAGGATGAGGCAAAATAAATATTTTGGCTGTTTTTATCCCAAGGACAGTCTTGAAATTATTATCAGCCCAGCTAAACCGAATACGACCCGCATCTGAAAACCAGGCCATAAAACACAGCGCTGGCCACATAAAAAGAGGTAAAGATCTGGAACGCACTGATGTGAATTCCAAAACCTTACCTCTTTTTCATTCCATGGCCTTCGGTATCGAATCATCCTGCCCCTGCGGCTTCCTTTTCCCTGGCGCTACTGGATTATCTAGGTCCCCCATTTAAGCCGCGTTTCAGGAAACGCAGCCAGCAGCTTTCAGTTTGCCCGGCCTGTATAATCCGGCAGCCGTTGGGAAGATTCAACCCATTGACGCAGCCTATTTGAGGCTCTATGCATAAATAGCCTTGATCTCCGCCCCCGTTGAACAGCACCCATTGGTCAAACTGCCCGGAGGTTTCCATCCGAAAGCCTCCGATATCCGCCCAATGGCCCGCTGCCGTATAATAGCCTGTCAGCGCGCTTCCTTTGGGACAAAACCCTTTTGTCATCCGCTTTTCTCTTTCATTTAGCTCTATAAGGCGGCCGGTTGGTAAAAAACGCTCATCCCGTTCCCATCGCTTACCCAAGGGCACCGAAAAGCTTTGGGGCTCCGTAAAGGTGGTGTGAAAGCCCATTGCCAGGGGCATCGGCTTTTTTCCGTCGTTGCAGATGTTAATTTTTATTAACAGACCCCCTTCGGATATGGTATAATAAAAGAAAACGGTGAAGGGGAAGGGAAATCTTTCTCCCCTGTTTTGATAAAAGCAGGAAAGTTCCGTTTCCTTATGTTCCATCACCTGGAACGGCGCGTCGATAAATAAGCCGTGCAGGTGGTTCCCCCGTTCGGGTTCATTGACCGGCAGGCGGTACTCCTGCCCCTCAAAACGGAAAATTCCGTCTTTGACGCGGTTGGGAGGGAATAGGATGGGATTGCCGTATAGATATCGGTCGTTTTGCCGCAGGTCTTCTTCGCTTTTTGGGGAACGCAAAATGGCATCATTTTCGTAAGCCAGGCCGATTAAATTGGCGCCGAAATCGGGCGAAACCGCCGCTTTCCAGGCGCCCGCCCGCAGCGTTAGCTGTTTTAATTTCATCACGTTGACTCCTTGCTTTTTCATAATATTCATAAAACTATCCAAAACCGTTTGTTCAACGATCGGACCAGGGCGCCTCAGCCGCCTGGAGGGCCTCGGCCGCTATGAAGCGCCTGGTGAAAGGGGTGGGAAATTTGCGGGTTCGCCATATTTCCTTACGCGCAAAGCTTGCGCTTATTATCTGCTGTATCAGTTTTTTCGCCATCGTCGTCTCCTCCCTGGCCTTTTTCTTTTCCGTGAAAAAAATCAACGAGGACATCGTTTATGATAACCTGGAATCCTTGCAGCTGGCCGTGCAGGACAATATTTCCTCCTCGCTTTCCGCCATTGATAAAACCGCAAAAAATATTATTTTAGGCAGCAACGTACGCCAATTCTTAAGAGACGGCGCGAATCTTGCGGAAATGGACAATAGCGGCAAAGTTCTTTTGCGCCAAGGCATCGAAAAGGAAATCTCCAACCAAATGCTTTTCAACTCAATGTTAGAGGAAGGCTTGATCGAATCCATTAATTTTTATCTAGACGAACACAATATTGCCTATTTTTCCCGGGATGGAAGCCTGAATCAAAAGGATTCCCCCACCATTAGACAGATCTACCGCACCATACAGCAAAATACCAACGCCAACCCCCAGATCTTTTCTTCCACCTCCTACGATCCGTACCTGCACTTTGCCTACCGCATCTCCTCCCTGGACCAATCCAACCGGTCCGTATATCTAATTATCACCATAAACCGCGCGGGCCTTTTGGCTAAGTGCCAGTCCATCACGGACTACGAGAATTCAGTGGTTTACCTGGCAAACCAAAAGGGAACCGTGATCCTTTCCAATCACCAAGACAACGAGGGCGAGGCTCTTCCAGCCAACATCGGAGAAAACTGTACCCGTGGAAAGATTACCCATCTGAACTTTGAGAACAAGACGCACCTGTATTTTTCTCAATGGCTGAACGACAAAAGCTTTTTCCTCGCGGTTATGATGCCCGAGGAGCTGTTCGTCCGCTCCCTTTATGACGCTATGCGGGATTATCTCTTTCTCTCCATTGGCATATCCTTGGTGATTATGGCGTTCATTATTTTGCTTTCTCTTCGTATGACGGCTTTTACCCATGATTTTGCCGAGGGGCTTCAGAAATTCGGAAAAGGCGATCTGACCGTCAAGCTGCCGCCTTACCGAGACGCGGATCTAAACCATATCAGCAATACCTTTAACAAAATGACGGAACGCATTAACTTTCTGGTAGAGGATGGCTATAAAAAGCAGCTTTTGATCCAGGAAATGGACATTGAGTTCCTCCAATCCCAGATGAACCCCCATTTCTTATTTAACACGCTTTTCACCATCAGCACCCGGGCTAAAATGTCCGGAGACGACCTGCTGTTTCAGATGACCCAATCTCTGACTAAGCTGCTGCAGGCCAGCCTTCACACAAAAAATGATATCAAGGTCACGGTGGCCCAGGAGTTGGAATATATCAACGCGTATTTATATATTCAAAAGGCCCGCTATGGAAACAAATTAGAATACACCATCACTACCGGTTCGCCGGAGATTCTGACCCTCTTTATCCCTAGGCTCTGCATCCAACCGCTGGTGGAAAACGCGGTGGTCCACGGAATCGAGCCCCTATCCGCCACCGGGCACATCGATGTCGTTATGGAGCTTAAGGACGGCACTTTGCAGATCACCGTCACGGATAACGGCGTGGGTTTTGATCCTGCTGAGGCCCCTGATGAATCCGGCTCTTCCAATCAATCCAACCATATCGCGCTGCAAAATCTTCAGGAGCGCATCCGGCTCATTTATGGCGGCGCCTACGGGATCACTATAGATTCCGCTCCCGGCCAAGGCTGCCGGGCTATCGTCATTTTGCCCGCGGACGAAGGAGGAAATCATGGCTTATCGAGTACTGATCGCAGATGATGAAGAAATTATCCGTCAGGGAATTGAATTCCTTGTGGATTGGGAACGGCTGGACTGCTCCATTGTGGAACGGGCCTCCAACGGCGAGGAGGTCATCAGCTTTCTGGAAAAGTCCCCCGCAGGCGTGGATATTATCATATCCGATATTAGAATGGCGGGTTCTGACGGTCTTGATATCGCCCGTTACGTTTCTCAGAACAACGTCCCTGTCCAGGTGATTTTTTTGACCGCGTATGCTGATTTTTCATACGCCAAAACCGCGATAGAGTATTCCGTAACGGATTTTGTGCTGAAAAGCGATATTTCCGAGGGCCTCCCCCGCGCGGTGGAAAAGGCAAAGGCTTTGCTGGTCCAAAAGCAGGATGAACGGAAGAAAACGCTGGACGCTGAAAAATTGAGCCGGCAGAACCAACGTTACCATCTGGAAAGCCTGCTGCGAAGCATTGCCTTGGGAGCCGGGCCCTACGTTTATGATAACCTGGAAGCCGCGAGCCCCTACTGTGTGGTTACCTTTGAGGTCACCGGCGGCCAACAGGAAAGCGTGCCGTCTAGCTCAGCCTCTATGGCGGAGCCGCATATTATCAGAACCGCTTTGAAGGATTACGACACTGTTGTCATCGGCTTATCCAATATGCAGTGCTGCGGGATCGTATTTTTAGATAAGCCCAAGCACACTGTTGACGGCTTGGTAAAAACCTTGTACGATACGGTCCATGTGCTGGAAGGCTATTTGAAAGCCAGCGCGTTTGCGGGGGTCAGCCGGGAGCATCAACGGCTTCAGGATTTGGAAACCGCCTATCACCAATCTATCCTGGCCCTTAACAAGGTGTTTTACAGAAGCGGCAAGGTAAATTGCTATGATCCGAAAAACATAAGCAGCCCGGTCTCGTCTGAGCTTCCGTCCATTCAGCAGCTGGTAGGAAGCCTGACGGAAACCTTAAGGTCGGACGCGCCTGAAAATATTTTAAAAATGCTGGAGGATTACTGCGCCGCTTTTATCAAAAGCGGCGAGTCGTTCCATATCTTCAAGAAAAACATGCTTTCGGTCTACGCCGTTCTGACCGTAGATGTAAAACAAATGGACATGATGGATGAATGGGAAATTCAAAAGGCTGACGAAAGCTTTTACGCCGTGGTGGAGACCTCTAAAACCTTTTACGGCATCTATGAATCCCTGCGGAAGCACCTGACCCTTTACTTGCGGCTGCGAGAAAAATTTTCCGGGACCCAAAGCAATCTGATCCGACAGGTGAACAGCTATATCCATAAAAACTACAATCAAAACATCAGTTTGCAGACCATCGCGGATAACTTTATGGTAAGCTGCGGCCATTTAAGCCGCCTCTATCGCAAGGAAACCGGCGTTTCGTTAATTTCCGCCATCAATACCCGACGCATCGAGGTGGCCAAAAGGCTGCTGAAGGATCCCCGTAACCGGGTGTTCGAGGTGGCCAGGGCCGTGGGAATCGAGGAGCCCACTTATTTCACCCATCTATTCACCCAGGTCACCGGCGTCAGCCCCTCCGCGTTCCGCAAGCAGCTGGAATCTATCAGCGAGCGGTAGCTGTAAATTATCCGGTCAAAAAATACGGATAGAAAATTCTTCCTGCCGCTAAGCTTCCCAATAGGTCAAGAATACCGTTTGTTAAACGCCAGGACCAGATAATTCATAACCGCCACGAAAGTGGCGGCATGCCCCAGCCCTAGAAGGACAAATACCGACTTAGCCCCTCAAGCGGCGCCGAAATATGATTATCCCAATGCACCCACCGCCGCCGATAAAGCAGCGGCGCTCCATAATATTTCGCTTTATGATACTGCGGGATTGTTTTTTTCATTGCCTTCGGCGATAATCTCCCTGCGGGAAGCCTTTTGCGAAAGCATTTTTACCGGCCTCCGGTAGAGCGGGGGTATCATTTTTAAGCGGTAAATTAAAGAGCCCCGGCAAGCAATGCTTGCCGGGGCTCTTTCTGGGAAAAAGCGGGGCTGGCTCCCTTGTTTTGTGAAAATCCCGGCTAAAAAAGCGGCATTTTAATCATGGTATTCGCTGCTTTTCAGTGTTACTTTGTTTTCAATAGAGAGTAAGCGCAGCCCAGCAAATGAGCGTCGTCGGGGCTTTCCGCCGGCGCAATGCCGTCAAGCCGGATATCCTCCAGGGCTTTCTCCAATTCCGGCCCGAAAAGAGGGTAGGCTTTGGAAATCTGCCCGCCAACGGCAAGCCTTCGGCATTGCTTTTCTTTCAGCACCGGCAGCAGGATTTCTCCCAGCATCCCACCGGTTTCCTTCATTGTGGCAATGGCTGGGGCGCTGCCCTCCCGGGCAAGCCGGGCGATATCCGCAACATCCACGCCCTTTTCCGCCTGGGGAACCCTTTCCAGATAGCGGCGGATGATACCCCGGCGGGAAACATAGTCTTCAGCGGTCGCCTCCCGATAAGGAACGGTATAAAGGGAAAAACCGGGGCCGCCCTGAGGATTTAGCTGTACCGCGCCGTTTCGCATATAAGCAAATCCCAGTCCCGTGCCCAGCATCACGCCCGCGGCGTCTCCCTCCCCTTGAAGGCCGCCTTTCCAGTATTCCCCTAAAAGGAAGGCCGTGGAATCGTGGAGGAAGCGGACAGGAAGCTTTCCCGCCGCCTCCTGAATCCACGGGCGCAGAGGAATACCGTACAGGGCGCGGAATTTGTGACGCATCAGGCTTTTTCCCGCCTGGTAATCGAAGGGGCCGGGGGTGTCCACCCCCACCGCTTTGATCGTCCGGCCCAGGTCCCGGGCGTTTTCTAGCTGCCTGGCTATCAGGGTATGGTAGGCGCGGCGCACCGAATCCGCCTGGCCTCCACTGTCCACCGGGCAGGAAATACGCGTGTGCTCCACGATTTCTCCGGCGGCGTTTATCAGCCCGGACTTAAA
Source organism: uncultured Ruminiclostridium sp. (assembly GCA_902490005.1). Taxonomy (GTDB): domain Bacteria; phylum Bacillota; class Clostridia; order Oscillospirales; family Acutalibacteraceae; genus Clostridium_A. The sequence goes on from CABUCM010000012.1 coordinate 7,474, forward strand.
AAAGGTCCCGCCCGCGTCAATGGCAAGGATCAGCCCGCCGTGTTCCGTCATCATAATTCCCCTCTTTACGACGCAGCGTTTGTTGGCTTCAGCATGGTTTTATGCTCCACGCAGGTGGTCCCTGCCTTTAGGTTCACCAGCTCATAGGGGCCGAAACTGGCGGGAATAATTACGATATCAAGGTAATTTTGCAGGAAAAACCGCTCTGGGTTTGTTTTTGAACGGATCATCACCTGTTCGCCGTCTACCAGGGTCAGCACGTGAAAATCCCCCGCCGTGTCGTCATCCATGGCTGTGACAAATCGCTCGTTACGCAAGGAAAAATAAAGCAGGTCATGCTCTCCCACCACAAATTCTTCCCAATCCGCGCCGCTGCGCACAACGCGCTTGCCTCCGTTGACCAGGTTTTGATCCACCCAATCCGCCGTAAAGCTGCGGTTCAGCACCTTATCCCCGTGATAGGTGTGGATCGGCCTTGGATTCCCGTCAAAATCCTTGCGTACGTAATCGTACATTTTGTAGGTATAGGAGCCCACCGTTAAGCTGCCGATCTCCAAAATCAACTGGTTCCTGCCGGAGGCGTGGATTGTCCCCGCCGGAATCATTACCTGGGTGCCGGGCTTGGACTCCACGCTGTAAACGTATTTCTGATAATCCACCGGACTGCCGTCTTTTTCTGAACGGCGCACCTTCGCGATGAATTCCTCCACGTCGGCGCCCTTTTGAAAGCCTAAATATGTCCTGGCTCCTTGGCCCGTTTCCACAATATAGTAGCTTTCATCCTGCCGGCCCAGTTCGCCGTTATTTTCCATGACGTACTTTTCACCGGGGTGGCACTGAATGGACATGTTGCCGTTGGAATGGTACGTATCGTCGTAGTTGAAGCGCAGCGGGAAATAGTAGCCGAAGGTATCCACGCTCCGTTTTCCCATCAGTTTGGGCCCCTGGCTCTGGACGAGGGTATAAAAAGGGAATTCCAGCCGCCGGCCAGACAGATCGAAAACGATGCTGACCTCCATGGGGATCATATCGAACACCCAGGCACAGTTTTTCATCTCCTGAGGCAGGTTGCGCAGCCGCTGGATGTAATAGCCGCCCCACACGCCCTCCAGGTACACCGGCTTGCACCGCAGCGGGTACTCCATGGACCGGGCAAAGATTTCCTCCAGCAAACAAACGGGCAGCAGGGACATGGATAAGGCGTCGTTGGCAATTACATAGCTGTCCAGCTGTTTTTCATGCAGTAAGGTGAACCGCAGCTTCGCCGCCACCTCAAAATCCACATAGTAGCATCGCCGGGCCATCATTTTAAAGGCCAGGGCTTTTTTCGTGCCGATATTCCTGTATTCCCCCCGCTTTAGGCGCAGCATGGCCTTCATCGGCGTGGTATCCAGATATACCTTTTGGTCGCACAACGGCCGCAGCGCGCCGCAAAGCGCCCCATAGCCCCAAAGGAGCAGCACGCCGCTGCCGTTTTCCCGGAAAGACGCCAGGGCCTCTTTCACCTCTGACAGCTTTTCCGGCTTCCACAGATCCTCGTAGGTTCCGGAAAACAGCTTTCCGTATAGGAGCACCGGGTCTTTTTCCCGGTCCTCCGGTAAATTTTCCACCGCCAGCCGTTCTGACAGGGCCTCTTCTTCCTGCCATAGGTCTTCTGTCGCGACAGCCGTTACCGGGATTCCCAGCAGCGACAGCTGCTGTTCCAGCAGGTTACGAAAGGTTTCCAGCGGGGCGGTGGTGTATCCGTCCACCGCGATGACCCACCCTTTTGCCGTTTTCAAGGCCTCGGCCGCCCTTTTCGCCACAGCGGCGGCGGAAGCCGCGCTGCCTTCGGCGATATCGGAAAGGCGCAGGCCGCCCGTATCCAGCGTGTTAAAGGCATTGGGATCGTCATAGGGGTACGGGTGAAACATAAAGCTCATAATTTTTCTCCTCGTCTATCGTGTTTTTTAGAAGCGGAAACGTCAAATATTAATAAATTCAAACCCCATCAGTCGGGCCGTATCCTCCAGTTCCGCCGTCCAATCGCCGTCTACAATGGCGTAGTGCTGGGTCACGCCGATATTGATTAACCGCTGGAACAACTCCTGGGGTGTCAGGGTTTTGTGACGGAATTCCCCGTGGGAATAGCTGGCTAAATAGTGGCCGGTAGGCAGGGCCTCCACCACAGTACACACCATTTTGAGAACGCCGTCTTTTTCCGACATGTGCAGCATAGTTTTCTCCCCTTTCGGAAATACATACCAGGCAAACGGCGCTCCCGCGTACCGGTAAGGGGTTTTCGCAAATCGCTCATCCCGGGCGATCACCACTTGATCGGGGCATTGGGTGTAATCGTTTGGCCCCGCGTGGCCCGCGGCAAAGCAGCCCCGCTGATTGATAATATAGAAAGGCTCGATAAAATTAACGCGCCGTCCGCTGAGAAGCCTTAAAATATAAACCGCCAGTCCGCCGCCGATATCCCCCTCCGGCACCACCGTCAGTTTGGAATCCTCCCTGGTGGGGCAAAAGCCTGGGCGCAGGCCTACGGAACCAAACAACACAGGGTCGATATCGTTGAGCACCGTCAGGTCGGCGCCGTATTCCCCGGACAGCTCTTCCAGGGCGATAGAGGCCCGCACCGACGCGGCTAATTTTTCTTTGTCCACGTTTTCGTTGACCCGAAACCGACGCTCCATCCGCCGGACGGCCGAATGAACCGCGTCCTCGGGGATATGATCGATTTTTTCCGTCAACTGGGCTACCGATAGAAACCGAAGCTCCGGTCCCGCCTTCATAAACACGTTGTAAGGGTCCACATAGGTTGACCACATAGCCTCGTTATAGGATGCCAGCAGGCCGATAGTGCTGTCCCTCAGCTGCGCTCGGCACAGGGCGGCTTGGGCGAAAACACCCAGCTCTTTCTTTACCTGGTCCATAGTCCCGATAAAGGCGCGGGTCATAGGGCGGTGGAACCGCCGCAAATCCCCGGAAGCCTCCTGTACGCCTACCAGGCTGCCCGCGGACAAAAATTCCACAAACTCATCCTCGTCGTTGGTATCGGAAATATCCACCCGGTCCCGGATAATACTGGTGAAAAACAGCGGCACCGGCGGCATATCCCGCAAAAAGCGAATCCACGCGAAATCCTCCGCCCAGGACAGGTACGCCGCGGCAACGCAATCCACCTTTTTCGTGAAAAACAAGTCGATGGCGTTTGCCACATCCTCCCGTTCATAAACAATTCCCGGCGTGACGATCTCACCGATTTCCTGAAAGCTGTGAAGAATCTCCCTTTGCTCCCCCTGCTTTCGGGCTCCATAGGTTCCATGAGCGGTTCCTTCCCCCAGCTCTTTGAACCGGGGTGAGCCGATCAGCAGCAGCCCGATACGGGGTTTCCGTTGAACGATCATAGCTGAAAACCTCCTTTGTCCATGTTAATAAAGCTCCAAGCGCAGCCGCTTTTCTTCCAAAGGCAGCAGGTATTTCCCGCCGGAGGCCTCCAGCTCTTTTCCGTTAAGAACAGCCCTTCCGTTCCAGTGAAGCCCCAGGAATTCCGGAACCTGGTTCCCCTCTTCCCGGATAAGCGCCAATAGGTATCCGCCCCCGTCTTTTACGGAAAGCTCCAGGGACATCTTTCCAAAACGGGTGGGCGTTTTTTCCAGAACCAGGCTGTCTCCCGGCTTGGGCAGCCATTCCTCCGGCAGCCCCGGAAATAGCTCCACGCCGGTAAAGGTTTCCAGCAATACTAGATTGCGCACCAAACGGATAAATTCCACAGAAGCCCAATTGTGGGGCATATCGCCGCAGATTTCAGCACTGTGGGTTTCCTTCACAGGCTGTTCCTCCCGCCAAACCCGGCTGGCGGAGGCGTGGTTGGCGTAGGCGTAAAGATAATCCGCGGCCTTTTCCCCTTGCCCGGCCTGTAAAAGGACCTGGGCAAAGCGGACGCTGGAATAGGTATAAATAGATTGGTCCGACCGCCAGCCCGTGCATTCGGGAATCCCCTCCCGGTTATCGCAGGCGTCGATCAAGCGTATCAGGTCCGCAACCACCTTGTCGTCAGGGGCAAATTCCCCGTGGAACGCCACCCGGGCAATGGTGGCGCAGCCGGTTTGCGGCTTATAGGTTTCATTTTCCGCCATGCTTAAGGGCAGGTAAGGGATTCCGTCGGGCGTTATCCGCCGGTCCCTTTCAATGCACTCCCGCATCCGGGCCATCAGTTCCCGGGCGAACGTCCCAAATTCCTCATACCGGCAGAGGTTCAGGCGCTTTCCCGCCCGGTATGCGTCGCACAGGCCCAAAATCACATTCATGGGCGTGGTATATTCCGGCTCCGGGCCGTAAATGCCGCCGTCGCCAAACGAGGGCTGAAATAACCCGCAGGCCGGATAATCCTTTCCCAATTTTAGGGAATCATCGCGCATACGGCGAAGATGTTCCATACCCCGGAGCATCACCGGCCACATTTCACGCAGCCTGTCGTCGTCGTTTCGCAGTTCGCACTGTCTTACCATGGTAGAAAGCGCCACCGCCGTTTCCTTATGGTGGTCCGGCAGGATCCGGATGGACCCGTCGGGTTTTACCCGCTTGAGCACCGCCTGCAGGCACTGAAAGCCCTCTTCATCCCGGCCCATCATATAGGCGCATTCTCCGAAATAATAGCCGTCCACAACCCACAGCCCCCGGTAAATGGTGGGGCCTACATGGAACTCGCAGATATCCTCCACGATTTCCCGCGCCTGTAAGATATTCCGTCCGCACGCGTCCAGCATCCCCTGGATCTGCGGCTCAGGAATATGAAAGGCGTTTTGAAACGGGCGCACCTCCCGCCAATAGGCGGCGGTGGCTTCCAACGCTTTTTTAGCATAGTCTAAGGTAAACGCCTTGGGATCAATCGTACCGCGGTAAACCAGCGCAAAGGCGCCCTCCCAAACATCCCCCTCCTGAAGCATCAGCTTTTCCAGGGGGATTCCTTCCCGGCAAACCGGCGTATACAAAGCAATGGGCGCGGGAATCCGGGGTGTTCCCACCGGCAGGGCGTAGGCGGAGGAGGCGGGCCGCACGGTTTCAGGCGGGTCGGACGCTTCGCCCAGCTCCTGCAGGTAAACGCTGCTTCTGGCGTGCCCGAAGCCGGGCTTTGCCTCCATGCGGAACAGGATGATATCCATTCTCGCGCCGTTTTCATCTTTGTGGGCAAATATGGTCCAAGTAAACGACGTTCCCTGGTACTCCTCCCTGGTGGTTACGATGGCGGCCCGGGGATCGCCGAAATCCTGGTGTTTTTCCACCAGCTCATCCCGGTGGTAAAACCGGGGCAGATACCGGTATTTAAACGCTAGATTCCCCTCCTGCAAATTCAGCACCCGCTTTTGGCAGGCCGGAATGGTACCGTCCACGAATTGATCCCGGTCTCCTTCCCATAGGTAATTCAGGCTTCCGTCCTCCCGGACGATGGTTTTATAATAGTCGTCCACAAACCCGATACAGGTTTGATTGATCTGGGGCGCATAGCGAAAATTAATCACACGGTTTGCATTGTTATTCATAAGTAAGTCCTTTCCTGCATTTATCGTTCCCATAGGCACCGCTGGGTCAGCCTTTCACCGCGCCGCTGACCAAGCCCTCTGTCACCTGCTTTTGCAGCAGGATAAACACCACGATACTGGGGATAATCACAACCATGGTCGCCGCGAACATGGCGCCGTAATCGCTGGCGAACTGGCTTTTAAAGTACAAAAGCGCGATTGGCAGCGTCCGCTTTTCCGTACTGGAGGTCAAGGTCATGGCGATCTGGAACTCGTTCCACGCGCCTAAAAAGGCCAGCACGCCGCAGGTGGCCATAGCGGGCTTCGCCAAGGGGAAGATGACCCGCCAGAATGTGTAATAAAACCCCGCGCCGTCTATATAGGCGGCTTCCTCCAGTTCCAAGGGAATGGTTAGGTAATAGCTGGTAAGAATATACATGGAAACCGGAAGGCTGAAAGCCGCATAGCAAATGATGAGCCCCCAAAGCCCATCGTAAAAGCCCAGGGTTTTCATGGTTAAATAAAGGGGCTGCAACAGGGCTGCGGAAGGGATAAGCAGTGCCAGGCCAAAGAGTCCTTTCAGCTTTCTGCTGCCCTTAAAGCGAAAACGGGCAAGGACATAAGACGACATGGACAACACCAGGACATTGAGGACGGTGGCGGTGACCGCCACAATGGCGCTGTTCCCGTAGAAGGTGGCAATCGGCACCATTTTGAACGCCGTAATATAATTTTTCAGGCTCCACGAGTCGGGCAGGGACAATGCGCTGTTTAAAATTTCCGTGTTGCTCTTAAAAGAGGACATAAACACCCATACGATAGGGACAAGGGACACGAATAAAATGATAATCACGAACAGATAGGACAGGGCGCCCCGCATCAGCCGGAAGAAACGCTGGCTCCCGGTTTCATCAATTCTTTTCATTGATTTTCTTCTCATCGGTTCTCCCTCCCAACGCTGAAGACGCGGTTAATCACCATCACCGTAATACATCCCAGCAGAATCAGCATCACGCCCGCCGCGTTAGCCATACCGAAGTTATTTTCCGTCATGGCGGTCCGGTAGACATACATAGGCAGGTTCATGGTGGTATCCCCCGGGCCTCCCCGGGTGGTCAGCATGATGATATCCAGCTTTTTCAGCATATTGGAAGCCTCCAAAATCACGCTGGTGCCAATAATATTCTTTAGCAAAGGCAGAATAATCCGGGTATTGAGCTGGAAGCTGTTGGCGCCATCCACCGTGGCGGCCTCGATAATAGACCGGTCGATGGAAATAATCTCGGTAAGCACCAGCAGGGTGGTAATGGCCGCATAGGGCATCCACGTCAGCGTTACCGTCAAAAACGCGGTGTCGTAACTCATGAACCAGTTATGGTCATAATTGGGAAGAAAGGCGCGCACAATGCTGTTAACCATACCGAACTCGGGATTGAAGATGCACAAAAACAGCATGCCCATGGCGGCGCTGGAAATGATGCTGGGAATCATATACGCGGTGCGGGCGAATTTCCAGTAAAACGGCCGTCTGGCAAGGATCAAAGCGAAAAGCACGCCGATCACCACGTGAATGGTACTTTGCAGAATGATCCAAAGAACGTTGTTGCAGAATCCCTGACGGAATGAATTATCATGGAAAATAAGCTCTATGTAGTTTCCAATCCCATTGAATGTGATCGGGTCCCCGGTGCGCCAGTTGCAAAAGGACGTGCTTACCAGCACGATTACCGGCACGGCAAACACCAGCAGGAACAGCAGCATGGTGGGAGCAATAAAAACCGCGTAATTGAGATATTTTTTTTGTTTCAAGGATGTTGGCTCCTTTCTGTTAACTCCATCTCCTAGTCTTTTGAAATCGTTGAGCACGCAGACGGGCCAGCCCTCCGCTCTGCTCAGGCTGGCCCGGATCTCTTTCTTTATGCTGTTTTACGCCGCCTGGCTACTCGTTTTTAGCGGAAATGTCGTTCATTTGCTGAATCATTTCGTCTACCGTGATCTGGTCGTACACAAGGGCGGGATACAGGCTGGAAAAGCCGTCGTAGGTCAAATTCTCGTATGCCAGCTTGTTCATGGTCTTATAGGTGTATTTTGCCTCTGCCAGCAGGTCTACGATCTGCGCGGTCAGCGGGTTCTCCTCGCGGTACTCGTCAGTAAGCTCCACCTTGGGGCCAACCGGGATATTGCCGCCCATTTCCAGCTTAATGCGCTGGGCCTCGGCGTTTGTAAACCACTTGATAGCCTCCCACACGCCTTCCTGCTTATCAGGATCGTCCGTGCACATCATAAAGCCGTAATCATAGTTGGCGACCATGCCAGAGCCCGGATACATCGCCACGCCAACCTTATCGATAAAGCCTTCGCTGGCTTTTTCGGTGTCGGAAAAATCGGAGATCATCCACGCGCCGTTAGGCATTATGGCCGCTTTTTCTTGAAGGAAATAGTTGGCCACGTTAGCGTATACGCCGCCAACCGCGTCAGAGGAAGAATAATCCTTCAGCATAGTTTTTACCATTTCTAAGGCTTCCTTAATCTCAGGAGTATCCCAGTTTTTGATCTTGTCGTCAGAATTCATCAGGGCGTTGCTTTCGTCGTTCTGGGTGCCCACGATGGAAACCAAAACGTTCTGGGTCGTCCATGAGTTTTCACCGGTAAAGAACGTAAGAGGCGTTACGCCGATGCCTTTCAGCGCATCCAGGTTGGTCATCCATTCGTCCCAGGTCTTAGCCGGGGTGATCCCCGCCTGCTGGAACATTTCCGTATTATAGAAGTAACCAAAGCACTGGTTCAGGTCGGGCACGCCGTAAATCTTCCCGTCAATGGTATTGGAAGCAAACGCCGCCTCGCCCACCTCGGCGCTGTATTCGGGATCAGCTTCGATGTATGGCGTCAAATCCTGCGCCTGGCCGTTTTTGATTGCCAGGTTCATCACCGGGCCTTTTCCTTCCGCAAGATCCGGCAGATCCCCCGTCGTGGCAAGAACCGCCATTTTCTCCTGATAGCTTACATCACTGGGCAGTTCCTCAACAACCAGCTTGTATTTCCCTTCAAACTCCTTGTTGAAGGTGTCGATCATATGCGCTTCTGTTTCCGCCAGTACGTTGGTTCCCACGCGATAAGTAGGATAGGAAATCTCAATTAACTCGCTGGGTTCGCTTCCGCCTTGGGATGACGCCTGGGAGGCGCCGCCGCTGCTGGGGTCTGAAGCGGCGTTATTACCGCAGGCAGCGGTGGAAAAGATCAACGCTAACGCTAATACGCCCGAGAAAAACTTTTTCATCTAATTACTCCTCCTTATACTTTTTATCCTATTTTCAGAAAAGGGCCGCTCGTTTCAACCCTTTCCAAAATCCACCCTCGCAAACAACCATATTCTAACTATGCCTCCTTTCGGCTTCGGTTTGAACTCGCTTTCTACAGTTTTTATTATACAATTTCGCCGAGTTTTTTGAATAAAATTTATTAACTTTTCCTGATATTTTTATCTTATCCTCAATAATTTTTTTAATTTTCCCGCAAATATCATTCAAAAAACCTGCAATTTTTTAACAAAAACTGTGTTATTTTGTTCAAAGTGTACTTTCGTAATCTTTTCACTTACTAAAAGGCCCAGAGCTTCCTAGAAAATGAATATCCTTCTAATAAGCCGGTGCACGCTGAAAAAGGCCAAGCTTCCGCTTTAAGGCAGAAGGCTTGGCCTTTTTTGTGACTGAACGCCGCAAACCTGGTTTTTCATATTGGAAAAAATTCTTTTCCCGCTTATTAATTGAAAATCTGGAAACTCGTACCGTATCAACCACAAGAATAAGGAGGCATCTATGCGCCGCTTCTTCTTTGGGAAAGCTGACCCTAAAACGCCGGCAAAAACCAGGTGCGAATTTTAGGAGCGGCGGCTTGCCGTTGGGAAGCGTTGAAAAATAGATACCATCTGTATCAATTAATAAGGAACTCTGTTTAGAAAGTTCTACTATTAATTTATTGTTTGCTTTACATATTTTACTTCGATTACTAGCATAATCAGTCAACCGCATTTTAAACCATTTATCCGGAGTAATAATTTGGCCTGCGATATCAAACCATATTGGGACCGCTAACAACCATACATAACAGCTAAAGGAAAAGACCGCGTAAATGTATACTTGTTATGCCCTACTCTTATCCAATCAACCAAGTTGCCTTGATTTCTTCCTCGAGGTTTTTTATTGGCATAGAGAGTTTTTTTGAGAACATGCTCATTATGTCATAAAATGTGTCATCCACAGAAATGCACTTTGCTAAGTTTCCGCGCATCTGGTGATTGCTCATATTGATGGTATCGACTCCCACAATTCTTTTACCCGCTGCACAAGCCAATAATTCAGCATTTTCTTTGGAATCCGCTATGGCCTTTTTTCTAAGACATTTCCGTAATTCTTCCTCGTTTGAGAGGTAATAGTCGGTAGATATGCCTGCATCTAGATGTTCCTCCTGTATGGTTTTCAGGATAAAATCGATTACCCGCACATTTGCTTCACTGTCAAATTTAAGGGTACGAGAAACCTTTACCTTATCTTCGTTACGATAGGGCGGCTGATCGATACTGTCGTCATGAAGTCTGATTGCGGTAATATCAATGCCCGATTCTGATAACCGCTGCAGAAAACGCTCACATTGTGCCGTCACCGTTTCAGATGCCTTTGCACCAGAAACGCTTTTACATAGGAAAGTGATCGTTATTGTTATTCTATCACATGTAAATATTTCTGATGCCTTACCCTCAACAAACACTTTTCCTAATTCGTTATGGCTATTTAATGAGTCCATAGTCACCCTTCTTTCGATAAATTATAATGCGAAACCGCCTGTTTCTTTTCCGTCAATGGCGAATGCAAACAGTGTGCCTTTGCTGACCGCTGCGAAATAACCGCTCTGTTCGTACTGCGCTGCGTAGTGCTTTTCTATCAGTTCCAGTGTTTCACGCAGCTGCAGCATCGCCGCAAACTCATGCTTGCAGTTGTAGCTGCAGAAGCAAGAACAAATAACGTTGATGATCTCACCGTCACGGTATTCAAATTCCACCTCGTATGCTTGACTACCCTCGACGATGGCGTAACCACGGGCGCCGTCGATGCTGATGTAGCTGACCTTGTTTTCCATATAATACTCGTGGCCGCGATCTGCAATCGCCGCGCTGATATTCATTCCCGACAAATCGTCCAGCCGGAAGGATGTATCGTCGCTGCCACTGACGAATTCATCTTCCTCTTTCGCCGGTGCCCTAAACCATGTAACCACTTTGCTGTCCGGCAGAGCTGCGCGATCAAAAGTGACGAAGTGCGATCCTGCCATATAAAACTGTCCGCTGACATTTGTATCCACCACGGCGATCACGCGCTTATAGTCGGAAATCTTTATTTTGAAATTGTAGTTGACCTCTGTAACGCGGCCGCGCAATCCTTCCAGCTTTCCATCTACAAAAACCATGTCGCCACGATGCAGGTCGAACTGGTCGTTGTAGTATGCCAGCTTCATATTGCGGCCTGCGAAGTACACCTGCACAACGGACTTTCTGGGCGCGCTTGTATTCTGCGGCACAGTGTATGTAGCTTCCACAGACTTCTTTTCAGAATCTTCCGCAGCAAATCCGATTTTTAATCCCATAATCTGTACCTCCTAAAGCTGTTTCCTTGCGAAACAGCGATTCTTTTATCTGCGTTTTAATTATAGCATATAAAATTAATTTTGTGACATCGGATTTTGTGATTTTACGCAGTTATCCCCATTTTGCGACACAAAGCAGTCCTTTTGTTTGTCGAATTCTTCTACACATCTGTAGGCGGAGAAAAAAGTTGTAAACGCAAAAACGCTGGCAAAAAACAAAACGGCTCCCCACAAACGTGAGGAGCGCGATTTGCGTGCAGGCTCAGCCTGCTGGGTTTGAGTTACAAAATAAATACCTGTTCCGGCGCAGGCGCAAAAGAAAACACACCCCACAAAGTGAGGTGTGCGACTTGGAAGCGGCAACTTGCCGCTGGAGCTACTGGTCGGACTCGAACCGACGGCCTGCGCATTACGAATGCGCTGCTCTACCAACTGAGCCACAGTAGCGTATAATTCATTTTAATTTTAATCAGTTTCTGTATAAAACCCAGCGTATTTTTTATTATACAAAAGATCATAATATTAGTCAAGGGATTTACCGTGAAATTAGTTCACAAGGTTACACATTCCCTTTTTTAGTATATTATAATAGTTTCCAAGGGAGGGAATGAATATATCTTTTGAAAGGAGGGGAACGCTTGATTCGTATGGGCAAAAAGCTGAAAAGGCTTAGAGAAAATTTTAATTTGACCCAGCAGCAGGTTGCCGAAGCCCTTGGTATCGACCGTTCCACCTACGCATACTATGAATTGGGCCGGACTACACCCGATCTCGACAAAATCGATAAATTACAGCGGCTCTATCACGTGCAATATGAGGATCTAATCGAATATGATGAAGACGGCATGGTACAGGTGCATGATTCTAAGTTTGATTCAAATTCCTATAAAAAGTACACTTACAACAAAAGCACACAGAAAAATACAGATTTTTTCTATCAGCTGAGTAATGATGAACAGCGCTTAATTTTAAACTTTCGATTGCTTTCTACGGGTAACCAAGAAGCTATCCTGGAGGAGCTTATCGCGCTTCGCCAGCAGCAAAACGAGAAATGATAAATTTAAAAGGGAGGATTAAAATCCTTCCTTTTTTATTGCCTTATTCGGGTATATCGGCTTGGTCACCTCCTTATAATAATAACCCAGGCGTCTTGCTATTGACAAACTCGCAAATGGTATTATAATAAAATTATACCTCCCCCTGGGGGAGGGGGTGATAAGGAGGTCTTTATGAAACAAAAATTTGACGTAACCGGCATGTCCTGCGCCTCTTGCAGCGCCCACGTGGAAAAAAGCGTTTCCAGGATTGCCGGTGTTCAGGAAGTGCAAGTCAATCTTCTCACCAATAGTATGTCCGTCGTTTATGACGATTCTCTTACCAGCAGCGACGCCATTGTCTCTGCTGTTGAGAAAGCCGGCTATGGCGCCTGCCCCATTCAGCCAGCCCAAAACGCAAAAGCCCAATCCCCCTCCGTTTTGCATCGGGAAGACCCCGCTTTGAGAGAACAAAAGGAAATGAAACACAGGCTGATTATTTCCCTGGTGTTTCTGATTCCCTTGTTTTATCTATCCATGGGGCACATGATGGGGCTGCCGATTCCCTGGTTCTTTCACGGGGAAGAAAACGCCCTGGCCTTTGCCTTTACCCAATTGCTTCTGTGCCTGCCTATCGCGCTGGTGAACCGTCACTATTTCACCGGCGGCTTTGCCGCCTTGTGGCACCGTTCCCCCAATATGGATTCTCTGATCGGCATCGGTTCCGCCGCCGCCTTGGTTTACGGCGTGTGGGCCATTTATCAAATCGGGTTCGGTTTGGGCCACGGCGATCTTCATCTGGTCCACGAGTATTCTATGGACCTGTATTTTGAGTCTGCTGGTATGATTCTAACCTTGATTACCGTGGGAAAATATTTGGAAAGTAGAGCCAAAGGAAGAACCTCCCAGGCCATCACCAAGCTGGTGAACCTTGCGCCGAAAACCGCTGTCCGCCTAACGGAAAACGGAGCGGAGGAGGAAATCCCTCTGGAAAACGTTCAGGCCGGGGATATTCTGGCCGTTAAGCCCGGCCAATCCATCCCCACCGACGGCGAGGTGGCGGAAGGCGTTTCTTCTGTGGATGAATCCGCCATTACCGGGGAAAGCATCCCGGTGGAAAAACAACCGGGAGACCCGGTCACCGGTGGTTCCATCAACCAGTCTGGCTTTTTGAAAATGCGGGCCACCAAGGTGGGCGGCGATACCACCCTGGCTCAGATCATCCGCTTGGTGGAGGAAGCCAGCTCCTCCAAAGCCCCCATCTCCAAGCTTGCCGACCGGGTCAGCGGCGTATTCGTACCCATCGTTATTTCCATTGCCGTTCTGGCGATTATCGTCTGGCTGTTCATCGGGGAGCCTTTCTCCTTCGCCCTTTCCATCGGTATCTCCGTATTAGTCATCTCCTGCCCCTGCGCACTGGGCCTTGCAACCCCCACAGCCATTATGGTGGGCACCGGAAAAGGCGCGGAAAACGGGATTTTAATCAAATCAGCGGAAGCCCTGGAAATCGCCCATTCCGTCGGCGCGGTGGTACTGGATAAAACCGGAACCATCACCGAGGGCAAACCCCACGTCACCGATCTGGTGGATGTGGGCCTGGTCCCCAACCTGCTTCAGCTTGCCGCTTCCCTGGAGAAAAATTCCGAGCATCCCCTGGCCGCCGCCATTGTGGCGGAGGCGGAAAAGCAGCAGCTTTCCCTTCTTCCGGTAGAAGGCTTCTCCTCAGAGCCAGGCAAGGGTATCCGCGGTAAAATCAGCGGAAAAACCTATCTTGCCGGCAATCAGAAAATCCTTCAGGAAAGCGGCGTGGAGACCGCGGCCTTGGAGCCTGCCGCCGCCCGTTTGGCAGAGGAGGGCAAAACCCCGATGTTTTTTGCCCAGGACGGCCAGGCCATCGGCGTTATTGCCGCGGCGGATATTATTAAGCCCACCAGCGCCCAGGCGGTGGCCGAATGGAAGGCCATGGGTATCGATGTGGTGATGCTTACCGGCGACAACGAGCGTACCGCCGCCGCCATTCAGAAACAGGTCGGCATTACCCGGGTGGTTGCCCAGGTACTTCCCCAGGACAAGGAAAAAGAAGTGCGGGCCATTCAGCAAGCCGGCAAAAAGGTAGCGATGGTGGGCGACGGTATCAACGATGCTCCCGCCCTCACCGCCGCCGACGTGGGCATCGCTATCGGCGCGGGCACCGACATCGCCATTGAATCAGCAGATATCGTGCTGATGAAAAGCGACCTGATGGACGCGGTTTCCGCCATCCAGTTAAGCAAGGCAACCCTTCGGAATATCAAGGAAAACCTGTTCTGGGCCCTGTTCTACAACAGCCTGGGGATCCCTCTGGCCTGCGGTGTTTTCTTTTACCTGCTAGGCTGGAAGCTGAACCCCATGTTCGCCGCCGCGGCGATGAGCCTGAGTTCCGTGTTCGTGGTTTCTAACGCTTTGCGGCTGAAATTTTTCCGGCCAAAATTTTCATCCCCGCCGGCGGTCTCCGCAAAGGCAGAGACCGGAAAACAAGTCCATGTGGAAAATCTCATCCTTCCGAAACAGGATGAGTTACAAGATCATTATGATAACAAAGGAGAAATTACGATGACAGAAAAAACCATGAAAATCGAAGGTATGTCCTGCGGCCACTGCTCCGCGCGGGTGGAACAGGCCCTGAATGCCATTGACGGCGTGTCCGCTAAGGTGAATCTGGAGGCTAAAACCGCCTCTATCGTCCTTTCCAAGCCGGTAGAGGATCAGGCTCTGGTGAAAGCGGTGACCGACGCCGGTTACCAAGTGGTTGGTATTTGACCATGCAGGCGGATAAGGAAAAGGTTTCTGCGCTGCTGAAAACAGCCCGGGGGCAAATCGACGGGATTTTGAAAATGGTAGAACAGGACCGCTATTGCCTGGATGTTTACCATCAAATCACAGCCACCCAATGCGTACTAAAAAAAGCCAACAAGGAGATTATGACCGCCCATATGTACCACTGTGTCAAGGAAGCCTTTGAGCAGGGCGACCCGGAGGAAAAGATTCAGGAGCTGGTGGATTTAATGGACAAATCCTCCCGGTAAACGGCAATCATTGTCAACAGAAGTACCCGGCCTTCTTTGTCATTCCTTACAAAAAATAACTTTTATATTTACAGCCTTGTATTTCCGTAGTAAAATAAAATTGTACTAAATATTGTTTCTTTTTATTACGCTAATTGTAATCAATGAACAAATCAAAAGGGGGTAATCGTTTGAACTCCAGAGCAATTGACCTTCGCGCCAAGAAAAATAAAAGGATCGGCATTAAAATCATTCCAGGCCATTTTTCCACCAGCCATTCCCATGTAAATTATTACATTGATATGACTGATATCAAATCTTATTATAAAAAAGCGAAGCTGACGGCGGAGGAATTGGCAAAATCCTATTCCGCAACGCCGGTGGATGTGATTATCTGCCTGGAAGGCACCCGCATTGTAGGCGCTTATTTGGCGGAGGAGCTTGCCCAGACCAACATCGCCGCTATTAACCACGACGCCAACATCGCCGTGGTGACCCCGGAAACCAACGCCAACAACCAGATGATCTTCCGGGATAACATCCAGCCTATCATTTGGAACAAGCGGGTTCTGTTGGTGGTGGCGTCGGTGACCACCGGCAAAACTATCGGCCGGGCCATGGAATGTATTCAGTATTACAACGGCCAGCTGACCGGCATTTGCGCCCTGTTCAGCGCCATTGAGGAAAGCGACGGCATCCCGATCCATTCCTTGTTCTCCCTGAAGGATATTCCGGATTATCAGAATTTTTCGCCTCACGAGTGCCCTTACTGCAAGGAACACACCAAGATCGACGCCATGGTGAACAGCTACGGCTATACCAAATTCTAAAAATTCATAGCGATATCCCAGACAGAGGGCGGGTTTCACCACCCTCTGTCTTTTTTCGCCCAAATGTTTCTAAAAAGGGAACAAATCGTGATATTTTCTCGAAAACATTTCCTTTTCGTAAAAATTATGTTATTATAAATGTTTGTAGAAAGGATGTGAGGAATGACAGAAATATCAGGAATTTGATTCTTATTGGAGGCTAAATTTTATTATGTTCACAACAAAAGATGCGGCGCTATTCATGTCATCATTTTCTGTATATAAGGGAATTCTCCACCGCACGGTGCCGGGCGCCTTTTACCGGCTGCTGTGCGCTTACGACGCACCGCCTGTGGAATTCGCCAGGGCCTGGGGCGAGTTTTTCGCCCTGCTGAGCGAGCGGGGTTACAGCGATAATTTGTCCCGCTGCCTTTCCGAAACCGCCCTGTTCGATGAAAACGCCTTTTCCAAGGCCGCGGCCGCGGGAACCGAAGGCCAGCTTGGGGCTTATGTGAAAAAAGCGGTAAAACGGGATGTTGAAATCATCCAACAGATAGGCGCTATGACCCCGGAACATCTTCTGGACGGTTACCACCGGCTGGACGAGCTGGGCTGCGTGGCGGAAACCCTGCCTCACTGGGGCGTAGGGGCTCCCATTGACGAACTCAGCGGCGGCGCTCAAGCCTGTATTGAAAAAATGGCCGCGTATTACCGAGCCCACGGCTGCGGCATGTACGCCCGCTACCGCGCTTTTATCTGGCGGGACGGCGGCATTCAGCCTGTGGTTTATCCGGATCCCATCCGGCTGAAAAGCCTGAAAGGATACGAGGCCGCCAGAAGGGTGGTAATCGACAACACCCTAGCGTTTTTAAACGGGCTTACCGCCAACAACTGCCTGCTTTACGGCGACCGGGGCACCGGGAAATCCTCTACGGTCAAGGCGGTCCTCAACGAATACGCCCCCCAGGGGCTGCGCATGGTGGAAATGCCCAAGGACCGGCTGGGGGATTTTCCAAAACTGGTGGAGCAGATCGCCGCTCTTCCGCTGCGCTTCATCATTTTTATCGACGACCTTTCTTTTACTCAGCAGGATGATACCTACGCGGCGTTAAAGGCCGTTTTAGAGGGCGGGCTGGCCTCCCAGCCGGACAACGCCCTGATTTACGCTACTTCTAACCGCCGCCATTTGGTGCGGGAATGCTTCTCTGACCGGGATGGCGACGAGATTCACCGGGGCGATACCATCCAGGAGAGCCTGTCCCTGTCCGACCGGTTTGGCCTTTCCGTTAACTTTTCTGTTCCTGACAAAATCAAATATCTGGATATTGTTCACGCTTTGGCGGCAGAACGGGATCTGGAAATTGATAGCGCATCCTTGGAAGCGGGCGCGGAACGCTGGGCCTTAGAACGAGGAGGCCGCTCCCCCCGCTGCGCGAAACAGTATATCGCAATGGTGGAATCCCGGCTAAAGCAGGGATTGCCCCTTTAAACCGAAAGGAGAACTGCCAATGAAAACCCGAATTTTTGCTTTGGGCTTAGCTGTGCTTATGCTATTTACCATGCTGTCCGGCTGCTCAGGCGGAGATAACAGCTCTGGATCCGGCTCCAGCGCCGGCTCTTCCGCGCCGGCCCCCGCTCAGCAGGAGTATCCTATTACCATAAACAATGTGGAAATCAAAGAGGCTCCCGCCAGCGTCGTTACCCTTTCCCCCTCTCTGGCGGATGTGGTTATTGCTCTAAGATACCAGGCCCTGCTCACTGGCCGCAGCGAAGACTGTACCGCTGAAGACCTGGCGTCCCTGCCCACTGTGGGCACCGCCAAAAGCCTGGACATGGATAAGCTGAAGGAGCTGAAGCCTCAGCTGGTACTTTCCGACGAGGCTTTGTCAGAAAGCCAGGTAAAAGAGCTGAACGACGCGGGCATCACGGTTTTGGTCCAGTCCCCTGCCACCACCAGGGAAACCTTTGAAACTCTTTACA
Source organism: uncultured Ruminiclostridium sp. (assembly GCA_902490005.1). GTDB lineage: Bacteria > Bacillota > Clostridia > Oscillospirales > Acutalibacteraceae > Clostridium_A. The sequence continues at coordinate 25,485 of CABUCM010000012.1, forward strand.
CCAACATTGGTTCCGCCCTGAAGGGCGGCATTACCGGCTTTACCGCGGCACAGGAAAAGGCCCAGAACATGCTGATGACCTTAGATGACATCAACCGCCTGATTCCCGCCAGCAATACGCCCATCACCGCCTGCTACTTATACGATACCACCGGCGAAGTGGTGACCGGGGATACTTTCGCGAGTAAGCTGATCGAATTTGCCGGCGCCGTAAACGTGGCCAATTCCTCTACGAAGGGGAAAATGGAACTGAAAGCCCTGACCACCAGTAATCCCAATTATATTTTCTGTTCCTCCGCGGTAAAGGATAAATTATCGGCGGATGAAACCCTTTCCAAATTGAAAGCCGTGGAGGAGGGAAAGGTCATCGTCATGGATCCCCTTCTGATGGAGCTTCAGGGCAGTTCGGTCATTGAGGCGGTCACCCTGATGGCCGGCGCTATGTACCCTTCGCTGACCTCCTCCAGTTCGGAAGCTTCTTCCGAGGCTTCCTCCTCTCAAGCTTCCTCCGAACCTTCTTCTTCGGAAGCCAGCAGCAGCGGATCCAGTTCCTCTTCCAGCGATTCATCCCAGGCTGCCTCCAGCAGCTCCTCCTCTTCCACGAACCCCTTCCCCAAGGGGACCACCATGAAGCTGGGAGATACCGGAGACAACGTGACAAAGCTGCAGCAGCGGCTTCTGGAACTGGGCCACACCTATTCGGAGCCCACCGGAACCTTTGACGATCTGACGGAACAGGGCGTTATGAACTTCCAGTTCCTTTCCGACATGGTCGCCGACGGCATTGCGGATGACGCGTTTTTGGACGCTTTGTATTCTCCCAACGCGGTGAAAGGGCCAAACTACGGTTTACGGTAACAACAAGCAGGCCGGAAGGAAATTCCTTCCGGCCGTTTTTCATGTTTTTTGAAAATCCGTCAAAGGATACTTTTAAATTCATTTTCATTTTGGTATACTATGATTAAATTCAGAAAAAGGGGTGGCTTATTGAAAAATTATCATTTCCGCTTGATCGCCTACCGGAAAAAGCCTTCCATCATCCGCAACCTGATCAAGCGGTATTTCAGCGACAACGTGGGCCGCTCCGCCGCCGCCCTGGCTTATTATTTGATTTTTTCCCTGTTTCCACTCCTGATTTTAGTGAGCTCTATTATCAGTTTTTTGGAACTGCCGCCCCTTACGGCGGAAAGCTTTAAAGGGCTGCTTCCCATAGATATCATCGACCTTGCAAACTCTTACCTTTCCCATATTACGGAAATCAAAAACGCTTCCTTGCTGCTTTTTGGTTTTGTGTTTACCATCTATTTTACCATGCGGGCGGTAAACTGCCTGCTCCAATCGATCCATCGGGCTTATCGGGTAAAATCTAAATTTTCTTTCTGGCGGCACCAGCTTCACGTTTTTCTCACCACCATTTTTCTCATCATCATCGTGTTTGTGGCCCTGGGCCTGATGACCTTCGGCAAAACGCTGCTCACCTGGCTTTCCGCCTGGATTCCCATCGATATGGGCTCCATCAGTTTATGGAACCTGCTCCGCTTTTTCATTTTGGCGGCGGTGCTGTTTTCTGTCCTGCTGATGCTGTATTATTTGGTTCCCAACCGGCTGTATACCCTGCGCCAGGTGATGCCCGGCACCTTTGCCTCTCTGTTTTCCTGGCTGGTATTCTCCATCGGCTTTGCCTTTTATGTGGAAAATATGGGCCGTTATTCGGTGGTTTACGGCTCCATCGGCGCCGCCATCGTGTTACTGCTTTGGCTGTATTTCAGCGCCATCACCCTGATTATGGGCGCTGAACTCAATTATCTTTTAATCAACCGTCCCAAGAAAAAAAGCAAAACACAGAAAAAAGATGAATCGGAAAAGGAAGTGCAATAGCAATGGCAATTTTCAAAGGCACCATTCGTTCTGAGGCGTTAAAAATGAAAACCCAGCTTACCGTAGTGATCCCGGATACGCTGCAGACTACCGAACGTTATCAAGTGGTTTATCTGCTGCACGGTTTATCCGGCAATGTGGACGATTGGATCGACGGCAGCCAGGTGTGGCTGCTGGCAAAGGCATACAACCTGATTTTTGTGATTCCCGAGGTTCAGCGGAGCTTTTATACCGACATGGCCTTCGGCCCCGCCTACTACACCTATATCTCCCAGGAGCTTCCCGCTTTATGTCAAAAGCTGTTCCCGATTTCTTCTAAGCGTGAGGACACCTACATTATGGGGCTTTCCATGGGCGGCTATGGCGCGCTGAAATGCGCTTTGAAAAAACCGGAGCAGTACGCCGGGTGCGCGGCGTTCTCTCCGGCCTGGATCCTGCAGGATCTGGAAAAGCACTTAGGAGATCAAATGAGCTATCAGGAGCTGCAGGCGATCTGGGGTATGAACCTGGAAAAAATGGAGGAAAACGACATCCGGGTTCTCGCAAAGCAGTGTGAAAAAAGCTCCCTGAAGCCAGACATATTCGTGACCTGCGGCACCGAGGATTATATTTATGAAATGAGCGTGCGGCTGCGGGATTTTATGAAGGGCGTGGATCTTCCCTTTACTTATCTGGAATGGCCTGGCAGCCACGAGTTTTATCTGTGGAATAAGTCCTTGCATCTTGCCTGTGAGCATTTTTTCACCCGGGTGGATCCTGAAAATTATTGCAACATTGTCTGATATAAGCAAAACGGCCCCGAAAGGAAATTCCTTTCGGGGCCGTTTTTTCCCTTATAGATTATAAAAGCTTGCCTCAATATGGAAGCTAACCCTTTGGCCGGGCTCCAGGTATTTGAGCATATTTTTCTTTTTCAGCTCTCCTCTGCCCAAAAGCCTGTTGTTGGTGGGTTCGATGCCTAATACATAGTCCCGTTCCCCCATCATTTTCCATTCCACCATGGTATCTAAGGTGGCGGTATCGCACTTGATTTCCAGCCCCTTTCCGATTTTTGGGTTCGTCAGCTTGGCGCTGGCCCAGGGGCCGTCAAAGGTGTGGTAATAGCACTGCTCCTCAAAATTGGGCTGAGGCGTCAGGAAGGTATCCCAATGGTCGATCCCCTCTTGGGCACGGGCATTCCTGGCCTCCACCTTTGCGGCGGTGGTTTCCAGCTTGGCGTTTTCGTCCAGCAGGGGATAGCCTAAATTCATGTGGTATAAAATGGAGACCGGTTCCGCGCGGGAGCCTTCGTTTCTCACCGTATCGATGATTTGCAGCTTGTTTTCTTTCTTACTGCACACCAGCTCCCGCTCAAGCACCAGCTTCTGCTTGAAAATCTCGCCATCCCGCAGGGTAGCGTGGATCGCGATCTGGTCATCGTCCTCCGTGTAATAAATATGTTCCGCGGGAATGTGGGAAATGGTGCCGTGAAGGCCCGTTTTCCCGCTTTCGTCCTCGGTGGGGACTCCGATATTGGACAAACCGCAGGTGGTCAAAAAGCCGCAGGTAAAGGACTTTAAAAAGCCCGTTCCCTCCTGGTCGAAATAAGCGGGAGCCACATACCCGCAGGGAGAAATGTAAGAGTAATTAACGCCTTCGTAGGAAATCCTGGTGATATCGGCGGCCCTATCCGAAGAGACAGTAAATTCCAGCCCTAAGCCGTTGCGCACCTGCAACAGCCGCATTCCGTCGCCCTTGCCGCCCACGAGGCGGTATTCTTCCACGCCGGAAAGCTGAGAGGGATGCCCGATGTATTGGTTCATGCTAATTTTCCTCCTTGCCTTATATTTTAACTTTTATGAATACTACCCTATGGAAAATAAAATAAATTTATACGCCGCAGGAAAAGCCGCTCTATTCAGCGGTTTCCTCTTTGGCCGCTTTCGACAGAATATTGGCGATGGTACGGTACATCAGCTCCTGATCGATAGGTTTGGTCAAATACCCGTCCATCCCCGCGCGCTCCGCTTCCCGCCGCTCGTTTTCAAAGTCGTTTGCGGTCATGGCAATAACCGGTATCCTTCCATTATCCGGAGGTAAGCTGCTCCGAATGCGCCGGGTAGCCTCCAGGCCATCCATTTCGGGCATACGGATATCCATAAGCACCGCCTGATAATACCGTCTTGGGAAGCCTCAAATTTTTCAAGGGCCTCAACGCCGTTTCTATTGAAAACAACTGCCATTACTCCAGCTGTTCCAGTATATCCGCCATTTTTTCGTGAGCCGCTCGCACCTGTTCAAACACCCCAGGAATTTCGCTATATTCCTGGCCGCGGACCGCCTGTACTAGGCGGTCGCTGGAAAAGCGCAGCCTATCCAGCCCTAAATTTGCCGCGACGCCCTTCAAGGTATGAGCCTCCCTTTCAATTTCGGGATAATCCTGATTTTCCACCGCTGTCAACAGGGAGAAAAAGGTGGGGTCAGACGGCATTTTCTTTAAAAAACGAAGATATAAAGCTTCATTGCCGCTGAAACGGGCGATCACTGTATCTAAATCAATTTCCAGGCAATTTGCCGCTTCTTGTAAGGTCATTTTCATGATTCCTTTCCTGAAATGGTTTCCTGATGATGAAGTCTTTAAGCTATTTTTACCACTTTTAGTATATTCCGTTCCTATTTTTTTGTCAATCAGCAAGGCCAAAAATCAGTTTCGGGAATCTATTTCCAAAATTCTTAATCTAGTTTCCGCCATACAACAATTTCGCTATAAAACTCCTCCTTTTTATCCATAAATCTCTTTTCGCTCCACCGGCCGCAGCCGGCGGTTCCTGTAACCAAAAAGACTGGGCCTGGATACACACCGTGATCCAGGCCCAGTCTACCGGAAGGCATTGGCAAAAAGCCGCCTTCTTGCTTAAAATGAGAAATCAACTATTATTGATATCTTTCAATGATTTGGTCAATACGGTTTAAAATCTGATACGCGCTTTGGATCTGTGTTTCCACATTTTCCGCTTTGATCTCCTCGCGGTCAGCTACTTCTATCGCCTGCTGCACAGCCTCCATAGACGCTTTGATCTGCGTCTCAAAGCTATCCTCCAGCTTTTCGCACGCTTTCTCATAAAAGCTGTCGTAAGCCTGATGGAGCTGTTGATAAATCTGGTTCTCCAGCGTTATAAAATCATCCAAAACCGGCTTTAGTAAATCCACCTGTTTTTTCTTCATCCGGCTTTCCCGCACAAAGCCGGCAATGGTTTGGCCTAGAAAGCTCAGACCCGCCGGTTGTCCGGTCAGCCCCAGCAGGTAAGCGCCCTCTGTCAGCACAAACGAGGCCGTATCCACCCCGGTCCAACTGATATCCGCAATATTAACGGCGATCTCCGACATTTGCTCCGCCGGATTGTCAAACAAGGTTTGATTAGAAAAATCTCTTGCGATATTCCTAATTTTCCCCTCAATAATTTTACGGTGTTCATCCAGGCATTTTAAAATAGCTTCCCGCACCACATCCATCAGATAAAATTGAAAATGCTTTTGGATCTCTACCGTTTGCCCATTTTTCTGTACCAGCTGGATTTCTTCCTTCAGCCGGCCTAAAAACTCCGCCATCCAGCCCTTCGCCACACTGAACAGTTCATCTACGGTGGATTTCAGTTCATCCTCGGCATTTTGCAAAGTCTGGTGCAGGTTGACGTTTTCCTCTTCGCATTTCCGGTTGACCTTCTCCAGCTGCTGACGGTTCATCTTCAGCATGCTGGAAATAACCTCAATCCGTTTTCTCACATCCGACGACATGGTTTTTGCCAGCACCAAAACCCTTTGCGTTTTAATCAAATCCTTTTGAAGGACGATTTCATTTTGAACCGCGGATTCAAATTCCAAAAACGCGTTTTCCAGGTAACCCGCCAGCTCTGGATTCGGCCGGCGGCAGGAAAGCTTCCGGCAGTATTCATCTAAAGCGCTCACCGCATAAACGCCGGCATTTTCCGAAAAGGCGGAAACTCTTTGTATGATTTCCCTCTTAACCCTTTGGATTTCCTCCTCGGTATCCAGGCAATCCGCCATATTCGCCGCCACCAGAAGGCTGGAAAACCGCTGGGGCAAGATAGAGGCGCAAAGATAGGCCTGCTCGGATTCAGACAAAGGCGACAGCACGGAAACCACATAGATCACAGCATCCGCATGATTTAAATACTCCTGCACCTGATCCTCAAACGACTTCAGCACGTCTCCAAGGCCGGGGGTATCCACAATGGAAATCTCCTTCAAAATCGGAAGGTTTTCCTGAATCTCAATATGGTCGATGGGAGCGGGGATTCTCTGGATAATTTGCTCCAGCTCGCTTCTGCCTAATTCATCCGCGTTCAGCCGGAGGCGTTTTCCATTTTTCAGCACCGCTTCCCGGTTCGCCTGTTGGCCAAAGGATATCTTATTGATGGTCATCGTTTCCGGGGAAACATCCGCCGGGGCCACGTTTTTTCCCAAAATCGCGTTAATCAAAGTAGACTTCCCGCGTTTAAAGTCTCCCATAACCACCACAGAAAACTCATCGGATGCCCTCTTTTTAAGCGTGCTTTCCCATACCTTAATTCGTTTCACGTCCTCATCGCTGAGGATTTTTTTCATAAAGCTATCGTTTCTAAGGCTTTGAACCTCATCCAGGATCTCCCCAAGCCCTTCCTTGACATCGTCAAAATCCACCAGCATCCGCGAGGACAAATCGTCATAATCTTTCACTGCCGTCACCTCTTCTCACTTTTGGTCACGCTGATGATCTTATCACAACGGGCCTCCAGCTCCTGCTTGGTATAAAGCCGCATATCCGGCCTTTTCATTTCCGGATGCCAGTCATAGAAGACCTGGCTGTTCATAAATTCCTTATCCGCCATGATCCGGCGCACAGAGAGGGGATGGTCCATAGTCCATTCATAAAACCGGACCGGATTCCCGCGCATGACGTCATACTGCTTTAACAGCTCGTCGATATCCAGCGTTTCCTGGTTTAAAATACCGCCGCTGGTCAGCTTCGCCTGGCTGGACAGGGAAGATTCCACCTCTCCCGCGCAAATGATCCCCGCCCGGTCACAGGTAACCTCCGCGGCACGGTTCCAAGCCTTCAGCGCGTATTCCAAGGGCCGGCTCATCAGGCCCAGCAGCTGCTGGATACCGGGGATAGACATCAGCAGCGTATTCTGAAAAGAAGTCAGAAGCACGCTGGCCGCCGTGTTATAAACGCCGTGCAAATTATGGATATGCCCGCATTCATGGCCGATAACGGCTTTCAGCTCTTCCAGAGAGAAGCGTTCCAGCATAGAGGAATAGAGCACTATCATCGGCTCCGCATCCTCCGTGGCATAGGCAAAAGCGTTCATTTCCGCCAAATTAGGCTCTATATATACCGACGGGATGCCGATTCCCAGGGTGTTGGCACAGCTCGCGACCATCTCATATATCTGCGGGAACTGGCTGGGGGACACTTTGGCGGCGGACAGGTTGTATTTCTGCTTCATCAAAGGCACTACCTGGCTATTAAACGCCTTAAAAAAGCGGTAAGCGCCTGGGATCGATTTGATCTTCTGCCTCAGGGTATAATCAGAGGCATAAGCGTAATCCGGAATGCCTCCCTCTAAATGCTTTTCAAATTTTCGGCTGCGCTTTGACACATAACCGTCAAAACTGATATCCACCTCATTGGTAGGATTCTTCAGCCCATTGTACCTCAGCTCTTCTGTTAAGGCCATACAGCTATTCCCCCTATTATTTGGACAGCACCGCCATAATCTGCTCGTTAAGCCCCGCTGCCGTATCCGTAATCTGAGCGACCTTTTTCACCATCTGTTCTAAATCGGCCTGCTCTTTTTCTGCCAGGACCTTATTTTCCGTAACCTTTTCCTGAAGATCTGTCAGGGTATTCTCGGTATCCCGGAGAATGGTTTCCGTTTCCTCGTCAATGCGTTGCTTCAAAGCGTTGAAAGCTGTGGAAATCTGCTCCTCAACCTGCTTTGCCATATCGCTTTCCGAAGCCAATTCCTCAAATTTAGCGGTGATGGCCTCTTTCAGCTTGTCACGGAAATTCAGAATCTGCTTTTCCGCGTTGTTGAACAGCCTGCCAATGGCAAAACGGCTGGCCATGGTGCCCATCAGCCCCGCGGCGATCGCCACAGGCCAGGCAATCGGAATCGCCAATGAGGTCAACAAAAGGACGCTGCCATAGCTGACGCCCAGGCCCACCGCGCCGCCGACCAAAGCCCCCTTCCAGCCGGCCTGCTTAAAGCCCTGATAGGCGCCGCCCAGCCCCATCATCAGGAAGGATTCCGCAAAAGTCCCCACCACGATATCCCCCACTGAGGAAGAGCCCTGCCCTGAAAGGCCGCCGAACTCGCACTGAACCTGAGAAACAGACTGGTAAAAATCCTCCTGGAAATCCTGGAGCCGTTCTGTTTCCTTGCCAAGGGCCGCCGTGATAGAATTTTGCATTTTTTCAGAAAGGAGCTGGCCGTAATCCTCCGTGGATTTTTTGACCTTTTCCATGATCGCTTCCTGCGTGGACGCCACCCTGTCCTTTTGAATGTCCTCTTCTGTAATAGGCTCATTATCGATAACGGCGCAGGCGTTTTCCGTCAGTTCCCTCCAAAAGCTTTCCGCCTGGGGCTGGATCTCGCCATAAGCGTTCCGTGCGGAAATATCAATACGGTCAAATTCCGCTCTTCTCTTTTCGCGAATCTGGGCGATTTTCTCCTTGGCCTCCGCGTACTTTTGATTAAATTCCTCTTCCCCCATCTGCAGGGCGCCGCTTCTCAGCTCGATATTCTTCACAATTTCAGCGGAAACCGACAGCACCTTGCTTACCTGCACCTGCAGGGAAATGGCGCCCCTGTCCTCTGTCAGCAGGCGTTCCAGCTCCGTTTCAAAGGCGCCGAACCTGCTTTGCTCCCAAAGAGCCATGTCGTCAGTTTTTTTCGCCTTCAGAGCCTGCTTGGCGGATACGCCTAAAACCTTAATAGAGCCCAGCTTTCTTTTGTACGCTGAAAATTCCTCTGAATCCTCGCCTAAGACCTTTTTGGCTTTTTCCATCACATATTTTTTGATCCGCGCGGAAATATTCTCGATGACCCGGTCCGCATCCTCGTCGTCAAAGGAATCGATCCGCGTTACAACAAAAATAATCCGGCCGATATCGCTGACCAGCATTTTATTTTCCAGGAAATCCCGCTCGTACTCTGAAAATGGCGACTGGGCCATAATGACAAACAAAGCCGCGTCTGTTTGAGGCAGCACCGAAAGGGTTACCTCGGTCATATTTTCATCATCGTTCAGCCCGGGAGTGTCTATAATATCCACATTGTTTTTGCAATAGCTTACCGGATAATAAACGGTAGCCTGGCGGATGGTCTGGGCCCTCTGTTCAGACTCGTCTGTAAGCTTGGTAACATATTCGGAAAGCTGGTTAATATCGATATCCTCAGTGGTTCCATTTTTATATTCGATCTTCACAAACGGGGTAATGCCATAGGTCACCCGGTTTAATGTGGCTGTAGTAGGCAAAACGTCAGAAGGCAGGATCGCCTTCCCTAACAAGGCATTAATCAGCGTGCTTTTCCCCCGCCGGAACTCCCCTACAATCGCGATGTCAAACGAGTCCTCGGCGCTTCTTTTCATCATCTCGTCGATAGAGTCCGAAGTGTTTTTCATGCCAAGCGTTTCGCAGAAGCCCTTTAGGGTTATCAGCGCATCCCGTAATTCCGCTATCGTCTGACGATAGGTGGAAAAGGTTCCAAAGCTAATTTGTTCTCCCATATTCACACCTCATAACTTCTTTAATATTTGTAATCCATTAATAGCCCTATTAAATAAGGAATCGAGTCCTTTTCTGGGTCGCCGAATCCATAGGTGTAGGATTTCCCTTTTTTGGTATTGATCCGGATGCCGCTGCTTCCCACCAGCGTGGAGGCTGGGACAACCCCCATAATCTCATAGAATAAAAGCGTATGGGGTGTTCCGGATGCCGGGCAGAAATACAGCCTGTCGTCATAGACAGAAAGAACCCCCGGCTGCTTCACCAGCTGCAGGCGAATATACTGGCATGTGGTAAATTCCATCAGCAGCTCCCCTATTCTCTGGGGCGGCGCCTGGCTCCAAATATACTGCTTTGTCCCGCAGCCGTTACAAAATAGAACGTCGTTTCCCAGTTCTGCCCCGCACTTGGTGCATTTTTTCATCTGCACCTCCGCTTGGCTGGCCTCCTGGGGAACGCTGCCGGTATTACTCCAGCTATGAGCCGGCGGTTCTGGCTTTTGAGGCGCTAACGATACGCCAGCCGCCTCTGGAACCGGCTGCCCAGGGGAGGCTTGCTGCCCCCCAGCCGCTACAGTTTCGTTGACGCTTTCGTCTTTCTGCGCGCTTCCGCTGTTTTCTTGGATTTCCCTGATATTTGCGCCGCAGTAAATGCAGAACACCGCATTGGCCGGCAGTTGGTTGCCGCATTTTTTGCAGAATATATATTCAGAAAGCTCCTGCGCCGGCTTACCGCACTGAACACAGAATTTCGCGTTATCCGGAAGCTTACAGCCGCAATTTGCGCATTGTTTCACGGTTTCACCATCTCCCTTTACAGCCTCATTATCCTGATAAGGTCAAATGGGCCTTTACTCTTGACCATTGCATTGCGCTCTTAGATTCTCCGTGTTTTCCATCAGGCCGCGGACCATGGATTTATGCAGCTCATAATTTCCCTGGCACACCAAAAGGCCCTTTTGGGCGCTATCCAGCTGAGACCGCAGCGAGGCTTCCGTCTGCTGACGAAGGCTGTCATCCGCCGCGGCCGCTTTTTCCATGGCCTCTGCCGCTTTTTTGATATACTCCCTGCATTGCCCGCACATCACCGCAACCGACCTGCGGATAAATGGCTCCAAATAAGTAATCACATTGTAGTGTTCTATTTTTGGCACCTGGGGTACCACATCCCCATCAAAGCGGAACTGTATCTGTTGGATTTCCCCGATCTTCTTTTCTATCTGCCCCAAAATCTCTTCCTGGGTAAGGAACACGGCTTCTGCGACCACCAAAGGTTGAACCTTGTCATAAAAATCCCTTCGGCGGGCCAGCATAGCTTCCCGGGTTTCACTTAAAAGGCGATGAAGCTGTTCTTGCAGTTCCTCCGCTATCGCGTCCGCCTTCGCCTGGCCCTGCTCCGCCGCCCTTTGAAGGCCCTGAACGATCAGGCCGGCGTCATTCTGCCGAACCATATACAGGTTGCTGATAAAAATCTCTTTTAACCCGCATTGCTCCTCACTGACGTGGTTTAAAATCTTTTCCATCGATTCTTCCTGTTTTTTGCAGAGCGTATTCCATAAATCCTGTTTTTCGCTGTAGTAGTCATTTGTAAGGGCCAGCGCCGACTGTAACTCGGCAATCTGAGATTCTATCACATCGAATTTTTCTTGATAAATCCGGTCAAATCCCTGAGACGCCTTTTGTATAGTAGCCGCCACCCTCTCGACTACATGGACACTTTGCTGCGCCGTCAAGATTTTAAAAAGCTCCTCTTTGAAAAAAGGAAACCTGCTGCTTTTCAACAGCTTTCGGTTCCCGGTTACAAAAGATTGCAGCGCCTGGTGAGAAGAAACGGCGAACATTTTAAAGTGGCTGACTAAGATTTTTTCCGCCTTTACAGTAATTTCTTGCTGTCCGCCATACTTTCTTTCGATTTCCTCCAAGGTCATCTTTTGTATTCTTTGCTTTATGTTTTCCAGCAGCCTGGGCAGGTCTTCCTCGTCCACCTGGTCAATAAACGTCACTACAAAAATCACATCTGAAATCGTTTCCCGAGAAATCAGATCCGCTACAAATCTTTTTTCCACCTCACTAAAAGGGGATAAAGCGGAAACGGCTACAATTACCGCGTCAATATCCCGGAGCAGCCGCAGAGTCGTGTCCGTCATGCTCTCGTCGTCGTTGAGTCCGGGGGTATCGATAATATCCACATGGTTCTGGCAGATCACCGTGGGATAGGAAACCACAGCCTCTCGGATACTCAGGGCCCTCTGTTCCAGCTCGCTATTCAGCTTAGTGACATAATTCTGCAATTCTTCTATCGGGACCGTTTCTCTGCCGCCGTCTTTATAATATATCGTTACCTCTGGCTCGGTTCCAAAAGTAATTCGGTTGATGGTGGCGGTCGTGGGGGTAACGTCGGCGGGTAATACCTTTAAGCCCAAAATAGCATTGATAAGACTGGATTTGCCCCTTCGGAACTCACCGACCACAGCGACATGATACTTTTTGGATTTGATCAAATCTGAGCACTGAGCCAAATCTCCTATCATTTCATCTTCTACATTATAATAGGACAAAATATTCTTCATTTGGATCAGATTTCCGTAAAGCTCGAATTCAATATCCTTAAAATCCATCATGTCTGATCCTCCTCTACTTCTATCGGGCACAAAAACATACAAAAAATCCAAATTTATTTATGATAAATATAATAATACCACACTAAAATCGCCAAGTCTATAAACAAAAATAGAATATCTAAAAATAAACCAACCGGGGTTAAAAAGGAGTTTATCTATGTTGACTTGTGATAATATCCCCCTCTTTTTTCTGATGTTCAGGAATACTTTTCGGTGGCCCCGCAATGTGTTACGCGCGTTATTCGTTATGAAGCTACTTGTTCTACTCTAATAAAAACAAATATCATTTAGCGGCTGAATTTCAAATTGATACCTCAATTCAACCTCAAAAATCAAATATTCATAGGAATTTTAGTGGATTTGAAAATTATTTTGAAGCTGTGACGCTTTTAGCGTAATTTGTGACAGTTGTGTGACGGAAACTCCCTATACTGAAATTATCGAAAGAAAAACTCAGTATTATTTTTTAAATAACTTAATTTAGGGGGACGTGACTGATATGACAAACAATCAAAAAAAGAGAAAATACATAATCCCCGCAATTGCTTTGATGCTTGCATTATTTGTTGGAGCATCTACTATTTGGGGAATCTTCACACAACCGGCTATCCCACAGGCGGCTTCAAATAACGTAACAATTAATGATAATGATGTTCCGTTAGTAAATGCTCCTCAGGGCCTGGATGAAACGAATATGAGCAATATCAATTCGCCGGCGCCAGGATTAACAACCGGAGTTGACAACGCGCTTGCACCCACTGCCAATACTACTGTTCCGGCAACAGATGTTACCACAATTGTCAACGACGACAACAACGATAACAACGGCAATACCAACGACGACAACAGTGACAACAACGGCAATGCCAATGACGACAACAGCGATCACAACGGCAACGCCAATGACGACAACAGTGATCACAACGGCAATACCAACGATGACAACAGCGATCACAACGGCAATGCCAATGACGACAACAGCGATAACAACGGCAATGCCAATGACGACAATAGCGATCACAACGGCAACGCCAACGATGATAACAGCGATAACAACGGCAACGCCAATGACGACAACAGTGACAACAACGGCAATGCCAATGACGACAACAGCGATAACAACGGCAATGCCAACGATGACAACAGCGATAACAACGGCAACGCCAACGATGATAACAACGACAACGGCGACAACAACGACAATAACGACAACGACAATAACGACAACGACAATAACGACAACGGCGATAACAACGACAATAACGACAACGGCGATAACAACGACAACAACGATAACGACGATAACGGCGACAACAACGATAACGGCGACAACAACGATAACGGCGACAACAACGATAACGGCGATAACGGCGGCAGCGACGAGGAACTCAGCAACTGGGATAAGGTAATGGCTGCAGCAAATCGGATAGCTGATGGGTACCGCCTCTGTACAACCGATAATGAGCGCAGAGCATATCTGGGAATCAACAACAACAACTTCTCAAACGATTCTTTCCGTGCCCTTTTAGTAAAAGAACTTGGCAGCGATACGATGCTCGTTTACGATGAAGACCCAAGTGTATATATCCAGGTGTATTTTATCTTGAATAACGATGGTTCTCGTTCCCGCACACCGGTTCTGTATCTTTCTAAAACAAATGTCATTACGGCCGGATCCGGAGAAAAATGGAAAGCCTTCAGCGTCTATGTACCTGATACCGACACTTGGTATTATTCCCAGAAGAAAAAGCCGAATCAAAGCCCTGATACGGAATACTTTATCACCCTGAACGGTGCCAGCATCGCAAATATGACGATGGATCAGTTTATTGCGGCCTTGGAGGCAGACGCAAAGTGGAGCGCTGAAAGGTAAATGAACAATAAAGAAGGATGGTTCTATTGGAAACGGCGTGAGGAAAACAGGCCGGAAAAAGGACTCTATTGTAAGATAATAAACCATTCTATAGACAAACCCCGTTTCTTAGACGGGGTTTGTTTGTTTTTAAGCTGAAACCTTTTGAAATTTTGGAAAATACCTTTAATCATCAATCAGAGTGAGACTTTGTTGAAGCATCAGGATTTTATGACGGCAATTGCATTCCGTTTTAAGCGTACCAAAAAGTTTTCGGCGGAAGTATGGTTCAGCGATATACCGGCGAGATATATAGTTTTATATTAATTTAAAATAGCCTGGCGGGGTGCATGAAAGCCCTTAGCCGCTGTGGAGGATCATCCATCAGCGGCCATTTTCCCTTTTGAATCGTACGGTAAAAACAAAGTTCACTAATGCTAAAAAAGCGTATGAAACAACGCCAGCGGGGAAGTACGGATAAATCAACGCCTTACTAAAAACCATAAATAAGAATTTCGGAGTCAGTACAGATTCACTTTCGTTTTCATTGTGATTTTCCGATTTTACTTCCCGGTATCCCATTTTAGTAAAAGAGAACAAATCTTGAAAAGCCAGCTTAAATGCTGGGCTTATAACATAAAAAAGAGGCCAACATAGGGGTTATCTCATTTCCGAGTTCCAAATTTCGGCCTCTATTCACAAAAACGCAGTCACAAAACAAAACGGCTCCCCACATTTGTGAGGAGCCGTTTTGCGTGCAGGCTCAGCCTACTGTTTGACCGTGACGAAATTGTTGTCCGCTGATTCAATACTGTTTGAAAGAAAATCAATAGCTACAATAAAGGTCATGCTACAATGAGAATTTCGGGTTCAGAGCATGTCCAATTTACTATTTTTACAACCTATCTTTGTGTTTTTTGTTTTTTGATGTTCCATTTCTATAAAAAGATAACCTGAAAGAGCAACTTAGATACTGGACTTTTAAAACAAAACAGAGGCCGAAATCTTGATTGTCTCACTTTTGAGTTCCAAATTTCGACCTCTGTTCAAACCTTATACTCAAGCCATTTTAAAACATCGTATGTATACTTTTTTCACATATTCCGGCAGCAGCTTCTCCGATACTTTCAGAAACACTGGGATGAGGTAAAATCATTTCCTCTAAATCCTCTACACAAGCCTCTGACTGCATTGCCGACCCAATGATGCCAATTAGCTCAGAAGCATGGGCGCACACCACCTGTGCTCCTAATAACTCGCCGGTGTCGCGATGAGCAATTAAACGGACAAACCCCTCGGTCTCTCCTTCTGCCAGAGATTTCCCATTAAATGAAGTGGGAAAGGTAAACATTTTTACTTTTACGTTTTCTTGTGCTTCCCTTGCTGACATCCCAATCCACGCCGCCTCCGGCTGGGTATATACACAATGAGGAATTCTGTCATACCGCATCCGCCTTTTCCTGCCTGCGATCGCTTCTACAACCACTAATGCCTCCGCACTAGCCTTATGAGCTAACATTGGCCCCTCCACGACATCCCCAATAGCATAAATATGGTTTACACTGGTTTCCATCTCTGCATTCACCTTGATTTTTTCGTGGTCACATTGGATTCCTAAACGTTCCCAAACCATTGTATCCACATTTGGGACTCGCCCCACTGAAATCAAAGTCGCCTCACAGGAAATCTCCTTAACTACGCCTTCCTGTTGGAACGTCACACAATGAGGATGGTACCCTGTTACGGCAGCGCCGCAAAACACATGAATCCCCCGCGCCTCTAAACTGGACTGAAGCAACAAGGAAACATCCTCGTCTGCAGATGGTACTAGGCGATCTGTCATCTCCAATACAGATACACGACAGCCAAACCCCGCTAACATATTAGCAAATTCTACACCTATTACACCGCCTCCCACGATCACTATTGATTTAGGTAATTCTTTCAGGCTGAGAAACTCATCGCTGGTAAACACGTTTTCCGTACTTTCGGATGGTCTTGCCGGTTTTGATCCTGTGGCGATAATAATATTTTTCGACTCCCAGGTTGTCTCTCCCGCCCGAATCTTTTTGCCCTCAAGCAATTCGGCTTCAGCCTTTATCACTTCCACACCACTATTTTTCAATAGTCCTTTGATTCCAGAAACTAAGCTAGAAACAATAGTATCTTTTCGTTGAGCCGTACTTGTAAAGTCGATTTCTATCTTCTGGCATTTTAATCCATGCTCCGAGGAATGCTCTGACTGCCAACAAATTTGGGAGGATTTTAAAAGGGCCTTGGTCGGAATGCATCCCTTATTCAAGCAGACTCCTCCCACCGTTTCTTTTTCGAACAGCACAGTTTTTAATCCCATTCTTCCCGCCCTAATCGCGGCCACATATCCCCCTGGTCCGCCGCCAATAATTGCTACATCATACTTCATTCCGCGGATTCCTCCTTTTTACGGGGATCGATGAGAATTTTGATCGCTTCTCCGTTTCTGAGAAGTTCGATGGCATCCTCCAACCGTTCTAAAGGGAATTGATGAGTAACCAGTAATTCTAAAGGCATTAGTCCGCTTTCCAATAAACGAATCGCCTCAGGAAAGCTGGCGTTAGCAAGCCAGGTCCCAGCTATTGAAATCTCTTTCTGAGTAATTTCACTTTGGCATATTTCCGGAACAGCTCGAGTATTTACGCCAAACACCAGCACTGTTCCTCCTTTTCGCACTAATTTCACCGCCGAGGGCAATAAACTTCCCGTCATATCCAGCACATAATCCGCGCCTATCCCAGTTTGCCGGGTTACTTCATAGATTAGATCCTTCGAACAAGGATCTACCACAAGGTCCGCGCCACTTTTTAAAGCAAAATCTCTGCGGACCGGGCTGGTTTCACTGACTATGATCGGTTTTACGCCTGAAGCCTTCAACAGCTGGACCATCATTAGGCCAATGGGTCCAGCACCTAAAATCAAAACGCTTTCTCCCGGAGATACCCGCAGTTTATGCATCCCATTTATCATACACGCTAAAGGTTCTGCAAACATGGCAATCTGAGGGGAAAGTTTCTGGGGGATTCGGAAAGTACAGCGTTGAGAAAGAACTACGTACTCCGCAAAACCTCCATCGGCTTCAATTCCTAACGGGATAATATTTTCACATAAATTCGGTAAGTTTTTCCGGCAGTAAGCGCATACCCCGCAATACTCGTTCGGGTTGCAGACAACTCGATCTCCTGCCTTTAGGGTCGTTACATCACTTCCTGTTTCAACAACTACCCCTACTAATTCATGCCCCAGCACAGTCCCCGGTTTTGCCGGATACCCTGGAGGGACATTCATAATATGGACATCCGTTCCGCAAACGGAGCATGCCTCTACCTTAACCAGAACGTCTTCAGGTCTTTGTATCGCCGGAAGAGGAATCTCCCGAATCTTTAGCTTCCCTTCCCCCTCAAAGACCGCGGCACGCATAGTTTCATTCATTATGTTAATTCCTCCATTCAAAGCACCAGGGTACAAGGTTCCTGCAAATACTGCTTCAGCCGATTTAGAAAATCAGCTGCCTCCTTACCATCAATCAATCTATGGTCCGCAGAAAGAGTAAGCGTCATCATCTTCTGAATCTGTACACAACCGCTTACAGCACAAACTCTATCCTCGATAGCACCCACCGCTAAAATTCCAGCCTCCGGCGGGTTAATAATCGCTGAGAATTGACGAATCCCGTAGTTTCCTAAATTGCTGACGGTGAACACGCCACCGCTTATCTCAGGCTCTGATAAAGTTCCCTTGCGCGCTTTTTCCGAAAGCTCTCTGGCCTTTCTGGCCATCTCGTTCAAAGGCAATTTGTCTGCCGCCGGGATAACGGGAACTACTAGGCCTCCTGAAACGCTGACTGCCATCCCAAGATTTATCGCAGGAGAATACACAATTTCATTGTCTTCTATCCTTGCCGTAAACAAGGGAAAATCACGAAGCGCGCGGGATACCGCGAATAGGATGAGCTCATTATAGGTAACCGCTTTCTCCCCGGTCTTGTCTTTATGAACAGCTAACTTTTCCTTTAAATTCACTAAAGCCTCCGCCACTATATCACAGGTATAATACGCATGAGGAATCGTCTGCTTACTATAGGAAAGTCTGCCCGCTATCGTTCTTCTCATGGAAGTTATTCTTTCCCTGCGTTCTTTCCCTGCCTTTCGCGCTGCCGCCGACAGAACATCGGCTTTTTGGACTCTGCCTCTAGGTCCAGTTCCTTGTACTTGGCTAAGGTCAATCTCTTGCTGCAGAGCCAATTTTTTCGCAACCGAAGTGGCGCAGTTCTTCTTTTCCGATGCCAGCAATACATCTTTTTTCTGAATTCGGCCATTCGGGCCAGTTCCGGTAATCTCTGACAAATTTATCATTTTTTCTCTTGCCAGGCGTCTAGCCAGGGGAGAAGCAAATACTCGTATTTTTCCATCGGAAGACTCGGAATCCACTTTTTTCTCCGAATGCTCTAGTTTTTCCGGCGCATCTTTCTTTTCTTCAGTCTCCAGAAACTCAGACGGAATGGGTTCCCCTGCTTCTCCCAAAATGACTAAAGGTTGTAAAACCGGATAGCTTTCTCCCTCCTTGGCTAAGATCCTTCGAACAACGCCATCTGAGGATGATTCCACCGTTCCGGTAAGCTTATCGGTTTCATACTCTAAAATCACGTCGCCCTTTGCAACGGATTGTCCTTCTTTCACGAATATTTTCGTCACTAATCCCTCTCGCATGGTATAACCGCTTTTAGGCATTCGTTCTACAGCTATCATTTTTAATCCTCCTAAAACATACTGCGTATTTCACGCACAATTCGGTCTACAGAGGGAAGGATATACTCTTCTAATTTTAGACTGAATGGGTTTGGAGCATCCAGCGCGCCAATTCTTCTGATTGGGGCGTCCAAGTCCTCCAGTGCTTCCTCGGCCACTACCGCGGCAACCTGCGACGCGACCGAGCAAGTAAGCCAGGTTTCCTGGAGGCAGCAAAGCCTGTTCGTTTTTTTAACGGAATCAACAATTGTTTCCGTATCCATAGGCTTTATGGTTCTCAAGTCAATGATTTCCGCGTGTATCCCATCTTTTTCCAGTATATCCGCCGCCTGGAGAGCAAAGTTCACCATATAGGCATAGGTAACGATTGTTACGTCCGAGCCCTTGCGCACTACATTAGCTTTCCCTAAGGGCACCAGGGCTTCCGGGTCGTCTGAAACCTCACCCGGAATATCATAAAGCTTTTTATGTTCAAAAAACAGAACCGGGTTATTATCTCGGATAGAGGATTTCAGCAGTCCCTTGGCATCCGCGGGATTGGAGGGAATCACTACCTTCAAACCAGGCACAAAAGAAAACCAGGATTCAAACATATGTGAATGTTGAGAAGCAGCCGCCATGTACCCGCCGACCGGAGCCCGCAGGACCATTGGAACCGAAAGAGATCCGCCGAACGTATATCTCATATTTGCCGCCTGGTTAACCAGCATATCAGACGCGATGGTAATCCAGTCAGTAAACTGCAATTCCGCGATTGGGCGCAGGCCCGTCATAGCGGCTCCCACCGCCGCCCCCACGTAACCGGCTTCCGCGATTGGCATATCCATCACCCGGTCCCGTCCAAATTCTTTCCAAAGCCCTCTGGTACAGCCAAATGCTCCGCCATATGGACCTACATCTAAACCCATAACGTATACGCTCGAATCCCGAAGCATTTCTTCTCGATGTGCCATCGCGATGGCAGCAGACATTGATTTTTTGCTCATTTTTCTTTCCTCCTCAACATTTAATCCGCATAGACGTCATTCAATGCGTCTTCCACCTTAGGTTCCGGGCTATTTCGAGCGAACTCAAGAGCTGCCTGCATTTCCTCTTCTACCTCTTGAGCAATTCTTTCCAAATCAGCTGTCTCCGCGGCATTTTCTTCAACAAGTTGATGGCCATAGGTTAAAATCGGACACTTCTCTTTCCACGCCTCAACTTCCTTAGGATCACGGTATGTATCAGGTTCAACTTCAAAATGAGTACGCCAGCGATAGGTTTTGCATTCGATCAATGTCGGGCCTTCTCCCGCTCTGGCCCGATCCACTGCTTTTTGGACGGCGTCTTTTACCTCTTCCACATGGTTTCCATTTACGACTTCGCCAGGAATATCATACGCCCTGGCTCTCTCTGCCACATGTTCTACTTTTCTGGGATAATCCATCCCCTCATTTCGGTATACACCATCAAAGTGTTGTTTTACACCGCCAGCATAAAGATTGTTTTCACAGATAAATACCACCGGAAGATTATACGACGCCGCTATATTCAACGCTTCATGAAAAGTCCCCTCGTTGGAAGCGCCGTCTCCAAAAAAGCACAGAGTCACTCTACCATTTTTTAGCTTCTGCGCACTCATCGCTGCTCCTACCGCCAAAGGTAATCCTCCGCCTACAATTCCATTGGCTCCTAAAATCCCTAATTCCGGCGCGGCCAAATGCATCGAGCCCCCTCGCGCCTTATTGTACCCGGTTACCTTACCCAGCAGCTCCGCGAACATTTTTCCTGGATCGGCGCCCTTTGCCAAAACATGTCCATGGCCACGGTGGGTAGAAGTAAGATAATCCTCTTTTTCAATAGCGGCACATGCCCCAACAGCCACCGCCTCCTCGCCAATATAGAGATGTACAGAACCTAAAATTTCCATAGAGGCAAAAAGATCCTTTACCATCTCCTCAAAACGCCTGATTCGCAGCATCTCGCGATATAATTTCAATTTATCACTATTGTTCATTATCTAATCCCCCATTTTAACTGTTTCAACGTTTGTTCAGCAATGCGTCCGCTTTGCTCTCCGGAGGGAGTAAACTCAAATCCCACAATTCCTTGATAGCCGGCTTCTCTTAGAGCCTTCAGAATATTCTGGTAGTTCAATTCTCCAGTTCCCGGTTCGCATCGTCCTGGGACATCCGCAATGTGGAAATAACCGATTTCATTAACGTTCCTTCGAATCGCATCGATTACATTTCCTTCCATGATTTGCATATGGTAAGCATCATACAATACCCGGATTCCCGGATGGCCTATCTCGCGGATTAATTGGAACGCCGGTTCGCTGTGATACAAGGAGTAGCCTTTATGGTCCACCTTGGTATTGAGCGGCTCAATTAGGAATGTAATTCCACTTTCCTCGGAAATCGGGATCAACTCCTCCAGCACCTTTTGCGTACTTTCCATTTTTTCCTCATCGCTCAAGAAGCGGTCGCACGCTAAAACAGACCGATCCTCTTGCATAATATCCGACATCAAAAATAGTTGTTTCGCTCCCAGTTCTTTTGCTTTCTCAACAGATCGGCGCACGCCAGCTACATAACGCTTCCGGTCCAGTGAGTCCACCATTCTCCCCTCTGTATTCCCTTGAAAAAGAGCTACTTTCATTCCTGTCTCGCTAATCGCTTTTTGGATGGCACTGCAATCCTTATCCTCCCAGCTCCAGAACTCTACATAGTCAAATCCACATTCCTTCGCCTGATAAATCCTCTCAGCAAACGGATACTCTGTAAACAACATTTCAATACAGCAAGAAAAATACATCCTCTTCCTCCTTTATTCCGTCCGGATTCCGACGGTCAGAAGAATACAGCCGTACAAGCGCAAGTCCCCGGTTTGGATCAGGAGTCCAGTTTCAGGCGCCATACAGGCCGCCCGAAAATCCCATCTTTTAATTTTTTCGATTTTTACATCCTCTGGAAGCAGCTCCTGAAATTCCGCCATAATCGGCGTGTCTTTCATATCATCTCTGACCGCCACTACCGCCGATTCCACATTTACCAGCTTCAGGACTGCTTCCAAAACGTCAGTCACTCTAGGCTTATCCGGCGCATAGTTCAAAAACACCTTGGTGGTTCGCTCCGGCACACCAATGTCCGCTGGGAAATTACCGTCCGCAATCAGGATATTGGAACCGTGCCCTGCTTCCGCCAGTGCCTTGAGTAAATCCGGATTAATAATGTCTGTAAACGTCATAGGTACTCTTCCTTTCTACATGAAAAATAATTTTATGTTTCCTTTCCGCTAAACCTTATGCTTATGATCTTGTAAAGCGAAGCAGAAAGGTTTTTATTTCATAAGGCGCTAACTGAAACTGGAATCTATTTTCGCAGAATTCCTGTTTTTTCAAAGGATTTTCCATTAAATCACATTCCCATAACGAATCCAGTTCGCGGCACACATTAAGCTCAACCACGCTTTTCCGTTGAAAGCATTCATAGATTCGGCAGATAATCCCCTCCCCGTTTTCCGCGGCTTTCATGGTTTCTACAACTACATTCGGCGCGTCGCAGGATATGATAGAGGCCTTATCCGGCAGAAAACCTTCTTGGGAGGGGCGGACAAAGGCTAAAGGCGGATTGTTCAAGCCGTAAGCCTGATTGACAGTCTTCGCCTCTCGCCAGCCCTTTTGATGAGGATATAAGGAATAGGTGAACTCATGAAGCTCCTGATCAGCCTCCGGATTCGGGTAGGTAGCACATTTGATCAGAGTTAATCGCATCACACCTTCATGAATATCATAGCCGTATTTGCAGTCATTCAAAAGACTGACCCCGCAATCCTCTTGAGATAGGTCAGCCCACTTATGTCCGCAAACCTCGAAGCGCGCTTGATCCCAAGAAGTATTGAAATGAGTCGGTCTTCGGATATTTCCAAATTGAATTTCGTAAGTAGCTTCCTCACTATGAACATCTACCGGAAAAGCCGTCTTCAGCAATAAATTTTGCTGTTTCCAATCAACGATAGTTTTAAAATCTATCCGCGGCGTATCCGCATAGAAATATAAATATTGTTCAATGACAGATTCCAAAAAGCGCCAAGTCATTTTTAAGCAGCAACGAACCGGCCCCGTTTCCAGTACTTGAACTGATTCCAGTTCATCCACTAGCCATTTTTTCTCTTTGTAATAAACGTTGATATCCCAGGCCTCCCAATTATGCGGCCTGTCCTCGTATACCTCTAAAACATTGCCGGGACCAGTCAATAATTCCCGCCCATTTCTTTGATCGATGATAGAGATAATATTTCCTTTTTGATTGAAACGAACATCGAAGAATGGGGTCGAAACCTGTTGCTCTGTAACAAAAATTTTCTGACAAGTATACGGCGCCGAGGTCAGCTGATACGCTTTATATCCGTTTGCCGGAATTTCTTTTCCCCAAAACAGCCAGCTTCCGTCCCAGGTTTTTTGTAATGGAAAGCAGCCAGTTTCATCAGAAATAAATAGCCCCTCATGCAACAGATTATTTTGGGACGCAAATTCCACCGGAACGTCGATATCCACGCCAGAACCATTAAATACGACAACAGAAGAAGATCTCAGAGAAATTTTCTCTAATATTCGTTCCATCGAGCTGGTTAATTCCGGCTCATATTTTTCGAAGAAAGCTTGGTACTGTTTTTGGGAATCGTCATATACCTCCTGAATAGAACTACCGGGGATAATATCATGAAATTGGTTTATCATGATTACATCCCAGGCTTCTCTTAGGCTACTGGGCTTTTCGATTTTCCTTTGGGCCAAGCTCTCCAAGCAAAGCATCTTTTCAAGAGAGCCTATTAGGAATTCTGCTTTTCGATTGTATTTTTTATTTCGTGCCATAGAGGTGAGCGTTCCTCTATGGTACTCAAAATACAGTTCTCCAACCCAGCGGTGCAAACGCGGGGAATGTCTGACCTGCCGCTCTAATTCCTCAAAAAACTTTTCTACTGTGGTGACCTGTGTTCTTGGACAACCTGGTATGCCCCGGGATAAGCGTTTGGCCGTTTCCAACATCTCTTCTGTTGGTCCGCCGCCGCCATCGCCATATCCTGCCGCAAAAAGGACCTCATGATTTAAATCTTTCTGCTGATATCGCTTCCACGCCCCTTTTACCTGACTGGGAGACAAAATCCCGTTATAGGTTGTCGTAAAGCTATTCTCAGTGTCCTGATACTCCATAGCGGGAATAAAATGCGACAAAACCTCACTTCCATCAATTCCTCTCCACAAGAAGGTATCGAATGGAAATTTATTGTACTCGTTCCAACTGATTTTTGTCGTCATAAAATAATCCACACCGCTTTTTTTCAGGATTTGTGGAAGTGCCGCGGAATATCCAAAGACATCTGGCAGCCAGAGAGTTCTGCTTTCTTTCTGGAACTCCTCGCGGAAAAACTGCTTTCCATACAGAAGCTGGCGAACCAAGGACTCGCCTGACGTTAGGTTACAATCCGCTTCCAGATACATTGCTCCATCCGGATCCCAACTTCCCTCCTGCACCTTTTTTTTGATTTCCTGATATAATTCAGGTTCATCCTCTTGTATAAACCGATACAACTGAGGCTGGCTGGCTGTAAAAATGAACTCAGGGTACTGCTTCATCAATTCCAACATCCCCGAGAAAGTTCTCGCAGCTTTTTCTCTCGTAATATCCAAAGTCCATAGCCAGGCCACATCAATATGGCTGTGTCCCACCCATTTGACTAGAATCTCCTTTTGGCTGTCACACATCCGCTGATAAAATTCTTCTTCCAAATAGTTTCGAGCCTCGCAAACGCTCGCATGGAACTTAGGCGAATTCCAAACACTAAAGTCCAAAAGATTGACAGTATGATTGAGTTGATTTAAAATATCAATCCTATGTTCATTTTCATTTTCCAATAATTTCGCAACCTGGAACGGAACCCAAAGATCATAATATAAGGCTTTTACTTCTCGGTCTACAATCGCCAGCTCAGTATTCAGTTCCAAAAATTTCGTATTGTCCGCGGTATAGGCATACAGCATTATTTTATGCTTCTCTTTGCTCTTCGCTTTTTCTGTAATCAATACCGTTCTATGATTAATATCCAGGCCCTGTTTTAACTTGCCATCCAGATAAAAATAAATCTGAGGCTTAATTAAGTCCTGTTGCCCCTCTACTCCAGTGGTTATATGAAATTCTACTGGAAATCCCAAAAATGATTCGGGAAACTCAATTTCCGTGGCAAACCAATATTTTTCTCGGAAGCCATCCCAAGGCTTCTTTTTCGGGTCAAAAGGCTCCCAATTTGTAAAATCAGCGGTCTGCAAATCCCGTTGATTACACTTTCGAAAGTAATACTGGGTAATAGGAAGACTTATTGGATAAATTGCTTTCTGTAGGTCGCTGAGAAGACGTTCGATTCGTTCCATTACAAATTCCATATGTATATCCCTTTCTTCCTTGTTATTTTTTACGTTGACATCTAATTTTCAGGCAGGTCAAATTTCCACAATTAACTTTGACTATATAATATATAACAAATATCTAAATGTCAAGATAAATTATTCAATTTTTGTGCTATTCAAAACATTTAGGATAATAATTTTGATTTATATGTTGACATTTTGTGCATATAGTGATATTATTTGCACAAAAGCAAGGGAGTAATTCCCTTGTGCAACATTTAGGAATTTCGAGTGTTATTTTAAATTAGCAAATATAAATATTTGATATATCTATTATTATAATACAATTTATAGATCTCTGTCGCGATTTTATTATAAGATATTTGAAAATAGCCGCTCGCAAAGCGTTATTACATATCAAAGGGTTTCCCGAAAAAACCAGTTTTCAACTTTTCCCCTAGCAGGAAAGGAGGTTATACCGTTAGATAACGCAGCGAAAAATAAGGCTGATTCAAAATAGGAATGAGGGAGGAGGAAAAGTGGGAAAGCTATAGAAAGCAATAATGAAATCATAATGGCAAAAGCAGAAAGGAGAATCCAACATGTCCAAAATGAAAAGAATCCTTGCATTTCTTATTTCCACCGCGATAGTGCTGTCCGCCGCTGCTGGGTGCTCAAATTCTTCAGAAGGTTCCTCCGGAGAATCTTCTAATGAGACAGCCAGTTCTAATACCGGCGCCTCTACAGAAGAGGAGATCACCTTAAAGGTTATGACCTATATGACTCCTCCTGAGGAAACTACCGACGACCCCTTGGCAGAAGCTCCGCTTTATGAACAGTTATTCCAGGAATATACTGATGAGCATCCAAACGTGAAATTTGAGATCACCTATACGCCGCAGTCGTATGATGAAAAATTAGCCGCTTTATTTTCCAGCGGAGATGGACCCGACCTTTTCTGGTACCATCCGGGAACCCTATCCACCTACGCGGACCAAGGCCTGCTGCAACCATTAGATGAGTTAATCGACGGTCCGAATGGCATGGACTATTCCGACGTATACGAAGGCAACTGCATGTATTACAAAGGAAATTTTTATGGCTGGGGCCCTGTCACCCTTCCTCAGCTTCTTTATTTCAATAAAACCTTATTCGACGAAGCAAATGTGGAATATCCGAATGAGGACTGGACTTGGGATGACTTAATCGCCGCCGCGAAAGACCTCACCAAGAAGGACGGCGACGTTACCACCCAGTATGGCTTCCAGTGCGATGAGTACAACCGAATGTTCCTGAGCATTCTCCGCTCTTACGGCGGCGAAGTATTTAACGACATGGAAAACCCGACAGAGGCGATCTATAACAGCGAGGCTGGTGTCAAGGCGGTCAATGTGCTGCTGGAATTGGTCCGCGGTATCGGCGCGGCTCCTCTGCCCGCGGATCCTGGTTCTCAAGGCACTATCGGCTACCGGGAAGCGTTCTATAACGGCCAGGCCGCTATGATTCTTGACGGTTCTTGGACAGCTGTACTATGTTCCGCGAAAGAGGGTCTGGATTATGGCGTAGCTCTGGTTCCCAAAGGCGACAAGCGTGCGGCCTGGATCGCGCCTTCCGCATGGGGAATCTCCACCCAAACCAAGTATTTGGATACTGTCTGGGATGTATGGAAACATATGAATGATATTGAGGCCACCTTACTGCTTTCTTACTATGGTAAAGAGTACGCGGGTCAAGTTCCCACCTGGAAAAGTGCTACGGAAGACTCCAGATGGGGAGGAAACGAAGTGGTCGATGTCGCTATTCAGCAACTCGAAACCGCAGAGCTGGAGCCTATTTTCTCTGGATCTAACACTTGGTATTGGACAAATCTTCCTAACGGTCTTCAGGATATCGTCTTGAACGAAAAGGATGTCCAAAGCGCATTGGACGAAATGGTCCAAAATGATAACAGCGACTTCTTCAGCTAAATAAAAGCTAAACAAAGTGCGAATATAGGAAATCCTCCTTATTCGCACTTTGTTCTCAATTTGCTTCGGGAGGATATGAAATGAAAACAAGACGGAAAATACTATCAAAATCTACGCCTATTTTATTTATCTTTCCTGCTCTTCTAGTTTTGATTGTATTTCGAATAGTACCTATTTTTCAGGCGGCCTGGCTTTCTCTGATGGATTACTCCGTAGTAAACCCGAGCGCTTCCAAATTCATCGGATTTGACAACTTTCGCAAATTATTCTCTGATCGCTTTATTTTGCCCGATCTATGGCATACTGTGGAATACAGCATCGGAACCGTTATTTTCGGACTTCTGATTTCCTTTTTACTATCCCTCATTTTAACCGAATCATGGTTTCGGCTGGCAAACGGCTGCCGCGCCATCCTTTTTTTGCCGTACATTATCTCCTTTACAATCACTGGTATGCTGTGGGCTTATATCTATAATCCCACTTTCGGATTGCTAAATTACGCTTTGTCGGCCTTCGGAATTCCTCCTCAGCCATGGCTAGGAGACCCTTCCACAGCAATGCTATGCATTGTTATCATGTCTATTTGGAAAAGCTTAGGATACAACGTTATTATATGGACGGCAGGTATCACCAGTATTTCTACTGAATATCGCGACGCCGCAAAAGTAGACGGCGCTAATTACTGGCAGGAATTGATTCATATCCGTATTCCGCTTCTGCGTCCAGTGATAACATTTTTACTAATTCTAGGATTTATCGGTTCTTTCCAGAGCTTCGACGCTGTTTATGTCATGACCTTAGGCGGCCCTGTCCGCTCCACAGAGGTCATTGTATTTTATCTTTGGAAAATTGCCTTTAAGGAATACAATTTCGGGTATGCCGCAGCGATTTCCCTGCTAGTATTTGTTATCTTGGTAATCCTATCGTTGATTCAATTTAAGTTTCTCGGAAAAGAGGAAAAAGCATGAAAAAAAATCTTTTAGGACGAAAATTCTCTCATGTTGTCCTGTATTTAATTATGCTGCTGTTTGTTTTGGTTGCTCTTTATCCATTTCTATGGCTTTTAACAACCTCTACCAAAACATATTCCGAGGCTATTACGTGGCCTCCCACAATGTTTGGAGCAAACCCTTCTTTCGACAACTATGTTAAAGTCTTCCATATCAGCGGTTTTGTTCGCAGCATCTTAAACTCGGTGATCTATTCCGTTGTCGGCGCTTTCCTAACAATCTTATTAAGCACAATGGCAGCCTATGGTTTTTCACGTTATCGCTTTAAGGGACGTAAGGTTTTATTCTTTATCGTTCTGGCCACCTTAATGGTTCCATCTCAAGTAACACTTATTCCCATCTTCCTTACCCTTTCTCAACTTGATTGGATCAATACGTTCCAAGGATTGATTGTTCCTGGAATCGGCAGCGCTTTTGCTATTTATTTAGTAAATCAGTTTGGTATCGGAATACCAGAAGAATACTTTGATTCCGGAAAAATCGACGGAGCCAACGCCGTTCTTCTCTATGGAAAAATTTTTGTTCCTCTTTGCAAACCTGTAATCGCTACACTCGTTGTTTTAGAATTTATTAACCGGTGGAACGATTTATTCTGGCCCTTAATTGTAACCAATACTGAAGATATGACGCCGTTAACCTTGCTTCTTACTACTGCGAGCCGCTATTTCAGGGACATTTACTGGAATGAATTGGCCGCGTCCATGACAATCGCTATTTTACCGATCTTGCTCTTATATATTATCTTCCAAAAATACTTTGTTGAAGGTATCTCATTAAGTTCAGGTGTTAAAGGATAATAAAAAAGGAAGCCAACGCTTCCTTTTTTATCTTTTGCTTTTAAAATTAAGCGTATTTAATTTTAGATGGAACAATCACCCTGTCCGCCGTGTCTTTGTGGGCGAGCTTATCTAGCAGCAACCGGACACTTTCTTTTCCAATGGTTTCTTCATCCTGTACTACATGGGTAAAGCGAAGGCAATCGACACGATCCAAGGAATAAGAATCAAAGCAAACCACACTTTCCTTATCCTCGCTATAGCGGTTTAATTGGCGTAAAGCTTCCCGGATCAAGATAGCCAATTCAAATTCGATGGCCAAAAACCCGGTAATATTAGGATTATCTACTATAAATTTTTTAATGGTTTCTAAATCCTCTTCCTGACTTTCAGAAGTATTTTTGATATGCAATCCAGTTTTCGGGGAAAGCCAGTAAGAATTATGCGTCAACCTTCCATGCTCGATATTGCTGGTTATAAAACCATCTAAACGTTCCAAGATGGACGACGTTTCATAATAAGAGGTACACGCAAACGCTACTTCCTTGTGACCTTGGCTGAACAAAAAATCTGTTAGCTTTTTTGCCGCCGCAAAGTGATCGGTTCCCACATAAGGGATCGGAAGCCCTCTCAAATCACGGTCAATAAAAACCACTGGAATATTGTCCAAGGATAATCGCAAAATCAAAGGATTGTAGACTCCTCCATGAACCGGCATGATAATAATACCGCTGACACCCGCTTGGGAAAAAGATTGTATGATTTCCATTTCAAGATTTTGATCCTCATAAGAACACGCGAACATTAGGTGATATCCGCTTTCCGAGCAGGCGCGTTCAATCGCAAGAAGAGTTTGGGTGCCAAAGGTTTGTACAAGATTCCCCATAATTACACCGATGGTTTTGACTGGAAGAGTATTTTCAATTTTTTTCTGCGCATTCTCTTCGGAGCGATCTGTAATAAAGGAGCCTTTTCTAGGGAAGCGAGTAATGTAGCCGTTTTCGGCCAGCAAATCCAGAGCTTTTTTGGTCGTAATACGGCTGACATGGTACTGCTCCGCCAATTCAATTTCTGACGGTATTTTTTCGTCATGCCGATACACTCCTGACGCGATATTCTGTAACATTTCTTCATAAATTTGAAGATATAAAGGTTTTTTTGCCATGTCAACACCCCTTTCGTTCTATCTATATAGTAATATATGATATAATCAATATGCAATATATTTTTAAAAATTTATGCACAAAAAGGAGGCCATTTTTTTGGAACATTATAAAAATTTTCAATTATCCATCTTTTTAGCTTCGCGTGACATCGAATATCTAGCAGCTAACCCGCCAATTTTAGAAAAGCAGTATACATTTTTCAGAAAACATTTTAAATTCGATAAAATTTACTTGGAACTATACCGTTCAGAAACCGTAGATTTAAACGCATATTTATCAGTCAAGAAATTTTTCGAGCAAAAAGGGATCAAACTTTCCGCCGCCTTTACCGCCTATAGTCAAACGGATGAAAATTGGGAACACAGAGTTGCGGAATGTCTATGCTATACTGATCCCGCCGCGCTTTCTCGAACCAAATCCTTATTTGAGACCATGGCAACACACTTTGATGAAATATTATTGGACGACTATGTTTTTACAAACTGCACTTGTCAACGATGCCGAGAACTCAAAGGAAATCGCGCCTGGGATGATTTTCGTTTAGAATTAGTTCCCCAGGTTTGCCAGGAGTATATGATAGAGCCGGCAAAAAAAATCAATCCTAATGTCAAGATCACATTAAAATATCCCACATGGCATGAATCCTATCACAGGCTTGGCTATAATACAACGCAAAGTCCTTTTTTATTTGATGAGATTTATTCCGGCACAGAGACTCGAAATCATCTTTATTCTAACTTTCGTAATCCTCGTTATACCTCTTATTCATTAATGCAGTATCTCTCCTCAATTTCCCCGTATCGTAATAGAGGAAATTGGTTTGACACCTATGGCAGCGTTGATGTAATAGACATGCTGGAGCAATTATATCTATCATTATTCTCTTCGCCCAAGGAATTAACCTTATACGGCTGGGGTACCCTTTATCACACTGTTTATGCCGCGGCGATGGGTTTTGAATTAGAACGCATAGATAATTTTCTCGGGGAGCTCGGAAACGCGATTGGTATCCCTGTTTATTTACCTCACAACTCTTCTGGCGAAGATCATCTTTATGATTTTTGGGGAATGTGCGGTCTTCCTTTTCAGCCCACAGTAGAATTTACTGAAAATAAACGCACGATTTTATTAACCAGTGCGTCAGCCTGCGATCCTCAATTAATCGAAAAAATGGCCAAACATTTGATAGACGGCGGAAATGTCATTTTGACCCCTGGATGCTTAGAGGCATTAAAGGGGAAAGGAATCGAGGAGTTTACCGGTATGTCTATGGCGCCCAGAGCACAATTATCAAACCAATTTGGAATATATGGCTCTGCTGATTTCGAAACAAATTATTTTTCTTGTGAGAAACCAGTCTCTATGCGTATAGTCGATTTTAAACTTAACGAGGAAAACCTGTTGGCAATACAAAACCAGCCCTCCTCTCCTAATCCCCTTTTATCTTACTGTAATTACGGACAAGGACGCTTATATTTGCTAAATTCTCCAGAGACATGGAGTGATTGTTATTTACTTCCCATACCAATTTTAAATACCTTGCGCAGGGAATTATCAAAGGATTTACCGATCTATTTAGAGGGCCCAGGTAATGTTTCTCTTTTCCCTAAAGATAATCATTCTTGTATTCTGCAATCCTATCTACCCTATAATACGACAGTACAACTCCACATCAAGGGGAATTATAAGGAAATTATCAATTTAGAAAGCAAAAAAAGAATCCCATCTGATTATCAGCTCCACGGTGAAAGTATTTTCACACTTCCCTTACAAAAATCCACATTTTCCGCTTATCGCTGGTAGGCGCGATGCTGATATTTTGTTTCTTGAATATCTCTAGTAAATTATTTTAAATTCTGTCCGACTAATGACTAATAATATGCTAAAACGCAAAAATCACCCGCGAGCAATTCTGAGGTAGTAAAAATAAGGTAGGCACTATCGTGTCTACCTTATTTTTGAAGTAATATAAAGAAAGTGAGTGAGAAAAATGACACGATAATGTATCCTGCGAAATAAAGAAAAAAACTGGATATAGTAAAACGAGTATTAACGCCTTTGCTAAATTCGACCGCAATATTGCAAATACGGCCTTTTTTGTAAAACCAAGCCCCGTTATAGAGATTCCCATCATGGAAGGAGTCCCATTCTGCCGCCTGCCTGGCGCGGGGTATCAATTTAGGTTTGAATATATATAACACAGCCCTCCTTGCCGCTTTGGCTTGGAGGGCTTTTTTACTATTGATTCTTTTTTAACAAAATAGTATGAGTTTATGATTAAAGGAGGTGGAAACTATGGAGGATTTAACCACGCGGGAACAGACAGAAAACAAATTAATTGATATGATTGTCGAGCACCTATAAACCGGGGAAAAATTTCCAACTGAGAATCAATTAATTAAAGATCTGGAAATAAGTCGTACTACCCTGCGTGAACTGTTGAGCTACTATAAAGCTACAGGTATTATTACTTCACAGCAAGGTAGCGGCCGCTACATCGAAATGCCCGATATTAGCAAACAAATCGCCAACACCTGGCGGATTTTGGTGCGGGCTAAACCCAGTCTGTTGATGGATTTCTTAGAAGTCCGCAGTATTCTTGAATTAAACTCATTGGGGAAAGCCATGCAAAGGATCGACCTGGAGCAATTACAATATATGGGGGAGCAAGTCAGGATCATGAAGGAGAAAGCGGAAATGGGGCAAGCGTTTGTGGAACAGGATGGAGAATTTCACAAAACGCTTTTCCGGGTCACCGGGAATGTCTTTTTAGAACAGCTACTTACTGCTTTTTGGGAGTTATTCGCCGACTCACCTATTGAAAAAAATCACGAGGATTTACCTACAGTGGCTTATCAGCATGAAAAAATATTGGAAGCCTTTACCCGTCAAAACCTTCCTCTTCTGGAGGATTTAATGAAAGAACAGTTTGAGGATGCCCGTTTTCGTATCGCAAAATATATCCAAAATTATCATTAACACAACTTATACCTATAATTTATAAACCAGCTTTAACTGTTTCGGAAAAAACTCAATAACTAACTTTTCTCTGCAATAAAAAAAGGCTACAATAAAAGCCTGACGTTTCTTTCAGTTTTATAGACGTCAGATTTTTATTTGTAGTCTTTTTTATATTTATATGGAAATCCAAAAAGAAAAATTTTTTTGAAAAAGAGTAATAATTTTGTAATTTGACAAACCCGTTATGAGCAAACTTTATCAACACAAAATAACATCAATGTCATTACCGATTTTTAAAATTTATTTTGGTTATAAAATATCAGACATGTTCTACCTGGGCGTCGGTAACGGACAAGCCTGTCTCCCGGCGGACCTGTTCCTTCGCTTCATCGATGCATCGGATCATGCCCAGCTCCAGGCTTCGGCCGGTGGAGGCGTTGGGGATTCCATTGTCCAGCCGCATGAGGTCCACGGTCCAGCCTCCGATGTCCATAAGGAGCACAGAGGGTTCTCCCTGTATGAATTCTGGGTGAACGGCAATGGCGGAGTAGCCCTGTGGAAAAGTCTGACGTCCTGAATAGCTGCCTGATAGGAGATTCCTTCAAACTTGAAGTTTACCGGCTGGGAAGAACGGAATAGGTATTCCCGGAACGCTTTCTTTTCCCGGCCGAATCCGACCAGGGGCAGGCCCGCGCCAAGGTTCACGGTACATTCTCTTTTTTCTCCGCGCTGCTGGATTTCCTTTGCGATGGATGCCAGGGTCAAAAGGTAATAACTGTCGTTTTCCATTTTGTTTCTCAGGATCGGCTGCCGGTCAAACACCATCGCCTCCTTCCTCTTTCAATTCCCAAACAGCCCGGACGAACCATCAAAAATCATTTCGCTGCCGGTTTCTAAAAAAGCAAAAAACCTCTTCCCTATTTTTATAGGAAAGCGGTTTTTACCTTTTTTGCTCTTTTGGGGTTGGACATCCACGGTGGGGCGATTTTGATAAATCGGCTCTAAAAAGCCCGAAAACCCGCATGAATACTGAAAAAATCGGGGTGACATCTATTTCGTCACCCCTTTTGGGGAGGGAATGACGAAATTGTTGTCCGCTGGTCTAATGGCTATTTGAAAGAAATTCATTCGCCAAAAACAAAAGTCATTAAATAAAAATTTTTGGGGTAGAATTTTATAAAATTTGTTGTAGAAAATATAATCGATATCCTCATATCATATTGGCATCCTTTTTAATGCGCTTTAATTTCACTAAGCTCCCCCATTCTTGCTGTGCTGGGGGATAATAATTTTATTTCTCTGCCGGTTTCTAAAAAATGAAAAAGCCGCTTCCTTATTTTTATAAGAAAGCGGCTTTTTGCTTTTTTATTCTTTTTGGGGGTGGACTCCACAGTGGGACAGCTCCGAAGAATCGGCCCTAAAAAGCCCGGAAAACCGTATGAGTACTGAAAAAATCGGGGTGACATCTATTTCGCCACCCCTTTCTGGATTCGCGCCACAAAAAGGATACCCGTTCCGGCGTGGGCGCAAAACACCCCCGCAAAGTGAGGTGCGCGGCTTGCGTGCGGCGGCTTGCCGCTGGTCCGAGTGTCTGGATTCGAAGGCGACGCTTACTTTTACGCGCCCACGGCTAATATCTAAGTTCATTTTGTTTTCCCTTTTTCTTTCCCCACGGCACCGGCGTTTTCCGTCAGCACGCTCGGCGCCTTTGATAAAATAACGGCCCCTCGCAAAAGCGAGGGGCCGTTATTTGGATTGTGTTGACGAAAAAGACACCCAGCTCTCAGCGCGAGCGCCTCCACCTGAGCAAAAGAAAAGAGCCTGAACGCGAATTGCGTCCAGACTCAGTCTGTCAAGAGGGTACAAAAAAGATGCATCTTTGACGCGAGCGCTAAGCTTCGGGTATCAGAAAAGCCCCGCACGCGAAATGCGTGTCGAGGCTCTCGACTGTTTACCGGGTACAAAAAAGATGCCGGTTAAAACGCGGGCGGTGCATCTAGTAAAAGAAAAGAACCCGAAGCGCGTATTATCGGCACCAGGCCCTGCCTGGTGCCGATGTTAGTCCCAAACGGAGCGTAAATGCGGGGTGTTTGCACCAAAATTACCATTAGAACGGTAAATCCGGATCATCAACCACAATTTTAATTGTTGCTAATCGCGTATAAATATTGGCAAATAGAAGTTTTCTTTTTGCTGGAGGCAAGCTTGTTACCAAGCTATAAAAATCGGTCATAATCTTAACGTCGATATCTTTTCTGGTACTGTAACTATATCCTCCTGCAATGAAGCATCCGATAAGCTGACTGTTGTTCTGTATACATTCTTCAAGGGATGAATTTCTGATCAACTCGGCCAACTTTGAAAGCGTCTGTCCGATATCGTTGAGCGGTGAGTATTTATCGGTATAGCTCGAAATATGGGAACATAATGCATTGGCAAAAATTCGATAGCACTCTTTTTGTTCATCCGTAAAATCAATTTCACTTAACACGCCAGCAGTAATGTCTGTCATGATATCCGAAAAAGAAGAATATCGCTGATCGGGATGGATTTTTACCATTTTCTCAATAATATGCTGGAAACGAAAATCTTTGAGCTTATCTTTTAATAAATGACGGAACAGCGTTCCTACAAAATAGATTTCTGTCCGTTCATCATATTCTTGATTAAGCTGCACTTCGTTCGGCATCTCTGTAGCAGGCCAATTTAAGAGTATACTGTTTCCGTCGTTTCTGCTGCCGTTAAGTTGCTTTCCAAAACCAAAATCGATGATTTTTGCATTTCCTTCCTTATCGATCAGAATATTGGCAGGACGAATATCCCTATGCAGGATATGGTTCTTTTCCAAGTATTCAAATGCACCGATAACATCGGTAAAAATATCTTCCCATCCTTTATCGTCCCAAGGCATTGGGTCGTATTGATCGATGCAAGTTCCATCGATATATTCCATTTGCAAAAAGCCTGTCTTTGCCTGTGGATACAAGTAGTAATTATATATGCGTACAATGTTTGGATGGGATATGTTGAACAAGATTTTGATC
This sequence comes from uncultured Ruminiclostridium sp., assembly GCA_902490005.1. Lineage (GTDB taxonomy): Bacteria > Bacillota > Clostridia > Oscillospirales > Acutalibacteraceae > Clostridium_A. The sequence continues at coordinate 61,698 of CABUCM010000012.1, forward strand.
TCGTCAACAAATCGCTCATAGTGTTCATCTATGTAGCGCTTGTCCTTTGGCACATACTTTTTGATTGCAAATAGCATATCCGTAGTTTCGTCTTTAAACAGGAGCGTATCTCCGGTTCCGCCTCCACCTAATACTTTTATAAAAGTAAAGTTCTTTTTTGCATCAAAGGTAATAAGATCGCCTGTATTCATACCGTAAAAGCCCCTTGCTGTTCGTGATTTTAAATATTATACCATATATCGTTGTGATTTTCAACATCTATACAATATCAAGGATTTTAAAGCTCCGGCGGTTTAACTATTTTATGTTATAATCTTTTTCAAGGAGATGATGGTATGAATTGTAATTATAGTGATGCTGAAAAACAAAAGATTGTTGACCGATATCAAAATGGAGAATCTGTCATAAGTCTCGTTAACGATACCGGAATACCGCGAAGTTCTATCTATGCTTGGATAAAACAAAAAGCCGATACTAAAAACGCATCAAAGAAAGTGTCGGTGAAAAACTTTCGATTACTTGAAAACAAAGTTGCTCGTCTTGAAGGAATGATTGAGATCCTACAAAATGTTAGTTGTCAAGTAAATGATCCGCTGGACATCAAACTCTATGCATTAGAAAAACTTTATGGACAATATAGTGTACATATGCTTTGCGAAGCGCTCAAAGTTCCAAGAGGAACTTTTTACAACCACATATTGCGAAACAAACGAGATAACACTTGGTATGCCAAACGCCGGGAAGAACATCGTTTGAAAATACAACAGGTTTATGATGACAGTAATCAAATCTTCGGTGCCGCTAAAATTGCCGCCGTCATGAAAGAGGAGGGCCATCGTATTTCAGTAAAAATGGTTAGGGAACTGATGCGTGATATGGGGCTTATCAGTATCAGACAGGATGCTAAAGATTTGTATGAAAAGGAGCAGCGACATTTCAAAAATTATTTAAATCAGCAATTTACAACTGTGCGGCCAAACGAAGTGTGGGTAAGCGATATCACATATTTCCGACTCTATAATAAAAATTATTATATTTGCGTCGTTCTTGATTTGTATGCAAGAGCTGTGATAGGATACAGAATCGGAAAAACAAACAGTACGCAGTTGGTAAAAAGTACATTTCGCATGGCATATGAAGAACGGCAACCGATATTACCGTTGACCTTTCATACTGACCGTGGAGGAAATTACAGATCAAATACATTTTGCTCATACTTGAAATCCTTAGAAGTAACGCAGTCCTACTCCCGTGCTCATATTCCTTATGATAATTCTGTAATGGAATCCTTCTTTTCCAGCTTAAAGAGAGAAGAATTATACCGAACAAAATACCGCTCTGAAAGCAAGTTCAGAACGGCAGTAGACAAGTATATGATTATCTATAACGAACAGAGACCTCATGCAAAGAACGGATACAAGACACCTATGAAGAAAGAACGGGATTATTACAATAAGCAAGCGCTTTTAGAGGCAAATTCAGATTAGACATAAAGGTTCGGATTTTAAAGCTTTTCTGTTTTCACCACCCTGTTTTCAACTTTTTTGATTTTCGTGTCCAGTTTCAAGATAAGGGGCGAAGCAGCTGAAATACGCATGAAATAAGGCTTTACAGTAAAAACACCTATTGATGTCCAAACCTTAAGGGTTCAGATCTCAATAGGTGTTTCAAATACCGTTTGGAATAAATTTATGAACCCAAAATCAAAAGGAACACTCAACAAAATGTGAATCCCCGGTTCAGAATAGATATATTTGATTGTTTTTACAACCCTTTTTTCTGTTTTTTGCTTTTTGATGTCCCATTTCTATAAAAAGAGATAAATCTAGAAAAATGGCTTGAACGCTGTGTTTTAACATAGCAAAAGAGGTCGGAATCTGAATTGTCTCATTTTTAAATTCCAAGTTTCGACTTCTATTCAACTCAATTGGTCTAACATAATTGGTTCAATCCACACTGGAGCTTGCGCCTCTTTTATCTCATAAGCGCACGATTTCGGAGTCAAATCGGACAAAACAACTCCATTAGCGCACATATAGTTGGGATTATTCCAATCAGTTATTTCCTCGTTTCAATCGCCCCCATATCCAAAAAAACCGGGTTCCGTCTTCCGTAACAGCCGGCAAACACTTATTCTGCCAATCCCAAACAAATCCCCCCTGGAAAATTTCATATTTCTCAGTTAAATAACGGAATTGATCCATTCCTCCCGTCGTATTGGAAATCTGATAAGCATATTCTACCATTGCGATTGGACGCCAGTCCCGGTTATCACCAATCATGTCTAAGTTGATTCAAAAATCCCAAATTGAGCAATCGGTTCTCTCTCCGTGCTAATCCGACAATTTCAAGTTTCTTTTGCTCATTTACGCTCCGCTATCGCCAATTGCGCCGGTTATGCCGCTGACGCGGCCAAGGTGTCACCAACAGAAAAAAGGCCGAGATCTGGAATGTCATCAAATTCCAAATCTCATGCCTTTTCTGACAGCTTCAAAATTCAGTTTTCGAGTTTAGCCTCAAAAGACGTCCTCCTTAGGCCGGCGGCCGCCGGGTAGGAGCGCCGGCCGCCTTCACTCTCTTATCCAGAAGGTCTTAGAGGCCCAAATTCGCGGGCTGTACCGCAGCCCCGCGGCCTTTACGCTCCTCCTTGGATCAGAATCCTGTCTACAACCAGTTTTCTGAATTCTGGAGTAAGGGAACAGAAATAAGCGGTGAATCCGGTAACCCGTACTACCAAATCAGGATACTTGGAGGGGTCCTTATCCGCCTCTAAAATCTGCTGGCCATTTACAATATTGATGTTCAGAAGCGTGGCGCCCTGTTCAAATAATGTCAAAATATAGTCGGCTATTTTTTGTACCGCCTCATCCCCGCGCCCCATGCCGGGATCAAGCTCCAGCTGCACCGGCGCTGTATTGCCATAGCCCGGCTGTACCGCGCAAATCGAGTTGCTCATAGCGGTTAGAGCGCCATCCTTCCGAAAGCCAGGATGCGGGTTGGCGCCGTGGTTAATAGGCTCGAAAGCGTGGCGTCCGTTTGGGGTAGCGCCCACCTGCTTTCCGAGCACAATGGTATTGGACCAGCTGAACCATCCGGGAATAAACTCGCAGCCCGGATATTTTTCGCTGACAGCCCGGACCTGCTCGGAGTAGGAATTGGAAATTCTTACCGCCCACTGATCACTGATGGTATTTCCGCCACCATACCGGGGACTGTGGGACAGCATCTGACGCACAAGCTCTCCGCCCTCGTCCTGAAAATCTGTTTTTAAGTGGTGGTACAGCGCTTGCCAGTCGATCCGTTTTTCCTCCTCGACCCGCTGCTGCAAGGCACCAAAGGAATCCGCTACTGTCGCAATGGCAGCGCCATCCATGCACATATTGTAATACATAGCGCCGCCGCAAGTCATATCCAGGCCCTTTTCAACAGGGCCATGGCTGATTAGGTTCAGCATCAGCTCCGGCTCGTTATACTGCTGATACTTTAAATGAAACGCCACGCCCTCAGCGGTTACCTCCACCGCGCGGGCCATATGTTTTTGATACAGCTCCCACAGCCGTTCCGTGGAATAGGGACCTTCCTGGCTCATCATCTCATCCAGCGCCACCTCAAACACCTTGGCACTGTTAATTTTCACACAGTCGTTTAAGCTGTACTCAAGGCCCGGAAGGCTCATCCAGTGGCAACCCACCGCGATTCTCCGCCTCGCCAGCGACTCTGGATAACCTAGTCTCATAAAGCCTGCGTTTAACGCTTCGTCTCCTGAGAAACGGGGCCATCCATTTTTATTTTTGAACAGGTAATCTACCGCTTTATGCAAAAATTTCCGGTCAATATTTTTATCAACTCTTACAGTGATATTGCACGCGGAATCCAGCTTGTCGGCGCCTTCCAAAACCATATAGCTGAACTCGCTCAGCAAGGGCTTTCCATTTTCATCCGTCCCGCCGATCTGGTAATAGTGGGGGTCGTTCAGCAGCAGGCAGGCGATATAGAAAATCGCCTCGTCTCTGGTAATCCTCCCAGCCTCCAAGTCAGCATCGTAATACTGCTTCAGTACCTCATCCAATTGGAATCCCGCGCCGTCTCTGTTGTAGGTTCGGCTGGCCATATTGAACCAGCATACCCACTGGCAGGCTTCGCGCATGGTTTTAGGCGCGCCATTCAGAATATTGCGGTTTACCTGGGCCATTTGCCGCAGATTCTCCTTCAAAACCGGATGGCGTTCCACCTCGGCCATCCTCTCACCTTCCGCTATCGCCCGAGAGATCCAGTTTTGAATTCCCCGGATCACCAATTCCTCCGCGTCGTAAAATTCCG
>CABUCM010000013.1 GCA_902490005.1 uncultured Ruminiclostridium sp.
TTTCATGTAAGGCGCAGGCTGTGCCAGCCTGTCACCGGCGGGCCTTTTTTCTCTTTTGCTTTTTACCAAGCCTCGTAATGCACCCTATCCGCTTCCCATTCCGGTTTGTCCGGATGAACCACAGGCGGTTTCGCCGGATATCCAATTCCCAGAATCGAATGAGGCACAATAGTTTTCGGCAGGTGAAAAAGCTCTGCCTGACCCCTGAACTTGTTTTCTTCCGGATAGGTGCCCAGCCAAACGCTGCCCAGGCCCAAACCATGGGCGGCCAGCGTCATATTCTGGCACGCGATGGAAGCGTCGATGATCCAGTAATCCTTAGAACCCGGATAGGCCCGCTCCAGGTCGCCGCACACTAAAATTCCCACATCAGCGCCCTTCAGCGGCCAAGCGTATTGACCGTTGACTTCCGCCATTTTCTGAAGGGTTTCCTTGTTTCTGACCACCACAAACGACCATTGCCGGGCGTTGACGCAGCTGGGCCCGCTCATACCCGCCTTTAGAATGGTCTCCAGGTCTTTGTCGCTGACGGACCGCTGAGTAAAATTCCTTACGCTGGTCCTGGTCATAATCGCTTCGATTGCTTCCAAGGCTGATTCCTCCTTTACTCTAGCTCAAAGGCCCCGGTATAAAGCTGATAATATTTTCCTTTTTCCTCAATCAGCTTTTCATGGGTGCCGCGTTCGATAATCCTGCCATGGTCCAGAACCATAATGACGTCGGAATTCTTTACCGTAGACAGGCGGTGGGCGATGACAAATACCGTCCGCCCCTGCATCAGGGCATCCATCCCCCGCTGGACAATGGCCTCTGTGCGGGTGTCGATGGACGAGGTTGCCTCATCCAGAATCATCACCGGCGGATCCGCCACGGCGGCCCTGGCGATAGCCAGCAGCTGGCGCTGGCCCTGAGAAAGGTTGCTGCCGTTGCCGGTGAGCACCGTATGGTAGCCCTGGGGAAGCCTGGTGATAAAGTCGTCCGCGTCCACCCGCTTGGCGGCGGCGATACACTCCTCGTCAGTGGCGTCCAGACGGCCGTAGCGTATATTGTCCAGCACCGTGCCGGTAAACAGGTTGGTATCCTGCAGCACCACACCCAGGGCCCTGCGCAGGTCGGATTTCCTGATCTTATTGATGTTGATGCCGTCGTAACGGATTTTACCGTCGGCGATATCGTAAAACCGGTTCAGCAGGTTGGTTATGGTGGTTTTCCCCGCGCCGGTGGCGCCTACAAAGGCCACCTTTTGCCCCGGCTCGGCATAAAGGGTGATATTATGAAGAACCGTCTTGTTTTCCTCATAGCCGAAATCCACATCCATCAGCCGCACATCACCGGTAAGCCGGGTGTAGGTGACGGTTCCATCCGCCTTGTGGGGATGCTTCCAGGCCCACTTGCCGGTGCGTTCGCTGGTCTCCACCAGCTTGCCGTTTTCTTCCTTCACCTGAACCAGGGTCACATACCCGTGATCGATTTCCGGCTTCTGGTCCAGCAGGGCAAAAATACGCTCCGCGCCGGCGATCCCCATCACTACCGCGTTGATCTGATGGGAAACCTGGCCGATGCCGCCGGCAAACTGTTTGGTCATATTCAGGAAAGGAACCACCACGCTGATGCTGACGGCCAGGCCGGAAACGCTCAGGTTGGGAACCCCGGAAAGCAACAACAGGCCGCCTGCCAGAGCCACCACCACATACAGTACATTGCCGATGTTATTCAAAATTGGGCCTAACGTATTGGCGTATTTATTGGCGGTCTCTGATTCTTTGAAAAGATGGTCGTTGATCTTGTCAAAGTCCGCCTTGCTCTGATCCTCATGACAGAACACCTTGACCACCTTTTGGCCGTTGATCATTTCCTCGATAAAGCCCTCTTCTTTGCCCAGGGCCTGCTGCTGGCGGATAAAGTGCCTGGCGGAGCTTCCGCCGATTTTTTTGGTAATCAGCAGCATAACGGCAACTCCGGCTACCACCACGATGGCCAGCCATACGCAATAGTAGATCATGATGCAAAACACCGTCAGAGATGTGATTACCGTGGTCAGCAGCTGGGGAAAGCTTTGGGAAATCATCTGGCGGAGGGTATCGATATCGTTGGTATAATAGCTCATAATGTCGCCGTGGTTGTTCTGGTCGAAATACTTGATGGGCAGCTCCTGCATGGTATTGAACATCTTCTCCCGCATCTTTTCCAGGGAGCCCTGGGTAATTACCGCCATCAACTGGGTGAACAGGGTCGTGGACGCCAGGGAGAGGACGTAAAACAACACCAAAATTCCCACCAGGGAAAGGATCTGCCCTCCCACCGCGTTCCAGTCGCCGCTTTGCCAGCTGGTTTCGATCAGGGCGATCACGTTTTGCATAAAGACCGCCGGAATGGAAGTAATCAAAGCGCTGAACACAATGCAAACAAGGGTAAGGGGCAGCATTCTAGGATAAAAGCCAAACAAGGTTTTTGCCAGGCGCTTTACCGTGCCCTGGGGTTTGTTTTCATTACGCATCCTGATCACCCGCCTTATTTTGAGATGTGTAAATCTCACGGTAGATGTCGTTATGCCGCATCAATTCCCTATGCGTGCCTATGCCGTGGATCCTGCCGCCATCCATGACGATGATACGGTCCGCGTCCTCCACAGAGGCGGTGCGCTGGGCGATGATGATCTTCGTGGTCTGAGGAATAAACTCCCTCATTGCCTTACGGATCAGGGCGTCTGTTTTGGTATCCACCGCGCTGGTGGAGTCGTCTAAAATCAAGATCTTCGGCTTCTTAAGCAAGGCCCGGGCGATGCACAGCCGCTGCTTCTGCCCGCCGGACACGTTGGTGCCGCCCTGCTCGATATAGGTATCATAGCCTTGAGGAAACTGGGAAATAAATTCGTCCGCCTGGGCAAGCTTACAGGCCTGGACCAACTCCTCATCCGTGGCGTTCTCATTGCCCCAGCGCAGGTTTTCCTTGATGGTGCCGGAAAACAGCACGTTCTTTTGCAGCACCACAGCTACCTGGTTCCTCAGGGTCTCCAGGTCGTATTCCCTGACATCCACGCCGCCGACCCGTACGGTGCCTTTGGTGGCGTCGTACAGCCGGGAAACCAGCTGCACCAAAGAGGATTTCGATGAGCCGGTGCCGCCGATAATGCCGATAGTCTCGCCGGATTTAATATGTAAGTCGATATCGGAAAGGGCCATGCGCTCGGCGGTTTTGGAATATTTAAAGCTGACGTTGTCAAAATCCACGGAACCGTTCTTCACCTCACAAACAGGATGCGCCGGGTTTTGAAGGGTGCTTCCCTCCGTCAGCACTTCCACAATTCTTTTGCCCGATTCGTCCGCCATGGTAATCATCACGAACACCATGGAAATCATCATCAGGCTGCTGAGGATCATAAAGCTGTAGGTCAGCAGGGCGGAGAACTGGCCCACATCCAAATCTATCCCCCGGGAGGTAATGATGGTGTAGGAGCCAAAGGACAGCACAAACACCATTACCGCGTAAATGCAGAACTGCATCATCGGATTATTCAGGGCCAGAATCCGTTCCGCCTGCGTGAAGTCGTTGCACACCTCTGTGGCCGCCCGGCTGAATTTCGCTTTTTCATAATCCTCCCGGACAAAGGATTTCACCACGCGGATCCCTTTCACATTTTCCTGGATAGAAGCGTTCAAGGCGTCGTATTTTTTGAATACCCTTCGGAACAGGGGCATCACCTTGCGGATCACCAGGAACAGGCCGAGGCCAAGCACCGGCACCAAAAACAGGAAGATTACCGCCATTTTCCCGCCCATAACAAAGGCCATGACAAAAGCGAAAACCAGCATCAAGGGGCAGCGGATGGCGATGCGGATAATCATCATGTAAGCGTTCTGGACGTTGGTGACGTCTGTGGTCAGCCTAGTCACCAGAGACGACGCGGAGAATTTATCGATATTCTCAAAGGAGAAATTCTGAATGTTGTAAAACATATCCTTTCTCAGATTTCTGGCCAGGCCGCAGGAGGCGGTGGAGCAGGTATTGCCCGCCCAGGCGCCGAACAGCAGGGAAATTCCCGCCATCACCACCAGCACAAGCCCATAAACCGCGATCACCTGAAATTCACATCCCGCCTTGATTTGATTCACCAGATTGGCGATCATAAAGGGGATCAGGCATTCCATGACCACCTCAATGGAAACCAGAATTGGCGTCATGATGGATACTTTTTTATATTCCCGGATGCTTTTTGCCAATGTTTTTATCATACCATATCATTCCCGCTTTCTTAATTCAAATTTTTAATAAAATGACGAGTAATGTTTATCGCGCATACCGAAATGATAAACATTACTCGCTGTTTTTTTTACCGTTCCCGCTGTCGGGAAGGAAGCATTCCCGCTCTTCTCGGTTTTGATCCAAGTCCCACCAATATTTCACTAAAGTTTCCAGCATTTTCAAAAGGCTTTCCTGTTCTTCCTCAGAAAGGCAGGATACCATTGTTTTGACCTTTCTCTGGTAATCCTTTTCCAGCGCGGCGGCTTCCCTTTTTCCTGATTCTGTCAGCCTCAGGTTCAACTGCCGCCCGTCGGTTCGGCTTTTGGCTTTTTCTAAAAAGCCGTCGGCCTCCATTTTAGCCAGAATCTCGCTGAGAGAACCAGAACAAATGCCAAGAAGCTCCTGCAGTTCCCGCTGGGGAAGCTCCTTTTGTTTATTCAGAACTGTAAAAATCCGCCTTCTTCCCGCTTTCTCCTCCATTTTAAAATAGAGGAAATGGCCGCAGGCCCCCAGATGTTCAATAATCCTTTCCGGCATGGAGCCGCTGATTTTTCTTGGTACCATAGCCGCCCCCTTTCGAAACCCATCGGTATTATTATACCCCCAAAAAAACAAATTGCAAGGTACCAAGGAATCTTATTCGACTGAATTTTCAAAAAGTTAACATTTAGAAACACGTCCTTGAAAAAAGGCGCATAACGCAGCAATGGCGCCGTGGGGAATCCCACGGCGCCATACCCGGTATTTTTCTCAGGAGCCCAGCAAAGGCAGCCGGACGGTAAACACAGAGCCTTCTCCTACCACGCTTTCCACGCTGACGTCTCCGTGGTAAAGCCCCGCCAAGTGCTTCACAATAGACAGGCCCAGGCCGGTGCCGCCGATTTCCCGGGACCGGCTGGAATCCACCCGGTAAAACCGCTCAAACAGACGGGGCAGATGCTCCGCCGGGATGCCGATGCCGGTATCCCGCACCTTGACCAGCGCCATATTCCGCTGCCGCTGAACGGTCACCGTCACCTTGCCCTGAGGCTTGTTGTATTTGACGGCGTTTTCCACCAGGTTTCCAAAAAGCTGCTGAAGCCTGGTAGGAGAGGACGCTACGAAACACGTTTCCTCCGCCTTCAGTTCCAGGGTGATCCCGTTTTTCCCGGCGATGGGCTCCACCCGCTGAAACACGGTCTGAATCTCCTGGGTTAAGTCGCAGGGGACGGTCTCGACATCCTCTTTGGCGTTTTCAATCTGGGAAAGCACCAGCATGTCGTCGATCAGATGGTGCAGCCGCTCCGCCTCGATATCCAGAACCTCGTAGAAATACCGCCGGGTTTCTTCATCCCGGTCCCCGGATTTCAGCAGCTCGATAAAGCCCCGGATAGAGGTCAGGGGCGTTTTCAGCTCATGGGTTACGTTGGCCACAAACTCGCTTCTCAGCTGCTGCAGCTTGCGCATCTCCGTCACATCAGAGAGCACCAGCAGCCCCCCCTCCTTGGCGTCTTCCGCGTTCAGGGGGGCGGCGTAAACCATCATAATCCGTTCTGAGCCGGGCAGCAGCTTCATTTCCTTGCGCACCACCCCGTCGATCTCCAGAGCTTCCTTCAGGCAGCCGGCAAGCTGGGTCAGCATAATGGAGCCGTCCAGCTTTTCGCCGATCTTCAGGCTGCCGTTTTGCAGAAGGGCCTTCGCCCGTTCGTTGAAAAGCAGGATGGCATCGTCCTGGTCCACCGCCAGCACCCCGTCGTCCATGCCCTGGAGCACAGCCTCCAGCTGCCGGCCCTGCTCCGTCAATTCGGAAAAAGCCTTTTGGGTCTGGTCGGCCATCCGGTTAAAGGACTGGGCAAGCTGGCCGATTTCATTCTGGTAATTCTCCGGCACCCGGCTTTCAAAATCCCCGGCGGCGATTTTCCGCGTCGCCTCCGTCAGCCGCAGCATGGGGCGCACGATATTCCTGGAGCTGAACACCGACACCACCGCGACGATGGCGCCGCCCAGGCCTATTCCGGCCAGCATAAAAAGGCTCAGCTTGGCAATCGCCTGGTCCATCTCCGTCACCGGCATGGCGGCCCGTATAATATAATCCCCCAGCACTCTGGCCTCATAAAGATAGGTTTCCCCGGTGCTGTCTGATTTCCTGGTATGAAAGCCGACGCCGCTCTGCAGGGCGTCCTGCACCTCCGGACGGTCTAAATGGTTCTCATTTTCCGGGTTGATCCCGGTGGGATTGTCCTTGCTGGTCTCTCCCACCACCCGGCCGTCCAAGGTGATTACCGTCAGGCGGATGTTCTGGCCCGCGTTCCCCAGGGCCTCCTGCTTCCGCTGGACGAAAGCCTCCGGGTCCTGCCGGATTTCATCCTCGTCTGTGGTCAGGAGCATGACGGCGGAATCCAGGGTCCGGTGGAATTCCTCCAAATACAAATTCCGCACCAGCGGCATCGTCAGCAAAAACGCCGCAACCAGCCCGATAATGACTACGCCCACGTTAATCAGCACTAAGCGTTTCTGCAAGGCGTTTTCCCCCTTGTATTACAAAAAATGGAAGGCGCTTTCCAGCGCCTGTTTCGTCCCCTTTTTCCCCGGGGATTTATACCAGGTCCTCCGCGGAGGCGAACCGGTAGCCCACTCCCCGCAGGGTGACGACGAATTTCGGATTATCCGGCTCGTCTTCAATCTTCTGCCGAAGATAGCGGATATGCACATCCACAGTGCGGGCGTCGCCGAAATATTCCAGCCCCCACACCTTATCCAGCAAAGCGTCCCGGGTCAGCACCCGGCCGGCGTTTCGCATCAGCATCACCAAAAGGTCGAATTCCTTCATGGTCAGTTCAATGGGCTCCCCGTTTTTCAGGCAGCGCCGGGCCGCCGTATTGACAGAAATCGGCCCGCAGGCCAGGATCTCATCCTGCACCGGGGATAAATACTCCTTGCGGCGGATCACCGCCCGCACCCTGGCGCAAAGCTCCTTTACGCTGAAGGGCTTGGTGATGTAATCATCCGCGCCCATTTCCAACCCCAACACCCGGTCCACTTCCTCGCCCCGGGCGGTGAGCATCAAAATCGGTATGGGCCTTGTGGTTTCGTCGGCCCTGATTTTATTGCATACCGCCAGCCCGTCGGGAGGCGGCATCATCCAATCCAGCACGATGGCGTCGGGTTTCCGGTGGCGGACCGCCGCCATCAAAGAGATCCCGTCGGCAAATTCCTGGGTTTCAAAGCCGGAATCCTTCAGCGCCAGGGCCGCCAGCTTCCTAATATTTGGTTCGTCATCGGCGATATAAACTAAATCTGGCAAGTCTGTTTCCTCCTCAGGCTTTTAATCGTTCAAATCCGGATGAACGCCGGTTTCCATATAAACCACCCACTCCGCGATATTGGTGGCGTGGTCTCCCATGCGCTCGATGTATTTGGTAATGAACATCAGGTCCACTTCCTTCATGACGCTTTGCGGGTTTTCGGCAATGGTGCCGCACACCTCCAGCACGATTTTGCTGAACATGGCGTCTACCTGGTCATCCATCTCGCAGACCCGCCGGGCCAGCTCCACATCCCGAGCGATGAACGCGTTCATGGCATTTTCAAACATTATCCCAGCCGTTTCCAGCATCTGCGCCACATGGTTCACCACGTTGGACTGGGCCGGAATTTCCCCCGCCTGGATAATATCGCAGATGTCGGCGCACTGGTCGGCCACCCGCTCCACATCGGTGATAATTTTCAAGCAGGAGGCGATCACCCGCAGGTCCGTGGCAATTGGCTGCTGAAGCGCCAGCAGGTTCATGCATACGGATTCAATCTCATGCTCCACCTTGTTGATCTCCCGGTCTCCGCCCGCAACCTCCGCGGCAAGGTCCTTATCCAGGTTTTTCAGGGCTTCCATGGTTTCGCCGACCCTCCGGTTCACCACGGCGCCCATTTCCTTCATGCTGCGGTTCAGGTCCGCCAGCTTTTGATCGAAATATTTTCTAGGCATTGAAGATTTCTCCTTTTATTATAATGGAATCCATGTGGTTTGTCTACGATTAACCAAACCGGCCGGTGATGTATTCCTCTGTGCGTTTATCACGGGGCGTATTGAACATAACCTGGGTTTTATCAAACTCGACGACCTCTCCCAACAGGAAAAACGCGGTCATATCCGCCACACGGGCGGCCTGCTGCATATTGTGGGTCACCACGATTACCGTATAATCCTTTTTCAGTTCCTCCATCAGATCCTCGATTTTTAATGTGGAAATCGGGTCCAGGGCGGATGTGGGCTCATCCATCAGCAGGATATCCGGCTCCACCGCCAAGGCCCGGGCGATGCACAGGCGCTGCTGCTGGCCTCCGGAAAGGCCCAATGCGGACTTTTTCAGCCGGTCCTTCACTTCATCCCACAAGGCGGCCCCCCGCAGGGACCTTTCTACAACCTCATCCAGCTTGGCCCGGCTTTTGATACCGTGGACCCTGGGGCCGTAGGCGATATTATCATAAACGCTCATGGGGAACGGATTGGCCTTTTGGAACACCATGCCCGCCCGCTTCCGCAGCAGGGTCACGTCGGTGCGGGGGTCGTAAATATCCTCCCCGTCGATTTTGATGGTGCCAGTGATTTTACAGCCGTCGATCAGGTCGTTCATACGGTTCAGGGATTTGATGCAGGTAGACTTTCCGCAGCCGGAGGGACCGATAAAGGCGGTAACCTGATTGGCCGGAATTTCCAAATTCAGGTTTTTCAGGGCGTGAAAATCGCCATAATACAGGTTTACATTCTGAAGGCTTACTTTGCTGTTCTCCATATTTATTGTTCTCCTTTTTTCAAGGTCTTGCTCACAAGGCTGGCCAGAAGGTTCAGCAGGAATACGATCACCAACAGCACCGCGGCGGTGGCGAAGGCGATGTGAAACGCGTCGTCGGATGTGGCCTGCATGGCGGTCTGGTACAGGTGCAGGGTCAGGGTCCGGCCGGAGTTCATAATCTGGCCGAAGAAGTCCTTAGGCATGTTATAGGACATGCCCGAGGTGTACAGCAGCGCCGCGGACTCGCCTACGATCCGGCCCATGGCCAGAATCACAGCGGTTAAAATGCCCGGGATAGCGCACGGCAGCACGATGCCCAAAATCACCCGCAGCTTGCCCGCGCCCAGGGCCATCGCCCCCTCCTTATAGGAGCCGGGCACGGCAAGGAGGCTTTCCTCGGTAGTGCGCACGATGGTAGGCAGGATGCACAGGGTCATGGTCAGGCAGCCCGCCAGGATCGAGGTACCCATGCGGAACATGACGCAGAACACGGTATAGCCGAACAAGCCGAACAAAATAGAGGGGATTCCCGATAAAATCTCGGTGGTAAAGCGGATGGCCCGCACCAGCCGTCCCTGCCTGGCGTACTGGGTCAGGTAGATCGCCGATGAAATCCCAATGGGCGTGGCGATGAGCAGGGTAATCACCACAATGTAAAGGGTATTGATAATCATGGGCAGTATCCCTTTATCCCCGCTGGGGGATTCCGAGTAAGCGGTGCTGAGGAATTCCCAGTTGACGTAAGGCAGCCCATTGGCCAGAATATAAAGGATGATGCCCGCCAGCACGATCACGGTCAGTAAGGCGGCTCCGTTAACGGCGATTTTCAGCAAAATGTCCGAGGGGCGGCGCCTTTTTTGATAAAGTGATTTAGTCACGCTCCATCTGCACCCCTTTCTTGGAAATATAGGTAAAGGCGATATTGACGATCATGATAAACACAAACAGCACCAGGCCGATGGCAAACAGGGCCTGGCGGTGCAGCCCGGAGGAATAGGACATTTCAATGACGATGCCGGTAGTCATCAGCCGGACGGTTCCCAAAATCGAGGGCATCTGCACCACGTTGCCGGCCACCATAATCACAGCCATGGTTTCGCCGATAGCACGACCCACGCCTAAAATCACACCGGCTAAAATGCCGGATTTCGCCGCCGGCACCGTCACCTTAAAGATGGTTTTCACCGGGGTAGTGCCTAAAGCCATGGCGGCCTCCCGGTAGGACACCGGCACCGCCCGCAGGGAGGTTTCCGACACGCTGACGATGGTAGGCAGAACCATAATGGCTAAAATCAAAATCACCGCCAGCAAGCTGTCGCCGATGGTTTGTCCAGGGAACAGGCTCCGGATCACCGGCACAATAATCAGCATGCCGAAAAAGCCGTAAACCACCGAGGGAATCCCCGCCAGCAGCTGAACCGCCGGGCGGACGACGCCGGCTACCCATTTAGGGGCGGTTTCCGACAGAAAGATCGCGGTTAAAATGCCGATGGGAACGCCGATCACCACCGCCCCAAACGTACCGGCGATAGAAGAAAGAATCAAGGGCAGTATGCCGTAAATGTCGTTTTTCGGCTCCCACTCGGTGCCAAAAAGGAAATTTCCCAGGCCGATTTCCGCAATCGCCGGGGCGCCGGAGACTATCATGTAAACCGTGATGATAACCACAGACCCCACCGACACGCAGGCAAAGACCCGGAAAATACTTTCCGCCAGCCTTTCACCGCCTTGGGTCCAGATGGAAAGGACGCCGGCCGCCAACCCCAAAATCAGGGTCAGGAGAAAGGGCCACTGGTAGCTGATGACAATATTGCTCACTCCCAGAGCCGTCACCGCCGTCTGGATGGAGGAGCTGGTCATCAATACGATCAAAGGCGTCACCGCGGACAGCACGAAGCTGGTTCCCGCCAGCCCCGGCTTTTTCAAAAGCACCAGAACCCCCGCCAATAAGGCGAACGCCGCGCCGCAGACAACCGCGATTTTAGAAAGCAAAGGAATGGAAATCAAATAATCTTGAAACCGGATCCCCGGGCTGGTTAAGATTTGATAGGCGGACAGCACAAAATTGCTGTCCCGAAAGGTATAGCTGACATAAGGAAGAAAAAAAGTAGCGATGGGAACCAAACCCATAATGACGGCAAGAATCACCTTCAGCTTTTGTTTTTGCCGCTCTCGCTCGATATGGGCCTCGTCCTTCATGGTCGTTTCCATGTGAAACCTCCTTGCGCGGCTTCCCTGGTTCACCGTCTTGGCCGCGCCTTCATTCGATTCATAAAACCGCCAAACGGACCTCATGACATACGTCAATTGAGGTCCGGGCGTAAAATGTTTGAGGGGAGTTGATAAAAGGCAAATTTGAGGAGAAGTCAATTTATGTAAGGGCTTCGCTTATTTGTTTTCAGTGTTCTCGTCGATGTCCACGGTGACCAGCTTCTGGTCCGCGATGATCTGCTGGCCTTCGTCGGATTTCAGGAAGTCGAACCAGGCCTTGACCAGCTCGCTGTCGGTGCCCTTGGTGTAAATCTGAACGAAGGGACGCTGTACCACATAGGTGCCGTTGGATACGTTTTCCTCAGTGGCTTCCACGCCGTCAACGGACACAGCCTTGATTTCATCGCTGACAGAGGCCAAAGACACATAGCCGATGGCGGAGGGATCGGCGGCGACCTTAGAAACAACGATACCGGTTTCCTGAACCTCAGCGGCATAAGCGCACTTCTTGTCATCGCCGAAACCGAAGATACTTTCAAAGCCGTCTCTGGTGCCAGAACCCTCTTCACGTCCGATAACAGTAATAGCAGCGTCGCTTCCGCCTACTTCGCTCCAGTTGGTGATCTCGCCGGCAAAGATTTTTTCAATCTGCTCAGAGGTTAGGGTGTCTACTGTGTTTTCAGGATTTACCGCAACAGCGATACCGTCTAAAGCGATCGTTACTTTGGTAAACTTGCCCTCCGGGTCTTCCTTGTCCTTTACTTTTCTGGAAAGGTCGCCGATTAAGGCGGTGCCGTCGTTTACCGCGGTAACGGCAGAGCCGGAACCGGTGTTGGCCTTTTCCACGGTTACGCCATCATATTTCGCCATAAACGCCTCGCCCAGGGCGTTGCAAACAGCGGTCATAGAAGTAGAGCCGTTCAGGGTCAAGGTACCGGAAAGATCCGCGTAAGAATCTTCAGATCCAGCGGCGCCGGACTCCTCTTTGGATTCCGCCTGGCTGCTGGAAGGCTCCGCGGCAGAACCGCTGCCAGTAGAGGTGACCTCGCTGCTGCATCCCGCAAACAGCGACAGGGCCATTAACCCAGCCAGCACGATAGAAGCAATTTTTTTCATTTTTGTTTTCCTCCTAATTTTCAAGTACGCTGCCATCTTACTGTTCCTATGTTAAATTTACGTTAAGCGAATATTATATTTCGCCCCAATCATTTTGCCCCCGCTTCACAAAAAAGCGCCTCCCAAAGTTGGGAGGCGCTTTTTTATAACTGCTAATAGTAGAAACGAATAAATTTAATGTTGTAGAAATCGCAGGCGGTGATGTCGTCGGTTTGAATCTCATTAATTAGGATATAGTTAGCGCCTACCGCCAAAAGGACTCCGGTCCGGTCCACCAGGGTATTGGCTCCTACTAGGAACTCCACTGTTATGGTCCTTCCCAGCTGGGTCCGCAAAAATCCGTTCAGATATTGCAGGCTTTCCCCGGAAATGGGAGGCGGCTGGTTTGTTGAGGTCAGCGGGGACAACGGGTTGGCGGACGGCGTTTGGGAGGGCATTGGGGATGTATTTTCTCCTACATTAGAGCCTGTCATAGGAATGTTTTGGCCCGGTGTAGGCTGAATCCGCGGAAGGGGCGCAGGGATTCTCGGGTTTTGGATATTATATCCGGCGATTTCCTCCAGTGTGGGAATCCGATTGCCCGGGGTAGCGGGAGACGGATGATCCGGGGTAAAAACCGTGCCAGGGGAGCAATCGCCGCCGGCACAGGACGGGATCCCGTAAATGCTGGCTAAATCTAATTGTTCGTTATTCATTAGGTACCTCCTTTATGATTCGGCATATTTTTCTGTAGGCTGATAAAAACAATGCTGATTAATTCGGTTATAGGCGACCCCCATGCCGTTCGATGGGAAATAAGTAGGGCAGGTTTCACGGTAGGGATTATAGAAAAACAGGCTGTTTCCTACCGCGCTGAAGGTATTCCCCGCCAACACCCAGTCCGCGATTTGGTAATGGATCTCCTCCGGGTCCATATTCCACACGTTTTGGGGATTATACTTTCCCCCCACTGCGTCTCTCATACACACAAACTGTCCGGGCTGCTCAATAATTTTTCGAATATCGCCTCCTTGGCTGACCCGGAAAAACTCTCCATAAGGAACATCCGCCCGGTTTCTCACCACAGAGGCCACCGCCGCCATACCATCGTCGCCCTCGCCGCCTGCTTCGCATTTTATCAATCTTGCCAAAAGCTCTCTGGTTGTATAAGGCAAAGAATCACCGCCTTTGATTTGTTCTTATTTATACTATGTTTTCCCTTGACATTTTGCGCCATTTTCTTTAGAATAAAAGAACTTGGAGATGTATCGAAGTGGTCATAACGAGACTGGCTCGAAGTCACTTTTTTCGGTATTCTCTACACCAAAAATTGAATACGGAAGCGTATCGAAGTGGTCATAACGGGCCTGACTCGAAATGATGTGATAATTTCCTAAAACTGCATATTTATGATATGGAAGAGTATCGAAGTGGTCATAACGGGCCTGACTCGAAATCAGGTAGCCCTCACGGGCTCGTGGGTTCGAATCCCACCTCTTCCGCCAAAAACCCGCACAAACACTAGGTTTGTGCGGGTTTTTTCTTTGTCTTTTAGTATTCAATTTTCAAGTCCGTACTGAAATGGTGCCAATTTTGTGGTGACATTGGCACCACGTTTCTTCCTGCTCTATTCATCCTATGCATTCTGGTCGGATACTCTGGTGACATTTTGGTGATAAGAAGTGTTAATACCGCTTGTAAGTTGCCAAAGTCCTGCGGGGGTATTCATTCGCCGTTCTGTCTGTTCTCCTCTTTTTGCTTCTCGTCCGTCTTCGGAAACAACGCGTTGTGATAGGCGTCCAGCACGAATTTTTTACGTTCCAGGCGGACATCAACATACTGCGCGGTTACGGCATCTAAGTTGGTAGAAATCCCGAGCTGGAGGCCCGTGCCCTTCAGGCTGTGGCCCAGAATCATGCCCACGGTGTAAAAATCCCCGGTCAACTGATGCATGTTGGTCGCCGCCGAATGCCTCAAATCGTGAAAACGAAGGTGGGGCATGTTCAGGCGCCGGATCAGCTGGGCAAAATTCGCCGATACGCTGTCCCGGCGGTTCGGCGCGCCGTTAGCCTTGGCTATGACCAGGTCATTTTCATAGTAGTTTCCGCCGCCGTTCAGAGCCAGCCTCCGCTGGCGTTCCTGAAGCTCTAACTGTCTTTCAAAATACTCTCTCGCCACATCGGTGATAGGCAGCGTACGCTCGCCGGAGCCATCGGCTCCCTTACCCTTCACGGGCGCCATCTCGCTGACCTCTGTTGTCCCCGCTGGCAGCTTAAAGGGCAGCTGCTCCACAACGGCAAAGCATCCCTTCTCCAGATTCACATTGCGCCACCTCAGGCCCAGTATCTCGCTCATGCGCATGCCGTACATGCCCGCCAGCATGACAATCATCTCCCATTCGGTGCCTGTGAGCAGGCCGAACAGCTGCTGCATCTGCGGAATGGTGTACGGATCGGGCGTTTTTCCTTGTTTGCCAAATTTGGTAAGGATGTCCCGGGCCGGATTGTGATCGATGTAACGGTATTTCCTCGCCGCCTCCAGCGCCACACTCAGGATGCGCTGGGTGTAGCGCACGGAGCTTTGGGAGAGGCCCTCGTCAAACATCTTCTGAAACATCTCATCCAGCATAGCCGGGGTGAGCGCCCGCAGCTGCACATAGCCGATATGGGGCACGATGTGGTTGCGGATGTAGCCCTTGTAACCGTCAAAGGTGCTGGGGCGCAAATTAGCTTTGCCGTGCTGCTCCACCCAGGTTTCCATGTACTCTTGAACCGTCTGCTTGCCCTTTGCCATGTCAATAGGGGAATAGGAGGGGCTTGCCAGCTTCGTGCGCATCTCGGCCTCATACTGGACGGCCTCCTTCTTTGTGGCAAAGCCCTTTTTCACGTGGGTTCTCCATTTGCCCTGCTGCTGATATTTCACATTAACGTCGTACACCACACCCGCCTTGCCCGTCAGGGCGCCGTTTCCGTCTCTCTTATTTTTCACCTGTCTCGTCGATACCGACATTTAGTATGACCTCCCTTTCTCCGTGAGCACATTATGCTTTGCATAACGCCGGAGTTATGTCCGGTTTGGCGAAGCCAAGAGGAAGTTTTTCGAACTTCTAAGGACAAAACTCCCAGTTTGAAAGATGAATCTTTCAAACTTTCGCCTCCTTTTCCACTCGAATCTTATTCCGCTCGTACCAATCCCAAATCGCGGCTTCCACCAGCAGCTTTCGGTTTCCATTTTCAACATATTCGATTTGCCTGTCCTCGATCAGCTGGCGCAGTTTGTTTTCTCCGATGCCGCTGATGCGGCTCATCTGTTCCACGGTTTTCAGCAGTGTGTCCTCACGGACATAAGGTGTTGAATTACTCGCTTTTTTCATCGGTGCAACCTCCTTTCCCTTAGATTTCTAGCTGTGTGTTCACACAGCATCGCGTTTCACTCCCTTCTTCTTTTTACTAACACTCTGAATATGCGGGAGATTGAAAGGATTTATGAAACGGTTGGAAAAGGAGGATTGAGCCAAAGGAGCTTTTCTCCTCCCAAACTCTGAAATAGCCTCAGAGTATATCGACTTGAGTCTGCTAGAAAACGACAAAACGGCCTGCATCATGTCCCTAACAAGGGAGTCCAGTGCAGACCGTTTCTTCATTTTTGCTATAGAGTTCCGTCCTACCCAGTGACCCGGTACATACACTGGGTAGGACAGAAAATCCCTGCGCTTTCAGGCTGAAAAAATATTTTTCCCTGTTCCGGCGGGCGCGGATGTGGGAGTATCTGTGAGAGAAACGGCGGGAACCAGCGCTCCGGCCGTTTCCTTGAGCCTCCGTCGGTTTATTTGGGCCTCCGGTCGTTTTTACTCAAATTCATCCCACTACTCTCTAAAGAGGGTCCGTATTTGAAAACGGCCGGAGGATGAAAAACGATGGTTTCGTGTTTCTAAATCTGGTCAATGTCCTTCATATTTTTAGTTGGGACGGAAAAGCGGCTCTTCAAGGGCATGCGAATCCGTTTCTAATCTAGGAAAGGAGGAGACGTTTATGTATCTGCCGTGTAATAACAGTGAAATCAACGTCAAAGATATCTACGCCATCATTCAAATCAGAACCGATTTATTTGTTGACGTGGATATGCAGGAATCAGATACACCTCACGGCATTGCCGAAGGGACTCTGTTTCTGCTCCGCGACGGAACCATGCGCTATTCAGATTCGAAGCCTGAGTGGATCACCATGAAAATCATGTCGGAGAGATAAGATTCGGACATGAAAAATGCACAAGGAACCCGCCGTGTTTAAGTGACACGACGGGTTCCTTGTGTATATTTATTCTTTAAGAGCGTATAAAACTTGTGTCCAGGTCTGATTTCTTCCGTGCCTGTCAAATATCCTATATTGACCTCAAAATACTCTGCCAACGCACAGAGGACATCCAGGGGCGGCTTGCTTTCCCCCAATTCATAATAGGAGTAGGTGGAGCGGTTCACATGTATGCTATCGGCTATTTGCTGCTGAGAAATACCCTCAAGCGTTCGCAGAAGCCTTAGTTTTTCGGCGATATTATGATATACGTCCAACCCATTCATTAATAGTTTTTCCCTAAGATACACACATAAATTGCTCCACTATCATCTTTTGCCGCTCCAACACCAATCCGGAGTACCTCATTAGAGGCCAGGTCAGAGCAATGTACGGTCAATAGCGAGCCCTCCTTTATGCCATCATCAAACGCCCCTTTTCCCACAGACTCAACACCGGAACAGGAATGGTACAAGTTTTTCGTCTGTGCCATTTCTTCCGCATGCGCCTGTGCAATTGCTGAAAGTTCGGCATCCATATCCAGCGGATTGCTCCTGTGCGAATTCACGCCGGACAAAAGATCGCAGAGATACGCTCTACCCATTATTTCCACGCTTGGGGCCGCGGATGATTCCGGTGGAAGTGGATCAGGCGGCTCCAATGTGGAAAGCTCTGGCTCAGTTGCCTCTTCTGGGGGCGAAGACGCTGGTTGCGAAACCGTACCCATTTCGTTTGATGATGAAGGTGGTACTGCCGATGTTTCAGGAGTAGCTGCCACCCTGTTGTCTGCATTTGATGTATGTTCCGGTATATCAGGGGGTAACGAATGAGCGTTAGTTAAATCTTCAGTTTCATCCGAGGCGGTAAAAGACTCTGGCCGCGGCTCTGCGGGTGTTCTTGCGGGCGTTTCAATTGGCTGGTTTTCTGATGGCTGTGATGAGTATAGTTCCGAAAAATTGGAGCCAGATACTACTTGTGCTTTGCATGCCGGCAAGAGCAATAATTCACCAGACAGAAGAAGCAGGGCGATGATTCTTTCCACTGTAATTTTCACTTTTCACCTCTTTGCGCCTATATCAACCGGATCAGTTTCAGCAAGGTAACACAATCGATAAAGCCTTGAAGATAGATAAGATCGCAATCTATAGAGCTTATCTCGTTTTGAAGGCGCTCCAGCTTGAGCATCAGCTTGCGCTTTTTGCCAAGCTGGTTGCGGATTTCCTCAAAAATCTGATTGTATTGTTTCTCCTTGCGCTGATATTCTGAGCTTGTTTCTTTATTGCGCATACAAAGGTCTGATTGCGCCTCGGAAAAAGCACTGTATAAATGGTCTAAGAATGAAGTGGGCTTGTCTATAATATCCTCATTTAAAAGTGATTTCAGCTTCAATTCGCTTCCTCCTCATCATGCCTGTGAAACCCCAGCGCCTCCAGCAAGAGGTTTGTGGCTATGCGGTAGCCCACGGCGAATGCCTCCCGAACTTCCATAGCGGATACGCTGCCGCGTGTATGTAACATGGCGTGGAATAAATCCTTATCTAAGAGATTGAGCTTGCTCTCAATTTGATTTTCCAGTTCACACGCTTGCTTCTGAAGCTCATGGAATTCAGGATCGGATGGATTTAGATTCTCATTCGGGTTAAGGTTTCCAAGATATAAGTTGTCTAAATATGGATATATCGGATGCATGTTCTCCTCCTTTTGGTATCTGCACATGGTATATTGCACTTCTAATCAAGCTCATATTACCACATACAAATAGCGCAGTCAAGGGCGTTCGTATCACCTGCAAATGCTTTTTTATCATTTGACTTGCCAAAAGGACTTATAAAATGTTATACTAAGAAAAATGGAGGTGCAAAATTTGGCTATTCATTGTAGATTATCCACTTTGCTGGGTGAAAGACGTATTAAAATGGCGGAATTGTCCCGTATGACAGGGGTATCCAAGACGACGATCAACGCCATGTACCATGACCGTGTGCGCAAAATTGACTATGGCGTATTGGAGCGCATCTGCAAGGCGCTGGATTGCGGGCTTTCCGATATTTTGGAGTATGTGGAAGAAGAATAAATCCATATCTTGAATTCCTATTAGCGATTCGAAACCGCCGCTCCCGAAAGGATGAAAAAAAGATGGCTGACAACCATTCGAAAGAAGTCCGGAGCTATAATATGTCACGGATACGAAGCAAGAACACTAAGCCTGAAGAAATAGTACGAAAATACTTGTTTTCAAAGGGGCTTCGTTTCCGTAAGAATGATAAACGGTATCCAGGGCATCCAGATATTGTACTTCCTAAGTACAAGGTTATTGTATTTGTAAACGGGTGCTTTTGGCATAGCCATGAAGGATGTAAGGATTTTGTTATACCAAAATCCAATCCGGAATATTGGATACCAAAACTAGAAAAAAATCGCCTGCGAGATGCAGTCAATAAAACCGAGCTTGAGAACAAAGGCTGGAATGTTATTATTGTCTGGGAATGTGAGCTTAAAAAGGATGTCAGACAAGAGCGATTGGAAAGGCTTTTTAAACAGATAACAGCCAACGTATCTGCCGTCTGAAGAATTTGAATTCAGAAGTACTCTTCGATAATTGAAGTAATTTAAATTAATATTACGAAAGGAGCCCCGACATGAAAACAAAGCCTCTCCCTCCGTATGCTCCGACACTAATAGAATCTACTCGCGCCATCGGTTACACGCTGGAGGCGGCTATTGCAGATATAATCGATAACAGCATATCGGCATCAGCCTCATACACCGATATTTTTTTCTTTCCTGTTGGGGACTCATACATAGCTATTCTGGACGACGGCTGCGGAATGGATGCTAATGCACTTGAAACCGCAATGCGTTATGGAAGTCAAAGCCCTAACGAAAAGCGCGCTGCCAATGATTTAGGACGTTTTGGACTGGGCCTGAAGACCGCATCCCTATCTCAATGCCGAACATTAACTGTCGCCAGCAAACAAGGCAGTCATATTGAGGCTCGCTGCTGGGATATTGACCACGTAATTGAATCTCACGACTGGTCACTGCTGATTCTAGAGTCGGAGAAAGAATTTAACGCTATTCCTCGAATTGAGGAGCTGCGAAAACTAAAATCCGGCACTCTTGTAGTCTGGCAAAACCTCGACAGACTTAAAGTAGGCGAATTGGATTTCAGCCGATCAATGGGGAAAAAGATGGATGATGTCCGTACTCATCTTTCTTTGGTATTTCACCGATATATCAGCGGTGAGCCAGGGCTTAAGAAAATGCAGCTGCGGATGAACAATACACCTGTCGAGCCTCTTGACCCATTCCTTTCAAAACGAAACACTCAAGTGATGTCTGATGAGATTATTACTATCAGCGGTTCAAAGGTTATCGTTCGTCCCTATATTCTTCCGCACCTCTCAAACTTAAGCAGCGATGAGATTGCTGCTCTTGGCGGTAGGGATGGACTGCGTAAAAGCCAAGGGTTTTATGTTTACAGAAATAAACGATTGCTTGTCTGGGGGACCTGGTTCCGGATGATGAGACAGGCAGAGCTTTCTAAGCTGGCTCGTGTTCAGGTTGATATCCCAAATGAGCTAGACAGCCTCTGGACATTGGATATAAAAAAATCTACCGCAATGCCGCCGGAAGAAGTGCGGAATAATTTGGATTCTATCATTGAACGGCTTGCTGAGCATAGCAAAAGGACTTGGGTATTCAGAGGGAAGAAAGAAACTCACGACTCAATCGTTCATGTATGGCAGCGTTTTAAAGGGAAGCAAGGCGGGGCTTTTTATACCATAAATCGGGACCATCCGCTGGTCGAGGTGTTTGAGAATTCTTCTCCGCAGGTCAAACGGAATTTGGAAAATCTATTGAAGGCAATCGAGGAAGGGCTTCCTCTCAGTTCGCTGTATTTGGATTTGAATTCCGATAAACCCGTAGAAAATGAAATGGAAGCCACAGCACAAGCTGTTGAAACCTTATTGCAAGATTTGCTTGCACAAATTCCTGATGATGCAGCAAAAACAGAATTACTGGATAGACTTGCTGTTTCTGAGCCGTTTGTACACTATCCGCAAGTTATTAGAAAATATGAGTTGGGAGGAACCTCTCATGCCCGGAACTAACGCCGAACTGCTGGAAGGCATAATTTCTACAGCTATAAATACGAAATATCCTGATGTTCCGCCTATTGAAGCGGTATTTGATGACGAAGTGAACACATTGAGACAGTCATTAGCCGCCTTATATCCAGTCAGCGATGAAGAATTTACTGGAATTAAGCGTAAACTTAAAGCAAATATCGTTGTACAGATGGATTTGGGTGTTTTGATAAAGGACCGGCGGCAGCATCTGCCATGGCTGTCTGCACGGCGCACCTCACTGGATTTTTTCTTTTGGAATCGATACAAAAAGTTTTTAGAAGAAGTGAAACATTGGAATCCCCGTGTAACTGGAAATCTCGGCCGTGTTTCGGATGAGATTATTGATTATCTTGGCGACCCGAAAAGCGACGCTCCATTTCAAAGGCGCGGCCTTGTGCTGGGCGATGTACAATCTGGAAAAACGGCAAACTACACTGCCATTAGCAATAAGGCGGCAGATACAGGCTATCGAGTTATCATAATTCTTGCCGGAACGATGGAAAATTTACGTCAGCAGACGCAGGAGCGCCTCGATGCTGAGTTTTCTGGAAGAATGAGTCAATACCTGCTTGACCCCAAGCAGGAAATTGAAAATGTGCCTGTTGGCGTTGGCAAGTATGGACAAGAGAAGCAAATAGCGACATTTACATCGGTCACAAAGGATTTTGATAAGAATATTCTCCGTGCCTTAAATTTATCGTTACATAATGTAAATACAACCGTTCTTTTTGTTATCAAGAAAAACAAGAGTATTCTTAATAATCTTATTAAATGGCTGAAAAGCAATAATCTTGATGCACGGGGCGCAATTAATCTTCCCATGCTGTTAATTGACGATGAAGCAGACAATGCTTCTGTTAATACAAAAAAGGAAGATGAAGATCCGACAGCCATCAACGATGCGATTCGCCGCCTGCTGAAATTG
Source organism: uncultured Ruminiclostridium sp. (assembly GCA_902490005.1). Classification (GTDB taxonomy): domain Bacteria; phylum Bacillota; class Clostridia; order Oscillospirales; family Acutalibacteraceae; genus Clostridium_A. Next base: position 21,664 of record CABUCM010000013.1, read on the forward strand.
TTCAGACAGGCATCTTACCTTGGAATTACTGCGACGCCATATGCAAATATTTTTATTAACCCGGAAACAACTGATGAAATGCGGGATGATGATTTATTCCCGAGGGATTTTATTTATTCGTTGGCACCGCCGACAAATTATATAGGTGCAGAAAGTATCTTTGGTGAAGAAGCACAATTTGAAGCAGCCCTTGAGGAAATATACCCTCAAGAGATGGATGCTTTTTTTCCATTCAATCATAAAAAAGACCTTATTGTCGATGAACTGCCGCCAAGTATGCGAGAGGCAATAGCATATTTCTTGCTTGTGAACGGTATTCGTGATGTTCGCGGCGATACAAAAGAACATCGCTCTATGATGATTCACGTCAGCAGATTCACCGACGTTCAAAATCAAATCAGCGGTTTGGTTCATACATGGGTTGAAGATGTACGCTCCGACCTCCAGAATTATGCCTGCTTACCCGAACACAAAAGTGATGAAATCTCCAATATTGCGTTTCTTAAGGAAGTATGGAATAAGCACAATCTTTCAGAAAAAGCAGGTTCAGAGGGTTGCCCTATGCCATGGCACAGGTTCTTGTGTGAATATCTTTTTGCCGCTGTTGCGCCGATTGCCGTTCGTTCAGTAAATCAAAAAAGCAGTTCGACCGGGCTGGATTACTATAATCACAAGGCAGAGGGTCTTCGTGTAATAGCGGTTGGAGGCAATAGCCTTTCGCGAGGGCTTACCCTTGAAGGACTGTGTGTAAGCTACTTTTATCGCAAGTCTCAAATGTATGATACGCTCCTCCAAATGGGGCGCTGGTTCGGTTATCGTCCTGGATATGATGACCTTTTCAAGATATGGATCAGTGTTGAAGCGATTGACTGGTATGGTTACATAACAGCAGCTGCTGAAGAATTGAAGCAAGAAATTATCAGAATGAGAGATGCCAATCTCACACCTATGGAATTTGGGCTGAAAGTTCGCCAAGATCCAGCCTCGCTTATCGTAACCGCAAGGAATAAAATGCGGTCAGCTACCCCCGTAAAGCGCCCAATAACAGTATCAGGCCGATTACTCGAAACTCCGCGTCTGCGGGCTGATGAAGCTTCATTAAGTCTAAATGAGCATGTCTTCAGGGAGTTTGTAAAAAGACTGCCGGAAACCGGATGCAGAACCAAACGAGGAGGGACTTATTTCTGGGAAGGTGTCAACAAGGATGAAATAGCACAGCTTATTCGGGATTTCAAAACTCACCCTTGGCATTTATCTTTCCAAGGGTCCGCTCTTGCGGACTTTATCAGCAGCTGTAATGAAATGGCAGACTGGGATGTTGTCATTGCGGAAGGTGCTGTTAAGGAAAATGCAGTTGAATTAATCTGCGGTGATGATACCCTGCTGATTAAGCCGGAAAATCGTATTGTAAAAGCGACAAATGAGCAAATCAGCATTAGCGGAACAAAAGTCCGCGTAGGTGCCGGCGGTGCAACCAAAGTTGGCTTAACGGATCAGCAGCGCAGTGAAGCCGAGAAAAATTTTCGGGAAAGCAGCGGTAAATCTCATATTCCCGACAGTGCTTACCTCCAAATCGAGCGTCCTCCTATTCTAATGCTCCATGTCATTGCTGTAGACCGTTCCAACCCGAAAACTCAAATAGATGATGGCTGCGAGATTCCTGATTACCTTTTTGCATTGGGAATTGGTGTTCCTGCAATCGGGGAAGAAAAAATTGCCTATTACATGGTGAATATGGTCGAACTGAAGAATTACTATGATGCTGAGGAGGACGAAGACGAATGAAGATAACTCCTGAAATCCTCGAAAAGCAATGGAGCAGCATTAGGTACACGGATGGGGGATTTTTGCAGATTGATACAGATCATCCGCTGGAGTGGCATATCGGCTATCAGTCCATCAGCCAGCGAACACTGCTGCTTGTCTGTGATGCGGAAATTACTGCAATTGAATCCTCGAAGTCAATGATAGTCAGCAGGCGCAGACGTGAATCGGACAACCGCTGGACGCTGTCCTTTGAGCTGCTTCGCAGCGAGCAGCAGGGTGTGTTCGCCATTCTTTGCTGTGATGTGATTGAGCATTCTCGTTCGGCAGTCACCGAGGCGGAAGCTCTCAAACTAGTTATCAGCCGCTATAAGCAATGGAGCAAGCTGTTAGAAACGCAGCACAGCGGTCTTATGGATGAGCATAGCCGCAAGGGATTACTTGGCGAGCTTTTATTTTTGGAGCAGCGGATTACTTCTTCCGGGACATTGTTTGCTGCAATACAGGGATGGGTAGGCCCGGATGGTGCAGATCAAGATTTCATCTATACAGACGGTTGGTTTGAAATCAAGAGCACCGGCGCATCTGCGATCAGTGTTACAATATCTTCTTTGGAACAGCTTGACTGTTCGGATGAGGGTGAGTTAGTCATTAAACGGATTGATAAGGTTGCACCGGAAAAGATGGGAGCATTTTCGCTTAATGATACTGTTCGGAGAATTAGTTCCAAGTTAATTGGTGACGCCGACGCACTTGATCTGTTCCGTGCAAAACTAAGCGCGTACGGTTATATGGATTTACAGGAATATTCCGAACAAAAGTATTTCTGTTCCTGCACACAACGATACCTTGTGAATGAGTCATTTCCAAAACTCACAAAGGCAAATGTTCCCGCACAGGTGTCAGCGGTGCACTATGAAATAGATTTACCGTCTATAACAGACTGGCTGGAGGAGTAACAAATGGATGCGCAGGAATTCAGAAAAGATTTTATAGAAGATATTAAAGCTGATGCTCTTGCAACCGGAGAAGGTTCTTGCGCTTCTTTTGTCAGTTCATTTGCCCGCTATTTACAAGAAGCCGAATATCTCTTAGATTTTACTTCTTCATACTTTGAAGGAGCGGGAAAGCAAAATCGAAAACTGCGTGTTGATGGATATGCCTACGATGAATTCGACAAGACAATGAGCCTGATCATTGCGGATTATGATATATCAGATGATGATCGTACTCTTACGAAGACACAGGCAAAGCAACTGCAGAACCGATTGATTTATTTTATTGATGATGCCCTTAACACCCAGCTTCACCGAAATGTTGAGATGAGCCGGCCGTGTTCAGATTTAGTAGATCTGCTGCGAGAAAAACGAAAAGAAACCCGCAAGTACCAGTTGCTGATTTTTACGACTGCCAGTATCAGCACAACTATCAAAATACTTGAATCTGATACTATTGATGGAGTTGCGTCGGAGTGCCAGATTTGGGATATCGAGCGTCTGTTTCAGCTTTGCGGTTCTGATACAGGACGGCACATCATTGAGATCGATTTTAAGGAGTACACCAGCAATGGCATCCCCTGCTTAGAAGCCAGCAGTGTCGTTGCTGACGACTTTAAAAGTTATCTCTGCATAATTCCTGGAACTGCACTTGCAGACCTTTATGATAGATATGGCAGTTCGTTGCTGGAAGGCAACGTCCGTTCGTTTCTTTCCACAAAAGTCGCAGTAAACAAGAAGATACGAACCACTATTCTACAGCAGCCGGAGCGGTTCTTTGCCTATAACAATGGTATATCAGCAACAGCAATGGATGTACAGTTTGAACATACAGAACAGGGATTATTTCTTGTGTCAGCAAGGGATTTTCAAATTATTAACGGCGGGCAGACGACAGCATCCCTTTCCAGCGCAAGATATAACTATAAAGACAAAGCCAATCTTGGCGTAATTTTTGTTCAAATGAAGCTGACTGTGATTAACCGGACGCTTGAAGATGATGCTGCAGCAGCGTTGGTTCAGAACATATCTCGTTCATCAAATAGTCAAAACAAGGTCAGCGATTCAGACTTTTTCTCTACGCATCCCTTTCATGTTCAGATGGAACGCTGTTCTCAACGTCTGGGAGCAAGAGGAACCGGCGGATTGCAATTTGAAACAAAATGGTTTTACGAAAGAGCGCGTGGGCAATATCTTCAGAAACAAATGCGGATGAACGCCAGTGAAAAGAAAAAATTCCTGCTGCAAAACCCTAAAAAACAGCTCATTACCAAAACTGATCTTGCAAAAGTGCGTAACACCTGGGATGGGCATCCACATATCGTCAGTAAGGGAGCGCAGACCAACTTCACAGAGTTTGCGCAAAAAATCAGCGATGCTTGGGATAAGGATGAAGGATTGCTTTTCGGGGACAAATATTTTCAAGAATCTGTTGCCCTATGTCTGATTTTCAGGTATACTGAAATGATAATACCGCATCAGCCGTGGTATCAGCAGGGATACCGAGCCAACATTGTAACGTACACAATAGCAATTCTGCATAAACTAATACAGGTGCAATTCCCCAGAAAAGACTTGGATTTGATGGGAATCTGGACTCGGCAAATCGTTCCATCTGCGGTGCAGAACATACTTGCAGAATTATCCGAATGTGTATATGAGAAACTCACAGACCCCAAGCGCAGCGTAGAAAACGTCACCCAGTGGTGCAAGCGCGAAGGATGCTGGAACAGTGTTCAGAGTATCGAATATAAGTTACCCAGCGAAATTGAGAATTGTTTGGTCGGGCAGGATGCTATGAGGGCCGTCGTTAAAGAGGCTAGGGCAGATCGGCGACTAGAAATGGATGCGGATGCAATGACGAGGGTGGTGGAAATCCGCCCTGAACAATGGCGCAGTGCAATGGATTTTGCTTTAAATAAACGGATGATTACACCTGATGAATGCACAGCATTGCGGATCGCCTGTCAGCTGCCGTTAAAAGTGCCAACGCCGGCACAAAGCAAAAAGCTGATTGCGTTGCTGCAAAGATTATATGAGGAGGGATTCAAGCTATGAGTGAACAAGCAGTAAATAAATACAGTCTAGTGGACTTATTTGCAGGTGCAGGCGGACTTAGCTGCGGATTCCTTCAGACTGGACGGTATACTGTAAAAGCTGCATTTGAAGTAAACCCCAGTGCACAGCAAACCTATCTTCACAATCATCAAATAGAAAACAGCTGTATGTACAGCGATGTTAAAGATGCTCTGTCAGAAGAAACAAAACAAAAACTTGGGCAGATAGATATTGTCATCGGAGGTCCGCCGTGCCAAGGATTTTCCAATGCCAACCGACAAAAGAATCATGCCATAAGTCTTAATAATTCTTTGGTAAAGAAGTTTGTAAAAGCTGTTCTTCATTTAAATCCTAAAGCATTCGTAATGGAGAATGTCAGTATGCTTCAATCGCAAGTTCATCGTTTCTTCGTTTCTGACGAAGATGCGGATGATATTAGAGAATACAGTATTGCTACCGCTGATTCACAGATACAACTCCTTGAAGAGGAGTTTGTGTTTGATGGTGTAATAGATATTGTTTCAGATCCAAATATGATTGCTGATTATTTATGGGAAGAAAAAGATTACCTCGCTTTAAATGTAGTTTATAAGAATCGTAATAATACAGAGAAGCTCAAGGCAGCTTTAACTAAGCACCAACGAAGATTAGCTGCATTTGCTGAAAAGTTAATTGCGTGCAAAGAAGATAATTATATTATTATGCAGAGCCAAATTGCAGGAGGTGCATTGCGCCGTTATTTTGATAGCAATGTGGTGGATGGGCTTTGTGAAGCAATAAAACCATCCATTTTACTGCAGCGCATGCTTTCAAAAGCGAAGGAAATCAAGGACAATTCCATCGCAGTTGAGCGTTTTTCAGTTGATGATGGATTAATCGCTCATGTTAAATCCATGTCTGTCTTAGATTACATAATGTCTATTTTGGGGGCAGGCCGCAACGGATACACTATTGATAAAGGTGTTCTGTCGGCGGCAGCTTTTGGTGTACCTCAAAAGCGTATGCGATATGTGATAATAGGCGTAAAAAAAGAAATCGCAGACAGCGTTGAATTACCCAAGGGGAAATTTAAAGAAGGTGAATTCAGAACCGTCCACGATGCGATATGGGACATAGAAAAAATCGCGGCAGCTACTAATGCGGCCGAGGGCAGTAAGGGGATTCCTCTTGAGAAAGCACCGAATGGGACATCTGCATTAGGCTTATCTCTTCGGGACACCGATGTACTGTTTAACCATATATCTACAGAAACCACCAAACTCGCTCTTGAGAGGTTCAAAGCGATTGAGCAGGGGCAAAATTTTCATAACCTTCCTGAGCATCTTAAAAAAAGTTACTCAGACTCCAAACGAACACAAAATACTATATATCTCAGACTGGTATATAATGAACCTTCTGGTACAGTAGTGAACGTCCGCAAGTCGATGTGGATTCATCCTGTGTTGCATCGGGCCTTGAGCATTCGAGAAGCTGCCCGTTTGCAGACATTTCCAGATAGTTTTATTTTCTGCGGACCAAAGGATTCCCAATATCAGCAAGTAGGTAATGCTGTACCGCCCATGCTGGCAAAAGCTATTGCGGAGCATTTATGTGTTTATCTCGATAAAGGGATTGCGGAAAAAACAAATGAATAAAAATCGTCGGCGTCGATGACAAATTCCGGCGTCTTTGCAAAACAGTCTGTGTGCGGGTGTTCTCCTTGTGATTACTTTGACTAGGGCTTATAATTAAGATAAAGTAATCCAAGGAGGGTGAGCCAATGCAAGACAACATCATTGATTTCTGTGCAATGAGAAAACAATATCAGGATAACCGGATGGCTGAACTCGAACAGTTATCCGAAGAGGTTGAAGCTATGGATATGGACGCCGCTATCCGATACTTGATCGGGGCCGAAGGCGGGTCCCGTGAAGCGGCCCAGCATTGCTGCGATACAATGGATAGAGTTCACAAAGCTAATCTGAAGATTCAGCCATAAGGTCTTCCCACGGACGCAATCTCCAAACATTATCATCTCAGAAGTGAGTAAAAACAAAAAAGGCCCAGACTGTTTCTTGACAGAATGGGCCTTCACCTTTGGTGACATGGTTACAAAATGGTACCAAGCCACTAAGATTCTTTTTGTAAAAGCGGTTAATATCTAAAACGCTTCCATACGAATTTCCCGTTGAATCAGCATTAGTTACTCAGCGTAATACGCCCCAACGCCGCGATATACCTGGATTTTCCGGCCCACACTTTCCTCGAAATCAGGTAGTCCTCACGGGCTCGTGGGTTCGAATCCCACCGCTTCCGCCACCAGACTGAGTCTGGACGCATTTCGCGTTCAGGCTCTTTTTCTATAAGAAACTGAGATGCACGCGGTTTTACCGGCATCTATTTCAGTCAACCCTTCCAAAAGGAAAAGCACCAGCCGGAGGTTGGTGCTTTTCCTTTTGGAGGTTGGAGATGAGAACAGTGCGGCGGCCCGCGGACTGGAAAAACATGACGGTGGCATGTTTTTTATCCCGCAGGCAGAATCCCACCGTCTCCGCCCAGCGGCGGGGCGCCGCTTCCAAGCCGTGCATCTCACTTTGTGGGGGCGTTTAGTTTTGCGCCCGCATTTTTGACGGGAATCCTTTTAATAACGTCACCCATGTCAAAATGGAATTTGTGCCATTCAAAAGGCCAGCTATGAAGCTAGCTTTTTTATCCTACTGTATTATCCCTCTTGATTTCCGCCGGTTTTTCTAAATAGATAAAATTTCTTCAAACACGAATCCGATCTCCAATAATATTTTTACTTGCTTTGGACAGATTGCATTTCCATGCAAAAAAAGGAAAACCCTTCATGGGATAAAATCCGAAAAGAATATTTAAAGCTTGATAAATTGGCTTATGACTTATGGAAAAATACATTTACTATTTAATTTCACAGTATAAATATGATTATGAATTGTTAAAATAGCATAAATATTTTTATTAAAAGACTTGAATTAAGCAGCTAGAAGTGATACACTTTATATGAAAAATTGTGTAATCTGCTGGAGCCCTTTAAATTGTATAGAAAAAGCGCAGTAAACGCTCAAAATTATTTAAAAACAGTCGCTTTTTACCGTACGATAGGGACCATTTGATTTTTTGAAAACAAGTTAATCATTTAGCACAACTGTTGTGAAGCAGTGCCGCAAAGCTAGAGGGGCTTTTTCCTGTATATATTTGGGATAAAGTCAGCCAGTTGCCTATTGCCAAGCCGGCTTTGCATAATGCAAAGCCGGCTTTTTATGTCACAAAGGTTATTCCAAACATAATTTTACAAATACCCTTTTCTCCGCTTCAGTCAGCGACGGTAAACCAGTAAGTTAAAAATAATAAATAGATGCAGGAGGCTGTCCTATGGACAAAGAAAAGAAAAAGCGAATCACACCCTCCACAATCGCCGGGATTGTGCTGTGTGTTATTTTTATTCCGATTATTGCGGTCAATATCGTTTTGATCGTTGGCAGTTACATACATCCGGATGATCTCCCCGGCGTGTTCGGCGTCAAGCCTACCGTGGTGCTTTCCGGGTCCATGGAGCCAAAAATTCAGACAGGAGACCTGATCTTTATTCAAGAAGCCGATACGGCCAGCCTGAAGGAAGGCGATATCATCTGCTATCTTTCTTCCGGCAAAGCGGTCACGCACCGCATTATAAGCATGTCTGTGGGAGAAGATGGAAAAATTCAGTATATTACCCAGGGAGACGCCAACAACGCGGAAGACAGCCTGCCTGTAGAACCAGACCAAATCCAGGGCGTTTGGAACGGCGCGCGGGTCGGGGGGCTGGGCAGCTTCATCCTTTTTATGCAGACGCCCATCGGCATGGTGATTTTTATCATCTGCCCGCTATTGCTGTTTATTATCTGGGACATCTGGCGGCGGCGCCGGATGGATAAGGCGGAAGCAAGCCGCACTGCCCAGTTGGAGGCGGAGATTGCCGCTTTGAAAAACAGCAGAACGGAAGAAACGGAATAATAAAAAGATCCTTTTTCCGTCACCTAAATTTTAAATAGTATGCAATGGCCTGTCTTTCCATGGGCACAGCGTGGGAAAGAAGGCCTTTACATAACCGGGCGCTATCAATGTGCCTGGGTAATAGAGTGCCGCAGGCACACGGGGACCGTGTCTGTGAGAGTTGCCTTCAGCACGGTTCCCAAAAATAAGGAAAGCGGGGATTTTCCATGAAAAAAAAGTTTACTGCACGGATAGGCGTCCTGGCACTGGCGCTTACTCTTGTGAGCACCTGTCTGCTGGGCGGAACCCTTGCCCGGTATGCTTCGGACATTACCGGCACTGGCACCGCCAACATCGCTGCCTGGAAGGTTGCGTTCAGTCAGGGCAATGGCGCTGCGGAAACTACGGATTTCGCCTTTACCCTTGCCGGCACCAAAACAGCTAACGGCAATGTGGCAAGCGACGCCGTAGCCCCTGGCGATAAAGGCGAAATCAAGATCAAAATTGACGGCACAGGCTCCGAAGTTGCTTATGAATATAAGGTCGCGCTGGATAAGAGCGCCTTTTCGGCAACGGCGGGCAATGTGAAATTCTATTCGGATGCCGCCTATCAAAACGAGTGGACCAACGATGCTGATTTTACGAAGGTGGCCCTTGGCGACGTAGGCACAGCAGTTGAAAAAACCATCTATTGGCAGTGGGAAAACAATGACGCCAACAATACCAACGACACCACGGCCGGTACCGCGGCGAAGGATCTTGAATTCAAGGTCACGCTGAGCGCGCAGCAGACTGTCGCGGCAAATTCTTAACATAAATTTTCCCGCCCCCTGTGCCGGGGCGGGCCGAGAGCTTTACAGCCCTTGGCAGGCAGCATGGAAAGCCCTGCTGCCTGCCAAAGGCTGTCATATGATTTTTTCAAAAGGAGGAAACGCCATGAAAAATCAGGATATTCCCGCTAAAAACAACGCGGCGGGAAAAAGGCGCCCCTGGATGCCGGCCATTCTAATTCTTCTGGTGCTGGCGTTTATCTCCTCCAGTATTTTAGGATATGTGCTGGGCCGGAATACCGGTGCGCCGCCTCTGGGCCAGATCATAGACACCATTGTTTTAGAACCGGAGGAGTCCGACGCGCAGGCCGTCCTGCATCTAGCCGGACAGATCGTCTACCCAGACGGAACGCCCGCCGCCGGGCGTACGCTGGAGTTGCACAGCGACCCGCTTACCGCTGTCTCCAGTTCTAACGGCGGCTTCCTGTTTGAAAACGTCCCCCAGGGAGAACATACTGTTTCTATTTTTAATACCGATGGGTCAACGGCGGCCCAATGTAAAATCAATATTGTCCGAGATACAGCGGCCAAAAACGTTTCTATCCAGCAGCGGGATCATGGCCGCTATACCCTGGAAATCGCCGTTGATATCCGCGTGCTGGAAATCGTATTCCAGCTTGACGCGCAAACATTGACGATCCAGCCTCAATTTTCTTATGCCACGAAAGGCGGCATTGTGACTACCCCCACGGGGTCCGCTTCTGTCAAAAACGGCGTGATTGTCACGCCTCAGGGCAATGTATTTCTCCCAGATGGCAGCGTGGTATTCCCAGGCGCGGATCAAAACGACCCTACCCGGATCCTCCTGCCCGACGATACGGTAACCGTGAATAAGCCTCTCACAACGGACGGCATCCAGGTTTCCTCCGACGGCGTGGTAACGCTGCCGGATGGCACGGTGATTGAGCCTGGCGGACAGATCAAAAAGCCGGGAGAGAAAGACGAAACGCCGGGTCAAACCGGAGTGATCGTGGACGGCGGAACCGTGGCCCCCATCGAGGGCGGTCTGCCTGTGGAACCAACGGACCCCGCCCCCTCGTCAAGGCCGGAGAACCCCAGTTCTTCCAGAAATCCAAATCCATCGTCGCAGGTTTCCCAGCCGGAAAATTCCAGCACGGCAAACCCGCCGGATGAATCGGAGTCTCCTGCCAGTTCCCAGGCGCCTAGTGAATCTGAAACGCCGTCCAGTTCTGAAACACCTTCCAGCTCTGAAACACCTTCCAGCTCTGAAACCCCGTCAGAACCTGAAATACCGGATGACGGTACGCTGGACGCCTATGGGCAGAATACAGACGGAAGCTATATGGAATGGACACAGGACCGCACCATCGATCTTTTTTATAACCGCACCTCCGGCGCCCGGGATAAGATCGCGCCCGGTTCCTCCGGCTACTACCTTTTCCGGCTGGAAAACAACCGCAGGTCCAACCTGCGTATTCAGGTAAATTTAACCGAAAGCAGCGTGCACCTGCCCCTTTCCTTTACCCTGACGCCGCTGGATGCCAAAGGCAATAAGCTGACAGGAAAGGCGGTTTCCGGTTCACTCAACGGCAGCGCCATCACATTAAGCGCCGCCATTGCCGCCGGGGACGCCGTAACCTACCGTTTAGACTGGGTATGGCCGCCTGAAGGAAATAATAAGAAGGACACCATTGCCGGAAGCGGAAGAAACCTGACCTATACTTTAGCCATGAAAATACACGCAGAAGAAGGTGCTTGACATCCATGAGAAAGCGCCTGGGGAAAATAATACAGAGGGTGGTTTTGTCCCTGCTCGGACTGGTTTTGGCCCTGAGTCTTTGGCAGATGGCGGCAAGGGCGATATTTCACCAGGATCCCCCGTACCTATTTGGATACGCCCAGCTGACGGTTTTGTCCGGCAGCATGGAGCCGGCGTTTTCCGCCGGTGATTTTCTGATTATCCACAAAGAAGCGGATTACAGGGTGGGAGATGTCGTCACCTTTCAAGACGAAGGCGCCCTGACCACCCACCGGATTGTGGAAGAAAGCCCCAGGGGCTTTACCACCAAAGGGGATTTCAACAACGCCCAGGATTTCCAGCCTGTGCCCAATGAACGGATTTTAGGCAAGGTGGTTCTGGTGGTTCCAGGTCTCGGTCAGGCCATCCTGTTTCTGCGCACACCGGCCGGCATGACGGCGATTCTGCTGCTGGGGCTTCTCCTGCTGCTGGTTCCAGAGGGCTGGAGAAGGATACAAAATCGAAAAAAGGGAGGCGCCTCATGAAAAAGCACTTAGTACCCGGGCGGATCATTTGCTATTTACTCTTTTTAACCGTTGTGTGTACGCTGGTGTTTGGAGCGTCCTATTCCCGGTTCGCTTCTCAGGCCACAGGCACCGGAACAGCCAACATTGCAGAGGTGGCGCTGAACAGCCAGATTGATTTGAGCGAAAAGCTGAAGGGGATGGTTCCGGGGGATACCCGCGCCATAGAAATTCAAGTGAGCAACCGGAAGGACGGCGCCGTCAGCGAGGTGGCGCAAAGCTATACGGTCTCTATAGAAACCACCGGCAACCTGCCGCTGGCTTATTCGCTTTCCACCAAGGATACTCCTACCACCGGCCACGCCCTGGTCCAGGGCGGTAACCCTCTTGTCTGGACCGGCGGCCTTTTGCCCTATACGGAGCCAACCACGCACACCTATATCCTGACCGTGTCGTGGCCCAGCGGCAATGCCGCTCCTGCGCTGACAAATGAAATTGATTTAGTCACCATAACGGTGGATTCCAAGCAGGAGAGCTGAATCTTTTATGAGAGGAGACTGAAGCCCAATGAAATGGCATCGATACAAGCAGGAAAGCGAAAAAAAGAAAAATTATGTACTGCTGGCCGCCTTAGCGGTCGCCTGCGTGGCGGCGCTGTCCATCGGCTCGGTTACCCTCTCTCGTTACGTACTGAAATCAGAGGATCAGCAGGTCGCCACCCCCGCCAGCTTTTACTTTGAAAGCGACTATTTGAAGGAAGGCGGCGCCGCCTACACGGTTTACACCGGATCAGTGAACATTAAAATCGCCAACCATGACGGGCTGAATATCACAAGGGATACCATCTCCTATACGATTGACGGAACCGGAAACGCCGGAACCCAAACCTTAAACGGCGGTTTGGAGAACAGCGCGGAGTACACGCTGTCGGGGAAACCGGGAGAAACGAAGAAGGTCACTGTCACGTCCACCTATCCCTACGCCAAAACCCTGTCCGCAACCTTTCTGTTCCAGGACCCGGGAGAAAGCACTGTTTACAAGGTGACCGACCAGGGTTATTACCTCACCCTTGACCTATATACCGGGGCAAAAACAGACGCGATCACCGTTCATTACGCCGCGGACCTAGCCCCTGACAACACAAACCAGCTGATGGCCGGCTGGACCTCCGGCACAAGCGGCGCCTTGTCCGGCCTTTCCCCAAATACGCATTATTGTCTCGTTTTCTTTGAGCGCACCGCCGCGGAGTATCTAACCACCAACGAACAGATCTTGAGCGGCGGCACAATCACCCTATCAAAATAACTTATTTCACACGGCAAGGAGGTAACGGGATGCGGAAAGCATGTCATATCAAGTTCAACAGGTGCATGGCGTTGCTTATCGTGCTGTGCCTCATGCTGTCAGCTGTCAGCTCCGGACTGTTCGTTTCTCACGCCTCCGGTCTGGAAAGGCGCTATCAAATCGGCGACCATGTCACTGCCTCTCTTTCGGAAAGCGGGCTTCTTTCCATTGAGGGCGCAGGCGGCACCTACGATTACCTGAATACGGATGGAAACCGCGCGCCGTTTTATCAGGAACGGCAGCTGATTACGAAAGTTGAAATCGCGGACGGCGTCACCTCCATCGGCGATTATTTGTTTTATAACTGCGAAAACCTAGGAGGTACGCTGACGCTTCCCCCTTCTGTCATTATCATCGGCGAAAGGGCGTTTTCCGGCGACAGCGCGGAATCGGCTCCCGCTTTTACCTACTTATCGAATCAATTTGTGGAAGCCGATATTCTAACGGAAACCTCCACCGCCCAAGAGCCAGCCATAGCGCCAAAGCCAAGGGTGGAGCAGGACGCCGGCACCGGGACGGAGCCGGGAACGGAACCAGAGACTAACGAGGAGCCGGGTCTAAGCGGCGGAGAGAGCGCCATTGACGAATCAGCGCAAAACGCCGGGTCCCAGCCTGGCGCAAAGGCAGCTGGGCTTATCCCGGAAACTGGAAGCTCTGGGGAACCGGCGCCGGCTGATAACGATCCGCAATCCACAGTCAGCTATATCGCCCAGCAGGAGCTGGGGGAAGAAATCTTTTTTCCCGGCCAGCTCGGCGTGTTTGAATGCGCGGAAGGTCAAAACCAGAGTTTTATCACGGCGGCGGGCAGCGCGGGCTATGTGGAAATCTTGTCCCGGACAGCGGTATCCTTTGGAGACAGCTTTGAAACCAGCGTCTCCTACGAGGCGCCGGTGACGCGAAACGGGATATTTCTTCCCAGCTATGAGGAAACCGGCCTGCCGTCTCCCGAAAACCCGGGGACGGCCTATCGTTTCGCGGGCTGGAAAGCCAGCGGAAAGGACGGCGGCGCACTGGAGGCCCACAGCTTCTGTATTCTGCCGGAGGCCAGCCTCACCGCCCTGTGGGAAAGCGCGCCGCGCGGTTTAACCCCGCAGACCATCTCCAAAGCCGTGGGCACGCGGCTGGTGGAGATCAGCGGCAATCTGCCAGAGGGCGCGGAGGTTTCCGCGGAAGAAGCCCCATTGACCGATGAGCTGCTGGGGTTGGTGTCACAGGCCACCGGCAGCGATACCCCCGAAATTTTCTTCGCGCTGGACATCGCCATTTTGGTGGACGGCGCCAGGTACCAGCCCAATGAATATGGTGAAAGCGTTACGGTGAATATCCGCAATATCGAAAACCTGCCTGGCAAGGACGTGAGCGTTCTTCACCTTACGGAAAACGAGCAGACGCGGCAACTTGACCTGGTAGAGTCCCTTGCGCCCCAAAGCCTTTCGGAAGACACGTTGGAATTCACCGCGGAAAGCTTTTCCCTCTATGTGGCCGCAAAATCCGCCGCGCGCAATACCGTGGCCTTTGACCTGGCCCAAGGCCCCGTCGTGCTGGGCGAAAGCTATTCCGGCTATGACAGTGAGGGAAATACCGTAACAGGCCCTCACAAAACGGATAATTACTACATCGTCACACAGAGCGACGCCGCGACCGCGACGGCAAACGGCATCAAGTTTGAGGGAAACAATTTAACCTTCCAGGTAGAGCTGGCCGGGGTCAATATTAGTAAAACCTTTGTCAGCGGGGACGGTACCGACGCCGCTATCGAGGCTAACAGCAGCATCTTTATTCCCGCATACAGCGATAACGTGAAGCATATCACCTTATATTTAAGCGGCAATAATTCCATGGATAACATTGCCTACTATACTTATTCAGCGGATGACCTCAACGGAGGGAACACTTCAGCCTCAACGCTAAAAATCACCAGCGCCGCCGGCGACGGCTCGCTGGAAGGTGCTTTGGCCGTTGACGCGACGGAACGCGGCCGCTACACCGGCATTGGCGGCACAGGATCCAGGTCTCCCGCCACAGGGCTGACCCTTGCCGGCGGCACGGTTACCGCCGCCAGCAGCGATTTTGAAGCGGCCATCGGCGGGGGCAGCAACGGCTATGCGGATATCAGGATCACCGGCGGCTATATCACCGCCACAAAGGCCACCGGTAACGCCGCCGCCATTGGCAGCGGCGGCGGGGGCAGCGCCGCCGGCGCTAACGCCAAAATTGAAATTACCGGCGGAACGGTTATCGCTTCCAATCAGGGCGCATTGGGCGTTGCCATCGGCGCGGGCGGCCTGAGCAGTACGGCTGCTTCCCCTGGGATAACCGCGGGAAAAGCAGACATCGTCATCAGCGGCGGCACGGTGGCCGCATACGCGGCGAGCAAAAACGCCATCAGCGGCGGATATAATGAAACCGCAAAAGACTATGCCGCGACAACGGTTCAAATCAACGGCGGCAGTGTCACCGGCACCATAACGGGGACACCCACTGCCGACGGCACGGCGGAAGTAAAGCAGACCGCCGTTACGCTGAAAAGCAACGGTACGCCGCAGGCCGATATGGCGGTGGATGCCTTTACGCTGTCGTCCGGCGCTTACGGCGCGAATGATGTGAAAACCGACGAAAACGGCAAGCTGTCCCTTTGGCTTCCTGTTGGTACGGCTGTCACGGCTGCACAAGCGGGCATATACGCCTTCTCCGGCTCGGTGGCAAGCGGAGGCAGCGGGGATCTCACCAACGGCACTGTGGTCTTTGACCTGGCCAACGGCCCCGTCGTACTTGGCGCAGACTATTCCGGCAAGGACAGCGCCGGCGGGGATGTGGCCGGCGCGCACAACGAGAGCAATTACTATATCATCAAGCAGAGCAATCCGGAAACCGCCACAACCAACACCGTCACCTTTGTCGGGGACGGCCTAAGCTTCCAGGTGGTGCTGGATAATATTAATGTGGACAGAATTTTTACCAACACAGGGGACGACAATAACCGCGCCACAGACAGCAGCATCTACATCCCCGCGTATCCGGGCGCCGAAAAGCACGTTACCCTTTATTTAAGCGGCGAAAACAAACTGAATACCATTTGTTATTATACCATCGACGAGGACAGCCATGGAACCGGAGAGGGCCGGTCGGCTTCCACCCTGAAAATCACCAGCGCGGCGGGAGATGGAAAGCAGGACGGTTCCCTCGCCATCGACGCTACCAAAAAGGGCCGTTTCAGCTGTATTGGCGCCACCGGGGATAAATCAACGGCTACGGGGCTGACCATCGCCGGCGGCACCATTACGGCAAAGAACAGCGGCGCTGAAGCGTGTATCGGGGGCGGCAGCAACGGCTTCGCGGAAATCACCGTCACCGGCGGGAGGATCAGCGCCACTCAAAACGGCAACGCCCCCGCCATTGGCAGTGGCAGCGGCACCAACGCCGTGGGGGCCGATGCGGAGATCACCATTTCAGGCGGCGTCATTTTCACGGAAAACATAAACGCGGCCGGGGTCGCCATCGGCGCCGGCGGCTCTTCAAAGCAGATCGGAGGGCACGCAAGCGTTACGATTTCCGGCGGGAACATCACAGCCAAGGTCACTGGCGGCACAGCCATAGGCGGCGGCAACTCCATTGATTTAGCAGGCGGCGGCGCTGATGTTTCTATTTCCGGCGGCACGGTAACAACGGGCGGCGTAATCGGCGGCGGCTTCTCTGATACCTTCGGCTATGCCGAGGCCGCCATTACCGTCACCGGCGGCAGTTTGGACGCTATGATGTCCAAAACGCCGACCAACGGCGGGAGCAATGTTTACCTCACCAGGGCCACACTGTACGACGCGGACCAGCGGGTGACAGACAGCCTTGTGGATACCATCAACGCGGCGGATTACGGCATGAAGGACGTGCGGACCGATGGCAACGGCACCCTATACCTATGGCTGCCGGAAAACACAGAGCTGACTCAGGCCACGGCCAACGGAAACGAATTTACAGGCAGTATTTTGGCGAAATCCGCGGGTATTTTAAAATACAACTCGGCAAAAGCCTATTATTCAGTGCATTTCCCCTATGATGACCGCTTTACCGTGTATGCCGACGCGGAAAGGACAACGGCTGTTTCGGGCACGCAGACCGTACCGGCGGGCGACGTGCTGTTTTTCTGGGTGCAGGCCAAGACGTATGACAGCGGCGGCTACTATGCCGTGGACGCCTATCGTTCCGCCGATTCCTCCATGGCTTCTTTCCCGGCGGAAAGCTCACAAAACGGCCTGTATGCCTATGCGCTGACAGTCACCTCCAACACGGAGTTGCTGTTTGTGACCCGCGCGGAAAATAAGGCGCCCCGGGTATCGCTGGATATCTCCACCGTCAACGCCACTATAAACAGTGACAGCGTCACCATCGGCGGCTATACGCTGCCAGAATATACGGGAGACTTCCTCCTCACCTCCGGCGGCCTGCCCACTTCCCATATGCTCATGGTAAAGGACGGAGCGCACGCGATTCATATCGACCGGTTAGTCGCCCAGCGAAGCGGCAATGTGATCCAGGTGGACAGCGGCGCCGTCAGCGCCACCGCGTCCAGCTTCAATAATAACCTTGTATCCACAGGCTATTCCGCTATTCTGGTGCAGAAGGGCGCGGTATTCGATTTGTCAGTCAGCGGCTCAGACTCGCTGTATATCAGTTCCTCCGGAACCGCCTATTCCCCCATCGGCGGCAGCGGCGAGATCGGCATTACTCAAAACGGCGGCTTTTTGACCCTGTCCAGCGGGGGAAGCGAACAAATCACGGCGCAAAGCTATACTTACACAACCAACTCGCTGACAGGCGCGCTTCCTTATTCCGTCAAGCTGACGGCCGGCGCCCTGGCGGGCTATCATGACGGCAGCAAGCTGACGGCGGCGGGCGCGGCCCATACCATATCGTCGCAAACCACCTTTACCGCCTGCGCGGTCAGCTATGCGCTGCCAAACGGCGCGGCGGCCCCCACCCACTCTATTACCGCAAACGGGGATTTAGCCGTCCTTCTTTCTGACGGCATGGAGATCCAGTCGGTGAAGCGGGATGGCGCGGATATCAACGATTACTCGGCGGATTCCAACACGCTTACCATCCATCATTCGGCCGCGTACGGCAGCCTGGAAATCACGCTGAGAAAAGAAGGAAATATTTCCTGTAAAGCTGAGGATTATTCAGCGGAGTATACGGGCAATGCCCACACCTTTATGGTAACCGTGGGCTATCCCGCCCAAGCGAAGGTTCAATACAGCACCGATAACCTGAACTGGAGCGAAACGCCCCCAACCATGACTGACGCGGGCAGTAAAACGGTATATTGGAAAATCTCGGCCGCGGCCTTCACCTCACTGGAAGGGGAAAATAGCTTCACCGTCACAAAGGGTACAAACCATTGGACCGCTGATCTGACCTGCCCCAGCGTCCAATTTGGCTCGGCGCCCAACCCCAGGGCCTCGGCAAAATGGGGCGCAGTTGCCTTTTCATATTACGCGGCGGCGGATCTGAGCCAGCCCTTGAGTGAAACGCCTAAGGAAGCGGGCAGCTACTATGTAAAGGCATCGGTTGCGGGCACCGGCAACTATGATACGCTGGAAAGCGAGTTTGTCCCCTTTACCATTGAAACCACGGTGATCTATTCTACCACGGGAAAAATTTTAGACCGGCTCACCACAAAAGACGGCGTGCCGATTTCCACGGCGGTATCCGCGGCGGCGGACAGCGCCTTCACCGTGTCTTATGGATTCTTCTATATTCCCAACAGCGCCAGCACGCCGCTTACGCTGGAATTTTCCGAGGCTTTGCCTGAGGGCACAAAGCTGACCATGCTGGACCTGTGCCTGAGCCATGGGGATAAACCGCGGTTTTTCTACTACCTTGTGCCGGATGGCGGCGCGGCCAGCGTTAAGTCCACCGACTTTTATCAAATGGGCTCAACCGCCCCCGGTACCTTTGAAAACGCGGACGCCGCGACGGCCCGGGAGGTACAGTACCAGCTCTGTGTGGAGTTCCCGCCCAACACCACCGCCACAGGGGATCTTACAATACGACTGACGCAGGGCGGCAAAGAAATTGATAAAACCATGGTGACCGTTACCCGGACCGCGCCTGTTTCGGCGGGCACGCTTTCCTTGTTCGCCACAGCCGGCCAGCGGCAGCTTTCCGCCGCCGCGAAGGTATCCGGCGCCAGCGGCGGCAATAACGTGCTGGCGGTGTCCCTGCTGGACAGCGCCGGGAATCCCGTCAGCTTTCCGGCGGGTTCGTCCATTACGCTGGAAGGCCGCGAACCCACGGTGACGCGCAGCAGCTTCGCGGCGTTTGATGGCATCGGAAATGGAAACTACTCTATTTCCATCACCGGGCTGCCCGCGGGCAGCTATCAGCTGAAGGCCGACCTCTGCGCCGCGCCGGAAAAGCCGGCCTATCCCCTGGCGGACAGCGTGAGCGGCGCCACTGTCAAGGGCCTCGCCGTAACCGCGCAAAAATATGCCATACGGGCAGAACTGGCAAATGGCCAAAGCCGCGTAGTGGACGCCGCGGGCGCAAAGCTGGTATTCAGCGTGGCCTATGTGGGATCGGGCGACCTGGTTGTGTCGTCCCAGCGCAAGGCTGACGGAAGCTATACCGATCTGGCCCAGCAATGGACGGCGTCCGGTGCCGGCACTCTCAGCGGCAGCCCCGCAAGCATTGCCGTCACTGTGCCGGAAAATACGCCGCCTGGCACCTACCGCCTCGTTTTTCAGCTTGGCGACGCGAAATTCCCCTATAATATCATTGTGGAGTAGGCCCTCCACCCTGTTATAGACGAAAGCGCGGCGATTTTATCGCCGCGCTTTTTTGTCCCCTAGTCCCTTTTTATGAGTTGGCTGCAAATAAGCAATAAGGAGCGTTCACGATCGGGACCGTCCCGGCGCCAAAACCGTTTTCAACCCTGATTCCCTCGCCCTCACACTTTTACTTGCCTTCATCCGCGGGATGAAAAAGCCGTACGGATAATACCGGACGGCCCTGTGGGTTAAAATAATATTTTTATGGATATTGCCGGGCCGGTTTATGATTATTTCCGCTTCACCGGAATCCACATTTCGCTGTAATAGTTTTCATCCTGCGTCCCCTTGGGATATTTCTCCGGGTCGTCATATAATTCCACGCAGTAGCCTGCCGCAATATCGTAGTCCTTGCAGTTGGGGAGCCACTCGGAAAATATCTTTTTATTCACTTTCTGAATCGAGTACGGCATCGCGCCCCGGCAGGTAAAAACAGCCCAAGTGAATTTAGGGATCACCTTGGTCACAAAGCCCTCCGGGATATCCTTATCAGCACCGTAATCATCGGCAATGAGATACTCGAACTCGTTGCCGCCCATGCTTTCGTCAATATTGATGCCGTACAAGCCGCAGACAGAACCGTTACTTTCCGCGCTCATAAATTCTCCCCACAACTTCGGGACCTCTTCCATAGCGTTTTCATATTGGAACACCCTTGACAATCCAACAACCGTAAACGCGTCTTTGTCCACTATTTTGTAATCCATAGAAGTACCGCCTTTCAAAGCAAATGTGATTTTCAACGGCGCAAAAGACTTCACCGTGGCGCCGCCTTTTCGGACAGCGGTAGGCGTAGCGCCATGAAAACGGGTAAAAGCTTTTGTGAAGCTGTCAGGCGAATCGTAACCGTATTTGGCCGCGATATCAATGATTTTCATGTCGGATGCAACAAGCTCACTGCCGGCAAGCGCAAGCCTGCGGCATCTGATATACTCGGAAACCGTAAAGCCGCAAAGCATGGCAAACCCTTTTTGAAAATAAAAGGGCGATATCATGGCCTTCCTTGCGACATTTGCCATCGTCAGCTCCCCCGTGATATTGGTCTCAATATAATCGATCACCTCGCTGATGCACTCTATCCATCTCATACCCGTCACCCCCTGTCCTTGTTTTCATCATACCACACTTCAAAGGAGTATTCCCGATTTTTTGTGCGAACTTGTGTCTTAAAAGCCAATTTTAGATTGTCAAACCATCTTTTTTCTTTGCCTCCATCCATACGAGGCGTTCCCCGGTTCTTCTTTCCGGCGCCGGGCGGATAGCCGCGCTCAAAGCCACTTTTGCAGCATTTGCTGCAACTGGTTCATATCGATAGGCTTTGCCAGGTGTCCGTTCATGCCGGCTTCCCTCGTTTTTTTCGGCCGTCCACAAAAGCGTTGGCCGCCATAGCGATAACCGTCAAGCTTCTCCACATCGGCTCTTGACAGGGCGCGTATGCGGATTTTGGCTGCGCAGCCGTCCATCGCGGGCATTTGTATATCTCTGTTTTGTGAATGATATCGTTATCATGGGCCTTTATTTGGTTTTTTTGAGTTAAAACAAGATATACTAAACTTAATTACACGCCATCCGAGGAAGAGCACAATTCTCGGCAAAATAGGCTAAAATATGACGGTCATTGACATTAAACTTAGGGTAAGCTATAATGGTGGTATATTATACCTTTTGGGGCTTTATGGGTTCTTTTCATAGAAAGAGCCTGGAAAATAAATGATGGATCGGCAAACTGAATTCATCAAAAAGGATAGAAAGGATGAGTACTTTTGGCAAATAAAGGCAGATCTACCGGTCACCGGTATGCTTCCAAAAATAGATACTCGGATAGAGAAATTTATTCTGATTCTTATCATTACGGCAGCCGCGGCGGCGGAAACCGCGGAAATAAAAAAGCAAAGAAAAAATGGTCGGCAAAGAAAAAAGTAGTGGTAGCCCTATGTATTATTTTAGCCATCATCCTATTGGTAGTCGGTATCGTGTTTGCTTATCTGAAGGTCACATTGTCCCAGATAGACCGGTTCGAATTACCGAAAAACCCAAACGATCTGAAAATTTCTTCTGAGATTGCTGAAAAATATGAGGATTTAGACATTGTGAATATCGCCTTGTTCGGCGTGGATTCTCGTGAAGATAACGATATCGGGCGTTCTGACACCATTATGATTTTATCCATTGATAAGGTTCATAATAAGATCAAACTGTCCTCCATCGCCCGGGACACCTATGTGCCCATCGATGGATATGGCCAGACAAAGCTGAATCACGCCTATGCTTATGAGGGCCCAGAGCTGGCCATTCAAACCCTGAATGAAAATTTTGACATGAATATTCAAAGCTTTGTCACGGTGAATTTTTCACAGCTAGCTGAAATTATCAACTATATCGGCGGTATTAATATGAATATCAGCGAGGACGAGCTCGCTTCCACCAATGAGATCATCGCTTCCATGGTTGGTTCCACCGACGCTACTCCAATCCCTTCCAGCGGCGAAAGCGTTCACTTAACCGGCGCGCAGGCCCTTGCCTATGCCAGAAACCGCACTGTGGGCGGCGACTCCCAGCGCACCAGCCGTCAGCGGGAGGTTCTCTCGGCAATGTTCACCCAGGTAAAGTCTATGGATCTCACCCAATATCCGGGCTTGATTAACATGGTGCTTTCTCAAAGCGTCACCTCCTTATCGGACAGCGATATGATGGGAATTGGGACCTGGGCCATAACCTCCGGCGCCGAAATGGAGCAGTTGAGCCTGCCTAACGAGGAATGCAACGCCTCCGGGGAATTAATTGACGACGTATGGTATTATGTCTATGATTTGGATGTAGCCACGGAAATCCTTCATAATTTTATCTATGAGGAAAATACGGCGCAATAATCTTTCTGCTGTATGCAAATTGTCCCAGGCCGCCCATTCCCGCGGGTAAGCCGGGCCCCCGCATAACAGAAAAACGCTCTTTCATTATTTTTAAACAATAGAAAGCCTCCTCCTTTGTTAAGAAAAAGGAGGAGGCTTTTTTCATATCTCATAAACAAAACAGGGACGCACAGCGGTTTTATCCGCCGTGCGTCCCCGCCCTATTTTTAGACAAATGCTTTCTCCGGGTTCAGCCGTTTAGCAAATTTTGCGGCTGCTTCCCGGCGAAAACATCCAGAATCGCCCGGGCTGTCAGAATACTGGTAGTATCGTAATTTTCATAGGTTTCTGTAGCCGTATGGGGAGAAGCCACGCAATTGGGCGCCAAAAACAGGGGGTTCTCTGGTTTCGCCGGTTCTGTTTCGAACACATCGGTTCCCATACCGGCCAGCTTTCCGCTTTTTAACGCCTCCGCCACTGCCGTCTCATCCACGATCGGCCCCCGGGAGGTATTGATGAGAATCGCCCCATCTTTCATTTTCGCCAGGGTTTCCCGATTGATGGTGTGCCGCGTTTCCGGCAGGCTTGGAAGATGCAGGGAAAGAATATCGCTCTCCGCCAAAACCTGGTCCATGGCGGCGAGCCGAACGCCCAGCTCCTTTGCCGCGGCTTCATTAGGATAGGGATCGTACGCCGTCAGGTTTACTTCAAAGCCGGAAAGCTTTTTCGCGAGAAACCGGGCGATTGCGCCAAAGCCCAAAAGCCCCACGGTCTTTCCCCGCAGTTCATGGAACATCAGCCGCTCCCATTTATTTTCCCGCACGCTGGCGTTCAGCCGCGGCACCTGGCGGACCACCGCAAGCATCAGCGCCATGGCCTGCTCAGCCACCGCCGAGGAATTTACACCGGGACAGTTGGTCACAAGGATCCCGCGGGCCTTGGCGGCCGCAAGATCGATATTATCCACGCCCACCCCAAACCGGGCAATCGCCTTCAGCCGGGGCGCCAGGGCGAACACCGCCTCATCCCAGGTATCCACGCCGCACACCACGGCGTCGATATCTCCCACAATCGCCTTCAATTCTTCAAAGGTGTAGGGCCTTCCATAAGGGTTTTCTATGATTTTGCAGCCCGACTCTTCCAGCAGCTTTTTGCCGGTGCCGCAATATTGGGAATAATTTGTCGAGGTAACCAATACCGTCTTCATTAGCTCGTCTCCTCCGCTTTCCCGGTTTCGCAGAGTCAGCCCAGCCGAAAAATCAAAATGGGAATCCGTTCCCATTTTCCGGTCAGGACAGCGTGCGCAACCGCTCCCGCATCAAAAACGACGCATCCTTCATGATTTTAACCCGCTCGTCAAAATTCTGATCTGTAAAAGTGGAAACAGACCCCGAAGCACTGAACGCGGCGATCTGCCTGCTTTCCGGCATAAGCACTGGCACGCCGATGCACTTTACGCCGTACTCATGTTCCTCATCATCCACGCTGTATCCGTTCTGGCGAACCCGGATAACTTCTTCCCGCACCCGGTCCGGCTCTATGACGGTCCGCTCGGTAAACGCCTTAAACGTGTCTGCCTGCAAGAGATAATCATCCAGCTCTTCCGGCGGCATAAAGGCCATTAGCGCCTTGCCCAAAGAGGTGCAGTACAAAGGCGCGGTTTCGCCGATAATCGTCCGGTAAGGAAAGTTGTAGTCCTTTTTATAGGGATAGACGCTGCAAAGGTAAAACACCTTTTGCTGGCGCAGGATCGCAAAATAAGTGATCGCTCCCAATTCATTGGACACATCCTTCATAATATCGTAAAGGACGCGCTGATAACCGAGATTTTCGTTGATCAGATAGGAAAACTCTAAAAGTTTTAATCCCAAGCGATATTTTCCGGTTCCCTTGTTTTTTTCCAGATATCCCTGCTGCTCAAAGGTCGCTACAATATTGAATACATTGCTTTTATTCAGCTCCAGGATCTTGGCAAGCTCTGTAATTCCCAATTCCGGGGTGGACGAGTCAAAACAATCCAGTAGCTTGAGGGCCTTGCTGAGGGATTTCATTTTGGGCTGCTCTGATTTTTCTTTTTCCACTACTATCACCTTCGCACTTCCGTCTAAAACGAAATGTGAATCTTTCTCAAACCTAGCAGGAATATTCTATCACAATTTCCATTAATATGCAAAAAGAAATATTGCGCTGAAGCAGTGCTGATAGCCAGTATTTATCAGGCGCCAAACGGTTTTTCGTTCTGTTGGAAACACCCTCAAAAATCATCCCGCCGCAGGAAAAACTTCGTCATTTCTGCGTATCTCAATTCCACTTTTCTTTTTTGCGCCGATTTTTATGCGTTTCTGTCTTTGATGGCGGCGGCCAAGGCGATCGCTATGGCCGCCGCTTCTTTCTTATTTGCCAGGATAAGCCTGATCGTATTCATCCATCAGGCGGGCGACGGCGTCCAGCTGCTCCCCCTGAAGGGTCTGGCTTTGCTGGCGCATATAACGCCTGCCCCGCCCGGCAAGCTCCGCGGCCGCCTTAATGGAAGCGTTCCCGTTTCCGCTGCTGTGGATAATCGCGTACAGCTTGTTTATTTGAGCCTGGCAATCCCGTACCATATCCCAATCCTTGTTTTCATAAGCCCGGTACATGGCGACATACGGCTCCACCCTCGCGTTGGACAGCCCGGAAACCATGCCGTCGCCGCCGCACAGCAGCGCGGGGGCGCAGAGATAATCCTCGCCCTGAATCCAGGCGAATTTGTCGCTGCGGGGGCCCAGCAGGCCCCGGCTGAAATTGATGAAATTACCGGAGGAATCCTTTACCGCCGCCACCTGGTCCAGCTGGGAAAGCTTTGCTACCGTATCCAGTTCGATATAGTTATGGGTGGTGGAGGGGATATTATACACAATCAGCGGCGCGGAAATGTGCTTGGCAATGGTTTCATAATGGGCGAAAAGATCCTTCTGGCTCATAGCGTGATAGAACGGCGCCGTGCTCACCCAGAAATCAGGGTTCAAATCGGCCAGCGCGTCTATTTCCTCCAGGGTCTGCCTGGTAGATGGGCGGATTGCCGCCAGGCACAGAAATACAGAATCCCCTACCGCCTCCTTCACCGTCCGCATGACTTCGCGTTTTTCCTCTGTGGTGAGATACGCGCCCTCGCCAGTTCCTCCGCAGAGGAACAGGCCGTCTACGCCCGCTTTCGTAAAATATAACGCCTGGTTTTCCAGCATTTTTAAATCCAAGTTTCCCTTTTCATCCATGGGGGTGATGATCGCCGGGATGACGCCATGAACGGCGCATTTCGTTGGTATGGTCATTGTCAAGAGTCCCTTCTCATTTCGATGTATTTTCTATTGCTGCCAAAAACGTCACCAGCGGTTGAAGCCGCGGATGGTAAGCACCTGGCTGCTGACGCCCATAGAAAGGTCGGATACCAGGTACAGCGCGCCGTTGGCGACGGTTTCCGGGGTGAATACGTCTCCGCCGGCCTGGAGGATAAACTCCCGCTTCGCGGATTTCTGGAACATTTCCGTATCCACCGGGCCGGGGCAGATCACATTGACCCGGATCCCGTTGGGGCGCTGCTCGTCGCCTAGGGCCTGGCTCATGCAAAGCAAAGCCGCCTTGGAAGCGGAATACGCGGTGCTGCCCGGCAGCCCGCGGAGGGCCGCGCCGGAGGCGATAGAGCAGATATTGCCGCTCTTGTTCTGAATCATTACCGGCAGCACAGCCTTGACAATGAGCACCACCGAGCGCAGATTGATTTCTAAAATCTTATCCCAGGTTTCCATGGGCATTTCGTTCAGCGGCATTTCACGGGAGATTCCCGCGCAGTTCATCAGAATGTCCACGGTGCCGAATTCCTTCACCACGGTGTCCACCATATCCTGCACCTGCTTATCCACGGTCAGGTCCAGGGCCATCGCTTTCACCTTAGTCCCCAGTGCCTCAACCTCGGCTTTGGATTCGTTTAATTCCTTTTCCAGGATATCCAGCATGACCACGTTGGCGCCTTCCTCAGCGAATTTCAACGAGATCGCCTTTCCGATGCCTCTAGCCGCGCCTGTCACAATGGCGGTTTTTCCCACTAAAAGTTTTTTCATGATTCTGATCCTTTCTAAAATAGGCTAGCCGCTGTCCATCCCGCGGCTATTCGTTTGTTACGGTAAAGCGGTAGCTTCCCGCCCCTGCCTGGAACGTGATATACTCCGCTTCTTCCTTTCCATCCCAAAGACCCTCAACAGGCGACGGCCGGCCTTGGCTCCAAACCACCTGGTCCCCTTCTCTTACCACCGGGCTGGGGAACCCGTTTTTCGGGACGCACACCAACGCCTGGGTATTTCCGGGCACCGTTACCTCGTAAACCAGCTGGCCATTGTCCCGCTTCCAGGCCGAGGAAACAAGTCCGTATACGCTGTCCACAGAGGCGGAGGCGTAATCCATGCCCTTGACCAGCAGAGGCCTCAGCACCGTCTGGGAAAAGCCGTAATGCCCATCCATCAGCTGGATGCCGCCGAAGTTCTTATAGAACCAGGCGTCCACGCTGCCGGCAAAGGGGTGGCTATGGGAGTTGAACACATTAGGGCTGTCTAAATATTCCCACCGTTTCCACAGGGTGGTGGCGCCCTCACGGATCTGATAACCAAAGGACGGGAAGGTGGTCTGGGTCAGAAGCTCATAGGCAAGCTGGGACTGGCCGTACCGCACCAAAACGTCGAACATGAATTTCAAGCCGATGACGCCGGTGTCGATATGCTTGCTGCGGGTATTGACAAAGTCGTTCACCAGGGTTTGCAAAACCGCTTCTTCATTCTCCTTTGGAACAATGCCCAGCCACAGGGGCAGCAGGTTAGCCGTCTGGCTGCTGGCGGAGTAAAGGGTGGCGTAGCGGCGCATGACCGCAGGCCGTTCCTCCTCCGGCAGCACCTGAAGCCAGGTCTTAATTTTTTCCGCCAGTTCCTCGTCGGAATACTTAGAGGCGGAGTACCGGTCGCCCTTCAGATAGTGGCTGTTGAAGGTATCCCTGACCCGCTCAAACACCTGATAATATTTTTCAGCAATGTCATTTTTCCCCAGGCGCTCCGCCATTTTCGATACAAACAGGGCGTCGTGGCAATAGTACCAGGTAGCGGTAATCTCCGTGGGGGTTTCCACCGGATAGGTGTGCATCGGAGGGCACCAATCTCCAAACTGGCCGAAGTCCACGATGCCTTCCTCGTTTTCCTGGGTCGCCATAAAGTCCACCCATTTGCACATGCTTTCCAGGTTTTCTTCAATGACCCGCTCGTCGTCATAATAGTGGCTGACCTGCCAGGGGAACTCCACGCACGCCGTGGCATAGGTGGGATCCACCGGGTTGCAGTCCCAATAAGGGGGCGATACCCCCGAGATGCTGCCGGTATCGTACTGGCCCAGGCGGATATCCCGCTCAAACTTGCTGTAGAAGCTGGCCATATCGAAGTTATAAATAGCGGCCTCCGCCGACATCTGCCCGTCGCCGATCCAGCCCATACGCTCGTCTCTCTGGCAGCAGTCCGTGGGAATGCCGTGGAGGTTGCTTACCTGGGTCCAGCGGTAATTGGAATGAATCTGGTTGATTAGCTCATTGGAGCAGAAAAAGCTTCCGACCGGCTCCACCGATGAGTGCACCACCCTGGCCTCCAGGGTATCCACGCTGGGCGTGCCCGGATAGCCGGTAAGCTCCGCATAGCGGAAACCATGATAAGTAAAGGAAGGCTCGTATTCCTCCAGGCCATCGCCCTTGCAGATGTAAGTATCGGTGGCGACGGCCCCCCGGTTGGTGTTGGGGTTGAGCATCCCGGTATCCTCATGCATCAGTTCAGCGGTATGGATTTTCACTGTAGCGCCCGCCGGTCCCTTCACCTTCAGATGGAGCCAGCCCGCAAAGTTCTGGCCAAAGTCGTACAAATACACGCCGGGGGCCGGCTGGGTCATTTTTACCGCGGTCCGGGGCTTGATGACCTTGATGGGCGGCAGGGTTCCCTGGCTTTTCAGTTCGCCCATGGCCTCTTCCACCAAAACCGCCTGGTCCCAGCTGGAATCGTCATAGCCGCCCTGGTCCCAGCCGGGCAGTTCCCGGCGGGCGTCATAGGTTTCCCCGTCGTAAATGTCGTCGAACACAATGGGGCCCTGAGTGGTTTTCCAGTCGGTTCCCGTGGTGATAATTTCCATGGTGCCGTCCTGGTACCAGATGTGCTGCTGTAAAATCAGCACCGGGGACGGCCCGTATTTTTTCAGGGGGTGCCAGTTCTTCTCACAGGTGAGGTCGTTGGGGCTGTACCGCCCGCTGCCCAGCGCCACGCCGATGGCGTTTTCCCCTTCCAGCATTTCGGCGTCCACGTCATACGCGGCGTAAAGGGCCAGTTTGTCGAAATCCGTACAGGCCGGGTCCAGCACATGGTCGCCTATGCGTTTTCCGTTGAAATACAGCACATAGTAACCCAAGCCGCTGACATAAATGCGGGAATGGTCTACTTTTTTGTCCACCCGGTAGCTTTTGCGGAATAAATTCTTGCCCCGGATCCATTGGGCTTTCCACATATCCCGGTTCAAAAAGGCGGTTTCAAAAGACGCTTCCCCGCTGGGCGCGCTCTCAATGCCGTCTTGGTCCCAAAGGGTCACCTGCCAGGTATACCGGGCGCAGGAATCCAGAGGCCCGCCGCCGTAGACAAGATTTACCGATTTAGAAGATTCTACCTTTCCACTGTCCCACGCCAGGCCGTCCTTGCCCTTTACGGTAATTCGGTAAGCGCTTTGCCTGCCGCCCCGCTTGGCGGTATCCACCACCCAGGAAAACCGGGGCTTTGGTGTATCGATTCCCATGGGATCGCGGCCATATTCACAGCGCAGGTCGCGCGGTTTTATCAAATTCGTCATAATGGAAATTTTCACTTCGCTTTCTGTTTTTTCCTGATTTCACCGCATATCAGCCCTTGACGGCGCCGGCGGTAATGCCCTTGACCAGCCATTTCTGTAAAAACACCATAATAATGCATATGGGCAGGATAATGCTCACCACGCCGGCGGCGTTATTGCACCAATATACCAGCTCTTCCGCCGCGTACTTGCCCACCGCAACCGGCAGGGTCATGGTGTTTTTGCCGCTGAGCACCAGGGCGAAAAGATACTCGTTATAGCTTAACAGGAAGGTGAAAATAGACGCCGTACCGATTCCCGGCATGGAAAGCGGGAAAATGACCCGGGTGACTGTTTTCAGCATCCCGCAGCCGTCGATCCTGGCGGCCTCGTCCAGCTCCTTGGGCAGGGAGATCAAAAACCCCCGCATCAGCCAGATGGCGAACGGCTGGTTGGAAGCCACAATAATCAGAATCAGGACAAAATAGGTATCCGTCAGCTTCAGGTTGGTCGCTAAGAGGAAAAAGGGGATCAGCAGCAGCATGGGCGGGAACATACGCAGGCCCAGCATGCCATTTAACAGCGCGTTGGAAAATTTGCTTTCGTGGCGGATCAGCCCATAAGCCGCCAAGGTGGCGATGGGAACGGAAATCAGCATACAGGCGATGGTCACAACCATAGAGTTTTTCAGGTAAACTGCAAAATTGTCGTGCACCCACAGCTGCTCAAAATTCTCCCAGGTGAAGCTATAGCTCAGGTTAATGGAGGAGGAAAACGCCTCCGACGGGTTTTTGGTGGCAATGGTAAACACATACAAAAACGGAACGATGCTCACCACCGCTACCACCAGCAAAATAAGATAGCTGACCGTTTTTTTGACGATCCGTCCCTTTTTGTTATACATACTCAGTCAGCCTCCTCGTTTTTCATTAGCTTCAGCAGCAGGAACACCGGAATGGCCAGCATAATCAAAATCAATACGCCGGCGGCGCTGCCTCTGCCCAGCCTCAGCTTGGTAAACGCCATGGTGTAGGTATAAAGCGACACGCTTTCCGTGGCGTTGCCGGGGCCTCCTCCCGTCATTACCGCGATGCGGTCGTAAATACGGAAGGAATCCATAAACCGCATGGTAAACACCAGAATCAGCAGATGCTTCAGGTGGGGGATCTTCACGCTGAAAAATTGACGGATAGCGCCGGCGCCGTCGATGCTGGTGGCTTCCAGCTGCTCAATGGGAACCGCCTGAAGCCCCGCGTAGAAGATAATAATGGCAAACGGCGTATTCTGCCAGATTTCCACCAGGATTACAGCCACCTGGGCCCAGAACGGGTCGTCGAACCAGCTGGGCGCCGCCAGTCCGAACATGTTCAGAATCTGGCTCAAAAGCCCCCAGTCAGAAATGAAAATCCAGCGGAAAATAATACCAGACGCCGCCGCGGAGATAAAATACGGCAGATAAATCATAATGGACAGCACTTTTCTGCCCCGCATGATGTTATCCATGAAAAGAGCGATGATCATGCCCAGCACGATTTGGAAAAACACGGTGATTACCGTGTAAATGGCGGAAAACGCCACCGCCTGTCCGAACTCGGGATCCTGAAGAATTTTAAGATAATTTTCCAGGCCCGCAAACTTGGCTTCCGTACCAAGCTTGTAATCGAAAAAGCTGTAATAAATCGCATAGCACACTGGGAAGATCATGCTGACCAGCATTACCACAATGCTTGGCACCGCAAAACCCAAATACTTGTTTTTATCAAGGAGCTTTTTTTGCTTTCTATGCATACTTCTTCTTCCCTTTTATTACTTCCGGCCTTCCGCATCACGAAATGAAGAAGGCCGGATCATAGCTATTTATTTACTTGCAATTAATCGTAGTAGCCCGCGTCGTCCAAAATCTCACGGACTTCTTTATCCACTTCGGCCATCGCCGTGGCAGCATCTCCCTGGCCGGTGAGCACGGAGGACAGCGCCGTCATGGACACTTCCATAATCTCGCTGAACTCGGGAATAGTGGGCCGCAGGGTAGCGCCGGATTGAATGGCCTTCCAGGCCGCGTCATAGTCGGTGCGTTCCGCCAAAAGCTCGTCGGTCAAAGCGGCCTCACGGCAGGGCATACCGGAATCGGCGCCGCCAATAGAGGATTCCTCGTCAGTGGCATTGGCAATGGTTTTGAAGCAGGTGTCGATATCATTTTCGGTAAACTTGCAGATAGAGTAGCCCGCGGTATTCCAGATCGCCGCGGATGCGCCGCCCTTTTCCAGAGACGGGGCGCTGGCAAAAGCAACCTTGCCCACCACGGTGGACTGCTCCGGATCGTTCATGCTGCTGGACCGCGTGGTCTGCATCATGGTCATAGCGGCCAGATCCTGGCCCATGGCTACGGTCGCTTCGTTGTTGCCGTAGCCGCTGCTGTCGTCAGGGGTATATTGATACAGCTTCTGCAAATAATCGATGGCCTTCAAGGATGCTTCACCGGAGAAGGTGGGGTTATAGTCGTCATCCCAGAACCAGCCGCCGCAGGCGGTGAGGAAGGACTGGTAGGTGACCATCAGCATATCGGAGGCCTGCAGGGTCAGGGTGATGCCGCTGCGTCCATCCTTATTCAGCGCTTCGGCGTCCGCTACCAGCTCGTCTAACGTCTCGGGGACAGACAAACCGGCATCGTCAAACAGGTCAGTGCGGTAGAAGAGGATCATCGCCCACTGATGGCTGGGAATCCCGTAAATGTGGCCGTCATAGGAATAGGCGTCCCACAGATATTGGGGGATATCGCCGAAGTTGTATTCATCCCAATACTTTTCGACATATTCATCCAGAGGCTCCAGCCAGCCGTTGGCCGCAAATTCAGCGATATCCTGGGGAGTGATATATGTAATATCATAGGATGCCGCGTTGGACGCCAGGTTCAAGCGCATCTTCTCCTGCCAGTCCGTATAGTTGGTCATTTCCGCGTTAACCGTCACGCCTTCCGGCGCTTTGGTCTTCATTTGGTCCGCGTAGTACTCCAGGGCCGCATAGGTATGGCTGAGCATATTCAGGGTAACGTCGCCTTCCGGCGCGCCGCTTTCTTCCGATTCCGCCTTTGAGGAACCGTCAGTTGATGAAGAGGACGGCGAATTCCCGCCGCTGCAAGAGGCTAAACAGAACACCATGGAAAGGGCAAGCATGCCGGAAATGATTTTGCGTAAAGTCTTTCTCATTTGTGAAACTTCTCCCTTCATTTTATAAATCTTAAACATTGTTCTATATTAAAGAACAATGTTCTTAATTTGTTGAACCTATTATAGGTGATATGACTAAAAAAGTCAATAACCTTTTAAAATTTTTTTCTCGATTAAAATCTAACACAAATAACCGCTCTTTCCCATCTGATTTCTATGCATTTGCTCCTTTACTGAAATAAGGATAAATTCTTTTTCCAGTTTTTGCGGAAAACCTTCTTTCTCCTTAATGCGACATCGATTTTCCACTTTCTTTAGGGGGCCTTCTATCGGCTAAAAAGAACCCGCTTTCAACGCGAGGCTTTTCACGGTCAGCATTTGTTTTATTTGCGTTTTTTCTTATTTCGCGGTACAATAGAGCTGGAAATCAAAAACGTTTTTCCGAAAAGGAAAGGGGGATTTTTTCATGAGAATTTTTATGGTATCTGACATTGAGGGGCTGACCGGCGTTTACCATTGGGCCCAAACCAAGCCCGGCAACCCCGCCTATGCCGAAGCCCAGGAGCTGCTGATGGGCGACCTGCTGGCGGCGGCAGAGGGCGCTCACGACGGCGGCGCCGACGAAATCGTCATTTACGATATGCACGAAAGCGGACGCAATATTTTCACTGACCGCCTCCCCGCCTATGTCCGCCATATTGCGGGCAAGCCCCCTGTTCTATCCGATCATTTCCGTATGGGCGAAAGCTATGACGGCCTGATTATGCTGGGCAACCACGCCATGCCCTATACGAAAGATTCCGTTCTCTGCCACGCTTACTGGCTTTCCGACGGCATGTTTACCGTGAACGGCATCGACGTAGGAGAAATCGGCATGGAAACCTTGATCGCCGGCCAATATGGCGTTCCTCTGCTTTTGGTTACCGGCGACCTGGCCGCGAAAAAAGAGGCCCTTGCCCTTTCTCCTGACACCCGCTGCGCCGTGGTCAAGGAGTCCTCCGGCTACCGCAACACCGCCGTTTGTTATCCCGCCTGCGAAACCCAGGAAGAAATTTACCGCCAGGCCAGAGACGCGGTGAAGCACGCCGCTGAAATCGCTCCCGTGACTCTTCAGGCCCCCTATACCCTGAGAATTTCCTTCCAGGGCCAGGTTCGGCCGGAGATAAAGTCCCTGCTCGGCGTCACCGCCGTGGATGACAAAACCTTTGAGCTCCAGGGCGGCGACCTGCACAAGATGTGGGAAATGGTGAACGAAGCCTGCTGCAACTGGCTGGATGTTTAAATTATCTTTTATCCGCTGAGGGGAAAGCCATCCTGAAACCAGGATGGCTTTTTATTGACCCATAAATGATTTTCCACTATACTGATAAGGAAAACGAGGTGATTTTATTGTATCAAATCCAATTCTCTCAAGGTTTAGACGGCTTACCCAAGGCGGCCCAGCTTCGCCAGGAGGTCTTTATCCACGAGCAGGGCTTTCAAAATGAATTTGACGAAACCGACCCCATCGCCTGGCATGTGCTGGTTTCAGACGGCGGCGTCCCCTGCGGGACCGGAAGGGTCTTTGAGAGCCCAATAGGCTCCGGCTGCTATCATTTGGGCAGGATCGCCGTAAAGAAAACCTATCGTAAGCATCATATCGGTTCTCTGGTATTAAAAAACCTGGAAGAAAAGGCGGCCGGCCTAGGGGCCAGGGAGCTGCATCTTTCCGCCCAGGTCCAGGCCCAGGGCTTTTATGAAAAAAACGGCTACCACGCCTACGGCCCTGTTTATCCTGACGAGCATGTTCCCCACATCGGTATGAAAAAAATAGTTTAATCGTTTACATAAGCCGCGGCAAAATCGGACAATTAAGACGCTGAAACAGGCGCTCAGAATTGTCCGATTTTGCCGCGGCCTTTTTCCTGCGATTTTTTGTGTTTTCCCTTGTGTATTCAATCAAAAATTCCTTCTAAATCCTGTGGGAAATGCCAATTGAAAATCATGGCGGGATGTTTTATAATGCGCTTGTAAACGATTACAAGGAGGCGCCGTTCATGCTCACCATTAAAGAGGTCGCTCAAGCGGCGAACGTGTCTGTCGCCACCGTATCCCGTGTGCTAAACCATGACAAACGGGTGGCTTTAAAAACCAAGGAGCGCGTACTGAAGGTGGTAAAAGAGCTGGATTACACCCCTAACACCTTAGGCCGCAACCTTCGGGTGAGCGCCACCAAAAAGATCCTGGTGCTGCTTCCTTCGGTATTGAACCAATTCTTCTCCAGCGTCATGCAGGGCATTGAGGAAAGCGTTCAGGCCAGGGGCTACCAGGTGATGATGTCCACCACCAGAAGCGATCCTCAGATCGAGCAAAGCTACATAGAGTTTTTATATAACAAAAGCATCGACGGCATTATTTTTTTCAATTCAGAACAGAGCCCTGAAAAAATCACGGAGCTTTCTCAAAAGTACCCCATCACATTCTGCATCAGCAGCCTAGAGAGGGCGAAAACGTCCGCGGTGACCATCGACAACGTCCAGGCCGCTTATGACGCGGTTGCTTCCCTGATTCAGGCCGGACACCGGAGGATCGCCCTGGTTTACGAACCCGACGCTTCCCACGGCAGGCTGAGAGGCCAAGGCTACGAAAAGGCCCTGAAGCAGTTCGGCCTGCCCATTCAGCCGGAGTACCTGCAAATATGCGACTCCTCTTTTGATTCCGGCGCGGAGGCCGGCAAGCGCCTGATGTCCCTTCCGCAGCCGCCCACCGCGATCTTTGCCATTTCCGACGTGGTCGCCGCCGGCGTGGTGCAGCAGCTGCTGCGGCTGCAAAAGATTCCCGGCAGGGATGTGGATGTGTTCGGTTTCGATAACACGGATATCTCCCGGATGATTACTCCGACGTTAAGCACCATACAGCAGCCCGGCTATCTAATGGGCAAACTTTCCGCGGAGCTGCTGTTTGAAAAATGGAGGATTTATCCGCGCCCAATAAGACTATTTTTGTGCCCCACGAGCTGATCTTCCGGGAGACCACCCGGCAGTCTGTGGAACAGGAGGAAACGAAATGAAATTAGGCGTATTTACCGCGATTCTGGACCATCAGCCCCTGGAATCCGTTTTAGATTACCTGCAGGCCCTGGGAGTCCAGGCAGTGGAATTGGGCTGCGGCGGCACCGCCGGCCGATCTCACGCGGATCCGGCCCTTCTTCTAAACGACCCCGGCGCCCTTCAAAGCTTCCGGCGGGCCATCGACAGCCACCATATGGAAATCAGCGCCCTGAGCTGTCACGGCAACCCGGTCCATCCCAATCCGGAGGCAGCCCGGGCCTATGATGAAACCATTCGCAATACGATTTTATTGGCGGAAAAATTGGGGATTCACCAGATCAACACCTTTTCCGGCTGTCCCGGCAGCGATCCGGACGCCCACTATCCCAACTGGGTCACCTGTCCCTGGCCGGAGGATTTCCAGGAGGTTTTAGACTATCAGTGGAACCAGGTGCTGATTCCCTATTGGAAAAAGACCGCGGCCTTCGCCGCGGCCCACGGCGTTACCCAAATCGCCCTGGAGATGCATCCAGGCTTCTGCGTTTATAATCCCGAAACTCTTTTGCGGCTTCGGGCGGCGGTGGGGGATGAAATCGGCGCTAATTTGGACCCCAGCCATTTGATCTGGCAGGGCATGGACCCGGTTGCGGTAATCCGGGCCTTAAAAGGCGCTATTTTCCACTTTCACGCCAAGGATACCAAAATTGATCCTTACAATACGGCGGTCAACGGCGTACTGGACACCAAGCCTTACGGAGACCAGGCAAACCGGTCCTGGATCTTCCGGAGCGTGGGATACGGCAACGACCTGCTGTATTGGAAAGATATCATCAGCAACCTGCGGCTGGCGGGCTACGACCACGTTGTCAGCGTGGAGCACGAGGATGGCTTAATGAGCCAGACCGAGGGGTTAGCCAAGGCCTGTGAGTTTCTGAAAGACATTATTATTCATGAAAAGGTGGGTACGACACAATGACTACAAAATGCGGCGTTGTTATCATTGGATATGGCGGCATGGGGGGCTGGCATACCCAGCAGCTTCAAACTATGGAGGAAATCAATCTTCTGGGGGTTTACGACATTCTTCCCGGGCGCAATCTGTTGGCGGAGGAAAAAGGGATCCATTCCTATCAGTCCTTTGAGGAGGTGCTGAACGATCCCCAGGTGGACCTGGTGACCGTGGCGATTCCCAACGACCAGCACCGGGATGTTTGCATCCAGGCCATGGAGGCCGGCAAAAACGTGATCTGCGAAAAGCCTGTGGCTCTGAACAGCCGGCAGCTTCAGGACATGATCGACGCTTCCAAGAAAAACGGCGTGCTGTTTACCGTACATCAAAACCGCCGGTGGGATGAAGATTTCCTCACCATGAAAAAGATTTATGACGAGGGCACTTTAGGCCCGGTATTCAATATCGAAACCAGGGTCCACGGCTCCCGGGGTATTCCCGGGGACTGGCGCAACGCCAAGGTGCACGGCGGCGGCATGGTGCTGGACTGGGGCGTCCATATGCTGGACCAGATCATGATGATGATCCAAAAGCCCCTGCGTTCCGTATACGCCATCATGTCCCACGTGACCAACGACGATGTGGACGACGGCTTTAAAATTTTCCTGGATTTTGAAGGCGGTCTCAACGTCCAGGTGGAGGTAGGCACCAGCAACTTTGTCAATCTCCCCCGCTGGTATATGCAGGGCAACAACGGCACCGCTGTTATGCCCGACTGGTTTGCGGAAAACGGCAAAATCGTTATGGTCTCTGACTGGGAAAACCGGGACGCCGTGCCGGTGGTTACCGCCGCGGGCCTGACCAAGACCATGGCGCCTCGGACGGACGACACCATTCTGGAATACCCTATGCCCATTCTTCACGCCGACGTCAGAGACTTCTACCGCAACGTGGCGAAAGCTATCCGGGGCGAGGAGCCCCAGATCGTCACCCACGATCAGGTCATGAAGGTCATGAAAGTCATGGAAGCGGCGTTTCGTTCAGCTGACACCAACCAAGTTGTTACGGATATTTTTT
>CABUCM010000014.1 GCA_902490005.1 uncultured Ruminiclostridium sp.
TAGTGTGGTACAATAAGCCGAAAGGCTGACTTCAAAAAGGGCAGAGGAGTTATGGGAATGAAGTGTGAAGACGTAGAACGGATTTTGTTGAGCCGGGAGGATTTGGATGGGATTATCCAAAAGCTGGGGCAGCAGATCACCAAAGAGTATCAGGGGAAAAAACTGTTGATGGTTGGAATTTTAAAAGGCTGCTTTATGTTTATGGCGGACCTGATGCGCTATATCGAGCTGCCCTGCCAAATGGATTTTATGATCTGTTCCAGTTATGGGGCGGGGACGGAATCCAGCGGCCAGGTTAAAATAGTGAAGGATTTGTCCATCCCCACTGAGGATTGCGATATCCTTATTGTGGAGGACATTATCGATAGCGGCAACACCTTGTGTTATGTGAAAAACCTGCTGACAGAGCGGGGCTGCAAAAGCATTAAGCTGTGCACCCTGTTTGATAAGCCTTCCCGCCGGGAAGCGCCTGTCTACGCCGATTACATAGGCTATGAAATAGCCAATGAATTTATCGTGGGCTATGGGCTGGATTTCAACGAGCGTTACCGCAATTTGCCTTATGTGGGAATTTTGAAACCGGAGGCCTATCAAGTTTAATGGATAGAACAGCCTGATTTCGGCAATTTTAAAGGGTGAAGGAGTGGTTCCTCATTGGAAAATAAAAAAAGCTGGCGCAGTTTGCTGCTGTATCTGGGTATTCCCATCGTCATTATCATCATTATTGTGGCGGTGATCGGAAACATCCCCCAGAAAAGCATGAAATATTCTGAAATATTAAATTATTTTGAAACCCAGCAGGTAGCGGAATTCGATATGGATTTGGGCTCCGGCGCGATGACCATCGTCCTCAACGACGGAAATGAAAGCCAAAAGAAAGAGCCCACTAAGATTCAGTATTCGGTTCCCAGCGTGAATCTTCTGTATGAAGATATCAAGCCTTATATCGACGAGTATAACAAGGACCATCCCGACGCCAAGATGGTCTATAATTTCCAGCGTCCCAGGGATACCTCCTGGATCAGCACCATCGTGCCCCTTTTGATTATGTTTGTGGGCGTGGGTGTGCTGTATTGGTTCATGATGAAGAAATTCGCCGGCATGGGTATGGGCGGCGATTCCAAGCAGATGAATTTTGGCAAGGCCAAAATCAAGGATATGAACGACGAGAAGCGCAAGACCACCTTTGCGGATGTGGCCGGCGCCGACGAGGAGAAGGAAGAACTCAAGGAGATTGTGGAGTTCCTAAAGAACCCCAAACGCTTCAATGAGCTGGGCGCTAGAATCCCCAAAGGCGTTTTGCTGGTGGGCCCTCCCGGAACCGGTAAGACCCTGCTTGCCAGGGCGGTGGCCGGAGAAGCCGGCGTTCCCTTTTTCTCTATTTCCGGTTCTGATTTCGTGGAAATGTTCGTTGGCGTGGGCGCCTCCCGTGTGAGAGACCTGTTCGACCAAGCGAAGAAAAACTCTCCCTGCATCATCTTTATCGACGAGATCGACGCGGTAGGCCGTCAGCGCGGCGCCGGCTTAGGCGGCGGGCACGACGAGAGAGAGCAGACCCTGAACCAGCTGCTGGTGGAAATGGACGGCTTCGGCGCCAACGAGGGCGTCATCATGATCGCCGCCACCAACCGTCCCGATATCCTGGACCCCGCTTTGATGCGTCCCGGCCGTTTTGACCGCCAGGTTATGGTAGGCGCGCCGGATATCAAGGGCAGGGAAGAGATCCTGAAAGTCCACGCCAGGGGCAAGCCGTTGGCGCCGGATGTGAACCTGAAAACCATCGCCGCATCCACCGCCGGTTTTGTGGGCGCGGATTTGGAAAACCTGCTGAACGAAGCCGCCTTGCTGGCGGCCCGGAAAAACCTGAAGGCCATTACCCAGACGGAAATCGAGGAGGCCACCATCAAGGTGGTGGTGGGCACCGAGAAGAAGTCCAGGGTGATGACGGAAAAGGAAAAGACCCTCACCGCTTACCATGAGGGCGGCCACGCGGTGGCCACCTACTTCTGCGATACCCAGGACCCGGTACACCAGATTTCTATCATTCCCCGCGGCATGGCCGGCGGCTATACCATGAGCATCCCCACCGAGGACCGGAATTACCGTTCCCGCAAGGAGATGGAGGAAAACATCGTTACCCTGTTGGGCGGCCGGGTTGCCGAGTCCCTGGTGCTGGGGGATATCTCCACCGGGGCTTCCAACGACATTGAACGGGCCACCCAGATCGCCCGGGCGATGGTCACCAAATACGGCATGAGCGAGCGCCTTGGGCCGATCTGCTACGGTTCGGATAACAACGAGGTGTTTATCGGCAGGGATATGGGCCACATGAAGAACTATTCTGAAAAAATCGCCGCGGAAATCGATGAGGAAATTCAGAAGCTGGTGGGCCGTGGCTATCAGAAAACGGAGCAGCTGTTAAGCGAGCATATGGATAAGCTCCATAAGGTAGCCCAGTTCCTGTTCGTCAATGAGAAGATGAGCGGCGCCGAATTCAAGGAATTGATGGAAGCTCCCGCCCCGGAAAAGCTGGAAGAGCCTGACCAGGACCAGACGGCGGAATCCCAGCCGGACGAGACAAAAGAATAAACACAAAATCTTGGGGATGGAATGGTGTTTTCTTTCTACCCGCTGTGTCCAGCGGAAAATAGAGGGAAAATGCCAGCCATCCCCTTGCTTTTTTGGGTTTTGCTTGACAGCGGGGCCCAAAATAAGGTAATGTATATTTTGTGTGAGATTTTGAAAGAATCCTTTTCAGAGGTTCGTTTGCATACAGGAGGGCGTTTATGGCGAAGAAAACAATGGAATACGGAAATGAGAGCATCTCGTCCCTAAAGGGCGCGGACCGCGTCCGGAAGCGTCCCGCGGTTATTTTTGGCTCCGACGGCGTCGAGGGCTGCCAGCATTCGATTTTTGAGATTCTGTCCAACTCCATCGACGAGGCGCGGGAAGGGTTCGGTAAAGAGATCGTGCTGACCCGGTTCGAGGACGGCTCCATCGAGGTGGAGGACCACGGAAGAGGCATTCCGGTGGACTATAATAAAAACGAGGAGCGGTATAACTGGGAACTGGTGTTCTGCGAGCTGTACGCCGGCGGAAAATACAACAACGCCTCGGCGGAAAGCTACGAATATTCCCTGGGCCTCAACGGCCTGGGATTGTGCTCCACCCAGTACGCTTCCGAATATATGGATGTGGATATCCGCAGGGACGGGTTACGGTATACCCTCCATTTCGAGCATGGGGAAAACGTAGGCGGGCTTCATAAAGAGCCCTACGCCAAAAAGGATACCGGCTCCAAAATCAAATGGAAGCCGGATTTGCAGGTGTTCACCGATATCGACGTGCAGGTGGGCTATTTCCTGGATATGATAAAACGCCAGGCCATCGTCAACGCGGGCGTGAAGTTTGTGTTCCGCAATCAGGCGGGCCGCGGCTTTGAGGAAACCGTCTTTCTTTATCAGGATGGGATCACCGACCATGTCAGGGAATTGGCGGGGGAGGATGCCCTGACCCCGGTGCAAAGCTGGAAAGGGGAGAAAAAGGTCCGTGACCGGGCGGACAAGCCGGAATATAAATGCAAAATCAACGTGGCCTTGACCTTCTCCAATAAAATCAGCGTAGCGGAGTATTACCACAACTCCAGCTGGCTGGAACACGGGGGCGCCCCGGAAAAAGCGGTGCGCAACGCCTTTGTTTACCAGATCGACAGCTATTTGAAGCAGACGGGAAAATACAATAAAAACGAAAGCAAAATCACCTTTGCCGACGTGGAGGACTGTTTGGTGATCGTGATTTCCAGCTTTTCCAGCGTTACCTCTTATGAGAACCAGACCAAAAAGGCCATCACCAATAAGGGCATCCAGGACGCCATGGTGGAGATGCTCCGGCATCAGCTGGAGATTTATTTTATCGAGAATCCCCTGGACGCGGACAAAATCGCCGGCCAGGTGCTGATTAACAAGCGCAGCCGGGAGGACGCGGAGAAAACCAGGCTGAACCTGAAAAAGAAGCTCACCAGCAATATGGACATCACCAGCCGGGTGGCAAAGTTTGTGGACTGCCGCAGCAAGGACGTGAACCGGCGGGAGCTGTTCATCGTGGAGGGGGACTCCGCCCTTGGCGCCTGCAAGCAGGCCCGAGATCCGGATTTTCAGGCCATCATCCCCATCCGGGGCAAGATCTTGAACTGCCTGAAGGCGGACTATGACAAGATCTTCAAAAACGACATTATCACGGACCTGATCAAGGTGCTGGGCTGCGGGGTGCAGGTGAAGAGCAAGGCCAACAAGGACCTGGCCTCCTTCGACCTGAACCAGCTTCGGTGGAGCAAGGTGATTTTGTGTACCGACGCCGATGTGGACGGTTTCCAGATCCGCACCCTGCTGCTGACCATGATCTACCGCCTGACCCCGGCCCTCATCGAGGCGGGAAAAGTGTTTATCGCGGAATCTCCTCTATATGAAATCACCTCTAAGTCCGATACGTATTTTGCCTATACGGAGGCGGAAAAGCAGAAATATTTGGACCAATTGGAGGCGGAGGGCGGCAAATTTTCCATCCAGCGGTCCAAAGGGCTGGGCGAGAACGAACCGGATATGATGAACCTGACCACCATGAACCCTGAGACCCGCCGGCTCATCAAGGTGATGCCCACGGATATGGAAAAAACCATCGAGATGTTTGACCTGCTGCTGGGGGACAACCTTAGCGGGCGAAAGGATTATATCGCGGAAAACGGGCATCTGTATTTGGATGTAGCGGACGTTTCCTGAGCTTTGCCCCTTAGGGGTGCGGCTTTTTTTCCAATGGAAAGCGGGTCCTTTTCCCATGGCGTTTCGCTTTCCAACACATTTTTTAATCGGCATACCTTGCAGCGGTAAATTTTTTAGCGTCACGTTTTAGAATGTTTTCAACGGACGCTTTTTCACCAGATGAAATCAGGAATGAGACTATAAGCGGAGATGATAACGTGGCTCCAAGAAAAAAGAAGCCCGCGCCCAGGCCCCTGCCCCAGACTCACGGAGTGATCGAGGGAGCCGGTTTGGTAGTGGAACAAGAAATCGACCATACCCTGGAAACCAATTACATGCCCTACGCCATGAGCGTGATTTTATCCCGGGCCCTGCCGGAGATCGATGGATTTAAGCCGTCTCACCGGAAATTGTTATACACAATGTATAAAATGGGGCTTTTAAACTCTGGGAGAACTAAATCGGCTAATATCGTGGGCCAAACCATGAAATTGAATCCCCACGGCGAGGGGGCCATCTACGACACCATGGTGCGCCTGAGCCGGGGTTATGAGGCTCTGCTGCACCCCTTTGTGGACAGCAAGGGAAACTTCGGCAAATTTTATTCCAGGGATATGGCCTGGGCTGCCTCCCGTTATACCGAGGCCAAGCTGGACGCCATCGCCCAGGAGCTGTTCCGGGACATCGACAAGGACACCGTGGATTTTGTGGACAACTACGACAATACCATGAAGGAGCCGTCCTTGCTGCCGGCGTCCTTCCCCACGGTGCTGGTCAACGCCAACACCGGTATCGCCGTGGGTATGGCCAGCTCTATCTGCCCCTTTAATTTAAAAGAGGTGTGTGAAACCACCATCGGCCTGATGCGGGATCCGGATTTTGACATCATGTCCACCCTGCTGGCGCCGGATTTTCCCGGAGGAGGCCAAATTATCTGCGACAGGAACGCATTGAAGCAGGTTTACGCCACGGGCCGGGGCGGCATTAAGGTGCGGGCCAGGTATTCCTATGACAAGTCCGCCAACTGCATCGACGTGACCAGTATCCCGCCTACCACCACCTGCGAGGCCATCATCGAAAAGATCATCGAGCTGGTAAAGCAGGGAAAGGCGAAGGAGATTG
Organism: uncultured Ruminiclostridium sp.; assembly: GCA_902490005.1. Lineage (GTDB taxonomy): Bacteria > Bacillota > Clostridia > Oscillospirales > Acutalibacteraceae > Clostridium_A. The sequence continues at coordinate 5,877 of CABUCM010000014.1, forward strand.
CGGATATCCGGGATGAAACCGGCTTAGACGGCTTGAAGATTACCATCGACCTGAAGCGGGGAATCGACCCGGAAAAGCTGATGCCCAAGCTTTTCCGCATGACGCCCCTGGAGGATACCTTCTCCTGCAACTTTAACGTACTGATCGCCGGCACACCCAGGGTGCTGGGGGTACGGGAGCTGTTAAACGAGTGGATCGCCTTCCGCATTGAGTGCGTCCGCCGCAGGACCTATTTCGATTTACAGAAAAAAAAGGACAAGCTGCACCTGCTCAAGGGCCTGAAACGGATTCTTTTGGATATCGACAAGGCGGTGAAGATCGTCCGGGAAACGGAAGAGGAATCCGAGGTGGTGCCCAACCTGATGATCGGGTTCGGCATCGACGAAATCCAGGCCGAGTTCGTGGCTGAAATTAAGCTGCGGCATTTGAACCGGGAATATATTTTAAAGCGTACCCAGGAGACCGAGCAGCTGGAAGCGGAAATCGCGGAGCTGCAGGCCATTATGGACAGTAAAAGCAAGGTAAAGGGCATCATCGTCAGCGAGTTGAACGATGTCATTAAAAAATACGGAAAGCCCAGAAAGAGCATTCTGGTTTATCCTGACGAGATCCAGGAGTTTGAACCGGAGGAGGACATCCCGGATTACCCGGTGACCCTGTTCTTCACCAAAGAGGGATATTTTAAAAAGATCACGCCCCAATCCCTGCGGATGAGCGGGGAACAGAAGCTGAAGGAAGGGGATTCCATCGTGCGGACGGTGGAAGCCACCAACAATACCGAGTTGCTGTTCTTCACCGACCGGTGCCAGGTTTATAAAACCAGGGCCAGCGAGTTCCCGGATACCAAGGCCAGCGTCCTGGGGGATTTTGTGGCCGCCAAGCTGGGCTTTGACGAAGGGGAAGCTGCCGCCGCCATGGTGGTAACCACCGACTATAAGGGTTATCTGCTGTTTTTCTTTGAAAACGGAAAGCTGGCCAAGGTACCGCTGGAATCTTATGCCACCAAGACCAACCGCAGGCGGCTGGCCAACGCTTACTCGGATAAATCCCCCCTGTGCGCGGTTTATCATGTCCAGGAGGATCAGGAGTTCCTGTTGACCTCCACTTCCGGCAGAATGCTGTTGGTCCACACCGGGGCGGTGGCGGAAAAGGCCACCAGAAGCACCCAGGGTGTGGCGGTGATGACCCAGAAAAAGGGCCACCGGCTTCTCGGCGTGGAGCCCTTTGCCGAGGATATGCTGAAAAAGCCCGCCCGTTACCGCATGAAATCTCTTCCGGCTTTGGGGGCCATGCCCACGCCGGAGGAAACACAAGGAGAACAAATAAAGTTTTCCTAAAACAACAAAACCGCTTTTTGGGTTGAACGGTTTGTATTGGCCTTCAATTTGATGTGCCGGCGGTAAAAAACAACAGCTTTTCTGCCGGCAATAAAAAACCACGGGTCCGTCTGAGGGGCAGACAGATCCGTGGCGTTACTCCTAAAACGGCAAACGCGGTTCGCTTTAAGAGCTTGTTATTATTATTCCGGCATTGGGCGTGTTTATCCGCGAAATTCATATTTTTTTACGGGCACGTCCCAAAATTTAGAAATTGCTCTTGCAAAAAGGGATGGTTTGTGATATATTAATTTAGTATCAGTTTCAACGACTTTCGGAGGTGTTATTCCTTGTCAACGATTGAGTGGGTATTTGGCATTATTCTTGCCATTTTTGCCATTGCGATTATCATTGTGGTGCTTCTGCAGGAGGGCCATCAGAAGGATTTGGGTACCGTAACCGGCGGCGCGGATACGTTTTTTGATAAAAACCAGGCCCGGTCCATTGACTCGTTTTTGGCCCGGTGGACCAAAGTCATCGCAGTCGGCTTTTTCATTTTAGCGATCGTTATTAATGTCATCAGCTTTTTCACCACAAAGGCTGGCTAAGAAGAAGGAAAACCCCGCAGTTGATGCGGGGCTTTTTTTATGGCTTTCCAAAGGATAAAATCTCTGGGAACACGCAAAATATTTTTACCATGGATACAGGAGGAATTATGAACATTACCATAAAAGAAAAAATTACAAAAGCGATGGAGGATAACCGGGACGCGATAGAGCCCATCGCGCTTTTTCACGCCTTAGCGTTGGAAAATAAAGATGAATTTGCCGGCGCGGTCCAGGAGCTGGAACGGGAAGGCGTTTTAGTTACCACCAAAAAGGGAAGGCTGATGTCCGCTAAAAGCGCGGGATTTTTACCGGCGCTGCTGGTCTCTCAGTCTAAGGGGTTTTCCTTTGCCAGGCCAACCGGCGGCGGAGACGATATTTACATCGCCCAGGAGGACCGGAAACGGGCCATGCTGGGGGATACGGTGCTGCTAAAGGACATCCGGAACGGGGGCAGAGGCCTCAGTGGGAAAGTGGAAAAGACCATACAAAAAGGAAGCCGGCTTTTTACTGGCACGGCGATCCGCCAGGGCCGGGATTTGGAACTGGATTTAGACGGCGCCTTTCGCTATCAGGTGCCGGTGGAGAAGAAAGGGTCACTGCGCGCCGGCAATGGCGACAAGGTCCAGGCGGTCCTTTCCTACGGCGCCAGAAACGGAAAGCTTACCGCCAGGATTGTTAAAATCTACGGCAGGGCGGCCTCCGCCAAGGTGTGCGCGGACGCTATCGTGGACGCCAACGGGATTCCCAAGAAATTCAAAAAGGAAACCCTGCGCCAGGCGGAGTCTTTGTCCCGGCAGCCCATTACCCCGGCGGAGCGGAAAAAAAGGGCCGATCTGCGGGACCTACTGATTTTCACGATTGACGGCGCGGACGCCAAGGATTTGGACGACGCTGTCTCTATCGAAAAACACGGAAAAGGCTGGAGGCTTGGGGTGCATATCGCGGATGTGTCCCACTATGTGGAAGCGGGCTCCTTGGTGGACGAAGAAGCCAAGCTGCGGGGAACGTCGGTCTATTTTGCCGACCGGGTGATTCCCATGCTGCCGGAGGCGTTGTCCAACGGCTGCTGCTCCTTGAACGCCGGGGAGGAAAAGCTTGCCTTTTCCTGCTTTATGACCCTGGATGAAAAAGGGAATCTAAAGGATTACCACTTTCAGAAAAGCGTGATCCGCTCCAAGGTGCGAGGGGTTTACGACGAAGTAAACCAATTGCTGGAGGGCCGGGCTGAGAAGGATGTTAAAAAGAAATATAAGCCGGTCGCCGCCGCCTTGAAAACAGGCATGGAATTGGCCCAGCTGCTGGAAACCAAGGGCCGCCGCCGGGGCACTATGGATTTTGAAAGCAGCGAATGCCGGTTTTTCTTAGACAAAAAAGGGGTTTGCGTGGACATCCATCCCCGGCGCCAGGGCCCTTCAGAAAAAATGATCGAGCAGTTTATGATTATGGCTAACCAGGCCGCCGCCCTGTACGCCAAAACCCTGGAAATTCCTTTTGTTTACCGGGTGCATGAAAACCCGGAGCCGGAAAGGCTCCATACCCTTCAGGAACTGGCGGCGGGACTGGGGCTGCGGACGCGGAGAATCCAAGAGGGGGCCCGCTCCGCGGACCTTTCCGATTTGCTGCGCCAGGCGGAAGGCACTCCGGCCCAGAATATTATCAACCACCAGGTGCTGAGAACCCTAGCGAAAGCCCGGTACGACAATAAGCCCCTGGGCCATTTCGGCTTGAATTTAGAGGACTACTGCCACTTTACCTCTCCCATTCGCCGGTACCCGGATACGGCGATCCACCGCATTTTGTCCGATTTAGTGCAGGGCATGCCGGTGGACAAGCTGAAGAAAAAATACCAGGATTTTTCCAAGGAAGCGTCGTCCCTGTCCTCGGTGTGCGAGCTGCGGGCCCAGCGGGCGGAGCGCCAGGCGGAAAAGTGCTATATGGCGGAATATACGCGCCAGCATCTGGGGGAGGAATTTGACGGGATCATCAGCGGCGCCACCGCCCGGGGCGTATTCGTTCAGCTGCCAAACGGCGTGGAGGGATTTGTAGGCGTAGAGGCTTTCCCGGAAAGCCAATTCCAGTTTGACGGCCTGCTGACCCATACGGACCTGCGCAGCGGTAAAAAGCTGGTGGTGGGCAATCTGATGAAGATCCAGGTGGCGGCGGCGGATGTTGCCACCGGCAGAATCGATTTTAATCCAGTTTTATAAATTCGTCATAAAAGGGAACCGTTCCAGCATAAGTTTTCTTAGGGACTTGCTTTCACTGGGCCTCCGGTTGGAAATAGCCGGAGGGGAAAAGACCGCAAGGCAAGAAAAAGAAAACGGTTGGAAAAGAGGAAATGACGAATGGAAAATTGGATCATATGGCTTATTTTTGGCGGAATCTTCAGCGCGCTGCTGATCCTTCACGCCGCCACCGGCTCCAAGAAGCCCTTTCGCAGGGCGTTAGGCAGCGCGTTAAACGGGCTGATTGCTTTGGTGCTGGTGAACGTCACCGGCGGCCTGACGGGAGTCACTCTTCCAGTGAGCCTTTTATCCTTGGGAGTATCCGTCGGGCTGGGGATTCCCGGCGTCACCATGATGCTGCTTTTAAATCTCATTTTAACTTAAGCTTCCAAAAGAAGCGCCGGAATTTTAATTAAAAATGGAATTTAGTATAATTTAAAATAAATTATACTATTAGTTTATAAAACAATGGTTTTTGTAGCGATTTTAGAGGTAAAAGCCTCATCGTGCTCCACGAAAACCAGAGTTGGGTTTCCCGCCAGCAGCAGGTCTTCTATTTGGATTCTGGAAAAAAGATCGATATCGTTCAAAGGTTCATCCCAGAGGTAAAGGTGAGCGCGCTCACACAAGCTTCCGGCGATCAGGACCTTTTTCTTTTGCCCGCCGCTGAATTTAGCGCAGTCCTTTTCAAATTGAGTTCGGGAAAACCCCATTTTCCGCAGCAACGCTTTAAAGACGCTTTCGTCCAACTGACGGGCTTTGGCGTAGTCTGCCAGGCTTCCCTTTAAATGGGAGCTGTCCTGGGACACATAGGAAATCTTCAGCCGGGAATCTCTCGTTAGTTCGCCGGAATAGGAAAGGGAGTTCCCCAGCAGCAGCTTTAATACGCTGGATTTTCCGCTGCCGTTTTTCCCCTGCAGGGCGATCCGGTCCCCGGGGGCGATGGCAAAGGTCACTCCCTCGCAGGCGGCGACATCTCCGTAATGGATAGAGACATCCTTCAGCTCCGCCAGCCTGCGGCCCGAAAAGGGCAGGGGATGTATTTTCAGATCGGCGGAAATCTCCAGGTTTTTCAGAAGGCCCTCCTTTTCCTGGAGGGCATAAAGCCTGCGGTTTTCCAGTGCTTTGGCTCGCTTCATCATTTTGGCGGATTTATGGCCGAGAAAGCCCCGGTCCGGCCGCAGCCCGGAGTTCTGGGAGCCGTACTTTTCTTTTTCCACCTGCCCGGCCCACTGGGAGGTTTGCCTGGCGGCGGAGGAAAGACGGCTGATTTCTTTTTTTAACTTTTCGTTTTGAGAAAGCTCAAACTGGTCCTGGCGCCGCTTGTTTTCCTGCCAGGAGGAGAAATTCCCTTTTTGGATTTGGATATCCTCTGGGTTGATGGACAGAATGTGATCGGTGCACCGGTCCAAAAACGCCCGGTCATGGGAAACTAATAGGAATCCCTGCTTGCCCGCCAGATAATCGCCGATAAGCCTGCGGGCGGGCTGGTCCAGGTGGTTGGTGGGTTCGTCGATGAGAAGGAAGCGGTTTTCCTTGGCGAATAAAGCCGCCAGCAGAATTTTCGTCCGTTCCCCCATAGAAAGAGTGGAAAAGGGCCGGTAATAGGAATCCTCCCCGATTTCCAGCCGGGACAGTTCCCGGCGAAGCATCCAATCGGGACAGCCGTCGCTGGCGTCCTGGGCGGCCTCTAGGGCGGGCGCGTCTGGATCGGCAACGGAAAAGGGAAAATAATCAAACGCCACGTTGGCTGAAATTTTCCCCTGATAGGGATACTCTCCCAGGAAAAGCTTGAGAAGGGTGGTTTTTCCCCGGCCGTTCCGGCCGATAAGCCCCAGCTTCCAGGTGGTGTCGATTTGAAAGGAAAGATTCTCAAAGATCGTATCATAGCTGCCTTCATAAGCGAAGGTTAGGTTGGTAACTTGAATCATTGACATAAAACATGACCTCCCGCTGTCAAAAATAAAAGCCACAGGAAAGCATATCTTTCCTGTGGCTTAAAACAGCAAAAGAACCCCCCTTTTGTCAGCGAAGGGGACACTTGGCCTTAAGCAAAAAGAAATACGCAACTTTCCTGCAACCGGCGGCAATTCCCCCTTGTGTTTTTTCGGGGATCGCGCCTTATTTACGGTTAGCAAGAAAAATTGCGCATCTTTTCACCTCAAATCATCTTAATTCCAAACGATTATAGCAGGGAAACCGGAAACTGTCAATCCCGCTTTTAAGGGATTTCCCGCAGAAGCTCTTGGATCATATCCTGGTTGTGGGTCAAAGCCGCCAGCATGCAGCTGTAAATCAACTGGGGATCCTTTTGAAAATTCCGTTTTACCAGCTTGGCCTGCATCATATCCGGCACGTAAAGGGTAAAGGACATCAAATCCATAGCCCCGCCTGAAATATGGCATTCCACCTGGCAGCCGTTTTCAATTTTGGTGATGGAAACCGTGTTTTCCTTTTCACGCTTTTGCTGGGCCATCAGTGCCAAAGCGGCGCTGAGCACCTGTTCCCGTATGGAGATGGGAAGGGAGACATCCAGCTCTTGGGCGATCATTTTACCAGAGGGCGTCACCGTATAAAGGGAATCCGGGCCCTCCGGGCCGGTCAGGTTGCCCTGCTTCAGCAGCTCGTCAAAGGCGCTGGCAACTTCAAAATAATTAGCCAGGTCGTTGTCCTGCAGAACCTTAAGCAGGTCGCTTTTGGACAAACCCTCCTGGATGCTGCTGAGGAGATAGCAGATCAACAGTTTAATGTCTTGCTTGCTTCTTAAGCCGCCTGGTTTCACCCCGGCGGTCAATGCGTCAAATTCCACAGGCCAAGCCTCCTTTTATCATATGAGATGAAGGTTACCGCCTATATTATACCATATTTTGTGGGGAAGAGAAAGTTTTATTCCGCCGGTGAAAGCTTGGATGACTCTGTTTCCGAGGAATCCTCCTGGGAAGAGGCGCTCTCGCTTTCCTCCGCGGCGCTTTCTTCATAGATGGGAGGAGATACTACGGAATCAATCTCGCTGACAATGGGCGGGGTGTTCTTAGGGTCAGCGTCGGAACCTTTGTCCTTGTCAGGCTGGCAGCCTGTCAGCAGAGAAGCGGCAAGCAAAGCGGAAAGCGTCAAAAAAATAATCTTTTTCATAGTATGGCTCCTTTTTCGAATTTCAAGATACCAGTAGTATTCCCAAAGGAGCGGAAAAGATCATTTTTGCCGTAAAATTTGATAAACTGGTTCCGTTGTCCGCGCGGCCAGGCATAAAGGGATTACGGCCGCCATTGGAATTGATCCATGCGCACCTTGCGGTCGGAAGAAAAGGCGACGCCCTCCTGCTCCAGCAGCCTGCGCTGGGTTTCCTGCTCGATGGTGTCAAAGGCGGCGGTGGTGGAGCCGTCCTGGTGAACCACCCGGTGACAGGGAACGGATGGGTCACGGCAGACCCGCATAGCGTGGCCCACCGCCCTAGCCGCGCCGGGCCTGCCCGCCAACGCCGCCAGCTGCCCGTAGGAGGCCACTTTCCCGCAAGGAATTTGCCGTGCCAGCTGATAGACCGTTTGATGAAATTCCATAGGACCACCTCTTCGTTAAAATAAAACCCGGACGCTGAATGCGTCCGGGCCATTTTTAAAAAGTAACCGCTGGAAAGATTAGCAGATCGCCAGCAGAACACCGGCGGCAACAGCGGAACCAATGACGCCGGCCACGTTGGGGCCCATAGCGTGCATTAGCAGGAAGTTGCTGGGATTCTCCGCCTGGCCGACCTTCTGGGAAACACGGGCGGCCATAGGAACGGCGGAAACGCCGGCGGAACCGATCAGCGGGTTCACCTTGCCGCCGGTTACCTTGTACATGAGTTTACCGAACAGCACGCCGCCGGCGGTGCCGCATGCAAAGGCGAACAGGCCAAGAACGATAATGAGAAGGGTACTGGGGCTGAGGAATACCTCGCCGGTGGCGGTGGCGCCAACGGTCACGCCCAGGAAGATGGTGATAATATTCATCAATTCGTTTTGAGCGGTGTTGGAGATTCTGCTGACCACGCCGCTCTCACGGAAGATATTGCCCAGCATCAGCATGCCAACCAGCGGCACAGCGTCAGGCAGAAGCAAGGCTACTACAACAGTAACAATAATGGGGAACAGGATCTTTTCCAGCTTGGAAACCGGACGGAGCTGCTCCATAACCACGGCGCGCTCTTTCTTGGTGGTGAGAGCCTTCATAATCGGAGGCTGGATAATGGGAACCAAAGCCATATAAGAATAAGCCGCTACGGCAATCGGCCCTAACAGTTCGGGCTTCAGCTTGCTGGTAACGAAGATGGCGGTAGGGCCGTCCGCGCCGCCGATGATGCCGATGGAACCAGCGGATTGCACATCGAAGCCCAGCAGGATCGCGCCGATAAAGGTAATGAAGATACCCAATTGAGCGGCGGCGCCCAACAAAAAGCTCTTCGGGTTGGCGATCAGCGGGCCGAAGTCCGTCATGGCGCCGATACCCAGGAAAATCAAAGGCGGATAAATGCCAAGCTTAACGCCTTGGTATAGGTAATAGAACAGGCCGCCGTTGCTGGTATCGGTAGGGGCAGCCATAATGCCAGGCATCAGGTTGACCAGCAGCATACCAAAGGCGATGGGCAGCAGCAGCAAAGGCTCAAACTGCCTGCCGATCGCCAGATAAATCAAAACGCAGGCAATGGCGATCATAACAAAATTTCTCCAGTCCATGGAGACAAGGCCGGAAGTGTTCCAGATTCCCTGGACGGCTTCCACAAATCCATTGAGAATATTCAATGACTCGTACCTTCCTTTCCGATGCTATTTCTTGTTAAAACGGGCGGGTATTATCCATCAAACCGGCCATACTCCACACCGGACGGGACCCTGCTGTGCGTTTGATGCTTTTCACCGCGTAGGTTTTGTTATCCTCTTCAGAAACGCTGACCACAGCGGCGGCAATAGCGGCTACAACCTCTCCGGGAATTCCGGCTTCTACGGCAGGCGCCGCAACCGGAGCGGCGGCCTTCGCGGGGGCTTGAACCACCGGCTTATCCACTGCTTTGGGGGCTTGCTTTGGCGCGGCTTTGTTCTGCGCCTTGCTAACAATGGTTCCGTAGACTTTAATGATGAAAGTCAATAAAATCAGAACGGCAAAAACAACCACTAAGCCCGTCACCAGAACAACCAGAGCCGTGTCCATGTTTTCCATAATGTTCACCCTTTACTATAAAATTTTCACTTTTCCGGCTCTAAGACTAAAAATCGCCAAATTTCCGGATTTTAATTACTGTGCTATTATAGCGCGTTTCAGGCTTTTTTTCAATCGCATTTGGACGAAAAAATCGCCCTCCTGTGAGAATTTTAACAAATTATCTCTTTTTCATAAAGAAATTGTTAAGAAGAAATTTATTTTTGGTGTTTATTTTCGGGCCGCGTTTTTTATTGATATTTTTCATGGAAAGGTTTATAATGAAAACGAAATAAACATGATTGCCAGGCCCCAAAACGAGGTGAGATGCTATGGCGAATGACGTGTTCAAACATTCCGTTTGGCTCTCCAACCGGGAGGGCCTGGGTTTAGCGGTATATAACTGCGGCTTTCAGAATTGTTCTCCAGGCCATACCTGGGGCCCCGCGGTGCGGGATCACTTTTTGATCCATTATATTACCTCGGGAAAAGGCGTTTACGACAGCGGTAGTGGCAAATACACCCTGTCCGCCGGAGACGGCTTTTTGGCGGTGCCCAACCGGCTGATTACCTATCAGGCGGATCAAACGGATCCTTGGGAGTACTACTGGGTGGGCTTTCAGGGTACCGACGCCGAACGCCTGATCTGCGAAGCCGGGCTTTCCGCGGACCATCCTATTTTTCACTATGACAAAGACAGCCTGTACCGGGAGAAGCTTTTGAGCATTTACCGCCTCAACGGCAACAGGCCCAGCGACCAGGCTAGAATGCAGGCGGGGCTTCTGTCGTTTTTAGCGGCGATGATGGACCACCGGCCGCCAGATATCCGGGAGAAAAAGAGCGGCTATGAATATGTGAAAAAATCCTTGCAGTTTATCGATTACAACTATTCCAGAAGCATCGATGTGGACGATATCGCCGGTAACGTGGGGATCAGCCGCAGCCATCTGTACCGGCTGTTTATGAAGCATATTTCCATGCCACCCAATGAATATTTGACCCGGTACCGGATTCAAAAAGCCAGCCTGCTGCTGGAAGCCTCCAACCTGTCCGTGGGGGAAGCGGCTTATTCCACCGGCTTTTCCGATCAGCTATACTTTTCCCGGGTTTTCAAAAAATATAAGGGGATTTCTCCCAGCCAGTACAGCAAGCGGTCCCATTTAAACAAAAAGGGGAAAATGACGCTATGAAAAAACGAATAGCGGCGGTTTGTATGATCCTTTTTATACTGGCCGTGCCGAGTTGCCGGCAGGCCCTGACCTTAGATAAGGTAGAGGAGCTTTCTCACAAGGGCGGCGCCTTAACCTGGGCGGATTTTGAAGATTATCCAAGTACCGCTACCGGAAGCGGCCTGTATATTTTAGTATACGACATCGACAGCGAGTATTCCCTGTGGATCGGCGGGGCGGCGCCAGAGGAAGAACCAATGTACATCCATCTGGTGAGAAACAGCGGCGGGGACCATGAGGAATATATCGATATTAGAACGGAAGACGTGTCCGCGTTTGTGGGATAAGGCTTATCAAATTGTAAAACAGCAGCGAAAGCCGCGCCGGAACAAGGCGCGGCTTTTCTTTTGAAAATTGACAAAAATAAGCAAAAGGAATTTGCCACATAACCGATGAAAAAAGCAGCAAACTAAATCGTAGGCGGAAAACCGCTATTTTTGGCCAGGAGGAAACAAAGTGAGCAAACAAAATTTAGAGCTGCTGGAAGAAGTTTTTAAAGGCGCGAAAATGGGAATGAACGCGACGAAGCTGGTAATGGACAAAACCAAGGACACCGACCTGAAAAGCAAGCTGACCAGCCAATACGGCAGTTTTGCGAAAACGGCCCAAAAGGCGGAAAGCATGCTGATTTCCAGCCACAAGATCCCAGAGGAAAGCGGCATGGTGGAAAAGGCCATGCTTTGGAGTTCAGTGCAGCTGAATTCTATGTTGGATACCGATCCTTCCCACATCGCGGAGATGGTCATTAACGGCAGCACCATGAGCATTGTCAGTATGACAAAAAAGCTGAACGAGCTGCCGGAGACCGCTCCCGAGGCACGGGCGCTGGCCAAGGATTTTATCCGGGACCAGGAACATTATATCGGAGAAATGAAATCCTTTTTGTGCTGACCCCTTTCAGCGGACAGAAACCCGTTAGGCCTGAACCAAAGATTTGGTTCAGGCCTTTTTCGTGAGGGGACAGGGCGCGGGGGTTAACGGCGGCTTCCGCGAAACGGCGGTTGCAATTTCCGCTTGTTTTCTTTATAATAGATATCTGTATGAATCTTTGAAAAAACGGCTTGAAATCAGGAAAAGGAAGATAACAATGGCTCTTTTGGGCGTCAGCAATTTAACGAAATCCTTCGGCACGGACCTTTTATTTGAAGGCGTGTCTTTTGAAGTGCAGGCAAATGACAAAATAGGGGTGGTAGGGGTTAACGGTTCCGGCAAGACCACCCTGTTTAAGATGCTCACTGGCGAGATGCGGCCTGACGACGGGGAATTTTACCAGAGCAAGCAGGCCGTGGTGGGCTATATGGAGCAGCATGTATGCAAAAACCTGGAGGAAACCGCCCTGGATGAGGTGCTGACGGTGTTCGCGCCCCTTATCAAAATGGAGGATGAATTAGAGCTTCTCAGCGTGCGGATTCAAAAGGGCATGGGCTCTGTGGAGGAAATGGTGGAGCGGCAGTCCTTTTTGAACGACCGATTTGTCCGGGAGGGAGGGCTGACCTACCGCAGCCGGGCCAGGTCCGCTTTGCTGGGCCTGGGCTTCAGCGATGCCGATATGGCTTTGACGGTGGGGGCGTTAAGCGGCGGGCAAAAGGCCAAGCTACAGCTGGCTAAGATGCTTCTCTGCGGAGCCAACCTGCTTTTGCTGGACGAGCCTACCAACCACCTGGATATCTCCTCGGTGGAATGGCTGGAAGATTACCTGAAAAGCTTCAACGGGGCTTTTTTGGTTATCAGCCACGACCGTTACTTTTTAGACCGAATTACCTCCCGGACCTTTGAGATGGAAAACCATCATTTGACGGTTTATAAGGGGGGCTATACCGCTTATCTGGCGCAAAAGGAAGAGGCGGAGCTTACCGCCCGGCGGGTTTACGACAATACCATGCGGGAAATCACCCGGCTGGAGGGTATCGTGGCCCAGCAGCGCCAGTGGAACCGGGAAAAGAATATCAAAACGGCGGAAAGCAAGATGAAGGCTATACAGCGGCTGGAGCAGGACTTGGAGAAACCCCAGGCCGCGCCGGAAAGCATCCGTTTTCAGTTCGAGATCAAGCAGCCCGGCGGCAATGATGTGCTGGACGCGGAGGGGCTGTCCCTTTCCTTTGGAAACGAGCCCCTGTTTGCGGATGTGGATTTAAAGCTCAGGCGGGGAGAACGGGTGTTTCTGCTGGGGCCTAACGGCTGCGGAAAAACCTCGCTGTTTAAAACGCTGCTGAACCAATACCAGCCGGATTCCGGGCATATCAAAATCGGCGCGGGAATCGATATGGGCTATTACGACCAAATTCAGACCGGCTTAGATACGGATAAAACCGTGATGGACGAAATATGGGACCAGTATCCCAGAATGACCCAGACCCAGGTGCGCGGCGCCTTGGCGGTGTTCCTGTTCAAAGGGGACGACGTGTTCAAGCCGGTAAAGGCATTGTCAGGCGGGGAGAAGGCTAAGGTGCTGCTTCTGAAGCTGATGCTTTCCAAGGCGAATTTTTTGCTGCTGGATGAGCCTACCAACCATTTGGATATCGCCTCCCGGGAGGCGCTGGAAGGGGCCCTGCAGGGCTATGAGGGCACCCTGTTCGTCATCTCCCACGACCGTTATTTAATCAATAAAATCGCCAACCGGGTTTACTATTTGGAATCCGGCGGCATAGAGGAATACCAAGGAAATTACGACGATTTTCTGGAAAAGCGGCGACAGGCGGAGGAGCCGGAAAGGGCGGAAAAGGCCCAGCCCAAGCAGAATGATTATAAGCTGAGAAAACAGCGGGAGTCGGAGCTTCGCAAGCTGAAAACCCAGGTGCGCAGGGCGGAGGATGAGATCGACCGCATAGACCAGGAAACAGCGGACCTAGCCGCCCGGCTCAGTGAACCGGAGGTTGCCAGCGACTATGAAAAAGCCCTGGAGCTGACCCAGCGGCTGGAGGAACTGAAGGCCCGGCAGGAGGAAGCGATGGAAACCTGGGAGGCCCTCTGCCAGGAACTGGAGGAAAAAGAGGCGTAAAAAAAAGGACGGGCAGCCCCGTCCTTTTTCACCATCGTTTTTTCAATTTTAAAGCTTAAATTCCTGGATTTCTTCCTTCAGCTTTTCCGGGCATTCCTCTTCAATTTCCACGGTAATCGGCTTGTTCAGATCCAGGCTGAACACACTCATCATGGATTTGGCGTCTACCTTATATCTATCGGAAATAAGATTTATCATGAAATCATACTCGTTTGCAATATTGACAAATTTTCTAACAGCATCGATGCTGGACAAGGAAATCGTCTCGGTATACATGTTTTGCAATCCCTCCAACCTTTCTTTTCATTTAATAATAGACTTATTCTTTCAGAAGGTCAAGACTTAATTGCCACGACAATTTGCCGGCGGCGGTGAAACAATTTAGATAAAAACAACAAGGAGATACTCATGAAAGCGTATATCGTTACATTGGGCTGTAAAGTCAATCAATATGAATCCCAGGCCATGCTGGAAGAGCTTTGCCGGGCCGGCTTTTCCACCGCCCAGGCGGAGGAGGACGCGGACGTGGTGATTATCAATTCCTGCACGGTCACGGCGGCCAGCGACCAGAAAATGCGGAAGCTTCTCCACCGCGCCCGGAGGAAAAATCCCCAGGGCTTGCTGGTGCTCACCGGCTGCATGCCCCAGGCGTTCCCCGAGGCGGCGGCAGAACTCGCCGAGGCTGACCTGGTTTTAGGTACCTCCAACCGGCGGGAGCTGGTGCCCTCTATTCTGGAATCCCTGGAGCACCGGAAGCGGGAGGTGAAAATCCGCCCCTATACGGGGAAAGACCCCTTTGAAAGCTTTCAGATCCACGGCTTTCAGGAGCGGACCCGGGCGTTTTTGAAAATTGAGGACGGCTGCAACCGGTTTTGCTCCTACTGCATTATCCCCTATTCCCGGGGAAGAGTGCGGTCGAAGCCCCTGGAAGAGCTGACCCAGGAGGCCCGGGCCTTATCAGAGTCCGGCTACCAGGAGGTCGTCCTCACCGGCATCAACCTTTCCTGCTACGGCCAGGACCTGGGGCTTCACCTTTGGGACGCGGTGGAGGCGGTGTGCGGCCTGCCTGGGGTCCAAAGGGTGCGCTTGGGTTCCTTAGAGCCGGAGCAGATGGACCTGCCGGCGCTGGAACGCCTTGCCCGGCAGGAAAAGCTGTGCCCTCAGTTTCACCTTTCCCTTCAAAGCGGCTGCGACGCTACCCTGGGGCGGATGAACCGCCATTACACGGCGGCGGAGTATGAGGCCATTGTGGAGAATATCCGCAAAACCTTTACAAACCCGGCGGTTACCACGGATATCATGGTGGGGTTTGCCGGAGAAACCCAGCGGGAATTTGAAGCGTCTTTGGCGTTTGCTCAAGCCATCGGCTTTGCCAAGGTTCATGTGTTCGCTTATTCCCGCCGGCCCGGCACCGCGGCGGACCGCCTGCCGGGCCAGGTATCCGCTCAGGAGAAAGAGGCGCGCAGCAGGCAAATGATTCAGGCAACCAACAGAACCCGCCTGGAATTTTTGAAATCCCAGGTCGGCAGAACCGATCCGGTGCTGTTTGAATCCAAGCGTTTTGAGGATTATTACGAGGGCTATACCGCCAATTACACTCCAGTTCATGTACAAAGCAGTATTCCCTTATTCGGAAAGATTCTGCCGGTGAAAATACTGGAAGCCCAGGAAGAGTTTTGTTTGGGAAGCTTAACAGCGTTTTAACCGAAATTTAAGGGAATATTTCCCACGATTTCTGTTGACTATTTTTCTTTTTCCTGAGAAAATATAAGGGAAGGGTACAACAACAAGGGAAAGAGGGACGTCTATGGAAAAATCCGCGAAGAAATTCACTAAACAAGAAAAAAGCTGGATCCTCTACGACTGGGCCAATTCGGTCTATGCCACCAATATTATGGCCGCGATTTTCCCTATTTATTTTGGCGCGGTGTGCGGCGCCGCCGGGGTGGATAACGTCCAGGTCTGGGGCTACGGAACCTCGGCCGCCACTTTGGTGGTAGCAGTGCTGGGGCCGGTTTTAGGCGCCATCGGCGACCATAAGGGGATGAAGAAAAAGCTGTTTACCGGCTTTTTGTGCGTCGGCGTCCTGTTCACCCTGATGATGGCGGTTTTTGACCAGTGGCAGATGCTTTTGGTTGGCTATGTGATTTCCTATATCGGCTTTGCCGGCTCCTGTTTATTTTATGATTCCTTCCTCACCGACGTCACCACCGAGGAGCGGATGGACCGGGTTTCCTCCTGGGGCTACGCTATGGGCTACATAGGCGGCAGCACCATCCCCTTTGTGATTTCCATCGTGGTGCTTCTGATTATGGGCATGGACAATCCGGTAGCCGTTAAGTTTTCCGTGGTGATCACCTCTGTATGGTGGCTGATTTTCAGCATCCCCATTTTAAAAAACGTGAAGCAGACCCATTATATCGAGGCGCCCGCCTCCAGGCTGTTTTCCCATACCTTCCATAGCCTGGGAAAGACCCTGAAGGATATTTTCCGCAATAAGACGATTTTCATTTTCATCATCGCTTATTTCTTCTATATCGACGGCGTGGGCACGGTGATCCATATGGCCACTAGCTATGGCACCAATTTAGGGCTGGACACCACCGGCATGATCGTCGCTCTGCTGGTGACCCAAATCGTCGCCATGCCCTGTTCTATTTTGTTTGGCAAGGCATCCGGCAAATTCGGCTCTATTAAGCTGATTTTATTTTCCATCGCCATGTACCTGCTGATCTGCGTTCTGGGCTTTTATATGGGCTTCCACGTAGAGCAGGCGGAGCTGTCCAAAGCGGTGGACCCCCAGGGGTATCAAAGCGCCATCGCGTTCTCCCAGATTCTCTTCTGGATTATGGCGGTGCTGGTGGGCACGGTACAGGGAGGCGTCCAGGCGATTTCCCGCTCGTACTTCGGCAAGCTGGTGCCCCCGGAGCGGTCCAATGAATTTTTTGGGTTCTTCGATATCTTCGGTAAGTTCGCCACCGTGATGGGGCCGGCTATCGTGGCCTTGATCTCCGGCCTGAGCGGCCGAAATTCCGTCGGCGTGCTCAGCGTGTCGGTGCTGTTCCTCATCGGCGCGGGCTTGCTGGTGGGTTTCCGTTCCCACTTTACCGACGCGGCGGTGGAACGGTCTAAGCAGGCGGCAAAAACAGAATAAAAATAAGCGAAAGCCCCTTTCTTTTTTAGAAAGGGGCTTTTTGAAATAGATTTATCATTTGGAGGGAAATACGCTTAATGGTTTTCCTCAGGAAGGGAGACGTAAGCCTTATCCACGTTTACCACGATTTCATAACGGCAATCCAAAGCCTTGACGGCTTGGCGGAGGGACTCCACCACCTGGTCGTCGGACAGGCGGAACTGATGAGGCACCACCACGTCAAAAATCAGATTGGTGTGGGTGGGGCCTTTTACCATGCGGAAGTCGTGGATGGTCGCCCTGGGGTCCAGCAGCCTGACAATGGCGGATATCTTCTGGTGGGTGTCGTTGGTTTCCTTGTCGTCGGTGACGATAGGGTCCATATGAATGACCACCTCGCAGTCGAACTTCTTTTTCAGATCCCGCTCCGCGTTGTCGATGGTGTCGTGGATTTTCAAAATATCTATATTGCAGGGCACCTCGGCGTGAAGGGAAATGACGCTGTGGCCTGGGCCATAGTTGTGTATAATCAGGTCATGCACGCCGACGATCTCCGGATAGCACAGCACTTCCTTTTTGATCTGGTTCACAAATTCCGGGTCGGGGGCTTCTCCTAAAAGAAGGTTCAGGGTTTCCTTCGCCGTGGAGATGCCGGTATATAAGATGAAAAGGGATACTAATATGCCCAGATAGCCGTCCAGGTTGATTTTGGCCCAATAGGCGATCACAAAGCCCACCAGCACGGCGGTGGTGGCGACCGCGTCGGACAGGCTGTCCATGGCGGTGGCCTTCAGCACGGTGGAGTCGATTTTGTCCCCCATTTTCCGGTTGAAGAAGCACATCCAAAGTTTTACCAGAATAGAGACGCCTAAAACCACCAGGGTCACCCAGGAAAAGGTGATTTCTTCCGGGTGGAGGATCTTATCAAAGGAACCTTTGGCAAGCTCCACCCCCATAAGGACGATAATAAAGGACACGATCAGCCCGGCGATATATTCGATTCTGCCGTGGCCGAAGGGATGCTTATCGTCGGCGGGCTTGCCGGCCATTTTAAACCCCAGCAGGCTTACCACGCAGGACCCGCCGTCGGAAAGGTTGTTCAGGCCGTCGGCCACGATGGAGATAGCCCCGGTGAGCAGGCCAACGGCAATTTTTGCCGTACAAAGCAAAGCGTTGCAGAGAATTCCCACAACGCCGCTGACGATTCCATACCGTTGGCGGACCTCGGGATTTTTAAATTCCCCGGCATGAGGAATAAAATGTTTAATGAGGAAGTTAGTCAAGGGAGGATTCCTCCTAAAACAAGAGATTTTATTCTTCAGTTTATCACGAATTTTCCATTTTCGCAAGACGAATCCCCCTTTATTAAAATAAAGCCCCTTTTGAAGGAAGGGCTGCAATTTCAACAGAATCCACAAGAAAAATAAAAAATGAAATTCCATGTTCTCTCTTCCTGTGAAAAAAATCTCTTCCTAAACGATTGAAAATAGTGTATAATCATTTATTAGTATATAGATAGGTAGATTTAAGTTTGAATGCCGGATGGCTTACCGCAGCGGGGACAAGCCGCTGGGCGAAAACGCCCTTGCAAAGAAGGGTTTGGGCAGAAAGCCGCCCGGACAGACACAGAAGAACTGGAGGCAAGACTATGGAACAGACAGCGTACTTGATTCTGGAAAACGGTACCGTTTTTGAAGGAAAGAGTTTTGGCGCCGCGTACGACGTCACTGGGGAAATTGTTTTTACCACAGCGATGACCGGCTATTTGGCTACTCTTACCGATCCCAGTTATTATGGACAGATCGTGGTGCAAACTTTTCCTTTAATCGGCAATTACGGCGTGATTCCAGCGGAATTTGAAAGCCAAACGCCTCGTTTGAAGGCTTATATTGTAAGAGATTGGTGTCAAGAACCCTCTAATTTTAGATGTGAAGGGAACCTTGACACTTTTTTAAAGGAGAAAAATATTCCCGGCCTCTACGGCATCGATACCCGGGCCTTGACCCGGATCGTGCGGGAATACGGCGTGATGAACGCCCGCATCACCATGGAAAAGCCGGACGTGGCTGCCCTGCTGCCTGAGATCAAGGCGTACCAGGTGAAAGACGCGGTAAAAACCGTCACCTCCCAGGAGGTAGTAGTTCACAAGGGTGATCATCATAAGGTGGTGCTGTGGGACTTCGGCGCCAAAGAGAATATTGAGAAATGCCTGGTGAATTACGGCTGCGAAGTGATTTGCGTCCCTTCCTTTACCACCGCGGAGCAGATTCTTTCCTATGAGCCGGATGGCATCATGCTGTCCAACGGCCCTGGGGACCCAGCCGAAAACGTGGAAGTGATCGAAGAGCTGAAAAAGCTTTGTGAAAAGCAAATACCCATTATGGGAATCTGCCTGGGCCACCAGCTTCTGGCGTTGGCCAACGGCGCGAAAACCGAGAAAATGAAATACGGCCACCGGGGGGCCAACCAGCCCGCCACTGAGCTTGCCACAGGCAAGGTGTTCATCACCAGCCAGAACCACGGCTACGCGGTGGTTAACGACAGCCTGCCCGCCACGGCGGAGGTGAGTTTTGTGAACGTGAACGACGGCACCTGCGAAGGGGTCAATTACCATAATATTCCCGCGTTCTCCGTCCAGTTCCACCCGGAAGCCTGCGGCGGCCCGCTGGATACGATGTTCCTGTTTGAGAAGTTTATGACACGGATGGAGGAGGAAAAAACATGCCGCTGAATAAAAAGCTGAAAAAGGTAATGGTAATCGGTTCCGGCCCGATCGTCATCGGCCAGGCCGCTGAATTTGACTATGCCGGCACCCAGGCTTGCCGCGCCCTGCGGGAAGAGGGCCTTGAAGTGGTGCTGGTGAACTCCAACCCCGCCACCATTATGACCGACAACGCCATGGCGGATAAGATTTATATCGAGCCCCTGACCCTGGACACCGTGAAACGGATCATTAAAAAGGAAAAGCCGGACAGCCTGCTTTCCACCCTGGGCGGCCAGACGGGCCTGACCCTTTCCATGCAGCTTGCCAAGGAAGGCTTTTTAGAGGAAAACGGGGTGACCCTGCTGGGGGCTAACCCGGAAACCATCGATAAGGCCGAGGACCGCCAGATGTTCAAGGATACCATGGAATCCATTGGGCAGCCGTGCATCCCCTCCCGTGTGGAAACCACGGTGGAGGGCGCCGTGGCGTTCGCCAATGAGATCGGCTACCCGCTGATTATCCGTCCCGCCTTTACCTTGGGCGGCTCCGGCGGCGGCATTGTGGAAAATGAGGCGGAGCTCCGGGAAATCACGGAAAACGGCCTGCGGCTTTCCCCCATCACCCAGGTGCTGGTGGAAAAATGCATCTCCGGCTGGAAGGAAATCGAGTTTGAGGTCATCCGGGACAGCAAGGGCAACGTGATTACCGTGTGCTCCATGGAAAACTTTGACCCGGTGGGCGTGCATACCGGCGACTCTATCGTCATCGCCCCAGCGGTGACCCTGGCGGACCAGGAATACCAGATGCTCCGCTCCGCCGCTTTGGATATTATTAACGCGCTGAAGGTGGAAGGCGGCTGCAACGTCCAGTTTGCCCTGCATCCGGACAGCTTTGAATACGCGGTCATTGAGGTAAACCCCCGTGTGTCCCGCTCCTCCGCGCTGGCCTCTAAGGCCACCGGCTATCCCATCGCCAAGGTGGCGACGAAAATCGCCATCGGCTATACCCTGGATGAGATCAAAAACGCCGTTACCGGCACCACCTACGCCTGCTTTGAGCCGGCCATCGACTATGTGGTAGTAAAGCTGCCTAAGTGGCCCTTTGATAAGTTTGTCTACGCCAAGCGCAGCCTGGGCACCCAGATGAAGGCCACCGGCGAGGTGATGGCCATCGGCCAGACCTTTGAGGAGGCCATCATGAAGGCTGTACGGGGCGCTGAAATCTCTCTGGACACCCTGAACAGCCCCAAGCTGAAGGAGCTTTCCGACGAAGAGGTCAAATCTAAAATCAGCGTCTGCGACGACGAGCGGCTGTTCGTCATCTTTGAGGCACTGAAGCGGGGCGTTTCCGTGGAATATATCCACGACGTTACCAAAATCGACGAATGGTTCCTCTATAAGCTGGTGAAATTAGTCCGTATGGAGGAAACCCTGGCCCAAGGAAACCTCACCGACGAGCTGTATTTGAAAGCCAAACGCATGGGATATCCTGATAAAGTCATCAAGCGGTTTTCCGGGTGCGAGATCAAGAATCCCCGGTTCCCGGTTTATAAAATGGTAGATACCTGCGCCGCCGAGTTCGCGGCCCAGACCCCCTATTTCTACGCCTCCTATGACGAGGAAAACGAGGCTCTAGAGTTTTTGGAGCACGACGACCCTAACCGGAAAACTATAATCGTGTTCGGTTCCGGCCCCATCCGCATCGGCCAGGGCATCGAGTTCGACTACGCCTCCGTCCACTGCGTCTGGGCTTTGAAAAAGGCTGGGTATGAGGTGGTTATCGTCAACAACAACCCAGAGACGGTTTCCACCGACTTTGACACCTCCGACCGGCTGTACTTTGAGCCCTTGACCCCAGAGGATGTCATGGGCGTCATCAACACGGAAAAGCCCTACGGCGTGGTAGTGGCCTTTGGCGGGCAGACCGCCATTAAGCTGGCGAAATTCCTGGACGACCAGGGCGTTAACGTGCTGGGCACCTCCTTTGACAGCATCGATATGGCGGAGGACCGGGAGCGGTTCGACGAGCTGCTGGAAAAGCACCACGTGAAGCGCGCCGAGGGCTTTACGGTGATGACCACCGAGGAAGCCCTGGAGGTCGCCAACCGGATCGGGTATCCGGTGCTGATGCGCCCGTCCTACGTGCTGGGCGGCCAGAACATGATCATCGCCTTTAATGACGCGGATATCAAGGAATATATGGCCATCATTTTGGCGCAGGAGATCGAGAACCCCATTTTGATCGATAAATACCTGATGGGCACCGAGCTGGAGGTTGACGCTATCTGCGACGGCGAGGACATCCTGATCCCGGGCATCATGGAGCATATTGAGCGCACCGGCGTCCATTCCGGCGACTCCATCGCCGTATATCCCGCCTGGAACATTAACGATGTGATGACCGACAAGATCATCGAAAGCTCCCGGAACCTGGCTATTTCCCTGAATACCAAGGGCCTGGTGAATATCCAGTACCTGATTTACGAAAACGAGCTGTATGTAATCGAGGTGAACCCCCGTTCCTCCCGTACCATTCCTTATATCAGCAAGGTGACCGGCGTTCCCATGGTGGATTTGGCCACCCGGGCCATGCTGGGCGAAAAGCTGAAGGATATGGGGTACGGTACCGGCCTTTATAAGAAATCTCCTTATGTTGCCATTAAGGTGCCGGTGTTCTCCTTTGAAAAGCTCATCAACGTGGATACCCACCTGGGGCCAGAGATGAAATCTACCGGCGAGGTGCTGGGCGTTGCCGGCACCCTGGAGGAAGCCCTTTACAAAGGGCTGATCGCCGCGGGGTACAAGATGAGAAAGGACGGCGGCGTGTTTATCACCGTCCGGGATTCGGATAAAAATGAAATCGCGGAAACCGCTAAGAAATACGCGGACTTAGGCTTTACCCTTTACGCCACCAAGGGCACCGCAAAGGTGCTGGCGGACGCCGGTATTGAGGCCATTCCTGTGAATAAAATCCATGAGGATGACAAAAACAATACCATTGAATTGATCGAAAGCGGAAAGATTCATTATGTGATTTCCACGTCCTCCAAGGGCAGGATCCCCACCAGGGACAGCGTGAAGATCCGCCGGAAAGCGGTGGAGCGCAGCATTCCCTGCCTGACCTCTGTCGATACCGCCAACGCCATGGCCAACTCCCTGAGAAGCCGTTACTCTCCCTACAGCACCGAGCTGGTGGATATCAACAACATGAGAACGGAAAAAATGAAAGCCAATTTCACCAAAATGCACGGCTGCGGCAACGATTATATCTATTTCGACTGCTTCAAGCACGATATCAATAACCCGGAGGCGCTTTCCGTCCGGCTTTCCGACCGGCACTACGGTATCGGCGGCGACGGCGTGATCCTGGTATGCCCCTCTAAGGTGGCGGACGGCAAAATGCGCATGTTCAACCTGGACGGCAGCGAAGGGAAAATGTGCGGCAACGGCATCCGCTGCGTGGGTAAGTTCCTGTATGACCACGGCCTGGTGGACCCGGCCAAAGAGAAAATCACCGTGGAAACCCTGAGCGGCGTCAAAACCCTGTGGCCTATTTACAATGACAGAAAGGTCTGCGCCATGAAGGTGGATATGGGCAAGGCGGAACTGGCCCCGGCGCTGGTTCCGGTAGACGCCTCCAAGCTGCCGGACCCGAAGGCGGACCGGATCGTAGACGTGCCCTATACGGTGGACGGGGTGGAGTACCGCGTCACCTGCGTTTCTATGGGGAATCCCCACTGCGTGGTGTTTAAAAGCGACGTGGAGACCATGGACATTGAAAAAATCGGCGCGGCCTTTGAAAGAAGCGAGCTGTTCCCGGAGAGGGTGAATACCGAGTTTATCCGGGTGCTGGACGACCACACCCTGAAGATGCGGGTGTGGGAGAGAGGCAGCGGGGAGACTTGGGCCTGCGGCACCGGCGCCTGCGCCGCGGCGGTTGCCGCGGTGGAAAACGGCTACTGCAAAAAGGACACGGATATTACCGTAAAGTTGATCGGCGGCGATCTGGTGATCCGTTATACCGACGACACGGTGTATATGACCGGCAACGCCGTGACGGTTTACGAGGGCATTGTGGAAATTTAACCCGGATCCTATTCCGAAAGGAGCAAAGAATATCCAATGAATATCAACCATAATTTTCAGAACGTGGCGGACAGCTACCTGTTCTCCACCATCGCTAAAAAAGTGGCGGAATACCAGCAAGAAAATCCTAACGCGGATATTATCCGCCTTGGTATCGGCGACGTGACCATGCCTTTGGTCCCTGCCGTCATCGAGGCGCTTCACGGCGCGGTGGATGAAATGGGAAAGAAGGAAACCTTCCACGGCTACGGCCCGGAGCAGGGCTATGGCTTTTTAAAGGATACCCTGAAGGGCTATTACGCCCAGCGGGGTATTGAGCTGGACGGAGATGAAATTTTCGTTTCCGACGGCGCCAAAAGCGACGTGGGTAACATTTTGAACCTATTCAGCCAGGAGAATACCGTCCTGGTGCCTGACCCGGTTTATCCCGTGTATGTGGACACCAATATTATGGACGGCAGGAAGATCCTATATATGAACGCAAACGCGGACAACGGCTTTTTGCCCCTGCCCGACCCGGCGGTAAAAGCGGATCTGATTTATCTGTGTTCTCCCAATAACCCCACCGGCGCGGTTTATAACCACGCCCAGTTAAAGCAGTGGGTGGACTATGCCAATGAAAACCATGCGGTGATCCTGTTCGACGCCGCCTACGAGGCATTTGTGGGGGACAAGAGCCTGCCCAGAAGTATTTTTGAGATCGACGGCGCCAGGACCTGCGCCATCGAGTTCTGCTCCCTGTCCAAAACCGCCGGCTTTACCGGCACCCGCTGCGGCTATACCGTGGTTCCCTTTGATTTGGAATCCGATGGGGTCAAGCTGAATAAAATGTGGCTGCGCCGCCAGACCACCAAGTTTAACGGCGTACCCTATATCGTTCAAAAGGGCGCCGCCGCGGTATTCAGCCCCGAAGGCCAGAAGCAGATTCGGCAGGTGATCGATTATTATAAACAAAACGCTAAGGTCATCGCGGACGCATTGAAGGAGCTGGGCGTTTGGTTTACCGGCGGGGAGCATTCCCCCTATATCTGGCTCCAGTGCCCCAACGGCATGGCCTCGTGGGATTTCTTTGACCTTCTGCTGAAGGAAGGCAACGTGGTGGGAACCCCCGGCGCGGGCTTCGGCAAAAATGGGGAAGGCTTCTTCCGCCTGACCGCGTTCAACGACCTGGAAAACACCAAGAAAGCGGTAGAGCGCCTGAAGAAGGTGCTGGCAAAGCTGTAAGCAAAAAGGGCCGTGCTCCGGCGGGCCTTACCAAGCGCGCAACCGCCGAAAGGGAACCCTTTTGTATAGAATGAAATAGGAAAAGCCCTGTGGAAATTTCTTTCCACAGGGCTTTTTTTGCCTGGAGGCCGGAAACCCAGGATCACCGGGCTTCGGCAAAGCTTTCTTTGATTTCAACACAAAGGAACGTTTTTGATGGAAGGGGGATCCTTGAGGAGGAATATGGCCGGCCCTTGGCTTTTAAGGGTGGGAAAACGCGGAAATTCCGATTCATTGGGTGTTGGCTGGTTGTTCTGCGAATTTTTCAGGGGTTATACGATTTTATGGATTTTCCTTCTTTTTAGTTCCAGAAGCGCCAGGCACGACAGCAGGGAAAGCGAAGCCACCCATAGGACTGGGGCGCTATCCCCTGTTTTTAACGGCTGATTTGCTTCCGGCTGGGATTGATTCCCGGTACTCCAGCCCAAGCCGAACCATCCGGTTTGGGCTATCTCCAGCGCCAATGAATCAGAGGCTTCTCCTTGGTTTAGAAGGGTGGTCCTGTTCCCGGATAAGGAGAGGAAAAGGTACGGGGATTGGTTTTGCGCGTCCTTAGGGAGTGCCGCCGTTATTTCAATGGGAGCTTGGAATTTGGTGATTTGAGTTGTTTCCCCTCCCACTGTTTTTTCAGCCGCCAGTTTCCAGGAGTATGCCAAAATCTCGTTTTCTTCCAGCAGAGCCTTCAGCTGGCCGGCGTGTTGGCTATCCGCTTTCGTCAGGTGGAAATGAATCTGGGCGTCTGCACCGATGCCGATTTTTTCCCAATCCTCATTGGTGAGAGCCGCTTGCTTCAGGAGATCCTCGGAAGGCCATTGGAAAACGGAAAGCCCCTCGTCCTGCTGGACGGTCACCGTCACTTTGCCGGGCTTCACCTGGGGGGAAAGTTCCCCGGCAAACTGATACAGGTGATAGCCGGTCTCCTGATAGCGGCTGTAGGCGATTAAAGCCCGGAAGCCTTGCTCTGTGGCGATAGCATCCGCCTGGGCGCTGCTGTCATAGCCGAATTGCAGGTCGGCGGTGACGAAGCTCAACAGGTTGGAAAGCACGCTGCTGCCGTTTTTCACAAAGGCGGGATCCGAACCGGCGTCGATGCCAAGGCTGGTCAAAGCGATGACCACCATCGCGGCGTCGTTGCTGTTCTCTGCGCCGTCATAGGCAAAGCCGCCGCTGGGCCGCTGTAAACTGGACAAGCAGGCGATTCCGTCCTGGACCGCCGCCTCTACCTGAGGCTGATTCCGGTAAGGCGCCAGGGCGGAAAGCACCATCGCCGTCATGCTGGCCTCTGAGGTGGCGGCGCTGTAAGCCCAGCCGCCGTCGGTGTTTTGATGGGACAGCAGGTAGGCGATAACGGAATTCCGGGTGTTCAGGGCGTTTTGAGGTAAGGTATAGCTGCCAGAATCATAAGCCAGCAGGGCGAATGCCTGGGCGTTTACGCTGTCCATGGCGTCGGCGGACAGCATGGCGATCTGGTTGATATATTCCGACGCGTCTACCCCTTGGGCGGTCATCATCAGCGCCGCCCGCTGAAGGTCGGTGGGATAGCGGCTGTTAACATTCGCCAGAGAATCCGCCAGAAACAGGTTCTTTGCGCCGGGAGAGGAAAAGCTTTTGTCCTTGCCCAAATAAGCGCCTAAATCCAAGGCGATCCAGTCGGACAGGGAGCCTTCATAGCTGGGATTCGCGTACCGCTTTGCCAAGCCGGCGAGTAAATCCTCCATGGTTGCCTGGGTGGGCGTTCCTTGGATATCTACGGTAACCGTTTGGGCATAGGCCTGGCCGTTTTGGGTGAACAGGAGCACCACCTCCTCGGTGACCTTACCTGCCTGAGTATTCCTTTGGGCCAGGGTATAGCGGTTGGCGGGGGAGCCGCTGGTGATAAACTGGTTTTCTTCCCGCTCACGGTATTGGACGACAATATTTTGATCCGCCGATTCTCCAGGCTTCAGCTGGGCGATGAGAGCGGTGATATCGGTTTGCTCCTGAACTGTGTTGGGAATGGTCACCTGGGTCTGGTATTTAGCGGCTTCCCGCCTTAAGGCCTCCGCGTCGGCTTCTTGTTGGGCTACCGCGTGAAGCATTTCTTCCAGCTTTTCCTCAGATTTCTCCTTGGTGACGCCGACAGAGGCCGCCGCCTGATCGGCTTTTTCATCCCGCCCGTTCAAATAGTTGCCCAGGGCTTTGATGGTGGTGCCCAGACTGGTTTCGCTGTTGCCGAAGCAGTTTTTCAGGGTGACGAAATTTTCATTGAAGGAATAGAGCGTTCCCTCAAAATAGCCGGCGAAACCGCCGTTGTAGCTCCAACCCGGCGTCAGGGTGCCGGTGCTGACGCAGTTTTTCACTTTACCGGTAATTGACCCGGCAAAGCCTCCGAAATAGGCGCCGCTGTTAGGGGTGATGGCGATGACATTGCCGGTGGAATAGCAGTTTTCCACCTCGCTGCCCATACCGCTGCTGCCGGCGAATCCGCCGGCGGTATATCCCGCGGTCACATGGCCGGTGGAGTGAGAGAGGTAAATGCTGCCGAAATTGCTTCCCACAAAGCCGCCGGTGGTGTTGCCGCCGTTTACATTACCTTCGGCAAAGCTGTTGGTGACGATGCCTTTGTTCCAGCCAACCAGGCCGCCCACATGCCCGGATTCCGCCGTATCCGCGGAGCCGGTGCTGGCAGTAACCAAAACGTCGGCGGAGGAATGGTCGATGGCGCTGTAAGCGCTTTGTCCGCTGCCGCTGTCGGTGCCGCCCTCGTTAATCCCTACCAAGCCGCCGGCGTCGGTCTGCTTAATCACCGAGGTGCCGAGAGCGTTCAGGGCGCCGGTAGCCCGGCAGCCGCCGATCAGGTTGGCGGTTCCTTTTGCCGGGTCCGCTTTTGCCACACCGGCTAACACGCCTAAACGGCTGCCGCCGGTAATCTGGGCGTCCTCAATGGTTAAATTTAAAATGGTAGCGCCTTGAATACAGCCGAAAAAGCCAAGGTTCTGGCTGCCCGCGCCTTTGGTAATGGCCAGGTTGGAAACGGTGCGGCCGTTTCCGTCAAAAATGCCGGAGAAGGGAATCTGGTCGCTGCCAATGGGAGAATAGGTTTCTCCGGACAGGTCGATATCGGCGGTCAGCCGGTAATTTTTCGCCCAGTCTGTCGCTGGATCGGCGCTGTTGGCCAACGCCAAAAGCTGTTCCTTGGAGGAAATCTCCACAAAATCAGGGGCCTCAGGAGAGGTCATATCCTCCCAGGACGGAGCAGTAAAGTGGTTCGCTGGGGTGCCCTCATACCAGAGGATTTTATCTCCAGGGTACACCTGGGCCGCGGAAACGCCAACGCTGGATTTTTTATCGTTGATGGTAAACATCCAGCCGCTGGGGCTTTCCGGTGTTATCCCATTGATGGATTTGACAAAATAGCCGGTGCTGGAACTTTGTTCCGCTTCATACCGCAGAAGTCCCTTGGCGTGGGCGGCGTCCAATACATCCTTTACGGTGACCGGCTCCCCGGAAGCCTGGACCGCCATTGCCGAAGACGGGTCAAACTGATAGCTGTCCCCGTCGTAGGCAGCAATCAAAATCTCCACCTGGATAGGCTCGTCGCTGGCATCCGCCGGGGCTGGGGCGGCTTTTGTAAGATAAGGGTAGCCGTTATTGACCACCTTGGCTCCCTGGGAGCCATCCACGGCCCAAATATCGGACCCGCCCAAATGCTGGGCGAATTCCTGGGTTTTCATTTGGCCCGTGGTTTTGCCCACGGCGCTGGATAGGGCCATGCCCTCGGTTTCCGGCGCGGTTTTATATACATTATAATAGCAATTGGCTGCCGTTGCCTCGCCGTCCTTGGCTACGGTGGCGTTCCCTCCTGCGATGGGGCCGCCGGACAGGGCCTGGACGTTATTGGAAGCGTAGGCGTTTTGAAGCACGCTGGGGTTATCCCTGTCGTAGGTGATGAAAAATCCTACTAGGCCGCCAGCCTGCTCGCCGGTGGCGGTAACCTGCCCCACTGCATAGCAGTTGCTGACGGTACCGCCTTCCTGGCCGCCGATGAGGCCGCCTACCCATTTGGCGCCGGATACGCTGGCGGAGGAAAAGCACTGGTCTACGCCGCCCAGGTTGCGTCCGATGAGGCCGCCGATTTTGGTGCTGTAGGCGCTTTTGCACACCACGCTGCCGCCATCCACGCCGCTGAGGCGGACGGTTCCGTCGTTTCGGCCCACCAAGCCGCCAGTGCAGGCGTTGTATTGAGACACCACCGTGGTGTTTTTAGAGAAGCAATTTTCCACGGTGCCCTTGTTGAGAGAAACCAGCGCCGCGGGATAGTGGCTGCTGTTGCTGGCGCTGTCCTCAATTTCGCCATTTGCCAGGGTAACGTTGCGGATGATGCCGGTTTCCCCCACATAGCTGAACAGGGCCTCGCCGGCAAGGGAAAGATTGGTGATCTGATGGCCGTCTCCATCGAAAATGCCGGTAAAGGCTTTTTCCCCACTGGCGCCATTATTATATTTGCCGATGACTTTTCCGGTTTTTCCCGTCATGTCAATATTATTCGCCAGCTTATAATTCTGGGTCAGGTCCGCATCGCTTTTGGCTAAGGTCAAAAGCTCGTCCGCGGTTTCGATGAGGATATATCCGCTTTCATCCCGGTTGATATAGTGATAAGCCGGGCTTTGGGCGGAAACCGCGCTGTCGGTATAGCTTGTGCCGTCGCCGATAGCCTGGACCGTGATATAGTAGTCGCCGCTGTGGACAATGATTTCGGTAAAATCCTTGCTGGCGGCGGTAAGGCCTTCATAGGTTTCTACCAGCGTATCGCCGCCGGAAACCTGCTTCTGATAAAGATACACAGTGTAGGATGCGGCGTTGGGCACCTGGGTCCAGGAGGCCTCAGCCCCATTCCAAGAAAGGCCGGCTGGGGTTTCCAACTGGACCGGGCCGGAGGGCTCAGAGCCGCCGCTGCCTGGGGCTTTTACCCCGGATAGATAAGGGTAACCGTTATTATGGCTCCCGTCCGCCGTCCAGGCGCCGCCCAGCAGGGAGGCGTCCTTCAGCTCGTCGGAGGATTTTCCCATAAAAGCGCTGTCCTGCTCGGCTATGGTGCCGTTGCCGGTAACTGAGGTGCTGGATAGATAGTAGCATTTGGTAGCGCTAGGAAACATACCATTGCCGTAAAAGGGCCCGAAGTAATTGAATTTACCGCTGCTGGTGCCGGTGGAAACCACATTCCCGGCGGTATAGCAGGCGGTAAGGGAGCAGTCCCCATAGCCTAAGTCAGCGGCAAAGCCGCCCACATACTTGCGCCCGGTGACGTTGCCGGTAGAGAAGCAGTTTTCAATACTGCCGTTATTGGCGTTGCCGATAAAGCCGCCCGCCTTATCTCCGGCAGATGTGACCTGGGAGGTGCTGTAGCACTGGCTGATTTTACTGTTGGCGGCGGCGTTCCGGCCCGCGAAGCCGCCAATTTCCTGGCCTTTGGCCTCTGCGCCGGTAAAGGCGACGGTGCCGCCCAGAACATAGCTCAGGCTGATCTGCCCGTTGGCGCCGTTGCAACCGGTAAAGCCGCCGGCATACGCCATAGTAGCGACACTGGCGGCGGTAACACTGGAAGCCTCCACGCCGCAGCCGGCGACGGTTCCCTCGTTATAGCCGATGAGGCCGCCTAAATAGCTGTAGCTCGTCGTGACACTGCTGTTGGTTAGAATACAGTTTGTCACAGTGCCTTTATTGTAGCCGGCCAATCCGCCGATCCCTTTGGTATAGCTTTCGTTGGTGTCTGTTATGGCGCATTGGTCTAAGACGACGTTTTCAACCGTACCGGTCACTTGGCCAAACATGCCGGTATAGCCGGTGCCGCTGGTAATGGTTAAATTGGAAATCGTGAATCCGCCGCCGTCGAAGGTGCCGGAGAAGGGGGTGGTCCCGTTGCCCAAGGGCTCCACGGTTTGCCCGGTCATGTCGATGGGGCCGGTTAACTTGAGCTTTTCCCCGGCATAGGCGGCCGTGTCGTTCATTACCTGGGCCAGATCCTCTGGGGTCTCAATCATGATGTAGCCGTCGCTTTGGGCGAGGCCGCGCTGAGAAGCGGAAGGCTCCGCTGGCGCGGCGAGTACGCCCAAAGGCGCCTGAAACATGGTAAACAGCATACATAATGCCAGAATACACGACAGGCGTTTGTACCTTTTCTGTTTCATTCTTTTTCCTCCTTTTGGGGCGTTTCAAAAAACAAAAACGCCGCCTGTTCCTGTTACAAGAAACGAGACGGCGCATTTTATCAGAGGAAAAGGCGAAACTGCCAATCCACAAAAAATACCATCGTCCCCCTTGCCCAGGACTGGTTTTTTACACAATGGCAGGTCTCCTGGCTCATGCTTTTGCCTTGAAAGCTCCTTCTCAGGCGGCTCGCGCCCAATGGGTCCGCGCTTTCTTGTAAGCATTTACAGTAATGGCTGTTGCGCAGGTTTTTCACCTGCTTCCCTTTTCAGAGGTTCCCCTCCACCATGGTGCTATTCAATTCGCTATAAATGTAGCATTTGGATAACGTATTGTCAAGGTGGAATTTTATTATAAAAGGTGGATTTTCCATATAAAAATTCCAAAAAACAAGGAATTTACCCCCGGGTGTCCCGAGGGTAATCAAAACACCTATTGAAATCTGCGCCGCAAGGCTCAGGCTTCAATAGGTGTTTTTGATGTTTTTTGTACAGGGAAACCCTAACGGGTAAGATCCAGCACGCTACCCCGGTCAATGAGCTCCACATCCAGGATCAAGCCGGAGCAGGGGGAGCCAGGGTGTTGAATCTGTTCTAAAAGCCGCTCCACCGCCTTGCGGGACAAGGTGATTTTGGAGGAACTGATAGACGTGAGGGGAAAGGGCAGGGGAAGGTAAGCGTGCAGGTTATCAAAGCCGATCATGGAAAGATTTTTGGGGTAGAGAAGCCCCCGGGACTGCATACGGCAGATCACATCCCAGGCGATGACGTCGTTAAAAGCCACCATTGCGGTTGGATGGGGTGCATTGGGGTCGGCGGGGAAGATATCGTCCAGATAATTTCCCTGTTCGTCAAAATTCGTTTCGTAAACCGAAACAGGAAAAGGGGCTTCCTCCAGCGCCTGGTGGAAGCCGGAAAGCCGGTCCTCGGAACTGGAGTTATGGTAATAGGTATTGACATACATGATCTGCCGGTGGCCCCTCGCCACCAGATGCTTTCCGGCCAAATATCCGCCCTTGCTGTCGTTACAGGTAACATAGTTGGTGGAAAGCTCCTTGAAATATCGCCCGATCAACACGCAGGGAACGCCGGAGTTCAGAATAAACCGGACATTGGAAGCGCTTTGCTGGGTCGGGCAGATGATAATGCCATCCACGTTGCGGTTTAGCGCCAGGCGGATGCAGCTGCGCTCGATCTGCTCGTTTTCGCTGGTGTTCATAAAGAAAGAGGAGTAGCCCGCCTTTTGCAGATAATTCTCGATTTCCTTGGCCATGAAGGCGAAATGGGGGTTGGATACGTCGCCCAGAATGACGGCAACGGTTTTGCTGATGCCAGACCGGAGAAAGCTGGCGGAGGAATTGCCTACATAGCCTAATTCGGCGGCTTTGTCTTGGATCAGTTGTTTGGTGGAAGCGGAAATATCAGGCTTATCCGCCAGCGCGTGGGATATGGTATTGACGGAAAAGCCTGTGGCAATAGAGATATCCTTTAAAGTTACTTTTTTTCTCGTTTGCCGCGGTCTGCTGTCCATATCATTTCCTCCTTCCTAAATATAAAAGGGAAATTTTATCAAATTTGATGATCGATCTAAGTATACCATAACTTTATCGATAATGTAACTGATGAGATCACATTAATTTTCATGTAAAAAATGTGAAAACTACACAAAGGTAAACAAAGAGAGTTTTAAGCAATTGATTGGTAAGTTGAATAAAAAATTAAAAAATAATATCAAGATAGTTGACATTGCTTTTTATGGGGAGTATAATCAAATTACATTAACGATAATGTAATTGTCGTAATTTGTCAAACTTGTTTTGAGAGGAATGAAACCGCTACGGCAGGGAAAAGCGTGGCAAAGGCCGGATGCTTCTATCCAGGCGGCGGAATCCGGGCTGGGGAGGAAGAACCGAAATGGAGGATCATTCCACAGGGAATCGAAAGGAGAGTTCCAATTGAAAAGAAGAATGCTTAGTCTAATGGGTGCGGCAGCGATTTTGCTGTCTGTGCTGCCGGGCTGCGGCGGAGGCGGCGGGGAAACTGCCAGCTCTCAGGCGCAGCCGGCGCAGAACGGGGAAGATGGACCCCTGGCAGCCTATGAGGAGCCGCTGAAGGTTTCTCAAATGCTGGAGGTGGACGCCGGAACGGTGTACGCGGATGGGGAATCGCTGGATGACAACATTATCACGCGTTTTTACAAGGAAAAGCTGAATATCGAATATGACTTTGCCTGGCAGGTGGACTCCGCCAACTACGCGGAGCAGCTGGACCTGGCCATTGCCAGCAACAATGATTTGCCGGACCAGTTTATTGCCAATAAAGCGCAGATCTACAATCTTTCCCAGGCAGGGCAAATCGCCGATATGACCCAATATTATGAGGAATACGCCAGCGACAATTTAAAGGAAGTGCTGAGCTTCAACGACAACGAGGGCTTTGAAAGCGCCACGGTGGACGGCAAGCTGTACGGCCTGCCCCTGACCAACGACGTTGGAGACGGCGCCTCCCTGATTTTTGTGCGCAAGGACTGGATGGACCGCCTAAACCTGGAAGAGCCCAAAACCCTGGATGACCTGATCGCCATGGCCCAGGCTTTCGTGGATAACGATATGTCGGGCAGCGGCAATACCATTGGCTTGGGCCTGGCTTCCGACCTGGGCTTTACCTTCGACGTGTTCGCCAACGCCTACGGCGCGTATCCGGACCTGTGGATCGACGACGGCAGCGGCAGCCTGGTTTACGGCAGCACCCAGCCCGCGGTGAAGGAGGGGCTTTTGAAACTCCAGGAGGTTTACAGCAAGGGCCTGATCCACCAGGAGTTCGCGGCCCAGGATGTGACGCGCATCGCCCAGATGGTGGCCCAGGGACGCTTGGGCATTATGATCGGGCCTTTCTGGTATAACGACCTTTACCTGACCTCTAATATGAAAGCGGATACAGAGGCCGAGTGGGTGGCTTATTCAGCCCTGCCGGCCAAAGAAGGGGAGCTGGTAGCGACCAGGGCTTGGAATACCACCTACCGATGGCTAGTAGTAAACGCCAACTATTCCAACCCAGAGGCCGCGGTGAAGCAGATGAACCTGTGGTACGAAATGTGGCAGGGGGAATATGCGGACTGGTTCTGGGAGAATAAGCTTTCCGATACCTATTACGAGATCGACCTGAAGGAATACTGCCCCGTGTTTTTTGACCCGCCGCTGAAAAATATCCAGCTGGGGGCCAGCCTGCGGGAAGCGCTGGAAAGCAAGGATCCCAGCGGCCTGAACCCGGAGGGGATGTATAACTACGAAGCGATGGTAACCCCCAAGGCCGATTCCGACCCGGCGGTGAATAAGTCCAGAACCCTTACTTGGGAAGGATCCTTTAAGATTCTCAACGACCAGTATGAAAATTTCGTATACGATCAATACCGAGGCCCCCACACCACCTTGTATTCATCCCGGAAAAGCCTGCTGAAGGATTTGGAAACCGACGCTTTTGTCAGGATTATCATGGGGGAGGATATCAGTACCTTTGATTCCTTTGTGGAGCAGTGGAAGAGCGCCGGCGGCACTGATGTGACCAATGAGGTGAACCAGTGGTATCAAAGCCAGCAGTAGCGAAAGGGGAGGGAACACTGTGAAACGAGCGCCATCGGCCGCCGGAAAGCGTCCCGGCAGGCTGAACCTCCGCCGGAACTGGCAGAAACACGCGCTGATGCTTCCGGCTATCATCCTGATTTTTATTTTTTCTTATATTCCGATGGTGGGTATCGTTATTGCGTTCCAGCAATACCTGCCCACTAAGGGCTATTTTGGCTCCCCGTGGGTGGGGCTGGATAATTTTAAATACATGTTTCAACTGCCCA
Source organism: uncultured Ruminiclostridium sp. (assembly GCA_902490005.1). GTDB lineage: Bacteria > Bacillota > Clostridia > Oscillospirales > Acutalibacteraceae > Clostridium_A. Next base: position 40,642 of record CABUCM010000014.1, read on the forward strand.
ATGTGGGCAAGGTCATCACCAACACCCTGTTTATTTCCTTTTTGAAAATCGTCACCGTGCTGGCGGCGGCCGTGCTTTTCGCCCTGTTTTTGAATGAAATCCGGGTGCGGTGGCTGCGCACGGGAATTCAGAGTATGGCGCTGTTCCCGTTTTTTCTTTCCTGGGTCACCTTGGGCGGCATCGTCAAGGATATCGTCGCCTACGACGGTATGATCAACAACGCCCTGGCCAGCGTCGGCCTGGCCCAGGTCCCGTTTCTCAGCAATTCCGGATGGTTTACTTTTATGCTGATTTTCTCCAATATCTGGAAGGAAATGGGATATAACGCCATCATCATTCTGGCCGCCCTCACCGCCATTGATCCGGCCTTGTATGAGGCCGCCACCATTGACGGGGCCACCCGGATGCAGAAGCTCAGGTATGTAACCCTGCCGGGCATTGCCCAGGTGGTGGCGATGCTGCTGATTTTGGCTCTGGGGGGCATCCTCAACGGCGGCTTTGACCAGATCTATAACCTTTACAACACCTTGGTTATGCCGGATGTGGATATTATCGATACCTATGTGTTCCGCATCGGCGTGCTGGGAGGCCAGTACGGCCTGGGAACGGCGGTAGGGCTGTTTAAATCCGTGGTGGGCTTTATCCTGCTGTCGGTATCCTATAAGGCGGCCGACCGATACGCGGGCTACCGGATTTTTTAGGGAGGCGGAAGAATGGAAAAAACAAGACAGAAAAAAAGACGCCGCGTTTCCCTGTTCGCCGTGGTGAACGGCGTATTTCTTACCGCCATCGGCCTGCTGTGCATTTTGCCCCTGGTACATATCGTGGCGGTTTCGCTGAGCAGCGGCACCATGAGCGCGCAAAACCTAGTGGGATTGGTGCCCTTGGAATTTACCCTGGAATCCTACGCCGAGGCCTTGACCGACACGGCGATGGTCACCGCCGCCGGGATCAGCCTGGAAAGGGTGGTCCTGGGCACGGTGATTACCATGGTGCTGACCATTTTCGCCGCGTATCCCCTATCCCTGCCGGACCGGGATTTCCCTGGAAGGAAATTCTACGTCTGGTATCTGATGATTACCATGCTGTTCAGCGGCGGTATGATCCCGGCTTACATCCAGGTCGCCAGAATGGGGCTGATGAATTCCATTTGGGCCCTGGTGATCCCGGGGGCGGTCCCGGTGTTCAACGTCATTGTGCTGCTGAACTTTTTCAGGGGCATCCCGGCTTCGGTGCGGGAAGCGGCCATGATCGACGGGGCCAACGACTTCAAATGCCTGTTTCAGATTTTTCTGCCCCTGTCCATCCCCTGCCTGGCCACCCTCACCATGTTCTGCCTGATCGGCCACTGGAACGCCTGGTTTGACGGCCTGATGTATATGCGGGACCAGAAGCAGTATCCCCTGCAAACCTTTTTGCAGGTGAAAATAGCTTCCATAACCGTTATCAAAAGCCAGCAGGATGTGGAGCAGGCGCTGAAGGTTTCGGAGCGGGGGTTGATTTCGGCGTATATCACCCTTTCCTGCATTCCCGTTCTGGTGGTGTTCCCGCTGCTGCAAAAGCATATTAAAAGCGGCTTGGTGCTGGGATCGGTGAAAGAATAAAAAACAAGCGCGTTTCTTTATTATGGATTGATGATAATACCATATAATCTATTCTCCTATGGGCAGAGCGGCCCGCCGGGCGGCGGGCCGCGGTAACTTTGAGAAAGAGAGGGAAACATTATGAAGCTTATGAAAAAGGTGATTTCCATCGCGATAGCGTCGCTGCTTTCTTGCTCCGTGCTGGCGGCATCCGCCCAAGAGCGGGAGGTGCTGTTCGAGGATAATTTCGACGGTTCCAAGAAGAGCAGCTGGACTGAGTTCTGGGGAGATTGGAATTTCGGCGGAGCGGACGGCGGCTTAAGCGTCACTACCACCGCTGGAAAGACTCTTCCCAAGATCATCACAGGCTTAAACCAGGACTGGCAGCACTATGAGATCGAGGTGGATTTAGAAGGCGTGTCCAACGGCGGCGTTATTTTCCGATCTAATAGCCCGGTGGCAGGCGCCGACGGCTTCGACGGCTACTATGTGGGCTACGACAGCAAATACGCGTTTTTCGGCATCGACCAAAACGGCTGGAAAACCATCAATAAGGGCGGCGCCCTGGCGGGAGCCACCAAGGAACTGAAATACAAGGAATCCATGCACTGGAAGATTGTGGTTAACGGCAACGCGTTCACCCTTTATGTGGACGATATGAACAAACCCTTTATCCAGGTGTATGACAGCACCTATACCAAAGGCGGCGTGGGCCTGCGGTTTTTGACCCAGCCGGGGGCAAAAAGCGGCAGCTTTAAAAACCTGAAGATTACCAGAATCCCCGACGATGAGGTGACCTATGCGGATGAAAGCAAAGGAACGTTCGACATCTGGGCCGAGCGTCTGGTAAGCCAGAACCCGCCGGCGGAAAACCAGGACAAAATCATCATGGTGGGCCATTCCCAGCTGGAGCTCTGGGACAACTACGCGGAAGATTTGGCACCGCTGGATGTGCTGAATTTCGGTATGGGCGGTTCCTGCGTGGAGCATCTGGTGGGGAAAAACGACCTGCTGCTCACCCCTTATCACCCCAAGGCCGTGATCGTGATGACCGGGGGTGGCAACGACATGTCCGCCGGCCTGAACGGCGCCCAGACCGGCAACGCCGCGGTGGAGTATTTGAAATCCGTGCGCCAGTCTTTACCGGATACCCCGATTTTTGTCATTGAGCATTGCTGCAGCCCCGTAAATGCCAGCCGGTACTCTCAATTTATCACCATGAACCAGATTGTGAAAGATTTTTGCGCTACAGACGATAATATATGGTTTATCGAAACCATGGGGGTTATCGATTATACCGATCTGAGCTTCTATAAGGATGATCAGATGCATTTGAACGCCAAGGGCTATACCGCCCTAACCTCGGTGCTGAAGCCTGTGATTCAAAGCGTGCTGGCGGGAGAGCCGGTCCCCTCTAATCCTTCCTCAGATCCGGGGAGCACCGGCAATAACGGTGCGGACGGCAATAACAACGGACAGAACGGCGGGCGAAATACCAGCAGCAGCGGCCCGAAGACGGGAGACGCTTTCCGCGGTCTGGCCCCCTGGATCATCGGGTTCTCCTGCGCTTTGGCGGTTTGCGTGGGCGTCGCGGCGGTGAAGGGCCGGAGCCGCCGGAAAGACAGAGGCAGAGGATAACGCCTTGCAAAGCTTACCGCTGTGCTTCCTGTTGGCCGGCAGGCCCGGCAAAATGAACGGCGGAAAGCAGGATCCTGCATCAATATGAAAACCCGGGGCGGACACAACAGCCAGCGGGAATAAAAGAAGAAAGGGGTTATGAATATGAAATTTTTAAAAAAGGCGGGCGCGCTCCTGATCGGCGCCGCGGTAGCGGTTTCCTGCGCGGCGATGACCGCCTCGGCGGAGGAGACGGTGCTGTTTGAGGATAATTTTGACGGCTCCAAGGAAAGCAGCTGGACCCAGTTTTGGGGCGACTGGACCTTCGGCGGGGAGGAGGGTGGTTTAAGCGTTACCACCGCCGACAGCACCCAGGATTGGCCGAAAATTATCACCGGCGTGGACGAGGGCTGGACCGACTATGTGATTGAAATGGATTTGGAAAACGTGGCGGAGGGCGGCGTGATTTTCCGCAGCAATAACCCGGTGGCGGGCCCCGATGGCTTCGGCGGCTATTACATCGGTTATGACAGCGCGTATATGTTCGCGGGCATGGACGATAACGGCACCTGGAAGATCCTGCCTGACGACGGCCCGGAAGCCCCCGCGGCCGCGGCCCTGCCTTACGCGGTTTCCATGCACTGGAAGATCGTGGTGCAGGGGGATACCTTTACCGCTTATGTGGACGATATGAATACGCCTTTTGTTCAGGTGCAGGACGGCACCTATGCCCAGGGCGGCGTGGGCGTCCGGTTCCATGTGCTGGCGGGAGACACCAGCGGCAGCGTGAAAAACCTGAAAATTTATCAGCTTGACGAAACCGCCGGGACGGTATCCTCCCAGGAAGAGTCCTCCAAGCCGGAATCCTCCCAGGCAACCTCAGAACCGGCGTCTTCAGAACCGGCGTCCTCTCAGGCGACCGCTTCCTCCCAGGAAGCAGCCGGGAATGCTGACAGCGGCGATTCTTATATGATGTGGGTCTGGATCGGTGTCGGCGTCGTCGCGGCGGCTGGTATCATCGTGGCCGCGGTGGTGATTTCCAAGAAAAAAAGGAAATAAGAGGATAAAGACATGTTAAAGAAACTGACCGCGGTTTTCTTATGCGCTTCGGTTCTGTTCACCACCGCCTCTGTGGCGGTAGCGGGAACCGGCGGACTGTCCGGCGGCGATTCGCTGGATAAGGGCTGCCTGGATTTAAGCTCCAAGTGGTATCAGACCGCTGAAAACACCGCAAGTCTCACGGTTTCCAGCCAGGCGGTGAATACGGTCCGTCCCGAGATTTTTGGGGATAACCTATCCTGGCGGGGCAACGGCTACGACATGTGGAACTCCGTGACCAACGCCCCGGATACCAAGCTTTTGGAAATGCTGAAGGCAAGCGGCGTAACGCAGCTGCGCTATCCCGGCGGCATCGAGGGGGATTATTTCCATTGGAACGAGTCAGTGGGAGACGTGGGCGGCCGTACGGCCCAGATCGACCCCTTTTCCGCTGACTGGCCCACCAGCGCGGGGGCGGATGGGGAAAAGTATGTGGCCATCTTTGGTCCGGATGAATTTCAAGAACTGGTGGAAGCGGCGGGTATCAGAGCCACCATTCAACTGAACGCCGGCAACGGGACCCCCCAGGAGGCGGCGGACTGGGTGAGGCACTGCCTGGATAACGGCCTGGATGTGGCCAGCTTTGCCGTTGGAAACGAGGTCCATTTCGCCGAAGAGCGGGTAGCGGGCGTTACCGTGACCAAGACGCCGGAAGAATACATAGCGTTTTACAATGACGTATACGATGCCCTGGGAGATTTGGCTGACGGCGTCAATCTGGGCTGTATCAGTATTCCGGATTCCCATTCCCTGGCCCGGGGCGACGATTGGGACAGCAAGATTCTGTCCGCCTTAGGGGAGAAAATCGATTTTGTGGATATTCACGTGGGCTATGCCCCCTATGGCTTCAGCGAAAGTACCACCTCGGACAGTTTGGTGGAATGCTTTATGGCTTCCTCCCAGTGGATTGCAAGCCTGATCCAGGAGGAAAAAGCCTCTATGCAGGCGAACCTGGGGGCTAATTATGACAATGTGGACCTTCAGATCACCGAATACGGCCCTATTTCTCCCGGACAGGAGGAAGCAAACTCTGTAGCGGGAGCCATTTTCCTAGCCTCCTTTTTCAACACGGTGCTTCAGGAGCCCAAGATAACAGCGGCCAACCACCTGCCCCTGATTAACCACTTTGAGGCCCCGAACCTGCTGGGCGCGTGGCCCCAGCGAAACGCCTACTGGGATAACGCCCAGACCTACGTGTTCCGTATGTACTCCGCCCAGGCGGGAAGGCAGGTGCTAGACGCCGAACTTACCGGATGCGGCACGTTTTCATCCTCCAAGGTAGGGCTGATCCCTGAGGTAACCGGCGTTCCTCTGGCGGAGAGCACCGTTTACTTTGATCCCGATTCCCAGGAGGGCTCTATTTTCCTGATTAATAAATCCCTGGATGAAAACATGGAGTTTTCTATTCAGCTTCCCTTTGAAAACGCCAGGCTCACCGGAGCCCAGGAGCTTTGGAACATCAACCCCATGGCGGAGAATAATTTCTATAACCAGTCCGCGGTCACATTAAATGACTGCGGCAGCCAGGCCCAGGGAACCAGCGTATCCGGCGGGGAGTTCCGCGCCGTCACCAAGCCGGTTTCCCTGGTGAGGATCGACTTTACCACAAAGGCGAAGGAGCCTGAGCCAAGCTCCAGCGGCGAGGGTTCCAGCGGCTCTGGAAGCGAAAGCAGCCCTGAAAGCAGCAGCTCCAGCGGTGCGCAGTCTGGGGGTTCCAGCAGTTGTGGAAGCTCGCAGGGCGCCCAGTCCAACACAAGCGGCGCCGGCCAGTCCTCCCAGAATCCTTCCTCCAGCAGCGGCGGGGCAGCGCCCTCTCAGGGAACCCCGTCAGACGGAGCGGGCGGGCAGGGCGAGGACGCCTCTGGAGGCGGTATCCTTACCAGCGGGTCCCTGACGAATCAAAACGCCGGCTCCAGCGCCATAGTGGGCACGGCGTCCGGCCCGCCGGCATCCAGCGGAGAGAATCAAGCTTCTTCCAAACCGGCGGAAGCTTCCTCTAAGGGAACCTCTTCTGAATCCCAGCAGAGTGAATTTACACAAACGATCCCCTATACTGAAACCGTTTCCCAGGCGTGGAAGGGCCTGGTATGGGGCGGCGTGGCGATCCTGGCGGCGATTGGAATCGCCTGCCTGATCCTGTTAGGGAAAAAGCCGAAACCAAAGTCCTAAGAAACGAAAGTCAAGGGCGGGGTTTTTCTCCCGGAGAAAAGTTCCGCCGGAAAGGAATAACAAACGATCTGGTATGAATTATCAAAGCATAAAAAGAATTACTGCTCTGATCCTGAGTTGCTCTCTTCTTTTTTGCGGAACCGCCTGCGGCGGACAGAACGCCCCGGAAGGAGAAAGCAAGGGGCCGGAACCGTCCCAACAAAATGAATCGGGTGAGGCCATGACCATAGAGGAAAACCGCATTATCCTGGGGGACGAGGCGTACGGCAGCATCGAGACCCCCGCCAAGGTGATAGTGGCAAACACGGAAAAAAACACAGTAAACCCCTTGATTTTCGGCGATAATTTGTCCTGGCGGGGCAACGGCTACGGCATGTGGGACGAGGAAGCCGGCGCGCCCCAGGAACAGCTTTTGGAAATGCTGAAGGAAAGCGGCATCACTCATCTGCGGTACCCCGGGGGCATCGAGGGGGATTATTTCCACTGGGATGAGTCTGTGGGAGACGCTGACAGCCGCCTTCCCCAGATCGACCCCTTTTCCAAGGATTACCCCACCTATGGCATGAAGGATGGAGAAAGCTATGTGGCCACCTTTGGCCCTGACGAGTTCCAAAAGCTGGTGGAGGCGGCGGATATCAAGGCCACCATCCAGCTGAACGCGGGCAACGGCACGCCCCAGGAGGCGGCTGATTGGGTGCAGTACTGTATCGATCAGGAACTGGATGTGGCCACCTTCGCGGTGGGCAATGAGGTCCACTTTGCCGAGGAGCGGGTGGAGGGTATGACCGTTACCAAGACGCCCCAGGAATACATCGACTTTTACAACGCCGTGTGGGAAGCCCTGGGGGATACCGCGGACGACATCACGCTGGGCTGTATCGGCGTGCCCGCGTCCCACCCCCTGAATAAATACCGGAATTGGGACGCCCAGGTGCTTTCCGCCCTCAGTGATAAGGTGGATTTCATCGACATCCATATCGGTTATACCCCTTATCTTTCCACCGGGGAATCCACCCAGGCCGCCGCGGAAAATTATCTGGCGGCCTCCGTGTGGATTCAGGAACTGATCGAGACGGAAAAGCAGACCATTCACGACGCGGCGGGGGACCGGTACGACGATATCGACATTCAAATCACAGAGTACGGCCCCATCGGCGGCAGCTATCCCAACTCCCTGGCGGGAGCGATTTTCCTGGCGTCGTTTTTCAACGTGGTGCTGGCGGAGCCGAAAATCACCGCCGCCAACCACCTGCCGATGATTAACCACTACGACGCCCCCAATCTGCTGGGCTCTCTGCTGGATCTGTCCGTCACCGGCGAGGAAGCCTATTGGGATAATATCCAGACCCATGTGTTCCGCATGTATTCCGCTCAAAGCGGGCGGCAGGTGCTGGATACCCAGGTGGAGGCCCCCGGCACCTTTTCCTGCCAGAAGGTAGGGCTGGTGCCCGCCGTCAGCGGCGTGCCCAATGGGGAGGCTTCCGTGTACTACGATCCCGAAACCAAAAACGGATCCATTTTCCTTATCAACAAATCCACGGATGAAAATATGACCTTTGAAATCGACCTGCCCTTTGCCCAAGTGTCCCTTGGGAAAACCCAGGAGCTGTGGAATCAAAACCCCGCGGCAAAAAACAATTGGTCCAACCCGGAGATGGTGGCGCCCGTCACCTACGACACGGAAACCGCTGTGCCCGCAGACGGCGCTTTCCAAATTCAAACCAAGCCGGTTTCACTGGTAAAGGTAGACTTTACCGTCACCGGCTGAGAGGAGGGAAGCCATGAACCATTATTTCGCGAACCCCATTTACGGCGGGCAGGACCCCTTCGTGTGCAAGGGCCCGGACGGCCTTTATTACACGGTGGCGGAAGAGCCTCAATCCCGCCAGCTGGCGGTGTTTTGCTCCAACCGGCTGACGGAGCGGGGAGAAAAGCATATCGTTTTTACCGCGCCGGATAAGGGCCCTTCTTCCCACGACCTGTGGGCGCCGGAGCTTTGGTTCCTGAGAGGAAAGTGGTATCTCTATTATGCGGGGGCCCGCCAGGAAGGACAGGAGCACTGGGACACCCACCGCATGTATGTCCTGGAGGCGGAGGGGCCCCTGGGGCCCTACGGGCCTCCCGTTGCGCTTGAACTGGGGGACCGCATGTCCATCGACGGCACGGTGCTGGAACTGCCTGACGGCAGCCTGTACTTGGCCTATATGGGGCGCCTGCCGGAGTATAACGCTTTGTTTTTGGCGCCGATGGACAGCCCGTCCCACATCAGCGGAGATCCGGTGATGATTTCCAAGCCGGATTTCCCTTGGGAAGGAGACATCAACGAGGGACCGTTTCCTATTATCCGGGATGGAAAAGTGCGCCTTCTGTTCGCGGCAAACGCCGCCCATCTGCCCGACTACTGCCTGGGGCTTCTCACCTGCCGGGACCCGGACCGGATCCTGGATCCGGAAAGCTGGGTAAAGGAACCGGAGCCTGTTCTCACCCGTTGGGGCCAGATTATCGGCCCGGGCCACGCCTGTATGGTGAAATCCCCTGATAATACGGAGGATTGGCTGGTTTACCACAACAAGTTTACCCGGGAGGAGACCCTGCCGGAGGGCTGGAACCGGGTGGCGAACCTGTTAAGGGTGAGCTGGGATCAGGAGGGCCGCCCGGTGTTTGAAAAGCCTCATGCGCCGGGAGAGCCGGTGCCGGCGCCCAGCGGGGAAATTCCGCCCCCGGCGGGGGAAAGGGTGAACCTGGATTTCACCAAGGACTGCGGCAGGCTGGCGGAATACGGATATTCCCGGTCCCAAACCTTTTTTACGGAATCAGAGGGCTACCGGATCGACGGCACTAAGTGGCCGGATTTCGGCGATAAGGCCCTGATACGGGAGGCGGTGTGGTCTGATTTTACCGCGGTTCTGGCCTTTCGCAGGCTGTCGGGAAAAGGCGAATGCGGGCTTTTGTTCCGGGTTTCCCTTCCCGCGGCGGGAAAAACCCGCTGGCGGGGCTACGGCCTTTTGGCCGGGGAAAATGAGCTATCCCTGGTGCGCTGTGATGGTAACCGCATAACCGCCCTCGCGAAAGCCCCTTTGCCCGGGAAGAAACGGACGCTCACTTTGTCCGTGACGGCGTTGGGGGAAAAGCTTACGGTTTCCAGCGGCGGGAATATCCTGCTGGAAGCGGAGGACGGCAAATACGCCCAGGGAGCCTGCGGCGTAGCCGCCTTTGACAGCCAGGGGCTGTTTTCCTCTTTGATTGTGGAGCCCGCGTTGGCCCACGTTGAATTCGGCGCTTACGCTTTCACCCAAAGCGTTTCCATTTCATAATTTTAAAGGAGGCAATTATTTTGAAAAAGATCACCAGTATCCTATTGGCGCTCGCTCTTATGGTGTCCCTGCTGGTGGCGGTGCCCGCCATGAAGGCGGAAGCCCTCACAGACGCCACGACCCCTTACACCGATACCTTTGACGGTTCCAAGGGCGGCAACTATACAGCCCACGGTATTTTTTGGAACGGCGTCAACGGCAAGCTGAACGTGGGCTATAACGCCGCCCAGCCGACCATCAATGGAGGCGGCTGGCATTACTACTACTTAAAGGACCTGAACTGGAAAAATTTCACCATGGAATTTGATGTGGAAAACCAGGCCAGCCAGTTCGGCGTGGTAGTCCGGGCGGGGAATCCCGGTCCCGGAGCGGACCAGGGCGACGGCTATACCATCATGAACGATTTGAATTACGCCATCGTCGCCAAGCTGACCGGCTCGTTTTCGCAGGTAAAAACAAACACTGAGGGCAACGGCTACGCGTTCCCCACCAGCGGTCACACAAACACCCATTGGAAAATCGTGGTCAAGGATGACGTAATTACCCTTACCATGTCCGACGGAGATTGGAGCAAGACCCTGCAGGTGCAGGACGATGCCTTTACCAGCGGCGTGATCGGCTTCCGTGCGCTGAACAAACAAAGCACGGTATGCGCTCTGGTGGATAACCTGACCATCACGCCGGAGGTAGACGCGCCGCCACCCAGCTCTTCCTCTCAGGAGCCTTCGTCTTCTTCCCAGGACCCCTCTTCCCAAGAACCTTCCTCTTCCTCCCAGGATCCTTCTTCCTCTCAAGCGCCATCCTCATCTCAAGCTCCGTCTTCCAGCCAGCAGCCTTCCTCTGACGAACCCTCCAGCACCACGCCTTCTTCTGACGGCCCCTCCAGCACTACGCCTTCTTCCAATAAACCCGCCGAGGTTTCCTTGAACTTCAGCGACAATTTTGACGGAAGCAAGGCGGAGGAGTGGACCCCCTATGGCATCTGGTACAACCAGGATGGCGTTTTAACCGCCAACGGCGGCCCCACTGATGGGGAAGCGTGGACCTATTATTATCTGAATAACCGCCGCTATAAGGATTTCACCATGGAATTCGATGTGCTGTCCCAGAAAGCCAACCAGTTCGGCGTGGTTCTTAGGACCAGCACCCAAACCGCCGAGCCGGATCTGAAGGATGGCTACGCGATTATGAACGATAAGGCGTGGGCCTTCTTTGGTAAATTCAACGGCAAATGGAATACCATCAACACCGAAACCGGCAACGGGGTGCCCGGCAGCGATGTCCTTACGGAATATGAAATTGCCGGAAACGTGCCCAAGCATTGGAAGATCGTCGCCAAAGACGGCGTGATCTCCGTTTATTTCGACGGCGCTCAGACCCCCTCTATGCAGGTACAGGATAACGCTTACACCAGCGGCCTGATCGGGTTCCGCTGCCTGACCCAGCCAAATGAGGAAGCCTCGGTGAAAATCGCCAACTTCTCCATCACCGGCGACGGCTCTACCACCACCGAGGCGGGCTATATCAAGACCGGCGACCAGGCCGATTATACCCTGTGGATTGCCCTGGCGGCGGTAGCCTTAATCGGCGGCGCGGCTGTATTCACCGTGCGGAAAAAAGGCTGTAAGGACCGCTAAGCACAAAAGGAGTCCCAATTTATGAGTTTATTACATTATTTGCTGGCAAAAAAACACCACCAGTACCGGCACCGGGTAGATTGGAACCTGGCGGAGGAATACTCCGCCAGGGGCCTGTCCCCGGCGGAACGGATGGCCGACCGGTTTGTCCGGGTGTGCCGGGAAGAAATGCCGGTGCTGCTGCCGGAGGAAACCATCTGCTTTCTGCGGACAGTGGAAAACCTGCCTGATATTTTTACCGGGGCCGAGTGGGAGGAGATCAAAAGCAAGCACTTTATTCACGAGCTGGGCTTTCTCTCCAATCTTTCCCCAAATTATGAGGAAGTGATCGCTACCGGCCTGTTAGAGCAGAGAAAGTCGGCGGGCCCTTTAAGCCGCCGGTGCATCGACGCTTTGCTGGAACTCACCGACCGTTACCGCCTGGAGGCCCGGAAGCGGGGGGACACGGAGCTGGCCCAGGTGCTGGAGCAGGTGCCCCGCCACGGGGCCCGCAGCTTTCGGGAAGCTTTACAGTCTTTCCGGATTCTCCACTACGGCCTGTGGCTGGAGGGGAATTACCATAATACGGCGGGCCGGTTCGACCAGTATATGTACCCCTATTTGAAAGCGGACATGGAAAAGGGCCTGTACACAGAGGAAACGGCCCTTTCCCTGCTGGAGGATTTCTTCCTGTCCTTCAATAAGGACAGCGACCTTTATGTCGGCGTGCAGCAGGGGGACAACGGCCAAAGCATGGTTCTCGGCGGCGTGGACCGGAAAGGGAACCAGGGCTTTAACCTGCTTTCCCGGCTGTGCCTGAGGGCCAGCGGCGAATTGAAGCTCATCGACCCGAAAATCAACCTGCGGGTGGATAAAAACACCCCGGCGGAGATTTACGAGCTGGGCACGGAGCTGACCAAAGCGGGCCTGGGCTTCCCCCAGTATTCCAACGACGACGTGGTGATCCCCGGCCTTTTACGGCTGGGCTATGAGCCGGAGGACGCGGCGGATTACGCCATCGCCGCCTGCTGGGAGTTTATCATCCCAAAAGTAGGCGCGGATGTGGCCAACATTGGCGCGCTGTCCTTCCCCAAGGTGGTGGATGAGGCCTTCCGGGGCTATTTGAAGGAGTGCGATACCTTCGACCAGTTCATGATGCGGGTGAAAAAGGCGCTCATCGACCAGGCCAACGCCATCTGCGATTCCATCAAGGACCTGTGGTTTGTGCCGTCGCCCTTTATGAACGTGATGATGGGCTGCGACGTATCCCAGGGGGCCAAATACAACAACTTCGGCATTCACGGCACCGGCATCGCCACCGCCGCCGATTCCCTGGAGGCGGTCCGGCGGTACGTGTATGAGGAAAAATCTATCTCAAAAGAGGAATACCTAGAGGCGGTGGAAAGCGACTTTGCAAAGCATGAAGAGCTGCTGCCTAAGCTTCGGTATGAAACCGCCAAGCTGGGCCAGGACAACGAGGGGGTGGACGCCCTGGGCGTGCAGCTTCTCACCTGGTTTTCCCAGGCGCTGGAGGGTAAAACCAACTGCCGCGGCGGCAGGTTCCGGGCCGGCACCGGCTCGGCCATGTTCTATCTGTGGCACGCCGCGGAACTGGGCGCGTCCCCGGACGGGCGGCGGAAGGGAGAGGCGTTCGGCACCAATTTTTCCGTGAGCCTGTTTGCCAAAATTCCCGGCCCCCTGTCGGTGGTTCGCTCCTTTTCCAAATTTCCTTTTACACTGGCTATCAACGGCGGGCCCTTGACCCTGGAATTCCACAGCCGGCTGTTCGATAGCCCGGAAAGCGTGGGAAAGGTGGCCCGGCTGGTGAAAACCTATATGGATTTAGGAGGCCATCAGCTTCAGTTAAACGCCGTCAACGCCCAGAAAATGAAAGACGCCCAGCTTCATCCGGAAAATTACCAGCAGCTGGTGGTCCGCATCTGGGGCTGGAGCGCCTACTTCGTAGAACTTGACAAGGCGTTCCAGGATCACGTCATCGCCAGGCAGGAATACTCCGTATGACCGGCGTTGTGTTTGATATCAAGGAATTTACCGTCCACGACGGGCCCGGCACACGGGTCACCGTATTCCTGAAAGGCTGTCCCCTGCGGTGCCGCTGGTGCCATAACCCGGAGGGGCTTTCCCCTTACCCCCAATTAATGGTGAAGGAAAGCCGGTGCATCCGCTGCGGCCGGTGCCTGGAACCATGCGGGCATAGAGAGTGCCAGCCTTTTGGAAGGTGCCTTCATGTCTGTCCCCAGGGGCTGGTCACCGTATCGGGAACCCAATGGACGCCGGAGGACCTGGCCCAAAGGCTTTTGCGCTACCAGGGGCTATTGCCCCAGGGAGGGATTACCTTTTCCGGCGGGGAGCCGCTGATGCAGTGGGAATTCACGGCGGATGTGCTGGCCCGGACCAAGGGGCTGCACAGGGCGCTTCAGACCAGCGGCTACGGGCCGGAGGAGGCCTTCCGGGCGGTATTGAAGGAGACGGATTACGTCCTTTTCGACTTGAAGCTGGCGGACCGGGAACAGCACAAAACGGATACCGGCGTGGACAACGGCCCGATCCTGCGCAACTATGAAATCCTGCTGGCATCGGGCAAGCCTCACGTGGTGCGGATTCCACTGATCCCGGGAATCACCGATACCAGGGAAAACCTGGCGGCGCTGGCTGGGATCGCGGGGGGTTCCCGGGTGGAGCTGATGCGCTACAACCCCTTTGCCGGGGCGAAATACCCGATGGTTGGAATGAAATTCCCCTTAAAAGAAGCGCCGGAAAATCCCGTTGATCTTACCTTGTTTCAAAACGCCTCCTTTGTTTAAGAAACCGCCCGCCGCCCGCCCTTTGGCGGGGCAGCGGGCGGTTTGTGCTGCGGAAGGTTTTTATCGGGGCAAAAAAAGTTCCGTCCAAAGGCACTCTTCGCGGCCTGACGGAATAGGATAGAGGAGAACCTATCAGGAGGCGATATTTTGGCAATCCGTATTTTTATCGACCAGGGGCATAACCCCAGCGGCCATAACACGGGAGCGGAGGGGAATGGACTGCGGGAGCAGGATGTCACTTATAACGTGGGAATCTATTTGGCCAGCCTGCTCAACGACGACACCAGGTTCCAGGCGCGGGTTTCGCGCCCCACCCCTGAAACAGTGCTGGGCATCGACAATGCCAGCAGTCTGCAGGAACGGGTCAGTATGGCCAATTCCTGGCCCGCCGATTACTTTATCAGCATTCACTGCAACTCTAACACCAATCCTAATATTAACGGCAGCGAAGTCTATGTGTACCGGATCAACACCCAGTCCTATTGGCTGGCTCAGCATATCCTCAACGCCGTGGTGGCCCGGGCGGGCACCCGGGATAATGGGGTGAGGGTGAATCCCTCCCTTTTTGTGCTCCGGCGCACCACCATGCCCGCCGTTCTGGTGGAACTGGCGTATCTGAGCAACCCTGACGACGCCCAAAAGCTCAGGGACGACCAATGGGCCTTCGCCTGGGGAATCTATGAAGGCCTGCTCAGCTATTTTGGGTTTCAGCCCCTATAAGGCGCAATAGTGCCCCCCGGCAAAGCCGGAAGTGGTTTCATATGGGGGCAAAGCCCTCTTTGTACTAGCGGCGCCTCAAGGCGCATGTAAGGAGCCTTCGCTAGCGAATCCTTTACTTCGGCTTTGCCTACCGGAAACTCGCTTCATATTCGCTCACCGGGCGCATTCTCTTTTTGACTGTGCAAAATTTTAAAGTATTATTCCATTGCAATATCATTACCTCTCAATTTTAATCATATTCTCAACTGAATTGTTTGTGATTTTTAATGGTAAAGGACCTGTTAATGCTAAAGCTGTGACCCCCGGCATAGCCGGTGGTTTTGGTTAACAAAAAAAGCGGGGACCGGAAATCTCTTGTTTGAGATTTCGGCCCCGCCTTTCTATTTGCGGCAGGGGGCTGCGTGCAGGCGGCGTTTCCTACCGCACCTGAATCCAGACGATCATTTCGCTTGGCCCCCGGTTGGCGAAGGCATAATAAGGGATAAAATGAAGGGTGACAGGGGTCATGGCCGGGTCATAAGGGCGGTATAGGGAGAAGAACGAAGGCTTTTGAAACCCGTCAGCGTCGATCCGGTAAGCGCCTATGTCCTGGTCAAAAACAAGCTTTTGGGTCCCGTTGGCGTCATATGCCAAAGAGCGCAGGTTATCGCCGTTGTCGATTCCCTCCAGGCAATAGACCAGAGGGCCCCGCTGCACCGCCGCCCGCCCGGCGTTTTCCTGCACCCTGGGGTTGCTTTCCACCAGGAATACGGGCATTTCCAATGTGAGCTCCACCTGGAAAAGGTCAGACCCAATGGGCACAAGGGCGTAGCCGTTTTTTAGTTCCGGCGTGACGGCGGCTCCGCCGCTGGTCAGATTCCACCGCCGGCACCAGCCGGGATGCCATTGAGCGGGCTCTGTATAACGG
>CABUCM010000015.1 GCA_902490005.1 uncultured Ruminiclostridium sp.
CAAAACCATTGATTTTATTAGCTTTTTGCCGCTATCGCTATCACACCTCATTATTCGACCGCCCCGGTTGGAATGAAATGATAGGGCTTGCGGAAGCCGGAAAGGTCAAAACGGTTATCGTCAAGGATATGTCCCGCATGGGACGTGATTATCTGAAAGTCGGCTATTACACAGAGAGTTTCTTTGCCGAGCGTGACATTCGCTATATCGCTATCAATGACGGCGTGGACAGTGACAAGGGCGACAACGATTTTACCCCTTTCCGTAATCTGTTCAATGATTTTTACGCACGCGATACAAGCAAGAAAATCCGCGCGGTCATGCGAGCAAAGGGTAACGCCGGAGAACATCTTTGTACTAATCCGCCCTATGGGTATATGAAAGCCCCAGACGACAAAAAGAAATGGATTGTAGACGAGGAAGCTGCCGCCGTGGTAAAGAGGATTTTTGATTTGTGTATTGCCGGAAAAGGACCTATGCAGATAGCAAAAGTGCTGACAGCGGACAAGGTGTTGACAGTCAAAGCCTACTATGCAAAGCGTGATGGAAAGGCTATGCCCGATAATCTCTATCGTTGGGATTTCAAAACCATAGCGGGGATTTTGGAACGTCCGGAATATACAGGGTGTACGGTCAATTTCAAAACCTATTCCAAATCCCACAAACTGAAAAAACGTCTGCAAAATGCCCCGGAAAATTACCGTATCTTCTTCAACACGCAACCTGCGATTGTTGAAGAAAAAGTATTTGAGAGGGTGCAGGAATTGAGGGCAAACAAACGCCGTCCTACAAAGACAGGACGGCAAGGCTTATTCTCCGGCTTGCTTTATTGCGCTGACTGCGGCGAAAAGCTGTACTTTTGCACAACAAACAGTTTTACGCCCAAACAAGAGCATTATGTCTGCTCCAACTACAAGAGCAATACAGGTACTTGTTCCGCGCATTTTATCCGAGAAGAAACCTTAAAGCTGTTTGTCCTGCAAAGGATATTTGATGTAACGGCTATGTTCTTTGACGATATACAGAGCTTTCAAAACATGGTCTATCAGCAGAGGTTTGAGGAAGCAGAAAAGGCAGTAAAGCGGCAGAAAAAAGAACTTGAACAGGCAAGGAAACGGATAACCGAACTTGACCGTATTTTCAAGCGGATTTACGAAGACGACATAAGCGGCACAATCAGCCATGAGCGATTTTTGAAGCTGTCCGCCGAGTATGAAGCGGAGCAAAAGGAACTGACAGAGTTTGTTAAGGCAGAGCAAGCCGCCGTTGATACTTACGAACAGGAAAGGACGGATTTTGACAGCTTCGCCGCCGTTATCCGAAAGTATGTAGGAATACGGGAATTAACACCTGCTATCGTCAATGAGTTTGTAAAGAAAATCGTTGTCCACGCGCCGGACAAGTCCAGTGGACACCGCAGACAGAAGATTGAAATTGTCTGGAACTTTATCGGGGAACTGGAACAGGACGAGGATAAGCAGACTATTGAACGGCAGAGAAAAAGCAGAACGGCATAGCCTACGCTATGCCGCCCTGCAACAAGATTAAATTACTTCCTTATGGGTGTGCCGCTTTTGATCTGTCTCTTTTTTCGCCGCCGGCTTTTCTACCGGCCGGACAAAAAAACATGGAGGCCGCCCTCATCCCAGACGATTTTCTCAATACATGAGCGGATAAAGGACTGTTTTTCGGGAACCGTCAGGGTGGAAAAGCAGCTTTTTAAGCTGGATAAGCCTTCGGCCATGGCGCTGATTTTGGCTTCTCTGTCCGGGTTTTCCCCGGCGGCTTTTTCCGCGTCCTCCTTTTGCGCCGTCAGGCGGGCCTGCTCTTCCTGCAGGTTTTCGATTCTTAAGCTGACCTGCTGAAGAAAAGCCGCGCTGAAATCCCCTTGAGACAGGGTGCGGATCAGGCGCTCCGTTTCTGCGGCGCATTTTTGGATGCTTGACTCCAGCTCCCTTACCGGGCTTTCCCGCGCCGCGGCCTGCAGGCCGCGTTTCAACTTTTCCAGCCCCTTGCCAAAGCCGGGGCTTTCCGTCATATGGTCCGCCAAGGCCAGGCAGACGGCGTCATCCGCCTGGGGGCCGCTGATATTTTGGCAGCGGCATAGGCGCGTGCCGCCCCGAAGCTTGTTGCTGCAGATATAATCAAACGCCTCCTGGGAGGCGTTTTTGCCGGAGCGGTGTTTCGCGAACATGCGCCCGCCGCATTCGCCGCAGTAAATCAGGCCGGAAAGCAGGGAATAACCGTTGTGTATTTTGGCGGGCTTTTTCCCGGTAGGAATGTTGTCCGCCAGAATCTTTTGGACCGCCGCCCACTTTTTGCCGGGAATGATCCCCTTGTGCTTTCCGATGGCAATGATCCATTGGGCCATAGGCTGGCGCGGGGCCCGGTCCTTTTTGTAATCCCGCTTGTTATAGGCGAGAAGCCCGTATTCCTTGGAGCAGTCTTTTTCTGTAAAGCAAACGTCGGAATGCTTGGCGGTGAAATAGCGGTAGGCGTCCCGGTCGGCAACGCAGTAAACCGGATTCTGTAAGATTTCCTTGATCCCCGGCAGGGAGTAATATTTGCCGCCGCGGGATTTGATTTCCCGGCGGATCAAACACTTGCTGACGCCGGAAATGCTGTGAAGTTCTAAAAATGTTTCAAATATCAAATTGACCACGGAAAGCTCCTCTGGGTCGCCTTTCAGCTGACAAGAGGTTTTTATTTTGCCGTCCAGCACAAATTCCTCCACTTTTTCGCTGGTATATCCGGTGGGCGTGGCGCCGCCCAGCCACCGGCCGGTGCGGGCCAGCATCAGCATGTTGTCCCGGACGCGCTCCGCGATGGTTTCCCGTTCCAGCTGGGCGAATACTGACGCGATATACATCATGGCTTTTCCCATGGGCTTGGAGGTGTCAAATTCCTCCTTAATGCAGATGAACGAAATGCCCCGGCGGTTCAGGTCCTCAATCAGCGCGGAAAAGTCGCTGACATTGCGGCTGATCCGGTCAAGCCGGTAACACACGACAAAATCCGGCTTCAGACGCCGGATATCCCGCAGCATCTGCTGAAACTGGGGCCGGTCGGTGTTTTTTGCCGAAAACCCCTCGTCCTCATAAACGGCTACCTCTGTGCCGGTGTCGTCCGGAAACTTGGAGCGTATGTACTGCCGACACATTTCAATCTGGTTTTCCACGCTTTCCCCTTTGCCGGTGGCGACGGACTTACGGCTGTACACAAAAAATTTCAATATAAACCACCGTCCTTTTGGCCGTCAAAATCATGGATTGGCTTCAGGGCGCGGCGTGATCCGCCGTTACCCCCTTTCGCTAACCTATGCGGCGCCTCTGGGGTTTTATTCGGCCGGAACCCATAGAAACAGAATTGTTTGAAACTGGTTTTGAAGGGAAAACAGGCTGAATACACGGAAAAAGCCATGGAAAATCCACTTTGCCGGAGCTGCCCTAAGAAAGCGCAAAATAAAAAGGAGGCCAAGCTACATAAGCTTGGCCTCCTTTTTCGGCGGGCCGGCGCCTTGAAAAACATAACGTTGTCAGGCTAGCGGCAGAAAAATCCCCGACCCGAAAAGGCCGTTGGGAATCAGCCCTCCCACAGCACTATGCGGTTTTGAGCCCTGGTTTGGTTCAGGTCGATGAGCCGCTGGTTGGAGGAGCCGCGGAACCGCAGGGAGATATCTTTTTTCGCTTCCACATACCGCCCGTCCACCAAAACGTCGATCAGCTCCAGCATAGGAGCGGTTGCTTCACAATTCGGGTGGCCGCCGGGGGTTTGCAGTTCCTCCAGGGTAAACCCGGAAAAGGCCCAGACGCTTTTTCCCGGGTAGCTTTCCTTGACGCTCCTAAGAAACGGAAGCAACGCCCGCTGGTTGCCGGGCTCAAACGGCTCGCCGCCCAGCAGGGTCAGGCCGTTGATATAGGACGGCTCCAGCATTTTCAGCAGCGCGGCCTGGGTCTCTTCCGTAAATGGTTTACCGTAGTCAAACGCCCAGGTCTCAGGCTGGAAGCAATGCTCGCAATGATTGGTACAGCCTGAGACGAACAGGCTGACCCGCACGCCGGTCCCATTGGCGATATCGCAGCTTTTGATTTCTCCGTAGTACATTTTTCTACCTCCTGAAAGAGAAAGGGCACCGGGAGGTTCTTACCCGGATGCCCTTTGGGTGTTTGGCGTTACAGATGCATCACACGCTCTTTAATTTCCTGGGTGCGCCCTTGGTTCCAGAATTGGGTGCCGATATACCCGCAGGTGCGGCGGGCCACGTTCATCTTATCCTGGTCCTGATTGCCGCATTGGGGGCAGGTCCACACCAGCTTGCCGTCCTGCTCCAGGATCTGGATTTCCCCATCCCAGCCGCACACCTGGCAGTAATCGCTCTTGGTGTTCAGCTCGGCGTACATGATATTGTCGTAGATGAATTTAATCACCTGAAGCACCGCTTCCAGGTTGTTCTGCATGTTGGGAACCTCTACATAGCTGATAGCGCCGCCGGTGGAAAGGGCCTGGAACTGGGACTCGAACCGCAGCTTTTCAAAGGCGTCGATCTCTTCCGTCACATGGACATGGTAGCTGTTGGTGATATAGCCCTTGTCCGTCACGCCCTCAATGATACCGAACCGGCGCTGCAGGCATTTGGCGAATTTATAGGTGGTGGATTCCAGCGGCGTGCCGTAAAGGCCGAACCCAATGGTAGTTTCCGCTTTCCACCGGTCGCACGCGGCGTTCATATATTTCATGACGTCCAGCGCGAAAGGGGTCGCCGAAGGATCGGTGTGGCTTTTCCCGGTCATATAGCGGACGCACTCGCACAGCCCGGCGTAGCCCAGGGAAATCGTAGAGTACCCGCCCATCAGCAGCTTGTCGATGGGCTCGCCCTTTTTCAGGCGGGCGCAGGCGCCGTACTGCCACAGAATCGGCGCGGCGTCGGACAGGGTGCCCTTCAGCCGTTCGTGACGGCACATTAAAGCGCGGTAGCACAGATCCAGCCGCTCATCGAAGATCTTCCAGAATTTTTCAAGATTCCTGCCGGAGGATAACGCGATATCCACCAGGTTCAGCGTCACCACGCCCTGGTTAAAGCGGCCGTAAAATTTGTAGTTTCCGTTTTCGTCCTTCCAAGGGGACAGGGCGCTGCGGCAGCCCATCACCGGGAAGCAGTTCCCCTCTTTGAGCTCTTTCATTTTCTTTTCGGAAATGTAATCGGGAACCAGGCGCTTGGCGGTGCATTTTGCCGCCAGCTCGGTCAGATAGTAATAGGGAGAATCGGAATGGATATTGTCCTCCTCCAGCACATAAATCAGCTTGGGGAAGGCCGGCGTTACCCACACGCCCTTTTCGTTTTTCACACCCTGGTACCGCTGGAGGAGCACTTCCTCGATGATGACGGCCAGGTCGCTTTTTTCCTGTTCGTTTTTCGCCTCGTTCAAATACATGAACACGGTGACGAACGGGGCTTGCCCGTTGGTGGTGAGAAGGGTGACCACCTGGTACTGAATGGTTTGAACCCCCCGGCGGATTTCTTCACGGAGCCGGTCTTCCACTAAACGGTGGATTTTGTCGATGGACACGTCCGCGCCGATGGCCTTGATTTCCTGCAGCACCTGCTGGCGGATTTTCTCCCGGCTGACCTGGACAAAGGGGGCGAGGTGGGCAAGAGAGATGGACTGGCCGCCGTATTGGTTGGAGGCCACCTGGGCGATGATCTGGGTGGCGATGTTGCAGGCGGTGGAAAAGCTGTGGGGGCGCTCGATGAGGGTGCCGGTGATGACCGTCCCGTTTTGCAGCATGTCCTCTAAATTTACCAGGTCGCAGTTGTGCATGTGCTGGGCGAAATAATCGGTATCGTGAAAATGGATAACCCCGTCGTTATGAGCGTCCACAATATCCTTCGGCAGCAGAAGGCGGTTGGTGATGTCCTTGGAGACCTCGCCGGCCATGTAATCCCGCTGGGTGGAATTCACCACCGGGTTTTTGTTGGAGTTTTCCTGCTTGGCCTCTTCATTGTTACACTCGATCAGGCTCAAAATCTTGTCGTCGGTGGTGTTGGACTGACGCACCAGCGCCCGGGTGTAACGGTAGGTGATGTAGGCTTTCGCGGCCTCGAAGGCACCGTGGGCCATAATCTGGTGCTCTACCATGTCCTGAACCTCTTCCACGCTGGGGGAGCGCCCCAGCTGTTCGCAGGACAGCACCACGCTTTCCGCGATCCGCTGGATTTGTATCGGCGTCATGCGGTTTTGCTCCTCCACCGCGTCGTTTGCCTTGCTGATGGCAATGATGATCTTGGTAATGTCAAATACGGCTTCGGAACCGTTCCTTTTAATAATCTTCATACCCATTTCCTTTCCAGATTTTATAGCGCACAACCTGTGTGTTATCAATATATAGTGTGGTAAGCAATACAATACTAGCACATATTGTATTTCTCGTCAATAGGTTTTTTAGTCCAGCAGACGGCGAAAAGGGCGGCGGAATAGGGCGCGGGGCAGAGGAATACAATGCTATGGCAGCGATTTTTGAAAGGAGGAAGGCGGATGAAGAAAAACCAGGTCCACAGGGTTGTGATACATAGAGCGGGGGAAAACGCGGAGGCTTTCGCTGAAAAATCCGCCGCGTTTCATGTGGAGGTAATTGAACGCAGGTTAAACCGGTCCGAGCTCACCGGGAAAGAAAAAATAGCCGTGATTGATAAAATACTGGAAAATATAAAGTTTCAGGAGGGTTGCGGCGTCAGAAAATAAAAGAAACCCCGGGCCCGCCGTTTGACCACGGCGGGCCCGGGGTTTTGTAATTTACCAGGCGGTTTTCCAAATCAGTGGGCGGGAAAAGGGAGATTTTCTTTCCCTTTGCATGGCGGCGGGAATCTGCCGTTGCAGGGGACGAAGTTGTTGGTGAGAATCGCGATCAGCCGTTCCCTGGGAGAATCGATGATCCTGCAGCCGATGACGCCGCAGGCGTTGCAGCCAAAACCCATACACATGGTTAAGGACTGCTTGCCGTGGGCGCCCGACTTTTTAAAATACTTATCCATATTAAAGGCGATCCGGGGCAGGTAGCCGGAATCCTCCAGCAGGGTGAACAAGGGGAAAAAGATCGCCATGGGAGGCAGCATGACGGAGATGACCCACGCGAGGGTTTTATACATGCCCTCTACAAACAGGCCGTTGACCCAGGCCGGGGCGGCGATGGCGGCCAGCCATTCGGTGAGGCGGTCCTGGATGCCGAAGAGAAACCCGGCGATCAAGTCAGAGGGTACGTTGGCGCCGTTGATGGTGATCCAAAAGATCAGCGCCAGCAGCAAAAGCATCACGGGAATTCCAGTGGCCTTTGAGGTTAGGAATTTGTCGATTTTCCGGTCCCTGCCGTTATAGCAGGGGTTTTCCAGGCAGACGCACTGGTGGTAAATGATCTCGCTGCGCTTCACCACCCGGTAAACGATCCGGTCCCGAAGGGTTTCCGGCGTGTAGCCCGCGGCGGAAAGCTGTTCCCTGACAGATTTTAAGCTGAGGCAGAGCTCCTCCTGGCGTTCCAGGTCGCAGTCTAAAAACTGGGAAAGGGATTCGATCAGCTTAGGGTCCTGGCCGGCGTCCAGCAGCTTCAGGGCCGCCCAGCGGGGGTTGATTTTATCCTGGGTGTAGCGGCTCACAATGGGAACTAGTTTTTCCAGAGCCAGTTCGATGGGCTCGTCGTAAGGCAGCTTGACCCGGTAGGTTTTCCGCTCGCCGAAGGACACGGCGGAAACCGCGTCCATCAATTCCTTCAGCCCCTTGCCGCTGCGGGCGGCGGCTCCGATCACCGGGACCCCCAGGTTCAGGCTCAGCTCATCCAAATCAATCTGGATTTTTTTCTTTTTTGCCTCGTCCAATAAGTTGACGCACACCACCACCTTGTCGGTGATCTCCAGAATTTGCAAAACCAAATTCAGATTCCGCTCCAGGCAGGTGGCGTCGGCAACCACCACCACGGCGTCCGGACCGCCGAAGCAGACGAAGTCCCGGGCCACCTCTTCCTCAACCGAGGAGGCCATGAGAGAATAAGTACCTGGGATGTCCACCAGGATAAAATCCCGATCTTTGTGGGTATAGCGGCCCTGGGCGTTAGAAACTGTCTTGCCGGGCCAATTTCCCGTGTGCTGGTTTAATCCGGTTAAAGCGTTGAACACCGTGCTTTTCCCCACGTTGGGGTTCCCCGCCAAGGCCACCACCTTCTCCTGGCCGGAGGTTTTCACAATGGTCAGGGAGTCGCCGGAAACGGCGCTGCCGGTGGATTGCTTTGTCAAACCCATGCGGTTCTCCCCCCTTCACCGTTCCACTAGGATTTTGCCCGCGTCTTCACTGCGAAGGGCGATGACGGCGCCGCGGATAAAGTAAGCTGTGGGATCGCCTGAGGGGCTTTTTTGCAGGGCCTCCACCGGTGTGCCGCTGACCAGTCCCAGGTCCAGCATACGGCGGCGCTGGGTGCCGGTGGAAAGGAGCTTTTGCACAATACCGGTTTCTCCGATGGAAAGGGAGTTCAAAGGAATATATTGATCTAAAAAGGCCATTTCAGTAAATCTCCAATACAGTGAATTTAAGAGAATCCGCCGTTTGTGTGGAGTTCTCCCAGTGTCACTATATGTGATTGGCGCGGGAAATGTTAAAAGGAAAGCAGGGGTATTGGACGAGAAAAAAGGCGCCGCAAAACGTATAATTTTGCGGCGCCTTTTTTTAAAATCATCTGCGGCCCAGAGCGTCCGGCCCGGGTTTTACAACCTTTCAGCTGGGGCATAAGGGGCCTCCCGGCGCTTTGAGAATCCCTTTGCGCCTGAGGCTGGCAAATACCTTGCCGGGAAAATAAAAAAATCAGGTTTCACAATCGTCGATGGTATATAAGATTTCAATGCTGTCCTCCGCCGGCCACTGCCAAAACTTTGCTTCATCCGCCAGGGCCTGGGTCATAATCAAAATAGAATGCAGCCCTACCTGGTCTTCATCCGCCTCGTCATAGGCGGTGTAGCTGAACACGATCCGGTAAGCCTCCTGGTCGGTGACCACCGCGTAGGGCTGGTCAAAGGTGAGATACCGGCCTTTTCCCATACGCTTTTCGCTGGAGCCTCCCAAATCTTCGCTGCTGACGGAGATCCCTTGATAGAATTGGAAAAACTCGTCGATTTTCCGGCCGATTCCGTCTATGTTTTCCAAGGATTCTTTGGAAAACAGGCCTTGAAAGGCTTGTTTGTCCCGCTGGTCCAGGGCTTGGAGAATCAGCTTAAATTCGTCCCGGGCGTAATTATCGTTATCCACGGCGTAACGAAGCTTACAGCCTGACAGGCTGAGACAGCATAAAACAGCGGCTAGGATAATAACCGCCGCCTTCCGGATTTTCTTCTGCATGACAGGCGCACCCCCGCTTTCAAGCGTTATAATGAGAAATCCTCCGGGGAATAGGAGGGAAGCTTGGGGGCGGTTCTGGGCACCCGCTTTAAGGGGTCGTAGCGAAACGCCCTGCACCCGCCCTTAGGAGAGACGGTTTGGCTGCGAACGCAGGAATAGGTCCCGTCGTCCTCCTTTTTGCCGTGTTCACAGTAAGCGCAGTCCGGGGATATTTGATTGCCGAATAATTTCTTTTTCACAGGTCACCGCTCCAAGAATTTTTTCTTCCTGTTGATTGTAACATTTTTTACTTGGAAAGACAATAAAAACACCGCGCATAAAAGCAATAGGATAAGCCCGCCGTCAGCGTGGAGCGATAGCTCTCCCGTAAGCTTCTGTCCGGTGGAGAAAAATACGGTTTGGGCAACAGGGAAAAAATGCAGGCCGAGGGCTGTGATAAAGGCCGCCAGCAGCCCGTGGAGAAGCCGGAACAGGAGGAATACGCCTTTGGAAAAGGAGACGGAGCGGAGCATGGAGAAAATCTGGAAATCCACGCACAGCCCGGCCCAGCCCAAGGCAAAGGAAAGAAAGGGCGCCGAAGCGCCCGCCTGGGCGGCGGCGGTGCTCCCGGTGGTCACCTCCAACAGTACCGGCGCAAGGGAGGCGGCGATACTGTCCGGCAGGCCCACAGAGGAAAACAGCCGGCTGAGGAAAGCGGAAACGCCGCTTTGATCCATAATCATCAGCAGGGCGGAAAAGAGGATCACAAAGGAACACATGCTGATCATGCTGGAAGCGCCCTCCGCGGCGGCCTCTACCAACGCGGAGGATACCGGCATGGCCGGGGCCTGCTTTGTTTCTTCCGCTGCAATGGCGGGCCGGGCTGGGGGAACCATCCTTTTCGCGGGCCCGCTCTCTTCTTTTTTTGAGAAAAGCCCGATGACGATCCCAAGGAAAAGGGCGGCGGTAATTTGGGAGACGAACAGGATGACCCCGGCCTGGGTGCTGCCCAGAAGCCCGGAGCCCGCCACGGAGATCACAAAGGCGGGCCCGGCCCCCACGGTAAAGCAGAGCAGCCGGCGGGCCTGCTTTGGGGTGATTTCCCCCGCGTCCAGCAGGGTTTTCACACCCCTGGCGCCGGAAGGGTAGCCCCCTACCAAACCGATGAGAACCGTGGCCCCGGCGGCGCCCGGCAGCCGGAAAAGCCGTTTTGTCACTGGGTTCAGCGGCCTGGAAAGGGCTTTGGAGACCCCGGATTTCACCACGAATACGGAAAGCACCAGAAAGGGGAAAATCGAGGGGATCAAAATATCCCCGCAAAAATTCAGCCCTCGTTTCGCGCCCTGGGCGCATTGGTCGGGAAAGCATAAAATCCCCGCCGCCACAAGGGCGGCGGCGACGGCGGTCAAAACCAGCTTGCCTTTTTTCACACAATCACTTCCTCAAGATTCTATCAAAGCTATATGCGGATTTCCCGCCGGTTAGGACGGGGAGGGTTTAGTGATTTTTCCCGGAAGCAAAGCATAAATCTAGTTTGATAGGGAGATTACAAAGGGGGAATTCCAGTGAGAAAATTCCGAAGGCTTCCAGAGGATGAACGTCCGGTCCCGGCAAAGGGCGGCAAGCTTGCCGAGGTGCTTCAGGTGCCGGCGGGAACCGTGTCAGCCTTGCCCAGAATGGAATTTTGCGGCAACCGGGAGGTGACCATCGACGGCTCCAAGGGGGTGCTGGAATACGATGAGAACCTGATTCGGATCAATATGGGGAAAATGGTGGCCTGCTTTTTCGGCAGGAACCTGAATATCAAGTGCTTTAATTTAGAGTCTTTGATTATCGAAGGCTATATTACGTCCATTGAATTTCTGGGCTAGGAGGCGTCTATGCTGTTACGGTTTCTCAGGTGGATGGCCGGCTATGTGCTGTTTACCGGCATGGGGGGCTATCCCGAAAAATTCATGAATCTGGCCGCCAGGGCCAACGTTATCCTGTGGCAGGTGAAAAACAGCAAGGGCGTCTTTCAGGCCCGGGTGGCGAAAAGCCAATACCGCCAGCTGCGGCGCCCGGCGAAAAAGGCCGGAATGCGCCTGCGGGTGAAAAAGCGGAGGGGGTTCCCGTTCTTTATGCGCCGCTACCGCCACCGGCTGGGAATCCTGGCGGGAATCGCCTTGTTTTTTATCACCGTCTGGTTTTTGTCCCTTCACGTGTGGGTCATTAATGTGTCCGGCAACGATGAGATCAGCGAGGAGCGGGTGATCGCCGTTATGGAGGAAATCGGCGTCAAGCCCGGGGTCAAGGCGGCGGGACTGGACGCGGAGCTGCTGGAGCAGGCCGCTATGGTAAAGCTGAAGGACGTTTCCTGGATGGCCATTAACTTCCAGGGCAGCGTGGTCAACGTGGAACTGAAGGAGCGGGATGCGCCGCCGGAGGCTGTTCCCACTGACGAGCCCTGCAACCTGAAGGCCGCCTATCCCGGCCAGGTGGTGCGCCTGGAGGTGACCTCCGGGGTCACCGTGGTGGAAGAAGGGGACGCCATTACCCAGGGACAGCTTCTGGTCAGCGGCGTCTTTGAGGATAGCCTGGAGGGGAAAAGCCACTATCAGCACGCCAGCGGCAAGGTTATCGCCAGAACCCGGCGGCAGCTTTCGGTGGAGGTGCCTCTGGCCCAAACGGTGAAAACGCCTACCGGGGAGACGGTGACCCGGAAAAAGCTGGAGGTTTTTGGCTTGGAGCTGCCCCTGACCCTGAATCCCGAACCGGGGGAGGGGTATACCGTGGATGAGGAAAAGGAGCAGCTGCGGCTTTTGGGCCAAAAGCTGCCCATGGAGTTCACCACGCAGGTTTGGACCCTGCAAAAGGAGGAAACGGTCACCTTGACAGAGCAGGAGGCAAAAAAACAAGGGGAAGAAAAGCTGAGGGAATTGGAGGAAACCGTCATGAAGGACCGGAAAATCATGGACAGAAAGCTGGACGCCCAGGTGCGAAATGGGGTCTGTTATGTGACCGCTGAGTACGTGTGCGAAGAGGATATTGCCCTGGAAAGCCCCATTTATTTGGCGGAGAATTCGTGAATGTGACAATGAGGCCCCTGTGTTTTCGGGGTCTGTGTATCAGATGTGACAAAACTTTGAAATTTTTGTTTTGTTAATGACTAAAACTGGTATTTGTGTTATAATATTATCAGTTTTATTCCGGCCTCAGGCCGCAAATTCAGGTGATGGAATGGCAGAACAAAGTATCAATATTGACCGCATGGAACATGCGGTGGCCCTGTTCGGAAGCTTTGACGAGAATATCAAGCTGATTGAAAATGAATATCAAGTGAAGGTTCTCAGCCGGGGCAACGAGCTGAAAGTCACCGGCGATGTGGAACAGGTGGCCAAGGCGGTGCGGGTGATTGAAAGCCTATTGACCCTGCTGAACCGGGGGGAGCTTTTAAGCGAGCAAAACGTTCGCTACTGCATGTCGCTCATCGACGACGGCAGCGAGGGAAAGCTGGAAACCCTGGTAGGGGACTGCATCTGCATCACCGCCCGGGGAAAGCCGGTAAAGCCAAAAACCCTGGGGCAGAAGGGCTACTGTGCCGCGATTAAGGAAAACACCATCACCATTGGCGTGGGCCCCGCCGGAACCGGCAAGACTTATCTCGCCGTGGCAATGGCGGTAACCGCCTTCCGGGCAAGAGAGGTCAACCGGATTATTTTAACCCGTCCCGCGGTGGAAGCGGGAGAAAAGCTGGGCTTTCTGCCGGGCGATCTTCAGCAGAAGGTGGACCCTTACCTGCGCCCCCTGTATGACGCCCTGTTTGATATGCTGGGAACCGACACCTACCAGAAGTATGTGGAACGGGGAAATATCGAGGTAGCGCCCCTGGCCTATATGCGGGGCCGCACCTTGGACGACAGCTTTATCATTTTGGATGAAGCGCAGAACACCACGCCGGAGCAGATGAAGATGTTTTTGACCCGGCTGGGGTTCAATTCCAAAATGGTCATCACCGGGGATATCACCCAGATCGACCTGCCGGACGGAAAACGCTCCGGTCTGCGGGAAGTGCTGAAAATCCTAAAAAACGTGGATGATATCGCCCAGATCCGGTTCAACGAACGGGATGTGGTCCGGCACAAGCTGGTGCAGGAAATTATCAAAGCCTATGAAAAAAACGAGGAGGGAAAACGTAACAGATGACGGACAAAATTAGAGTGATTATTTCCAATAATCAAAAAGAAGTAAAAATACCAACGGGGCTGCGCATGCTGGTTCGCCGCTGCTGCAACGCCGTGCTCAGAATGGAAAGCTTTCAAGGCGCGGCTGAAGTCAGCGTGACCTTTGTAAATAATGAGCAGATCCATGAACTGAATAAAATGCACCGGAATGTGGATGCCCCTACCGATGTGCTGTCTTTCCCCATGGGGGAAGAGGGCAAGTATGATATCGACCCGGCGACCAACGCTAAAATCCTGGGGGATATTGTGATTTCCATGGAAAAGGCCGTGGAACAGGCGGACCGCTTCGGACACTCTCTGCAAAGGGAAGTGGGATACTTAACCGCGCATTCCATGCTGCACCTGCTGGGCTACGACCACGAGGAGCCTTTGGAGAAAGTGCACATGAGGGAAAAAGAGGAACTGGTGATGACCCAGCTGGGCCTGCCCAGCACCACCAGCTATGTAATGAATTCGGATGAAGAATAGGCCGTCAAAGTTTTTAAGAGGGTTTAAGTTTGCGTTCCGCGGGTTGATCCACTGTATCAATAACGAGAGAAATATGCGCTTTCATACGGCGGTAATGCTGTATGTTCTGGTGTTTTCGCCCTTTTTTACCCTGTCGAAAACCCAGTATGCCATTTTGATCGCCACCATTTCCAGTGTGATCTGTGCGGAGATGCTCAACACCGCCGCAGAGGAGCTTGCCGATTTATCCGCCGCCGATTACAATCCCTTGGCCCGGGCGGCCAAGGATATCGCGGCGGGTGCGGTGCTCGTCTGCGCGTTTTTTTCTGTGGTGGTGGGAATCATCCTTTTGTGGCAGCCGGACGCGTTTGTCAGGATCTATCAATTTTTCCTGGCAAGGCCCTGGTGGTTCGCTTTGGCCCTGGCGGCCACCGCGTTGATCGCCGTTTACGTGGCGAAAGGCCCCCTGTGGATTGGCAGGGCCTGCGCCCATTGGATAGGAAAAGCAAGAAAGAGGTAACCAGATGCCGGAACAGACAGTACAAAAAAGCGCCTTTATCGCCATTGTCGGCAGGCCCAACGTGGGGAAATCATCCCTGTTAAACGCAATGATCGGCCAAAAAGTGGCCATTGTTTCCAGCAAGCCCCAGACCACCCGCACCCGGATTACCGGCGTGCTCACCCAGCGGGAGACCCAGCTGATCTTCATTGACACCCCGGGCCTCCACAAGCCAAGGACCAGGCTGGGGGATTACATGGTGCGCTCGGTCACCGAATCGGTTGCCGGCGTGGACGCCTGTATGCTGGTAGTGGAAGCGGGCAGGGAAATCGCCCCGGCTGAGCTGGAGTTGATGAAAAGATTCAAGGCATTGTCCCTGCCGGCGGTGCTGGCCATTAATAAAATCGACCTGCTGGAGGATAAATCCGTTTTGATCCGCCAGATCACCTCTTTTATGGAGCAGTTTCCCTTTGACGCCGTGGTGCCGGTTTCCGCCCAGACAGCCGACGGCGTGGGCGAGCTGGTGGACGAGCTGAAAAAGCAGGCGGCTCCTGGGGCGCATTTCTTCGATGACGACGCCCTCACGGACCAGCCGGAACGGGTGCTGGCGGGAGAGATTATCCGGGAAAAGCTTTTGCGGCTTTTGGATAAGGAAGTGCCTCATGGGGTGGCGGTTTCCGTGGAACGCATGAAGGAGCGGGAAGACGGCATCATCGATATCGAGGCCACCATTTACTGCGAACGGGATACCCATAAGGGGATCATCATCGGCAAGGGCGGCTCTATGCTGAAAAAGGTGGGCACCTACGCCAGGGCCGATATGGAACAATTTTTTGGTGGAAAAATCAACCTGCAGCTTTGGGTAAAAGTCAAGGAAGATTGGAGAAACCGGGATGGCCTTTTGAGAAATTTTGGTTTTTCCCAGTCGGATTTCGACCAGTAACCCAAGACTGAAAAAATTTCCTGCAATAGGACACGCTCTTTCCAACCATACTGATAACACAACATCAGTGACGGAAAGAAGGTTTTCTTATGGACGAAAAAACAGCATGGGAACAATTTTCCCACAGCGGGACCGTGCAGGATTACCTTAGTTACCGCGCCGCGAGCCAAAATACGGCGCAAGTTCCCCAGGGAGGAAACATACATGCAGATCAACACGGACGGTCTGATTATACGGGAACAGAGCATCGGTGAAAGCGACCGGCTGGTGACGGTGTTAACCAGGGAGCAGGGTGTCTTGCGGGCGTTTGTCCGTGGCGCCAAGGCTATGAAGAGCCGCAGCGCTTCCTCCACCCAGCTATTGTGCTATTCCCGCCTGAGCATTTATGAGGGGCGGGAGAAATACATAATCGATGAGGCGGAGCCTATCGAGGTGTTTTTTTCTCTGCGCACGGATTTTGAAAAGCTTTCCCTTGCCCAGTATTTCTGCGAGCTGGCCCTGACGCTGGCCCCGGAAAAAATGGAGGCGGGGGACTTTTTGCGTTTGGTGCTCAACGCCTTGTATTTTTTAGGCAAGGAAAAACTGCCCCCGGCTCAGGTCAAGGCCATTGTGGAAATGCGGATGCTGTCCCTTGCCGGCTTTATGCCGGATCTTGTGTGCTGCGGCGAATGCGGCGTTTACGAGGCGGACCAGATGTATTTTATGACCAAGCAGGGCAGGCTGTACTGCGGCTGCTGCTATCCCCAGTTCGCCCCCGGCGGCGTTTTAATGAACCGTGGGGTCACCACCGCCCTGCGCCACACCATTTACGCGGATTTCAATAAGGTGTTCGCGTTCACCCTGCCGGAAAAAGACTTGAAAACCCTGGCAAAAGCTTCGGAAAGCTATCTTTTGAACACGGTAGAACGGAGTTTTGCCACGTTGGATTTTTATAAACAGATTCAAACACAATTTCAATAGAGGTATCGTATGAAAAACCGACATTACCGGGCTTTGGAGCTCGACAAGGTATTGCAGATGCTGGGCCAGGAGGCATCCTGCGCCGAATCTCAGGAGCGGATTTTAGAAATGGAGCCCAGCACCGGCTTATACGAAGTAAAATTATTATTACAGGAAACCGACAGCGCCCATATGCTTACCGGCCGGTTTGGAAGCCCCTCCTTCGGCGGTCTGCAAAACGTGTCCAATTCCCTGCGCCGGGCCCAGGCCGGGGCAGCCCTGTCCATGGGAGAGCTGTTAAAGGTGGCGGAGGTTCTGCGGGTCATGCGGGGGCTGGTTCAGTGGAGGAAGCGGTCCGAGGGGATTGAAACCGCCATTGACTGGCGCTTTGAGGCGCTGACCCCCAACAAATACCTGGAAGAAAAAATCACCTCCTCCATTTTATCCGAGGAGGAAATGGCCGACGGCGCTTCCCAGGCGCTGGGGGATATCCGGCGGAAAATCAACGCCGCGTCCCTACGGGTCCGGGAGAAGCTGGACCATATGATCCACTCCCCGGCTTATCAAAAATATTTGCAGGAGCCTATCGTCACCCTGCGGGGCGGCAGGTTCGTGGTGCCGGTCAAGGCCGAGTGCCGGGGCGAGGTGCCGGGCCTGGTGCACGATACCTCCGGCAGCGGCGCCACCGTATTTGTGGAGCCTATGGCGGTGGTGGAGGCCAACAACGATATCAAGGTGCTGAAATCCAAGGAGGAGGCAGAGATCGAGCGGATCTTGTATGAGCTTTCCCTGGAGGCCGGAAGCTTCGCCGACAGCGTCATCGAGGGCTATAACGCCGCTATCGAGCTGGATATTTTATTCGCCAAGGCCAAGCTGGCTTACCGGATGAAGGCCACCTTGCCGGAAGTCAACGACCAGGGGAAAATTTACCTGAAAAAGGCCAGACATCCCTTGATCGACCCCAAATCCGTGGTGGCGACGGATATCGAGCTGGGGCTTCGCTTTGACACCCTGGTCATCACCGGCCCCAACACCGGAGGTAAAACCGTCAGCCTGAAAACCATCGGCCTGCTGACGTTGATGGCTATGTGCGGCCTTCTGCTGCCGGTTTCCGACGGCAGCATGGTATCGGTGTTCAGCCAGGTGCTGGCGGACATCGGCGACGAACAAAGCATTGAACAGTCATTATCCACCTTTTCGGCGCATATGACTAATATTATCCATATCTTGTCCGCGGTGGAGGAGGACGGCCTGAGCCTGGTGCTCATTGACGAGCTGGGGGCGGGCACCGACCCGGTGGAGGGCGCGGCCCTGGCCACAGCGATTTTAGAGACCCTGCGGGCCTCACGGGTAAAAATCGCCGCCACCACCCATTACGCGGAACTGAAAGCCTACGCCCTGCAAACCCCAGGCGTGGAAAACGGCTGCTGCGAATTCGACGTGGCTACGCTGCGGCCCACCTACCGGCTGCTTATCGGCGTGCCCGGGCGAAGCAACGCTTTCGCCATTTCCCAGCGGCTGGGTATGGAGGAGCATATTGTGGACCGGGCCAGGGAACTGGTTTCGGCGGAAAATTCCCGGTTCGAGGACGTGGTCCGGGACCTGGAGGAAAGCCGCCAAAACCTGGAACAGGAGCGGAAGGCGGCCCAGGAGCAGAGCATACAGGCCCAGCAATACCGCCAGGAGGCGGAGCAGCGGGCCGAAAAGCTTCGCCGGGATTCTGAGGCGGAGCTGGAAAAAGCCCGGGTGGAGGCCCGGAACCTGGTGGCCAGGGCCAGAGCCCAGGCTCAGGCGCTGATGGATGAGCTGGACGATTTACGGAAAAAGAACAGGGAAATCGACGCCCAAGCCAAGGCCCGGTTAAAGGCGGGAATCCGTGAGATGGAAAACGCCGCCGACCCGGTGAAGGAAAAGCAGGGGGAGGATTACCGCCTGCCCCGGGCGCTGGAGGCCGGCGACAGCGTGTTGATTTACGATTTGGATAAAAAGGCCGTGGTGCTGGAACCGGCGGATAGCTCCGGCAACGTGCTGGTGCAGGCCGGGATCATCAAAACCCGGGTGCCGGAAAAGAACCTGCGGCTATTAAAGCAGGAAAAGGTGCAGAAACCCAAGGGCAGGGGCGTGAGGACGGTGAAAACCCGTGCCAGCGCGCCGGTGCAGCAGGACCTGGACCTGCGGGGCCTCACCGCGGATGAAGCCGTGATGGAGCTGGATAGCTTTATCGACAGCGCCGTGCTTTCCGGCATCAGCCTGCTGACGGTGATCCATGGCAAGGGCACCGGCGTGCTGCGCAAGGCTGTGCAGGACCGCCTGAAGCGCCACCCGTCGGTGAAAAGCTACCGGCTGGGCAATTTTGGCGAGGGCGAGGCCGGCGTCACCATTGTGGAACTGAAATAACGGTTTGGCGTCCTAGGCTGGCGGCCTGTCAAAATATAGGCGAAACAGCGGTGTTCCGGGGTGGAAAAAACCAAGCTTCCGAAAACAGGACGAAAATGACGCAGCAAAGGAGAAAAGCATGAAGGTACTCACAAGGATATTGATCGTACTGGCGGTTTTGGCGGCGCTTTTGTGCGTTGCCGCCGGGGTTCTTTATTTTCTCGCCGTTACCGACGACAACGCGGGAAAATATGAGGCGGCGCCAAGCACCGATATTGTAGAGCCAGCGGTAAAGGCGGCTCTCACCGGCCAGGAAACCGAGATCAGCCAGGAGCAGCTGAACGGCTTTTTCTCTTATTATATTCAGGAAAACGGCTTGACCCTGGCGGGACACCAGGTAAAAAAGCTTTATTTGCAGCTGGGCGGAACCCCCGGCGAGGTGGGTTTATACATGGTGTGCGAGGGCCTGGGCAGAGACCTGGGAATCACCGCCCGGGGACAGATGGTTTACTTAGAGGCCAGCAGGGAGTTTTCCCTGCAGATCAGCGAGCTGAAGGTGGGCAGGCTGAAGGTGCCGGCCTCCTGGGGGCTTGGCTGGGTTTCTGAAAAGCTGCCGGAGGGCATGGAAACGCAGGACGATACCCTAATCATCGGCTCCGATATGCTGCAGATCCCTCTGGGGGACCTGCAGGCCCGTTTAAGCCTGGACGGCTTCCGCACCGAAGAGGGAAAAGCTTTTGTAAAAGTGAGCGGCGCGATGGACGCCCTGACGGAATATGTCCAGGGTAAAATCGGCGAAAGCGGGTTGGGTGATCTGCTGTCCGGCTTCGGGATCAACCTGCCGTAATTTTGTGCAAAACAGAGGTTTTTAAAAATCGGGCCTATGTGAAGGAAAATGCCTTGACATAGGCCCTTTGTTATTGTATAATCACTACAGACCGAAAGTGTAAAGGAATTTGCTTTACAGATTTAGCCGAAAGGATCGGGGCATTTCATGGAAAAGAATTTGAATGTGTCCATTTTATTGGATTTTTACGGCGATATGCTGACGGAAAAGCAGCGGGAAGCCGTGGAATATTACTATAACGACGACCTTTCCCTTTCGGAAATCGCGGACAACCAGGGTATTTCCCGCCAGGGCGTGCGGGATGCCATCAAACGGGCGGAAGGGCTGCTGTTTGAGATGGAGGAGCGTCTGGGCTTTGTGGAGCGTTTTCGGAGCCAGCAGGCGGGTCTGGAGCAAATCGCGAAAAACGCCCGGGAGATTGAGGAATATAACAGCCGGCTCAGTTATTCCAAGGAGATTCACGACCGGGCGACGGCCATTGCCAAAATCGCCGCTCGGCTGGCGGATTGACCGGCTTTCAAACGATAAGGGAAAAGAAAGGGAGGAATCGCTATGGCTTTTGACGGCCTTTCAGAAAAGCTGTCGGCGGCGTTTAAGCGCCTGCGCAGCAAAGGAAAGCTATCGGAATCCGACGTGAAGGAAGCGATGCGCGAGGTGCGCCTGGCGCTGCTGGAAGCGGATGTAAACTATAAGGTTGCCAAGGATTTCACCCAAAAGGTGACTGAGCGCGCTGTCGGCGCCGAGGTGATGGAGAGCCTGACCCCGGCCCAGATGGTGATTAAAATCGTGGATGAGGAACTGACCGAGCTGATGGGCGGCACGAACGCCCGGTTGAATTTTCCCTCCAAGCCGCCGCTGGTGATGATGATGTGCGGCCTGCAGGGCTCCGGTAAAACCACTCATTCCGCCAAGCTTGGAAAAATGCTGAAAAGCCAGGGCCATAGACCCCTGTTGGTGGCCTGCGATATTTACCGCCCAGCCGCGATTCAGCAGCTGGAGGTTGTGGGCGGCCAGGCCGGGGTTCCCGTGTTCCAGATGGGGACGGAGAACCCGGTGAAAATCGCCCAGGCCGCGGTGGCCCACGCCAGAGACCACGGCAACGACGTTGTGATCCTGGATACCGCCGGACGTCTTCACATTGACGAGGACCTGATGACGGAGCTGAAAAATATTAAGAACAAGGTGGAACCCCAGGAAATCCTCTTGGTGGTGGACGCCATGACCGGCCAGGACGCGGTGAACGTGGCAAAATCTTTTAACGACCTGCTGGAGATCAGCGGCGTGATTTTGACCAAGCTGGACGGCGATACCAGAGGCGGCGCGGCGTTGTCCGTAAGGGCGGTCACCGGTAAGCCCATCAAGTTTTCCGGCATCGGAGAAAAGCTGGAGGATTTGGAAGCCTTCCACCCCGACCGTATGGCTTCCCGGATTTTGGGCATGGGCGATATGCTCTCCCTGATCGAGGACGCCCAAAACAAGCTGGATGAGAAAAAAGCCAAGGAAATGGCGGAAAAGCTCACCCAGAACCAACTGGATTTAAACGATCTGCTGGACCAGTTTCAGCAGGTGAGGAAAATGGGGCCTTTGAAAGGCATTTTGGGAAAGCTGCCCGGCGTGGACCAAAAGAAGCTGGATGAGGCCAATGTGGACGACCGGATTATGGACCGCATGTGCGCCATTATCCTGTCCATGACTCCGGCGGAGCGTTCCAAGCCCAGCATCATCAATCCCTCCCGGAAGCGGCGCATCGCTGCCGGCTCCGGCATGAAGGTGGAGGATGTAAACCGCCTGCTGCGCCAGTTTGAGCAGATGCAGAAAATGATGAAGCAGATGGGCGGCAAAAAAGGCAAGAAACGCCGGGGAATGATGCCGCCGATGAATATGGGCGGCATGGGTGGAAGAATGCCCTTTTAACTGGTTTTCAACCAAAGAGTGAAAACTGCTTTTGGTGGAATAGATTTTAGATTTTTTGTGGAGGT
Organism: uncultured Ruminiclostridium sp.; assembly: GCA_902490005.1. Classification (GTDB taxonomy): domain Bacteria; phylum Bacillota; class Clostridia; order Oscillospirales; family Acutalibacteraceae; genus Clostridium_A. The sequence continues at coordinate 21,604 of CABUCM010000015.1, forward strand.
GAATGAAAGATGGCAGTAAAGATCAGACTTCGCCGCATGGGCGCCAAAAAGGCTCCTTACTATCGCATCGTGGTGGCGGATTCCAGATATCCCCGTGACGGCCGTTTCATCGAGGAAATCGGTACCTATAATCCCATGGTAGAGCCCGCGGAGGTAAAAGTTGACGCGGAAAAGGCAAAAAAATGGATCGCTAACGGCGCTCAGCCTACCGACACCGTGAAAGCTCTGTTCAAGAAGAACGAAGTACTTTAATCTCGGAGGTGTAAGGTTTGGAAGAGTTGCTGATTAGCATTGCTCGTGGCCTGGTGGAGCAGCCGGACGAGGTTCGCGTGGATATCGACGAGCCAGCCGAGGACGGCACCATCGTGTACCATCTCCATGTAGCGGAAAACGATATGGGACGGGTCATCGGCAAGCAGGGGCGTATCGCCAAGGCGATCCGCCTGGTGATGCGGGCCGCGGCTACGAAAAACAACTGCAGGGTTTCTGTCGAGATCGACTGAATCGGAAAGAGAAGGACGTATGCAGATACGTCCTTCTCTTTTACCCGGCGGAATTCAGGGAAAGGAATGTGGACGTATGCTGAAACCATACCTGGAGGCGGGAAAAATCACAGGCACCCAGGGCCTGCGGGGCGAGGTTCGGGTGGAACCCTGGTGCGACAGCGCCGAGACCCTGTGCCAACTGAAAAAGCTGTATTTTGAAGAGGGCAGGCAGGAACTAAAGGTCGTTTCCGCCCGGACGCAGAAGCGCATGGCGATCCTGAAGCTGGAGGGCGTGGATTCCATCGAGCAGGCGGATTTGCTTCGGAACCGGATTCTTTACGCCAGCCGAACCGATTTTAAGCTTCAGCCTGGCCAGCATTTCATTCAGGACCTTTTAGGGCTGAAAGCCGTGGACGCGGACAGCGGCAGAGTTTACGGCACCCTGACCGACGTGCTGAAAACCGGCGCCAACGATGTTTACGAGATCACCGGCGAGGCAGGGGAAACCTATTTGCTGCCGGCCATTCCCCTGGTGGTCGTTGAAATCCGCATACAAGAGGAGCTGATCCGTATCAGGCCGATGGAGGGGATTTTTGACCATGAGGATTGATATTATTACCCTGTTCCCGGAACTGTGCGAGGCGGTGCTGGGAGAAAGCATTGTGGGACGGGCCCGGAAAAAAGGGGCCCTGGAGGTTTACTGTCACCAATTGCGGGAGTACACATATGATAAGCATAACCGGGTGGACGATACCCCCTACGGCGGCGGTATGGGTATGCTGATGATGGCCGAGCCCATCGCGGACTGCTTTGAACATATCTGTGAGTTGGCCGGCAGACGGCCCCATTTGATCTATATGTCCCCCCAGGGAAAGACACTGACCCAGCAGCGGGCCAAAGAACTGGCCCGGTACGACAATTTGGCGATTCTGTGCGGCCATTACGAGGGCGTGGACGAGCGGGTGCTGGAGGAATTTGTGGATGAGGAAATCTCCATCGGGGATTATGTGCTTACCGGTGGGGAACTGCCCGCCCTGGTGCTGGCGGATGTGGTCAGCCGTATGGTTCCCGGCGTCCTGTCCAGCGACGAATGTTTTGAGGAAGAAAGCCATTTCAACGGCCTTTTGGAGTACCCCCACTACACCAAGCCGGCAGTCTGGAGAGGAAAAGCCGTGCCCGAGGTCCTGTTAAGCGGGCATCACGGCAATATTGAGAAATGGCGGCGGGAACAGGCTTTGGCCCGCACTGCGGAAAAACGGCCTGAAATGCTGGATAAGGTAAATGTTACAAAGAACAGCGAGCCCGCGGCGGAAAATACGCCGGATAAAAAGGAAACGGAGCCGTATAACCCTAGGTAAAGAGGCCAATGATATCCTTGGGCCTGTCCTTCTTGGAGGAAATTGACAGAATAATTATTCACGCTCGGCAAAATATTCCATTTTTTTGTTAGGAAAAAACTACAAATAAGCCCTTGAATAGGTTGGGAATACTATGGTTTCCTATGAATTATTTTTAAAAAATCCTTGATTTATCGCGAAGAATTAATTTTAATGAATATAAATGCAAAATAAATAATATAAATTCGAAATCGCATTTTTAAAAGAAACCTTTGATGCACAAAAGTTACAAAAGTTTTCAACAATTGCGTCAATCTGCACAATACGAGTTGGAAGTGGCTTCACCGGAATCGTTCAGTAAGCCAAAAAATAGGTGTTCGCATTGACGGCGAATCGATTTGTGTTATAATACAATCATTCCTAAAAAGATTGTAGGACCACATTTCGGTGGCGTATAGTTATGATTTTCAGTTTGTATAGGGAGGAGTGAATAAAAATGTTTGTAAAAGATGTTATGGTTCAGAACCAGGTAGGACTGCATGCCCGTCCGGCAACTTTCTTTATTCAAAAGGCCAATGAGTTTAAGTCTTCCATCTGGGTGGAGAAGGAAGAGAGAAGAGTAAACGCGAAAAGCCTTCTGGGCGTTTTATCCTTGGGAATCGTAGGCGGTACCACCATTCGCATTATTGCCGACGGCACCGATGAGGAAACCGCGGTAGAGAGCTTGGTTAAGCTGGTACAGTCCGGCTTTGCGGAGTAATTTGAGATCGACCTGAAAGCACCGCCAAAGGGCGGTGCTTTTTCTTTCAGAAAATAATACGGCTCTTGATTTTTGGCCGAACCTGTGTTTTGATAATCATAAGCAAGAAGAAAGAAGGGAAGCGGAACCATGGAGGACAAGCGAAAGGCCCTGCGAGCCAGGGCGATGGCCCTTCCGGCCACCCCGGGAGTTTATCTGATGAAAAACGCTTCCAACGAGATTATCTATATCGGCAAGGCGAAGGCCCTAAAAAACCGGGTGAGCCAGTATTTCGGCTCGCCGAAAAACCATCCGCCTAAGGTGCGGAAGATGGTTTCCCAGGTGGACCATTTCGATTATATTCTCACCGACAGCGAATTCGAGGCATTGGTGCTGGAATGCAGCCTGATTAAGCAGCATACCCCAAAATACAACATCCTGCTGAAGGACGACAAGGGCTACCACTATATCAAGGTGACCCCCAAGCCCTACCGCAGGATCCTGGAAGCCAAGCAAAAGCTGAACGACGGCGCCGAGTATATCGGGCCCTATACCAGCTCTATGTCGGTAAAGCAAAGCGTGGACGAGGCCAGAAAAATTTTTAAGCTTCCCACCTGTTCCCGGAAATTTCCCCAGGAGATCGGCCGGGGAAGGCCATGCCTGAATTATTTCATCAAGCAGTGCTGCGCTCCCTGCCGGGGGCGGCTCAGCGAAAAGGAATACGAAAGCTATGTGGACGAGGCCCTGGAGTTCTTGAAAAGCGGTTCTGTGGCTTCGGTAAAGGATATGACCCAGCAGATGAACGAGGCGGCGGAAAATCTGGAGTTTGAAAGAGCCGCCCGGATCCGGGACCGGATCGCCGCGGTGAAAAGGATCACCGCCAAGCAGAAAGTGGTGGCCGCCAAGGTCCGGGAGCAGGATGTGGTCGCCCTGGCACAGGGCACCGCGCCGGGGGCCGGCGCCTGTATCGTGGTATTCCGGTTTTCCGCGGGCCGGCTCTGCGACCAGGAGGAGTTCATGCTGGGGGAGATCGCGGACATGAAAACCGCCCGGACAGAGTTTTTGCAGCAATATTACGCCCTGCGGTCGGTTCCGCCCCAGGTGACACTGGACGGCGAGGTGGACGGTAAGGACGTGCTGCGGCAATGGCTTTCGGAGAAAGCGGGCCGGGCGGTGAAAATCACGCAGCCCCAAAAGGGGGAACAGGCCCAGCTGGTGGATATGTGCCGGAAAAACGCGTCGGAAAAGCTGGCCCAGCAATCCGGCCGCACCGGCCGGGAAATGGGCGCTTTGGACGAGCTGGGCAGGCTTTTGGGCCTCTCCAAACCGCCTGAGTATATTGAAGCCTATGATATTTCCAACCTGGCGGGCACCGGCAACGTGGCGGGCATGGTGGCGTTTGAAAACGGCAGGCCGCTGAAAGCCGCCTACCGGAAATTTAAAATCAAAGGCTTTGAGGGCCAGGACGACTACGCCTCTATGCAGGAGGTGATCTCCCGGCGGCTTCAGGAATACCGGGAGAAAAAGGACACCGGCGAGGGATTTGGACGCCTGCCGGACCTGATTTTACTGGACGGCGGCAAGGGCCACGTGGCGGCGGTGCGGCCGGTGCTGGATTCCTTTGGGCTGGAAATTCCCCTGTTCGGCATGGTGAAGGACGATAAACACCGCACCAGGGCCATCGCCAGGGACGGCGGGGAGATCGCCATCAACAGCAGCCGCCAGGCGTTTACCCTGGTGAGCCAGATCCAGGATGAGGTGCACCGGTTTGCCATCGGCTACCACCGGCAGACCCGGAAAAAAACAGCCCTGTCATCCAGCCTGACGTCTATTCCCGGCATTGGGCCAAGCAGGGCCAGGGCGCTTTTAAAATCTTTTAAAACCATCAAAAATATCGCCCAGGCCGAGCTGAAGGAGCTGGAGGAAGCGCCCTCCATGAACCTGCCGGCGGCCCAGGCGGTTTATGACTATTTTCACCCGGAACAGGAAGCCAGCGGGGAAAATGAAAAAAAATAACCCCTTTTTCCCCTCTTTTCATGGGGAAAGGTTGACAAGTTCCCCAGTGTAATGGGATAATAGAAAGAACAGATTCATTCAGAGCAAAAGCAAGCAAGGAAAGGGAAACCGGGAGCTCCCGGTTAGGAAGACGATATGCGCGTGATTACAGGCTCTGCCCGGGGCAGAAGGCTGCGGACTCTGGAAGGCCAGGATGTCCGCCCCACGCCGGAGCGGGTTAAAGAAGCGGTTTTCAGTATCATTCAGTTTCAGATAGAAGGGCGCAGGTTTTTGGACCTGTTTGCCGGCTCCGGTCAGATGGGCATCGAAGCCCTCAGCCGGGGCGCCAGAGAGGCGGTCTTTGTGGACGCCCGGAAGGATTCCCTTGAGATTATCCGGGATAATTTGGAAAAAACGGCCCTCAGCCAAGGCGGCAGGGTGGTGGGTATGGACGCCCTGGCGTTTCTTTCCCAGCCCAACGGCAAATTTGACCTGGCCTTTTTAGACCCGCCCTACCGGACGGGGCTGCTGGCGGAAGCCCTGGAAAAAACGGCGGCGGTGATGAACCCCGGCGGGGCGGTCCTATGCGAGCACCCCTCAGATGAGGAGATGCCGGACCAGGCGGCGGATTTTGTAAAAATAAAGGATTACCGGCACGGCAAAATTCTGATTACGTTATACCGACATAAGGATGTGAATGCGTAGTGACCACAGCGATTTGTCCAGGCAGCTTTGACCCGGTGACGGTGGGCCATGTGGATATTATCCGCCGGGCCAAGAAAATGTTTGACCATGTGATCGTGGCGGTGCTGGTGAATACGAATAAGCACCCCAGCTTTTCTCTGGAGGAGCGAATCGAGCTTTTGAAGCGGGCCACCAAGGATATCGACGGCCTGGAGGTGGTGGGCTTTGACGGCCTGCTGGCGGACTACGCCAGAACCCGGAAGGCCACGGTTTTGGTCAAGGGCCTGCGGGCGGTGTCCGACTTTGAGTATGAGTTCCAGATGTCATTGACCAATAAAAAGCTGAACCCGGAGCTGGAAACGGTGTTCCTGACCACCTCGGCGGAGAATATGTATTTAAGCTCCAGCATTGTCAAGCAGATCGCTATGTTTGGCGGGGATATTTCCGATTTTGTCCCGGCTTGCATTTTAGAAGATATCCAGGAGAGACTTTGTAAATAAGGAGTGTGGAATCAATGAACGTTTCATCCCTTTTAGATGAGCTGGACGAAATGATCGACAGCGCGTGGAACATGCCTTTAAGCGGGGGCAAAGCTTTGGTGGACGCGGAAAGGGTCCGGGAGATCGTGGATAAGATCCGCTCCGGTTTGCCCCAGGAGATCCGCCAGGCCAAGGCCATTGTCAGCGACCGTTCTCAGATTATCGCCGACGCCAAGCGGGAGGCGGAAACCGTGGTCCGCGTAGCGGAGGAGCGCGCCCGGGTGATGGTGAACCAGGACGAAATCGTCCGCCAGGCGCAAGCCAGAGGCAGCGAGCTCTTGAGCCAGTCTCAGACCAAGGCCAGAGAGATCCGCCGGGCCGCCAATGAATATGTGGACGACCTGATGAAGCGCACCGACGAACAGCTCACCGCCAATTTGGCGGAGCTGCGGAAAACCCGGCAGAACCTGAAGGCTTCCCAGCGTTCAGGGAACCAGTAAAAAGACAAACGCAAAAAATCCCGGCGGTTATGCTACCGCCGGGATTTTTTCTTTTGCCTGGGGTTTACGGCCGTAATAAGCCGGCGCAGGCGGTTTTGCTGTTTTTTTATGGTTTATCCAATGTCATCCCTTTCCTCGAAACGCGCCAGCTGTTTTTGCCGCAGGGCGTCCAGCAGGCTGTCGCCTATGTCAACACAAACACAGCTTTGGCACACCCCCTGCAGGCTTAAGCTTATGTTATCCAGCAGGCAGGTGTCATTTTGCCAGTAAAGACAAAAATTATTTTCACAGCAGATCATAAAATCCCTCCTAAATAGGCAAAATTACCATTATATTGTTAATCTTAATTGAAAGTAACATAGAAGTCAACTATTAATACCCTGATTCGGGTAATGCCGCTTTAACAATGTGATATGGTACAAGTCAACGAGATACTGTTAACGTTACATAGTTAATGGAGGTGTTCTTTTGACTTGTTCAGATGCACTGAGAAAGCGGATTATTAATCTTTGTAAAAAACGGAATATCACCACAAATCATCTTGCCGATATGTCGGGGCTTCGGCAATCCACTGTGGATGCGGTAGTTCGAGGAATTACCCAAAACCCAGGATTAAAAACTTTATATAGAATCGCTACTGGCTTTGGTATGACTTTATCAGAGTTTTTAGATTTTCCAGAAATGAACCAGGAGGAATTTGACGATTTTAATTGACATAACTGAATCATAGCACAGATATCCCAGGCGGGTTCGCTCCGCCTGGGAATTTTTTTGGTTTTTTCCCAAAATACGGCAATTTTCACCTTTTTTTCAAAGAAAAAATTTTCCAATTGTGAACAAGTTGAAAAATGACTTGCAATTTACATAATCATGCTTTATAATTTATTTCATTAAGTGGTGAAAGGTGGGGGAAAGTAGAGGAAGGTGAAACAAACCTCTTCTGTTTTCCCAAAAAGTGGCGGTTATGTTGATCGGCGAGTACCAACATAATATTGATGCGAAGGGCCGCGTCATCGTGCCCGTCAAATTCCGTGAGGACCTGGGCGACTGTTTTTATGTCACCAAGGGCCTGGACGGCTGCCTTTTTGTGCTTTCTGAAGAGGGATGGAAAGGGCTTCAGGAAAAAATCCAGTCCATGCCTCTCTCAAAATCCAGAGGACTCCAGCGGTTTTTCTTCTCAGGCGCTACCGATGTGGAAACGGACAAGCAGGGAAGGATCCTGATCCCCCAGCCCTTGCGGGACCACGCCGGCCTTACCAAGGACGTTACCTTTGTGGGCGTTTCCAGCCGGGTGGAAATTTGGGATACCCGCAGGTGGAACCAAGTCAACGGCGAGCTGACGGAAGAAAGCATCGCCGAAGCGATGGACGAGCTGGGGATTTAACCCTTTTTGGCCTGCCCGGCAAAATTTTTACGGGAACGGTTCCCAAAGCGGAAAATACCTTCCCCACGAAAGAAGATCCTGATTGAGAAAGGCGGCGGCCGGTTTGGACTGCTATCATCTTCCGGTATTGCTCCGGGAAACCATACAGGGGCTTGCCGTGAAACCGGACGGCGTTTATGTAGACGGCACTGCCGGCGGCGGCGGACATTCAGAGGCCATCGCTCGGGAACTTGCCGCGGGAAAATTGATTTCCATCGACCAGGACCCAGACGCTGTTGAAACCGTAACCCAGCGGCTTGCCGCTTACGGCTGCGTTACCGTGTGCAGGGCCAACTTCTCCCAAATGGCGGAGGTGGTCCGGGGCCTGGGCGTCGACAGCGTGGACGGCGTGCTGATGGATATCGGCGTTTCCTCCCACCAGTTGGATACGCCGGAACGGGGATTTTCCTACCACAGCGACGCCCCCTTGGACATGCGTATGAGCCAGGAAGGCCCCAGCGCGAAAGATTTGGTCAACACCCTGTCCTGGCAGGAGCTTGCCAGGATTTTCAGCCAGTACGGCGAGGAACGGTTTTCCAAGCGGATCGCCCAAAACATCGAGGCGGCCCGGGAGCAGGCTCCCATTGAAACCACCTTTCAGCTGGCGGAGATCGTGAAAAACGCGTATCCCGCTGCCGCCCGCAGAGACGGGCACCCCGCCAGAAAGGCGTTTCAGGCGCTGCGGATCGCCGTCAACGGGGAGCTGGACAGGCTCTCTGAGGGCCTGGATGCGGCGTTTTCCCTCTTAAAGCCCGGCGGTCGCTTGGCGGTGATTACCTTTCACTCTCTGGAGGACCGCATGGTAAAGCAGAGGATGGCCTCCTGGTGCCAAGGCTGCACCTGCCCGCCGGATTTTCCGGTGTGCGTCTGCGGCAAAACCCCCAGCGCCAAGCTGGTGAATAGAAAGCCCATCGAGGCTTCCAAAACAGAATTAGAACAAAACCCAAGAAGCAGAAGCGCGAAGCTGCGGGTTTGCACCCGCTTGAAGTGATAAACGTCATAGTAAGGAAGTGAAAAACGGTGGCTGATCGAAACGAAGCATACGATTTTTCCCTGTTTGAGCCCTCCCGCCGGGAGCAGGAGCAGCAGCGGCCGGCCCCCAGCAAGCAGCCGAAAAAGAAAAACAATCTGATCCGGATTTCGGAGGAACAGCTGGAAAAAAGCCGCCGGATCAAATATAAGCCCACCACGGTGATCGGGGGAATCCTATTCTCCATCGTGGTCCTGGCCATTGTGGGCACCATGATTTTAAGCCAGGTACAGCTCACGGAGCTGACAGAGGACATCAACGATGCCAATAAGGTTTTGGCGGAGCAGCAGAGCATTACCACCCAGCTTCAGGTCAAGGTGGAATCCCAGCTTTCCCTGCGTTCGGTAGAGGATTACGCCCAGAACCAGCTGGGGATGCAGAACGCGGCCAACAACCCGATCACGTATATCAGCCTGGCCAACGGCGACAAAGCGGAAATCATCCAGCCCAAGGAAAAAAGCTGGCTGGACACCATCGCGGAGACGATTTCCGGACTATTGTCATAACCGGATAAGTTTGGCATAAGATTGAAACAGGAAGTTTCAAAGTGCGGAGAGTTGAGATATGATTTATCTTAACTCTCATTTTACTATGTAGAGGCGTTTCGGTGAATATAGGAGGTAACCAATGGCAAAGGGTAACACGGTAAGATTATGGCGCAGGTCCCTGCTTGTGCTGATGATTATGCTGGTCGCGGGCTTCGGCCTTTTGATTTTCCGACTGGTAGAGTTGCAGCTCGTGGAGGGGGAGGCCCTGCAGAAGGGCGCCGTCAGCCAGCAGCTGAAGGATACCACTATCAGCGCCAAACGGGGCACCATTTACGACTGCAATATGAAACCCCTGGCCCAGAGCGCCAACGTGTGGACCGTGGTCCTGGAGCCCGCCTATTTGACGGACGAGGATGACAAGAACCTGGTGGCCAACGGCCTGGCGGAGATTTTGGGAATGGACGCCCAAAAGATTATGGACAAAATGAACCCAAAATCATATTATACCATCTTAAAGAAAAAGGTGGAATCCGACGTTAAGGATAAGATTCTCCAATTTAAAACCGACAATGAAATTACAAATGGTATTCGATTGATAGAAGATTACAAACGGTATTACCCCTATGGCGCTTTCGCGTCGGCGGTGCTGGGTTGTGTGGGCGGCGACAACCAGGGCTTGGCTGGAATCGAAGCGTATTATGACAGCACTCTCACTGGAACCGCGGGCCGGCTGATTACGGCAAAAAACGCCATCGGCACCGATATGCCCTACGACTATGAGCAGCTGGTGCCCGCCGAGGACGGCTACAGCCTTGTGCTGACAATTGACGAAACCATTCAGCATTTTATGGAAAAATACCTGGAGCAGGGCATCATCAACAACGATGTAAAAAACCGGGCAGCCGCGATTATGATGAACGTAAACACTGGGGAAATTTACGGTATGGCGGTGAAGGGGGACTTTGACCCCAACGACCCCTTTACCATCGTGGACCAGGAGGTCCAGGCCGCCATCGACGCCCTGCCGGAGGACCAGCAGGACGCGGCCACCAGCGAAGCGATTCAGCAGCAGTGGCGGAACAAGGCGGTGAGCGACACCTATTATCCTGGTTCCGTCTTTAAAATCATCACTTCGTCAATGGGCTTGCAGGAGGGCGTGGTGACTCAAAACGACCATTTCTATTGTTCCGGCCATCAGGCGGTGGATGGGCTTCCAAGGCCCATTAACTGCCATGTGACCACGGGCCACGGCGACCAGACCTTTTTGCAGGCTTTGTGTAATTCCTGTAACCCGGCGTTTATCCAATTGGGACAGAGGGTTGGTTCACAAAAATTCTGGGAGTATTACCAGGCCTTTGGTTTTTCCGAGCCCACCGGCATTGACCTGCCTGGCGAAGCCACGGATATTTTCTTCCCCGCAGAAGGTGATATGGGCCTGCCAGACCTGGCGGTAGCGTCCTTCGGACAGAACTTTAGCATTACCCCCATCCAGATGCTCACCGCCGCCGCGGCGGTGGCCAACGGCGGCAAGCTGGTGCAGCCTCATATGGTAAAGCAAATCCTAGACAGCGACGGAAACATTGTTCAGTCTGTGGGCACCACGGTGAAGCGCCAGGTGATCTCTGAGGAAGTATCGGCGGAGATGTGCCAAATGCTGCAGACCAACGCCACCATCGGTTCCGGTAAAAACGGCTATGTAGCCGGGTACCGGGTGGGCGGAAAAACCGGTACCTCTGAAAAAATCGCCGACGATAACGCCAGCGGCACCGGCCAGAAAACCTATATCGCTTCTTATATGGGCTTTGCCCCCGCGGATAACCCTGAGGTGGTTATGCTGGTGTACTGTGATAACCCGCAGGGACCAAGCTATTATGGCAGCTATGTTTCCGCTCCTATTTTCCGGGATGTTATGGAAGAGGTTTTGCCTTATTTGGGCATTGAGCGCCAATATACCGAGGAAGAGCTTGCCAAACGGGATGCGGAGACCCCCTCTGTTACCGGACTGCCTGTGGAGGATGCCAAGACAGCTCTGAATAATTCCAGCCTTGGCTTCAGCGTGCTGGGAGACGGGGACACGGTATTGCAGCAGATTCCCGAGGCGGGCCAGCCTGTGCCGCAAAACGGCACGATTGTGCTGTATACCGATGAGAATAGCTTTCAGAATAATACGGCGATTGTGCCAAATCTAGTTGGAATGTCGGTTTCCGACGCGGTAGTGGCGGCGGAAAATGCCGGGATTAATATTAAGGTCAGCGGCAACTCGGAGGGCGCGGGAGCAAAATCTGTGAGCCAGAGTATCACCGAGAGTACTCAGGTCAGCAAAGGCACAGTGGTAAACGTGGAATTTGTCGTGCCGGATAACGTAGAGTAACCGTTTTTTCTAAAATTTTCGTCAAAAATTGCCGGCACGGTTCATAATTTATAAAATTCGCCGGCGGAATCCGCCAAAATTTTCTATGACGGCAGGGACTTCCTATGATATAATCAAAGTTGGTTTCCCGAAAGAACTTTGATGATTTGAGAGGCAGGAGAAAAGTATGAATGGAGTTTGGGCGCTGATCGCCGCGGCGATCTCCTTTGGCGTCACCGCGATTATGGGGAAGTGGATGATTCCTTTCCTACATAAAATCAATTTCGGCCAGACCATCCTGGATGAAGGCCCCAAGTGGCATAAGAAGAAGCAAGGGACCCCCACCATGGGCGGTATCATGTTCATTATTGGAATCCTGCTGGCCACAGTGGTGGCGGTTCCCTGCTACTGGCAGATGAGCAGCGATAATATTTTCCAGATGTCTGAAACCGGGCTGATGGCCACCAAGATTTTCGCCGGCCTGTGCCTGGCGCTGGGTTACGGCCTGATCGGTTATCTGGATGATTATATCAAGGTGGTGCGCAAACGGAATTTAGGCCTGACGGCCAGACAGAAGCTGATTCTTCAGTTTTTAGTGGCGGCGGCTTATCTGGCGGCGATTTACCTTTCCGGCGGCACCAGTACCACGGATATTCCTTTTGTGGGCACCGTGGACCTGGGCCTGGCCTATTGGCCCGTTGCGGCGATCCTGATCGTGGGCGTGGTGAACGCGGTGAATTTTACCGACGGCATTGACGGCCTCAATGGCTCGGTGACCTTTTTCTTCGCCGTGTTCTGCATGGTCATCTCCAGCTATCTCTCCATGTTTGGCCTGAGCATTATGTCCGCCGCGGTGGCGGGAGGCTGCCTGGGATTTCTTTTGTGGAATTTCAACCCGGCCAAGGTGTTTATGGGGGATACCGGCTCTTTATTTTTAGGGGGCGCGGTGTGCGCTCTCACATTTGGTATGGACCTGCCCATATTATTGATTCCTTTGGGCATTATATATTGGATGGAAATCGGCTCCGTCATGCTGCAGGTAACTTATTTTAAGCTTACCCACGGCAAGAGGCTGTTTAAAATGAGCCCCATCCACCACCATTTTGAGCTGTGCGGCTGGAATGAGGTTAAAATCTGCGTAGTGTTCAGCTGTATTACCATGATCGGCGGTTTGGCTTCCATGTTGCTGGTATTCTTTGGCGTCTAACACTTCCATTGAAAAAACACGGAAAGGCGGTTGTCTATGGAAAATAAAAAAATCAGCAGCCAATATCCGGCCCGTTCCTACGGCAACAGACAGCGGCCTGCCAAAGAAAGCAAAAAAGAGGAAAGCCAGAATATATTTGCGAAATCCGGGCGGGCGGTGAAGAAAAAGTTCCGGGTATTCTCTATTCGGGCGGGCATGGATATGCCCTTTTTCCTGTTAATTATGGTGATCCTTTGCATCGGGCTGGTCATGCTGTTTTCCGCCAGCTATGCAAACGCCTATTATGTTTACGGCGACAGCTATTATTTCATCAAGGATCAGGCGCTGTTTGCGGTGCTGGGCGTCATCATTATGCTTTTGATTTCCTATTTCGACTATCATCATCTTCATAAATTCGCCATGCCTATTTTAGGGGTTTCGTTTCTTTTGCTGGTGGTGGTGCTGTTTCAGCCCGCTATCAACCAGGTGCACCGGTGGGTGCAGATCGGAACCTTCAGTTTTCAGGCCTCGGAGGTCACCAAGTTTGCCATTGTGCTGTCCTTCGCCCATTTGATCTCAATCAATTTCAAGCGGATGAGTACGTTCCGCTATGGGATTCTTCCGTATTTGATTATTTTGGTGCCCACCCTGCTGCTGTTGGTGGCGGAACCCCATATCTCCTGCATCGTCATTGTGGTGCTGCTGGCGGTGGGAATGCTGTTTATCGGCGGGGTCAAGCTGCGGTGGTTTGCCATCGCCCTGAGCGCCATTGTAGGCGCGATTTTATATCTGGTGATTTTTACCGACAATTTTTCTTATGCCAACGAGCGTATTTTAGGCTGGCTGGATCCCTTTAACGAGCAGATCTGGCAGGAAACCTGGCAGACCCGGAATTCCCTTTACGCCATCGGCTCCGGGGGATTGCTGGGGCTTGGGCTGGGGAACTCCCGGCAGAAATACCTTTACCTGCCGGAGCCCCAAAACGACTTTATTTTCGCCATCGTCTGCGAGGAGCTGGGCCTGATCGGCGCGTTGATTATTATCATCCTGTTTGCCCTGCTGGTGTGGCGCGGCATCAGCATTTCGCTGAAGGCCAAGGATAAATTCGGTTCCCTGCTGGGTATCGGCCTTTCCGCCCAGGTGGGGCTTCAGGTGATCTTGAATATCGCTGTGGTGACCAACACCATTCCCAATACAGGCATCAGCCTGCCGTTCTTCAGCTATGGGGGCACGTCCCTGGTGATATTGCTGGCCCAGATGGGCATTGTGCTGTCGATCTCGCGAACGTCGATGATCGAAAAGGGGTAGCGGCCCTGTGTTTCTGCTGATTTAATATTACCCGGCAAGGACGGGGGAGGTAAACTATATGAAATTATTGCTAGCGGGCGGCGGGACCGCCGGCCATATCAATCCGGCGCTGGCCATCGCCGGTTACGCGTGCCAGCGGGAGCCGGCCACTCAGATTTTATACGTAGGCGCCAAGGGCGGCCTGGAGGAGCGTTTGGTTCCCCAGGCGGGCTATGATTTCAAGCGGATCGAGATTTCAGGCTTTCAAAGAAAATTGTCCTTTGAAAACCTGAAAAAAAACCTCCATACGGTGAAGCTGGTGTTTTCTTCCAGCCGGGAGGCTAAAAAGATCATCAGCGATTTTAAACCGGATATCTGTATTGGCACCGGCGGCTATGTCAGCGGCCCGGTGATTCGCCAGGCCCAAAAAATGGGGATCCCCACCTTGATCCACGAGCAGAACGCCTTTCCCGGCGTTACCAATAAAATGCTGTCCAAGCACGCTGACCGGGTGATGCTGGCCATTGAGGACGCCAAGGAGCACATGGACCCCAACGCCAGCTTTACCGTCACCGGCAACCCGGTGCGGGGACAGGTGGTGTCCGCCCAGAAGCAGGCCTCCAGGGATTACCTGCGCCTGGACAACCGTCCGGTGATCTTATCCTTCGGCGGCAGCCTGGGGGCCAGAAAGATCAACGAAGCGGTGGCGGACCTGATGGCCTGGAGCACCAGGGACGACCGGTTTCAGCATATTCACGCTTACGGCCAGTACGGGAAATGGTTTCCAGAGCTGCTGGAGAAAAAGGGCGTGGATTTGAGAGCTCATAAAAACCTGGATATCCGGGAGTACATCAACAATATGCCGGTGTGCATGGCGGCGGCGGACCTGGTGATCTGCCGTGCGGGGGCCATCACCCTGACGGAAATCCAGGCCCAGGGTAAGGCCTCCCTGCTGATTCCGTCCCCCAATGTGGCGGAGAACCATCAATACCACAACGCGATGGCCCTGGTAAACCGGAACGCGGCGGAGATCCTGGAGGAAAAAGACCTGACAGGGGAAGCCTTGATCGAAATGGTGAAGAAAATGATCTCAGACCCCATTAAGCTCAAGGAGTACCAGGATAACGCCAAGGGTATGGCGATCCTGGATTCCAGCGCCCGCATTTATCAAATTATCAAAGAAGTTTTAAATAAAAAATAACGCCGGAATTACCGGCTGAAAAACTTTACGGCCTTCCGCTTGGCGGGAATGCACCAGGTTTTTCCTTTTCGCATAGTATGGCAGTATCAGAAAAGGAAAGGGTGTATTGCTGTGTCGAAGCTGATGATAGAAGGTTCCCGTTGCTTAGAAGGGGAATTGACGGTTCACGGCGCGAAAAACAGCGCCTTACCGGTGCTGTCCGCTACTCTTTTATGCGACGGGGAGAGCCACATACATAACTGCCCCCGCCTGTCCGATGTTGACGCCTCGGTAGAAATCCTAAGATATTTAGGCTGCCAGGTGGTGCGGGAGGGGGATACGGTGTCGGTGAATACCGGCACGCTGTGCCGCTGCGATATTCCCGACCAGCTGATGCGGGAAATGCGGTCCTCCATTGTGTTTTTGGGCGCGGTCGCCTCCCGGATGGGGATGGCGAAGCTGTCCTTTCCCGGCGGCTGCGAGCTTGGCCCCAGGCCCATCGACCTGCACCTGAAGGCCCTGCGCCAAATGGGTATGGTCATCAATGAGTTTCACGGGTATCTGGACTGCACGGTCCCCTCCCGGCTGAAAGGGGCGCCCATCGCCCTGTCGTTCCCCAGCGTGGGGGCGACGGAAAATATCATTTTAGCTGCGGTCCGGGCAGAGGGCACCACTGTGATTACTAATGCCGCGAGAGAGCCCGAAATCAGCGACCTGTGCGGTTTCCTAAACGCCTGCGGGGCAAAAATATCCGGCGCCGGCGAGGGCCGTATTACCATCGAAGGGGTGGAAAAGCTTACCGGAACGGACCACCATGTGATTCCCGACCGGATCGCCGCCACCACCTTTATGGCCGCCGCCGCGGTGACTGGGGGGGACCTTTTACTGCGCAGGGTGATCCCGGAGCATCTTTCCCAGGTGATCCCCATGTTTCAGGAGGCGGGCTGCCGCCTGCGGTGGGATGACGCCAACCTGCGGATTCAGGCGCCCCAGCGGCTGCGGGCGATCAAAAGCGTTAGAACTATGCCGTACCCGGGATTTCCCACCGACGCCCAGGCGCCGATGATGGCGATGACCACGGTTTCCGACGGCATCAGCATTTTTGTAGAGAATATTTTTGAAAGCCGCTATAAACACGTAGGCGAGCTTTGCCGCCTGGGCGCTAACATTAAAGTAGAGGGCCGGGTGGCCATTGTAGAAGGCGTGCCCAGGCTTTTTGGGGCTTCTGTAGAAGCGCCGGACCTGCGGGGCGGCGCGGCCTTGATCGTGGCGGGACTTGCCGCCGACGGACTGACAGAGGTGGCCGGCCTGCGCCATGTGGACCGGGGCTATGAGGATATTGAAAAGAGCCTGAACCAAATAGGAGCGAAAGTCAGCAGAATCTAAAGGATGTGGAATATGGGCACGAGAGACCGCAATCAGAATAAACAGCCTGCTCCTCGGGGAACGCCCAGGAAAGAAACTGCCGCCCGGAACTCCCGGACAGGGCAGGAAAAGCGCGCTCCACAGAGGCAGCCTCAGACGGCCGCCCCAAGAACCCGCGAGCCTGAGAGGCGGCCGCCGGAGTCCGGGGGACGAAAAGAGAAAAAACGGGTTTATTCCGCCCGCAGGCATAAATACCGGAAGCTGAAAATCGGGATTTTATATACGGTGATGATCCTGGCAATTTTAACGGCGGGCATCGCCATCGGCGTGACGGTGCTGTTTAAAATTGACACCATTCAGGTGGTGGGGGAATCCCGGTACGACCCCCAGGAAATCATACAGCTCAGCGGTGTGGAAAAAGGGGAAAACCTGGTCACCATCGATACACAAAAAGGGGAGGCGGCCATTGCCGCGAAAATGCCTTACCTGGAATCGGTGCGGATCAAGCGCCAGCTTCCCTCCACGGTGAATATTGAAATTACAGAGGCAAAGGCTGCCGGATGTATCGCCTACGATAACCAGTATGTGATTATCAACAGCGCTGGTAAAGTGCTGGAATTAGCCCAGGCCCCTCTGGATGGGGTGCCGGTTATCAAAGGCGTTGTGGTGCAGGAAGCGGCCCTCTCCCAGAAGGTGGTGCTGGAGGATGAAACCTCCCTTACCCTAATATCGGAAATCGAAGCCGCCAGAGCGTCGGCGGGACTAACCCCGGTGACAGAATTTGA
Source organism: uncultured Ruminiclostridium sp. (assembly GCA_902490005.1). GTDB lineage: Bacteria > Bacillota > Clostridia > Oscillospirales > Acutalibacteraceae > Clostridium_A. Next base: position 38,917 of record CABUCM010000015.1, read on the forward strand.
CTTGACCAACCCGGTCAGCCCCACCATTACTTATGACGGCAGAATTATCATCAAGCTGGGAATCCCCACGGATTTGGAATATAAGCTGCAGACGGCGGTGGCGGTGCTGAACTCGGAGGATATGAAAACCGCCCAGCGCGGGACGCTGGATGTCTCCTTGGCGCCGGATAAGGGCAGGTCCTACTTCAAGCCGGAATACGGCGCCTCGTCCCAGGCCGCGTCCAGCACGGCAAGCTCCCAGGAGCCCGCGTCAGAGCCCCCGCCGGAGCCCGCCGCGGACAGCCAGCCCCAGCATGATGATACCGCCGGGGAGCCTGGCACGCCTGACAGTAATACGGAGCCCCAGGATACTGGCGGCGGGGAGGAACCCGTTTCCTCCGAAGAGGGGGGAGACCCTGACGGCCAGGCGCCGGAGGATGGGACAAGCTCCCAGGAGGAGGGGGATCCAAGCCCGGGAGAGCCTGAATAAAAATCCATTTTCCTGAGAAAAAGGGATTGAAATTCCTATGGAAAAGTGTTAAATTAGTAGAAGAGTGTATCTATTTGGACAAGCAGGTTTTATGCGGCTCCAAAAGTTGGAAATATGTGAAATTTAACAACGTGTATTTGAAAATAAAAAGAGGTTTTAGGAGGAAAAGTTATGCCTTTTGAATTAGACAACGACTTTGAAAACATCGTACAGATCAAGGTGATAGGCGTTGGCGGCGGCGGCGGGAACGCCATCGACCGTATGGTGACGTCCGGCGTGAAATGCGTCGAATTTATTTCTGTGAACACAGACCGGCAGGCGCTGATCCGCTCCCAGGCGTCCCAGAAGATTCAAATAGGCGAGAAGATTACCCACGGAAAAGGCGCTGGTTCCAAGCCCGATGTCGGCCAGAAGGCCGCCGACGAATCCAGGGAAGCTATCGCCGCGGCCATCCGCGGCTCCGATATGGTGTTTATTACCGCCGGTATGGGCGGCGGCACTGGTACCGGCGCGGCGCCGGTGGTAGCCGAAATTGCCAGAGACATGGGTGTTTTGACGGTGGGTATCGTCACGAAGCCTTTTGCTTTTGAGGGGAAACGCCGCATGGAGCAGGCGGAAAAAGGAATTTCCGCGCTGCGCGAGCATGTGGATTCCTTGGTGGTAATTCCCAATGAACGGCTGAAATTTGTCAGCGAAACCAGAATTACTTTGGCAAACGCTTTTGCCGTGGCTGACGACGTGCTTCGCCAGGGCGTGCAGAGCATCTCCGATCTGATCCTGCTGCCTGGTATCGTCAACCTGGACTTTGCGGACGTTACCGCAGTGATGAAGGACGCCGGCTACGCGCACATGGGCGTGGGCCGCGCCACCGGCAAGGACAAGGCCGAGGCCGCCGCCAATATGGCCATTTCCAGTCCCTTGCTGGAGACCGCCATCAACGGCGCCAAGGGTGTTATCATCAATATTACCTCCAGCCCGGATATCGGCTTGGATGAGGTGGAAACCGCTTCCGCCATGATCGCGGCCCAGGCGGACAAGGAAGCCAATATTATTTGGGGCGCTGCCTTTGACGAGGACATGGACGACGAGATGTCGGTTACGGTAATCGCTACCGGCTTTGCCACCCACGACTCCTATCTGCCGGAACCTGAAATTTTGAAGAATGCCGCTCCCGCCCCCAGCAATCCTCAGGGGCAGAACCTGCGCCGGCCCCAGGAGCAGCAGCCGGTTCAGCGGCCCTCCTCTTCTCATTCTCCCGCGGCCGCTCAGGATGACGATGATACCTTCTATGACATTATGTCTATTTTTAACCGCAAATAATCCGTAAAAATGATAAAGCAAGGCGGAGTGTTCCGCCTTGCTTTTTTTCTTTGGTGTGTTATAATAAACTAGGTTATTCCCCCAAGGTTGGCAGTTTTTTCTGCCGTGTTTTGGGAACCATAAAATCGAAATTTGGAGGTGGCGTTGTGAACCCGGAACCTGGCGATACTTATCGAAGTAGCAAATTAACAATAACCGGACGCGGCGCCTTTTTGCGCAGGCCATAGGCGAAGTGCGCCCGGGAAAGAACGGGGTGAAAGCCTATGGTATCTTACTACAAGACCATAGATGGAAGAATTTCTGAAATCGAGCGGTACGAAAGCGGCTGCTGGATTAATTGTGTGGCGCCGGAAGAGGACGAGGTTGAGGCGCTGATTAACGATTTTAACATTGAGCCGGACTTTTTGCGGGCTTCTCTCGATGAAGAGGAGAGCTCCCATATTGATTCGGAGGATGGCAACACGCTGATTATCATCGATATTCCGGTGGTGGAAAAGCACGAGAAAAATATCCGGTACAGCACCATGCCCCTGGGCATTATGCTGACGGAGAAAAACGTCATTACCGTTTGCCTGAAAGAAACGCCCTTGCTCAGCGAATTTGCCGAGGGCGTGCTAAAAGGGGTCATGACTAATTTAAAGACTCATTTTGTGCTGCATATCATGCTTCGCATGGCCACGAAATATTTGCAGTACCTGAAGCAAATCGATAAAATCAGCGACCACGTGGAGCGGGAACTGAGAAAATCTATGAAAAACCAGGAACTGATCCAGCTTTTAGATATTGAAAAGTCCTTGGTGTATTTTTCATCATCGCTAAAATCGGACGAGGTTACGCTGGAAAAAATCATGCGCGGCCGCTATATTAAGCTTTATGAAGAAGACCAGGACCTGCTGGAGGATGTGCTCATCGAGATCAAGCAGGCCATTGAGATGTCCAGTATTTACCTGAACATCCTTTCCGGGACCATGGACGCCTTTGCGTCGGTGATCTCCAATAACCTGAATATCGTGATGAAGATATTGGCCTCCATTACCTTGATTATTTCCATTCCTACGGTAATCTCCGGCTTGTACGGCATGAACGTGGAACACCTGCCTTTCGCGCAGTTTTGGTGGTTCCCGGTGCTGCTGTCGTTAGGGCTGATGGGAATTGCCGGGTATATTCTGAAAAAAGCAAAAATGCTGTGATATAGGAGGAAAACGGATGCCGGAACAAGAAAGAGGAAAGATTTTGTATTTGGTCATTCCCTGCTATAACGAGGAGGAAGTGCTCCCGGAGACGGCAAAGCGTTTGAAAGCAAAGCTGGGCGGAATGATAAAGACCGGTTTCATTTCGGAAGACAGTAAAATTGTATTTGTCAACGACGGTTCCAAGGACCAGACTTGGCAGTTGATTCGTAGGTTCCATGAGGAAGACCCAATGATTCAGGGGATCAACCTTTCCCGCAATAAGGGCCATCAAAATGCGCTGCTGGCGGGCTTAATGACGGTGAAGAGCTTCTGTGATATGGCGATTTCCATGGACGCGGATTTGCAGGACGATGTGGACGCCATCGACCAGTTTGTAGAAAAATATTACGAAGGCTGCGAAGTGGTATATGGCGTACGCAGCGAACGGAAAACCGATTCTTTTTTCAAACGGGCTTCCGCCCAGAGCTTTTATAAGTTGATGCTGCATATGGGCGTTGAGATCGTCTATAACCATGCGGATTACCGCCTGATGAGCAAGCGGGCGCTGGAGGAAATGGAGGGCTTTCAAGAGGTCAACCTATTCCTGCGGGGAATTGTGCCGCTGATCGGCTTTCGATCCGACGTGGTCACCTATGAGCGCCATGAGCGGTTTGCGGGGGAATCCAAATACCCGCTGAAAAAAATGCTGAATTTTGCTTTTGACGGGATCACCTCATTCAGCGTGAAACCTATTCGTATGGTCACTACCCTGGGAGTGATTATTTTTGCCATCAGCCTATTGATGCTGATTTATTTTCTGGTCACTTGGTGTATCGGCTGGACGGTGCCAGGCTGGACCTCTATTGTGGTTTCTGTATGGGCAATTGGCGGCCTGCAGCTTTTGGCCATCGGGATCATCGGCGAGTATATCGGTAAAATCTATTTGGAAACCAAGGCGCGGCCTAAGTTTATCATTCAGGAATATTTGAAGTAGCTTCCAAACAGCTGAGATTTTTTCTCGGCTGTTTTTTTGTAAATTTTTATAAGGCCAAGCACAAAGCCATTTCATCCGGCATAAGATAAAGTAATGTTCATTTGTAGGAGGTAATTTTATGCTGGGCGCGTTTCTTGGGTTTGCTTTAAGCAATCTGCTATTCGTAATTCTACACGTCACAGGTTCCGGTTCGTTTCCCAGGCCCTTGACCGCCAAAGAGGAAAAAGAGTACTTAGAGCGCTTTCAAAATGGAGATATGGAGGCCAGAGGAAAGCTTATCGAACATAATCTTCGGCTGGTGGCACATATTATCAAAAACGGATAAAGCGGAAGGAAAAATACCCATAAATCCAGTGGTGATACGGGTTTGTGAGACTTCATAATGGATAAAGCAAAAGAGGAAAGAAGCTGTGAAATTCCAGTGGACAAGCCAAATTTCGATATCACAATAGAGTGGTGAATATTTACTGGGAGGTAATAATACAGCCGGTACAGAATGACAAGGGATATTTAATTTTATGGGCGGCGCAATCAATATTTTGTCTTACGTATGAAAATCGTCTTGTTGGCACATTGAGAATGAACCAGCGGCCAAGATACCTCCCGTTTTTACCATAAAGTTCGGAGATCGACTCCTCCTGATATTCAAACATAAAAGCACCAGCCTTTGGAGATAGCTTATCCAAAGGCTGGTGCTTTAGAGAAAGAGGAAAACATTACCACTTCACAAATACAAACACATGTTCTATAATTGAAAGTGCAAGACAGAACGTGTGTTTGCATTTTGCGAGGCTTTTTATGGATAGAATTATTTTACACAGCGACTGCAACAGTTTCTACGCTTCCGTGGAGTGCCTGCACCACCCGGAAATCAGGGAGAAGCCGGTAGCGGTGGGAGGGGACGCGGAACAGCGGCATGGAATCATCCTAGCGAAGAATCAGCTTGCCAAACGGTTTCACGTTTCCACAGGAGAAGCGATTTGGCAGGCGAAACAGAAGTGTCCGGAACTCGTTGTCCTGCCGCCGGATTTTCCTAAATATCTTCGGTTTTCCCGTCTGGCAAGGGAAATTTATCTGGAGTACAGCAATCAGGTGGAGCCGTTCGGTTTAGACGAGGCGTGGCTGGATATTACCAGCGCAGAAAATCAAAAGGATAAGGGAGAGAGGACGGCCCAGGAGATCCGGAAAAGAATCCGGGAAGAGTTGGGGATCACCGTAAGTATCGGCGTAAGCTACAACAAAATCTTTGCTAAGCTGGGCAGCGACTACAAAAAGCCGGACGCCGTGACGATGATTACCAAAGAGAATTACCGGCGGATTACCTGGCCGCTGCCGGCATCCGACCTGCTGTATGTAGGATCGGCAACGAGACGAAAACTAAATAGTTTTGGCGTTCATACGATTGGAGAACTGGCTCAAACGCCTGTGAAAATCCTGCGCTCCAAGTTTGGAAAAATAGGGAATATACTGTGGTGCTTTGCCAACGGCATGGACAGCTCTCCGGTAGCGGATTTTCAGAATCAGCCTACGATTAAGAGCATCGGCAACAGTACCACAGCGCCCAGGGATTTGGAGAGCGATGAGGACATAAAGATTATCCTTTGTGTTTTGGCGGACAGCGTAGCCCGGCGGCTGAGGGAGCAGGGATTCAAAGGACGGACGATCCACATTTTTGTGCGGGACAACAGTCTTGCCAGCTTTACCAGGCAGAAAGCACTGGGGGCCTATACCAATATCACCAGAGAAATCATAGACGGGGCAATGTCTCTATTTCGGGAGCGTTACCAATGGGAGCACCCTGTCCGAGGCATAGGAATCAGCATATCTGATTTGGCGGCAGATACAATTTGCGGCCAAACCGATTTGTTTTGTGACGAGACCCAACGGGAAAAATTGGAACAACTTGATTGTATAGTGGACCACCTAAAGAACCGGTTTGGAACCTTTACGGTGCGTCCGGCTATCCTGTTGAAGGATCGAAAGCTTTCCGGCTTCGATCCAAAGAACGACCACATAATCCATCCGGTGGGGTATTTTTAAAAAATACGGCTTTTTTATCAAAATGCTTTTAGAAGGGGGAATGATTGAAAATGTCCTGTAAAAAATATGTGGAAGTGACAGCAAAGTTTGATGTGGACGGCAGTGTCGTTCCTCTTGAAATCCAATGGGAGGACGGCGCCAAATTTGAGATTGACCGGATTCTAGACGTCCGCCGGGCGGCGAGCCTCAAGGCGGGCGGAACGGGGATCCGGTATACCTGCCGGATTCGAGGCAGGGAAAAATATTTATGGCTGGAAGAATCTAAATGGTTTGTAGAGGCTAAGGAACAGGATTAAGGGCGGTAAGATACGAAAAATAATGGCAGGATGTTTTTTATTCAGAAAAGGAGCGAAGTCAAAATGTGTGGGAGATATACGTTGTTTACCGATGAAGAATACTAGGATATCCGTAAGATAATCCAGGAAGTGCAGGAAAAAGGAAACGATGTCAAAACCGGGGAAATCTATCCCACAAACCTGGCGCCGGTCTTGGTACAAGAGTATGGAGAAACCGTTCCCCAAGCGGTGAAATGGGGAACGGTTCAAATTTGAATCATTTCAGGTATTTGTGTTTTATCACAAGTTCAAGCAATTTTTTATCCTCTGTACTCAGCGTAAGTTCAGAAATTGTCTTTTTCCCGAATTTGCGTAAAATGCTATGAATTTGGGTTTTTACTGTAGACATTTCTACAATGCGCAACGCACAAATTTCGGAACGGGTGTACCCACAAGATAACAAATACAATACGTCCAACTCGGTCTCGGTAAGATGTGAAAACAAGTTTAAAACATGGAGAAAACTAGTTTCGTAATTTTTAACTCGACGAAATTCATTGCGTATTTTACCCGAAATGTTTGCGCGAATAGGCGATTGATTGTGATAAGCCGCTTTTATTCCTCCAATGATTTCTTCATTGGAGGAATTTTTCAACATATAATCGCAGCACCCCATTTGAAAGGCGGAAAAAATAAGTTCGTCTTCTTCGTAAACAGTAAGTATCACAATTTTAACATTTGGATCATCGGACAGGATTTCTCTCGCGGCGATTAATCCGGCATCCTTGCTGCCCATCTCAATATCCATCAATATTACATCCGGATTGGTTTCTTGCGCCAAAAGTACAGCCTCTGGCCCATTATCAGTGTCTCCAACGATCCGAATATCGGAACAATTTGACAGCACATGCACATATTTTCTGCGTATTGGTTCCATATCCTCAGCAATCAATACTTTAATCTTTTCCATAGACTTGGCTCCCATTCCGAAATATTTGAGTGATTTTGGGCAAAAGAATTTGGAAAACGGTCCCCTCGCCCAATTGACTTTGAACTTGAATTTTTCCTTCATGAGCATGGATAATGCGATGCGAAAGCGATAGTCCCATTCCCCAATGGTGATTCACCGGCTTAGAAGAAAAAAACGGCGTGAATATTTTTCCAAGATTACTGCTGGAGATTCCTGTGCCAGTATCCTTTATTTCAATAAGATGCCAATCTTCCATACTTTGCAACTGAACTGTAAGAATTCTTTCCTTAGGAGGCTTTTTCACCATAGCTTCCACCGCATTTAGAATAATATTGTGTAAAGCCTGTTCCAAATAAGTAGGATCGGCTAACACAATGATGGGTTCACTTGGATAAGAGCGCCGAATATTTAATTTAATCTGACTTTCTTGAATTGAAAGTAAAATTTCATCTAAAATGTTTTGTAAAATTACATCCGTCAAATGCAGTTCATTAGTTTTCGTGCTTTTATGGATCTCATCAATTCGTTTATACAATTTTTGACACCGCACCACTGTGCTGCTAATGGCAGAAGTTGTATTATCCGAAATAGATAATAGTTCCAGCTCGGCTTGAATTGCAAGCAATTCATTTTTTATATAGTGACAGAATATTTTTGAGGTGGTTTCGGTAGCATCGATCTGTTTGACTATTTCAAATTCTTCACGTTCGATTTGGCGATTAATTTGAGCCAAACGGTATAGACTGTAGCAAATAAGCAATAACGACAGAACTAATATATACGGGAATATTCGGTATATAAACAAATCTCCTCCTAAATCAATATGCCAGAAATGGTAAGAATCCGCAAATTTTGAAATACGCAGCAAAAAGGCCGGGGTAGGAGAGATAAATATTAGATAAATCCCGCTGAGAATCAGAAAGCACATCGTCATTAATAGATAGTAATTGCGTATCACTCTAATGCGCGGAAAATGAAGATATGCTATCAAAAGGATCAGCACACAGCATAGCATTAAGATACAATTGCCCCAACGGGTAATTATATGAATGATTGAAGTTAATGTGTTAAAATCGGCCACAGTCATATAATCCGGATAAAGAAAATAATAGCTTTTTAAATTGATTTGCGGATCATAAATTAATAATTGAAAACCTAAATATACAGTGATAATTATTTTTAAGGTACGGATCGTTTTAACAGAAAAAGGCGTCCGAAAACAAAATGCAAAATAGATGCTAGATAAGACTGTGCTCAAGCTGAAAAAATTCATCACCCTAATGACGTTAAACCGGGAAATAGGCAAAAAAAACAGTTGCCGCCAAATAGATTCGGGAAGATAGAAGTAATTTTTAATTATATTATTATAGTAAGTATCTTTTGAATAGTATATCATCATACTGCTAATGGCTAAAAAATAAGAAATGAGAACGATAGAAAAAATGATGGTATGACGTTTCTTGTTTTGGAATGCCAAAAAGAAGATAGTAAGAAAAGCTATAACAAATAAAGCGTAAAACACTGTTGTCCCCCCCTGTAAATAAATTTTTCTATTTTTATTGTTTTCATTACGTGCGACAATTCACTTAAACATTTCGCCCCTAAACATTGAAAATAAAACTATAGTAACTTTTTATAGTATACCTTTTTTCAAAATACTAGACAAGGCGTTACATGGCTACAAGCAAGTTTACAAAATTTCAACCTTACTTTTTTGAAGCACAGTCTATATACTAAAAGCAGAAATCAAAAAGGAGGAATTACCATGAAAAAGTTTTTGGCATTATTTTTATCAGCATTGCTGATAACTAGCGCAATCTCGGGCTGTAATAGCGGAAATGAAGATTCGGATTCCCATAGCGGAGGGAGTTCCCAGGAGAATTCTGACTCGGCTCCAGAAGCAGCCCAGGCTAATTTAAAATTTTATATTTGGAGTGATGAGGAAAGCTACGCCTCTCAAGTAGTGGATCAATACAACGCTATCGATGAAAAGATCCAGGTGGAAATGGTAACCATTCCTAACGATGACTACCAGGACAAGCTAAAGGTCTTGCTTTCGGCCGGCAGCGATGCGGACGTTGTGGGTTTAAAATCCACATCAGATGTGGCTCAATATCGAAAAACGGAATCTTTATTGGATATAACTGATCGAGTTAAAAGCGGAGATCTGGATATTAGTAAATATGGGGCAATGTGGGATTCCAGTTATCCTGACGGCCAAATTTTTGCGCTGCCCAATCGTACTACCTGCTGGATGTTGATTTATAACACTGATTTATTCGAAGAGGCCGGAATAGAAATGCCAGATCAGCTGACTTGGCAGGAATACGCAGAATTAGCGAAAAAGCTAACAAAAGGCGAAGGTGCAGACAAGCGATGGGGTGGTTATTGGGTAAATTGGTATACGCAATTTGTAGCGACACAAAAAGGCGTTTATGTGAATTCGGACGATATCTCTGCAGTTCAAGAATCATTAGAACTGTTAAATCAACTGTATAATGTGGATAAATCTCATATGAGCTTGGGAGAAATGAAAGCCACGGACATGCAATATATGGCGGACTTTGAAAACGGAACGGTTGCAATGATGCCGCAGGGAGAATGGATGATCAATATGCTGTTGGCAGATACCGCTGCGGGAAAGACGGATGTTAATTGGGACATTGCTCCTATGCCGGTTCCCGAAGGAGTTGAGCCAGGTACTACATGGGGTGAGTTTTCCTTTGCCGGAATCACTTCCAACACTCAAAATGCCGACGCGGCATTTAATTTCCTAGAATATTTATGTGGTGCCGAAAGTGCTGAAATTTACGCCAGTGCAGGTGTTATCCCTGCTTATACGGATGAAAATGGTGAAAAGGCTTTTCGAGAAGCCGTCGGCAAGGATTCCGTTTCTGTTATCTTTAACGCAAAAAAAGTACAGGGTTCCCCTGCTGATGACAACTACGCCCAAATAGTTACCATTTACGATGAAAACGCAGATTTATATCTTTTGGGTGAAAAGACCATCGAGGAAACCATGGAAAACTTCTTAGCACAGCGCCAAGAGTATATGGATCAGAAATAAAATCAGGAATCCGAGGCGGTAGTGCGCGCATGCGGACTGCCGCCTTTCTGTTGGAGGGGATGAAAAAATGAAATCAAAACGCAGGCTGAAGCCCGGATTTTGGAAAGGCTATTTATTTTTCTTACCAAATTTCGTTGGATTTTTACTGGTCACTGGGATTCCTATTATCATGGGACTAATCATGTCATTCACCAACTATGATGGATTTAATACATTTGACTTTATCGGGTTCGACAATTATATAAAAATGTTTCAAGACGAATATTTTCAAATTTCCCTGACAAATAACATTATCTATACGGTCGCCACCGTAACGTTCACATTAATATTTGCTCTTCTGCTTGCTGTGGCCTTAAACACCGGAATCCGCGGGACTAGCATCTTTCGGACTTTGTTCTTCTTTCCTAACATTAGTTCCATGGTGGCTGTAGGTATTGTATGGTCCATGTTGTTTCATCCAACCAGAGGGCCTATAAATCTTTTTATTCAAAGCTTGGGGATACAATCTCCGCCCCAATGGCTTGTATCGTCAGACACCGCGCTGCTTTCCATTATAATTGTGGCAATTTGGAAACAAACCGGCTATTATATGATTTTGATTCTGGCTGGATTACAGTCTATACCGAAACAACTATATGAATCAGCAGAGATTGACGGAGCGGGAATCATAAAACAGTTTTTTAAGATTACACTACCCATGTTGTCTCCTACCATGTTTATGGTTACGATTCTATCCGTTATCAATTCATTTCAAGTATTCGATTTAGTCGCCGTGATGACAGAAGGAGGCCCCGGCCGGGCCACGAATGTTTTAGTATATCGAATTTATCAAGAAGGGTTCAATTTCTCACGCTTTGGATATGCGTCTGCAATGGCATACTTTTTGTTCCTCATTATTCTTGTGATTACCCTGATACAATTCCGAGGGCAGAAAAAGTGGGTTACATATATGCAATAGGAGGAATTTTTATGTCTCGAAAATTATTTCAAACTCCAAAAACAAAGCAGAAAATCAGGCGAGGAGCATTATTCCTGTTTTTGTTAATTCTAGGCATAACTATGATCATACCTTTTCTTTGGACATTATCTTCTTCTTTTAAGTTTGATCGAGAAATTTTTCAGTATCCCATACAATGGGTTCCAGAAGTGTTTCGATGGTCCAATTATCAGGAAGTATGGCAAAGAGTCCCCTTTCTTACATATTATCTGAATACGATAAAAGTTTCGGTAATCGTAACTTTGGGACAGGTCGTCACCTGCTCGCTTGCCGCCTATTCCTTCTCAAAAATGGAATATCCCGGCCGTGATAAAATATTTCTTTGCTATCTAGCGACTATGATGGTGCCCTGGCATGCTATTATGATTCCTCAATTCTTAGTGGTAAAATCTTTAGGTCTTTTCGATAATCATTGGTCCATTATTCTTATCAATTTATTCAGTGCGTTCGGCGTGTTTATGCTCCGTCAATTCATGCTCGGAATCCCAAAAGAATTATCGGAGGCCGCACGAATTGACGGCTGCGGAGAAATCATGATTTATAGCCGAATTATTATGCCTTTATGCAAGCCGGGAATTGCCACATTGGTGGTTTTTACATTCAACTATATGTGGAACGATTATATGGCCCCGATGATCTATTTAAATACTGACCATTTGAAAACTATTCAAGTTGGATTAGCTGCGTTTCGCACTTCTTACGGAGCGGAATACGGCTTGATTATGGCAGGCACTGTTTGTTCCCTGATTCCTATCTTGGTGATCTATTGCTGCGCGCAAAAATATTTCATTGAAGGTGTAGCATTCTCCGGATTAAAAGGATGACCCGCGCAGTCGTAAAACACAAGAGATAAGAGTTTGCCCCTAAGCTATGGCCGATCTGTAAAACTTAGGGGCATGCTTTCAAAAACATCTCTTGTCATTCTGTAAAAGAAGCAATCGGCAATACAACTCGTTCGAAATTTTCTCCTTCAAGATATAAAACGGTATCTTCTATTCCATAGGAGTTTCGAAGATCAATTTGTATTTCTTTCGTTTCTCCAGCATCTAAATCGAAATAATTGTCGCTGTAATCGGCTTGGATATCCAAAAGATTTATTCTCACGCTTCGAGCGTAAGAAGCAGCGTGAACAGCTAAAAAAATATGTAAACCCTTTTTGACCACAGTGAGGACCTCTAACTTGCAGGATGGAAAGCGTAATTGATTTAGTTCACATAAGTCTGCAAAGAAATATCTGTTTTCATATATTTTTTTACCAACCTGAAATTCCACTTTTAAATATTCTTTGTATCGATCCAAAGGCCGGGCGACTGCAACATCAACGAGGCATAATTGAGATGAGCTATCTGCGGACAAGCAGCATCTCAGTTTCTGGCAATTCAGTGTTTTTCCATCGAAAGTTCTGCGGGTAATTTTCAGCTGACCTTTTATTTCTTTCAGCTCCTCCGTGCAACCGATAATTGCTAAACCATGATCTGTCTCAATAAATGCGACTATGGTGTCTTCATAAGCGCGCCGGGTGTAATAATAGGTCATTTTGGTTTTATGATACATGTCCACGCAACACATATGCGAAGGATACATCCAAGCGTCAGGACAATTAGCTAATGGATCGTTAAATTTCCAGTATAAGGTTCCGGAACAGGTGCCTTTCAAGCTTCTGAAATATTCGATCCAATATTTTAGAGCAAGCGAGTTGAACAACTGACTGTAATAAATCACGGATTCAATGTCATCCCGCTCAAGGTATCCGCGGACAAACGGAAGGAACTTGACAATTTCTTCTGGAGCCCGCAAAGGTTCTTTACGGACATTAAAACGATAGTAAGAGTCCTTTTCTGGCAGGCTGATAAATCCAAATTCGCTCATAAATCTTGGTTTATAACCAAGAACACGTTTATAGTAATCTTTTCCATAATCCCGATAGGCATTTATTCCCGGATCAGCAGACATAATGTATAAATGCAAATCACCTTGATAAGGAGACTCGGGATTGTCACCGCCCTTGATCTCGGAATTAGGACTTCCCGGAGAAGTGGTTAAGTAGAAACGTTGAGGATCTAAACGTGCGCAAGCATTTTTTAATACCTGATTACTAATTTTATCATTTTGGAATTCGTAGGACCGGTTTGCCCAAATATATGCCTGTCCGTTTTCGTTGTCTCCGGCCCATATGGCTAAGCAGGTGTAATTCCGGTAAGTTTTCAAAACATATTCTGCTTCTGCCGCAACATTATCCAGAAAACCACCGTCCTGTGGATATATCCCACATGCAAACATAAAGTCATTCCATATTAAAATGCCTGTTTCGTCACACAGCTGAAATAACTTATGGCTTTCATAAATTCCTCCTCCCCAAATACGCAGCATAGATAGATTACCTTTTACCGCATAGTGGATTAACTCTTCATAATCCTTATCGGTAATATCAGTATAAATGGTATTCAAAGGGACCCAATTAGCTCCTCGTATGAATAATTTTCTGCCATTAACCACAAATTGAAAAGAACGTCCGTCTTCCTGTTCTTCTTGCAGCACCTGGATCGTCCGAATACCAATTTTCTGAGCCTTTTGGTCCAATAATACGCCATGTTTCCTTAATTCCAATTTAAAATCATACAAATTTGGCGATCCATAAGGTCGGGGCCACCAAAGTTCCGGTTTTAGAACAGTGATTTTCAAGTCCGAAAACTCTTCTATAGTGCCTGTATAACTGTAAGCAATATTACCCTCTCGTGACAGTATAACCGTAAGACTATAATCCTTCGTATTAGATAGCGCTGTTTTGACCTCTAAGCCCAACACCGCTGTTTCTTCTTCCGCGCTGTTTGTATATAAATAGTAACTGTCTATTTCAGCCTCCTTGCCGCTGTGCAAAAATACGGGCTTCCACACACCTATTGTCACACATCGGGCACAAAAGTCCCAAGAATAATTCATTTGTGCTTTTCTTGCGAAAATCCGGTCGCTTGTGGTTATAGAAAATATTCCACACGGATCGTACTTTTGAACGAAAAGACTCGGCGAGTAAAATCTGATAATTAATACATTTCTACAACCGAATTTTATTTTCGTGGCAACATCCAGATGGAGCGGCAAATGCATATTATTATGTTCTCCGATCTTGTAACCATTCAAATAAATTTCGCAGTAAGTATCCAACCCTTCGAACACAAGCTCTAACGTCTTTGAAATATCACAAATCGGCATGTAAAATTCTTTATAATAAACCCAATCGCGTTCTTCAATCCAGTTATCTTCGTTTTCTCTTTTATGATATGTGTTACCGCGGATATCTCCTGCTTTTCGTAAAGTAGCATGAATATCTTCTGGAATATTGGCGGAAATCCACCCTTCTGGTACAAAAGAGGATTGCAGAATTTCGGTTAAATCACTCCTATAGGGAACATGTGTAACTTTCCATTTCCCATTTAAATCTAATATCATATCTATTCTCCTTTTCATTTAATCTTGTAATCAGTATAAATGTGAAAAAGCAAAGCGGAAAGGTTGATGTTTTATCCACCCTATACAATGTCACAAAATAAATTTCAAAAATCAGGAGGTTAAACAAATGAAGACATTCGACTTATGTCCAGTAGAAAACAATAGGATACGTATAAACGACCATTATTGGAATCGATACGTTCGTATGATTCCGGAAAAAGTAATTCCCTATCAATGGGAAATTCTGCACGACCGTGTGAAAGACGCTGCTCCTAGTTACTGTATTCAAAATTTTCAGATTGCCGCGGGAGAAAAACAGGGCGAACGAAAAGGCGAGGTATTCCAAGATACTGATCTCTATAAGTGGCTAGAAGCGGTAGCCTATTGCCTTTCGGACCACCGTAGTTCTGCTTTGGAAAAACAAGCCGATGAAATGATTGACTTAATAGGACGAGCGCAGTGTAGCGATGGATATATTAATACATATTTTACTCTGGTTCGGCCTGGAAAACGATGGACTAATCTGACCCAGGGCCACGAACTCTATTGTGCCGGGCATTTATTTGAGGCCGCCGTGGCCTATTACGAAGCCACGGGTAAACGGAAATTGTTAGATATTAGTTGTCGTTTTGCAGATTATATCGTTAAGGTCTTTGGCCCCCTAAAAGGCCAGTGTCATGGCATGCCGGGACATCCCGAGGTGGAATTAGCTTTGGTACGTCTTTATAGAGCAACTAAAAACACCGCATATCTTGAATTGGCAAAATACTTTATAGATGTCCGGGGAACACAGCCAAACTATTTTTCGCAAGAGATTAGAAAGAAAGAATTCGAGCCGGTTTATTGTGAAAATAAAACGTTTGAATCGGAGTATTACCAAAGCCACCTGCCAGTAAGGCAGCAAATAACCGCTGAGGGCCATGCGGTACGTGCGGTTTACCTATATTGCGCTATGGCGGATATCGGGTATTTGACAAAAGATAATTCGTTGTTGGAAGCTTGTAAAGCCCTGTGGGACAATATAGTTGAAAAACGCATGTATCTTATTGGTGGAATTGGATCCTCTGGCCATTTAGAACGTTTTACCACTGATTATGATCTCCCCAACGACAGTGGTTACGCGGAAACTTGCGCCGCTATCGGATTAGCACAATTCGGAATCCGTATGGCGCGCATCACCGGAGATGCCTCTTATATCGATATCGTGGAACGCGCCCTTTATAATAATATAAGAGCCGGAATAGCGCTTTCTGGCGACAGATACTTTTATGTCAATCCCATGGAAGTGTGGCCATCTATCTGTATGCCGAATACCTCGCGTGCTCATGTAAAACCCACTCGGCAACGTTGGTTTGATGTAGCCTGCTGTCCAACGAACATTGCACGAACGATGTCTTCTCTAGGTCAGTTTATTTATGAAACAGGAAATGATGCGTTAGTCGTTAATCTTTTTATCGCTAATGAAGCAGAAATTCCAGTAGCGGGTGGAAACGCCAAAATAAAGCTAATTTGTGATTATCCAAAAAGTGGTTTGATACGTCTGCAAATAGACGGAAACTCTTGTGAAGAATTTGAATTATCTCTCCGTTTACCTGGATTTGCACATAACCATAAACTCTTTTTAAACGGAAAGCAAATCTCCAGTACTCCGGATCATGGTTATTTTCGAATTCGGAGAAAATGGAAGAGTGATAGTATAGAACTGTTTTTCGAGATAGAACCTGTGTGGGTCTGTTCAAATGTCCATGTGAGGGATAATATTGGGAAACTTGCTATTTTACGCGGTCCCGAGGTATATTGCCTTGAAGAAATTGATAATGGCAAAGAACTCAGCCGTGTATTTATATCTCCCGACACGGACTTAAAGGAGGATTGGGATCCAGCATTAATGGGCGGCACTATGAAACTTAATTTTACTGGAAATTTACTAAATAAAATGGATAACAATCGTCTCCCACAATTTATAACTAAAAAATTCACTGCTGTTCCATACGGAAGTTGGAACAATCGGGGCGATGGAGAAATGGTAGTTTGGTTAAGAGCTTTATGGCATTCAAAGCGAAACAAAAAAGACACCAAAGCTTAAATGGTTTATCCGAAATCATAAACCACCGGCTGGCATCTTAAAAACTATATATGGAATATACTCTGTCACTCGCCCCCATGCCTTGTCACTCATAAATGGATAGTTCAGCCACTTAAGAAATCTTTTTGAAATTTCTCCGCCCGCATATAAGAAACACTTGTAGTTAAAGTTCTTGTACCGAATACCTCCCCTGGCATGGCCGATGGCTGCGTTACCTTACCACTTAGCCATAGCACCGTGCTCTTGTTTTGTTTCTTGGTGCGCCGGTCAGTGCGGCTATATTGATGCCGGCCTGTTCCCGAAGTTTGCGGCCCGCACCTGCCAGGGGCTTTCCTGATTTATGGATACGGTATTTTAAATGCGCAATATCAGAAGAATACTGGGAGTCACAGAGAGCGATAGTAATTAATATTGTGACGGATGGACAAAGTTATTCTTGACGAAAATTAAAAAGGGTGATATAGTAAAACCATAAAAGCGAAACGTTTCGCTTTTGAGAGGAGAGAACGGCATGAGTAATTTTATTGATCCGGCGTTGGTGCCGAAACGCAGG
>CABUCM010000016.1 GCA_902490005.1 uncultured Ruminiclostridium sp.
CGGCGGTTTCGCCGTCCCGCGCCGCCGACGGAAACCTCGTCCACCCCCTGGGGGATAAAGGCAATTTCCTCGCTTTGCACCACCAGCCGGAACAGCTCCGCCCACCGGCGGGAGGCCAGCCGGTGGTCTTTCAGCACCAAAGCCATTTGGTCTAAAATTTCCATCAGCATGTCCCATAGCCGGATCTGCTCCTGGGCCAGGTTCCATTCCCCTAGGGCCTCCAGGCCGTCGGCCATCCGCCGGATATTCTGAGAAGCGTTCAATCGCTCTAACAGCTGGTATACGCCGTAGGCGATGCCCCTGCCCGTACCGGAGCGCAGGCTTTCCTCAAATTGGGCCAGCGGCCCGATGACCCGCTCCCTTAGACAGTTCAACTCTTCCAGCTTTTTTTGATCCTCTTGTGTGGTTTCCTCGGAAAAGCCATTGGGATGCATGATAAAAGGCTCCAGCCAGCGTTTTCCGCTGATATTCCACAGCAGGACATAATTTTCCAGCGCGGCGATTTCCTCCGTTTGAAGCTCCGTCAGCCCGGTTTTCAGGAAACGGAAAATCTCATCGGACCGATAGCCGCTTTGGACGCACTCGAACGCGCTGAGCACCAAGGTCATCAGCGGTTTTTCATCCAGCGCCTCCGGCTGGTCCATAAAATATGGAATGCCGTAGCTTTCCAGCGCAGCGTCTAAAATGCCCCGGTAAGAGTCCGTTTCCCTGGCGATCACGGTGATTTCCCGGTAACGGTAGCCGCGCTCCTGCACCAGCTTTTGAATCCGGCGAGCCGTAAAGTCCGCCTCTTCATAGAGGTCGGCGGCGTTATAAAGGACAATGTGCGCCGGGGGTTCTTCCGCTTCCAGCCGTTCCCTGCGGTAAACCGCCTGCTCCAGCAGCTTCAAATCCTCGTTTTGGAACCGTCTGCCGTGGGTCAGCCGAATGGGCGGCGCCAAAGGGAGATGGTAATCCTCGGCGATCTGTTTTAGCTGGCGAACCGTTTTCTTCACCGGGGAAAACAAGCCCATACCGTTGTCTTTTGCCGGGTCCTGGTCCACACAGATTGAAATTACGCTCTCTTTCGCCTGACGCAGGATCAAAGCCAGTACCCCAAGCTCCTGCACAGTAAACCCGGCGAAGGCGTCCACCATCACCGTATAGCCCTCAAAAAATGGAGTGGTTTCCAGCACGTTTTTCAGCCTGGTGAGGTCATCCAGCGGGTCTATGTAGCTTTGAGAAACCAGGGCGTCAAAAGCGGCCATCACCAGCCCGGTTTCCCGAACCTTTTTTTTCAGGTTCCCTTCCTCCAGGGAATCGGCGGCCTTTTTTAAGTCTTCCCATCCGATGCCGCACATTTTAAATTCCTTCAGCGCGGAAAGCATCAGCTCCACCATTTCCCGGGAACCGCATTGCTTTTCGTAAAGAACCATTTCATCCCGGACCTGCTCCAGCGCCAGGCTCATTAAAATATTCCTGCCGCTGTCGTTGAGCCGCCGTCCCGCCAAGCCGCCGGTCTGGCGCATCACCAAATCCACCATTCTGGTAAAGCTGGTGACAGTGATCTTTCCGGCGTCTTTCGGTCCCATCAGGCGGAGCATAGCCCGTTCATTTTCAAAGGAATTCTGTTCCGGAACCAACAGCAGCAGCTTTTCTTCCCCGGCTTTTGCCTTTTCCATCAGCATCTGCCGGAGCACATAGGTCTTGCCGCTGCCAGAGGTCCCTTCGATAAATTGAAGCATCGCTCCACCTCCGAAGGTTTTAAAAATTTCATCGATTTGAATTTATGATGCCATAACCGCAGGCTGGCACAGCCTGCACCTTACCTGGAAAACGGCAAGGGTTTTTCATAATGGTGAAAGCACTCTCATACGCCGGCGGCAAAGCCGCCGGCAGCTGAGGCTATTATACCATATTTCTCCGCGGAAAAGCTATCGGTCCTGGAACCAATTTTTAACTTTCTCGAACACTTCCACCGCGAAAAACTTCACCTGGTATTTATTCCCGTTTTCCACCACTTCCATCTGGGAATCGCTGAGCACATCGGAAAGCTCCTTGCTCTCCTCCGCTGCCGGCAGGCACATGGGCGGGAACATGACGCACCACCAGTTATGGCCCTCCGCTTTCCCGATGGTGATCCTCAGTGCGTCATAGTACCCGGCGGGCAGGGTGACCGTATTATATTCCCGGGTATCGAAAAACATATTGGTGATCTCCGCTTTCACAGGGTAATCGTAGCCCTGGCGGTAGACCTCCCGCTGGGCAACGTCGCAAAGCTCCTGCAAATGGGTTTTCGCCAGGGTTTCCGCGTCCTCCCGGGTTTTCGCCTCCTGGAACAGCTCCTCGGAGTATTCCAAAATCCGGTCTCGCACCTTCAGCTTCAGGGCCTGGTCCTCCTGGGAATCGGAATTGGCCAGCACGTGGAACCGGAACACCTGGTTTTCAATGGCGGCGCAGTTGCCTGAAAAGCCTGTCATCGTAAGTAAAAAGCTGAGAATCAAGCCCAGCGCCAGGGATTTTTCAATCACCGTAAAATAAGCTTTCTTTTTCATGTACAAAAAAACCGTCCTTTCAAACATTTCTGCTTGAGTATGGACGGTTTTTTCCAATTTTATACAAAGTTTAATCTTCAATCTCGCAGCCCTTGAACACAGGCCGGCACACGAACACCTGGTCGCAATACTCTTCCAAAGACCGTGCGCAGTTTTCCGCCGTGGACTTTTCCTTGAAAATGCCGAACACCGTGGGACCGCTGCCGCTCATCCCCGCGTTTAAGGCGCCGCCCTCCAGCATAATCCGCTTGATCGAGGCCACCTCCGGCAGGTCTAATACCTTTTCAAATTTATTATAGATACAGTTGGCGATCTCTTCAATGGCGCCGTTGCAAACCGCTTCCACCGCGTCATCAGTTTCTGGGCTTTCCCACAGCAAATGCTTATCCACTAGAGAATAGGCGCTTTTCGTAGAAACGGTAATATCCGGCTTGGAAAGCACAATATAGCAATCGGGAATATCCGGCAGCGGCGTCAGGATCGTGCCGATGCCCTCCGCCAGCATGGTGCCGCCGAAAATGCAGAAGGGCACATCCGCCCCTACTTTTTCCCCGATATCCGTCAACTCCGCCTGGGACAGCCGGGTCTGAAACATATGATCCAAAGCGACGATCACCGCCGCGGCGTCGGCGCTGCCGCCCGCCAAGCCAGCGGCCATGGGAATACGCTTTTTAATTTTGATTCCAATTCCCGGATTTTCCACCTTAGTGGCCTCAAAAAAGGCCTGAGCCGCCCGGTAAGCGGTATTCGTCTCCGTCACAGGGACCTCTTCCCGGTTACAATAAACCTCGATGGGCTGGTCGGCATCATCCCAAACCGTCACCGTATCGCACACATCCACCGACTGCATCAGCATTTTTACCAAATGATAGCCGTCGTTGCGCCTGCCGATAATATCTAAGGTCAGATTGATTTTAGCCGGCGCGTTCACCGTCAGTTTCATTTTGCTCCCCCTTCGTTTTTCAGGGAAGCGACAAAACGCTTGATCCTTTCCAGCGCCTCAGTCAGGTGCTTTAAAGAATAGGAATAGCTGACGCGGACAAAGCCTTCTCCGCACTGTCCGAAAGCCGTGCCGGGCACCACCGCCACCCGTTCGGAATAGATCAGCCGTTCGCAGAATTCCTCGGAAGTAAGGCCGGTGCTTTTGATGCAGGGAAACACATAAAAGGCCCCCTCGGGCTCAAAGCAGGACAAGCCCATCTCCCGCAAGCCGTCTACTAAAAGCCGCCGGCGCATATCATACTGGCGGCGCATGTATTCAATGTCCTCGTCGCCATTTTTCAGCGCCTCGATAGCCGCGTACTGAGCGGTGGTAGGCGCGCTCATAATGGCATATTGGTGCAGCTTGGTCATTTGGCCGATAATCGGTCCCGGCCCCAATGCGTAGCCCAGCCGCCAGCCGGTCATGGCATAGGCCTTGGAAAAGCCGTTGATGACCACGGTGCGCTCCTGCATGTTTTCGATTTCCGCAAAGGAAACATGGGGTTCGCCGCCATAGGTCAGCTCCCCGTAAATCTCGTCGGAAAGGACAAACAGATTGTATTCCTGAACGATTTTCGCTACCTTTTCCAGATCTTGGCGGCGCATCACGCCGCCAGTAGGATTGTTGGGATAAGGCAAGATCAGCATTTTGGTTTTTGGGGTGATATGGGAAAGCAGCTCCTCCGGCGTCAGGCGGAAGCTGTTTTCCTCCTTAGTTTCAATGATGACCGGAACCCCCTCCGCCATCTGCACCATAGGCTCGTAGCACACAAAGCAGGGCTGGGGAATCAGCACCTCGTCCCCAGGGGCGATAATGGTGCGGATGGCCAGGTCAATGGCCTCGCTGCCTCCTACCGTCACCAGAACGTCGGACTTGGCGTCATAGGAAACATGAAAGCGACGCTGGTAATAATTGCAGATTTCCTGCCGAAGCTCGGCAAAACCGCGGTTTGGGGTATACCAGGTCTTTCCCTTTTCCAGGGACTCGATCCCCGCCTGGCGGACATGCCACGGCGTAGAAAAATCAGGCTCGCCGATGGACAGGGAAATCACGTGGTCCATCTCGTTGGCGATATCAAAAAACCGCCGGATGCCGGAAGGCTTCACCTTCTGGATGCGGTCGTTCATAAATTGCTGGTAGTCGATCACAGCCAAACATCCCCTCTTTCGTCAACATCGCCGTCATCGCAGAGGATCATGCCGGAATCCTTATATCTTGTCAGCACAAAATGGGTCGCGGTGGAAATGACAGAATCCAGGGTAGAAAGCCGCTTGGCCACAAACATGGCAATGTCCTGAATGGTAGCCGCCCTGACAATCACCGCGAAATCATAGGCTCCCGCCATTAAATAAACGCTTTCCACTTCGTCAAAGGCCATCACCCGGCGGGCGATTTCGTCAAAGCCGGTTTCCCTTTTCGGGGTAACCTTCAGCTCAATAATCGCGGAGGCCGACTTCACCGGCGCTTTATCCCAATCGATCAGCGCATTATATCCCTTGATGACGCCGCTTTCTTCAAACGCCTTGATCTGGGCGGCCACTTCCGCCTCTGTTTTGTTGAGCATTACGGCCAGCTGCGCCGTGGTCAGCCGGGCGTTCTCACTAAGAAGGGCAAGCAAATCATTCATCTTGGTATCATTCCTTTCAGTTTTGTGTTTTAAAATTCTTCTAAATCATCGGGCCGAAAGAACCTTACTCGCCGATAATTAAAAATTATTATACACTTTTTCCAATTCCTTGTCTACTCGATGGGCACCATCCGAGGTTCCCGTTTAGCGTAAATGGTATAGTGCCGGAAGCCGATTTTATAAATCATGGACATGGCTTCCTCGATCCCCGCGGACACATCCGCCCAGCGGTGGGCGTCCGATCCCAGCGTGATATAAGTACCCCCCAGCTCATAATACCGGCGGACAATCTCCGCGTTGGGCAGGGTCTCTCCAATATGCTGGCGCAGGCCGGAGGTGTTCACCTCCAGGGCCTTTTTGCCCTCAATCAGTTCCGTTAAAATGGCGTCGATCTTCTCCTGGTACCTGGAGATTTCCACTCTCAGCCCAGGCTGGGCCAGCATATAACGTAGCGGGTAAGTTAAATGGGCCAAGGAATCGAACCGCCCCCACTTTGCCACCAGCAAAAGCTGATCGAAATACTCGTTCAGCAGGGAATCGATATTCTCCTGGGTGTAATTCAAATAGTAAAAATCCTTCTTGCCTGGCAGATTATGCACCGACGCCAGCACAAAATCAAAGGCGCCGGCGGACAAGGCCTCCTGGGTCGCCTCCAAATCGGTGATAGGCTGGCCCAGTTCGATGCCGGCGTGTACCTGAAGCCGCCCGTAGAACACCGCTCTGGCCTTGCGGGTTTCAAAAAAGGATTGGACGATGGACCGGTCAAAACCCTCTTTATGGTAAATATCACATTCACAATGGTCGGTAATGGTGATGGAATAAAGCCCCAGGGAAGCGGCCCTTTCACAGATCATCATCACCGGGTCGGTGCCGTCAAAGGAGCAGTCGGAATGGACATGGCTGTCAGAAATAAAATGATAGTGCATCAGGTTTCCTCCATACTGAAATTTCAACTTATCTATCTTCAAAAAGGCTTGAAAAACAAAATAATAATCTTGTATTTATTATATCACAGGCGGCATGGAAAGAACAGCTTCCATTCTAGCAGGAATCCATCGTGTTTTTCATAAAAATCTGTACCATTTTGTGAAAACTGATTAAAGAAACGTTAAAACGCCCCGCCGCCGATAGGGTTTTGCTTGACAGTGCTTGGGTTTCCGTTCATAATAAATAGGATTGAAATTCTGACATTTTCGGGAGGCAGGCTTTATGAGAGCGATCATTACGGTAATCGGCAAGGACATGGTTGGTATTTTAGCAAAAGTTTCGGCGGTATGCGCCGAAGGCAACGTAAACGTCACCGAGGTGACGCAGTCGATCCTGCAGGATCTTTTCGCCATGATTATGTTGGTGGACCTGGAAAACGCCACGGTTCCTTTCAACGAGCTGGTGGATCAAATGACCGCCTTAGGCGAGCAGGAATGCTTGAAAATACATGTGATGCATGAAGATATTTTCAATTCTATGCACAGAATTTAACCGGGAAAGGAACGGCTCACTGTTATGATGAACACCCGCGATATTTTGGAAACCATCACCATGATTGATGACGAGAATCTGGACGTACGCACTATTACCATGGGAATTTCCCTGCTGGACTGCATCGGCGGCGGCATGGAAAGCACCTGTGACCATATTTACGATAAAATCTGCCGCTATGCCGGGGAGCTGGTGAAAACCGGCGAGGACATCAGCAAGGAATATGGAATCCCCATTATTCACAAGCGGATTTCCGTCACCCCCATCTCTCTGATTGCGGCCGCCCACCAGGCGCAGAACCCGGTAAAGCTGGCCAAGGCCCTGGAAAGGGCGGCCCAAAGTACCGGCGTTAACTTTCTTGGCGGTTATTCCGCCCTGGTGCAAAAGGGCTTCGGCCCCGGGGATTACGCTTTAATTGAAAGCATACCGGAGGCGCTGGATGTGACGGAGCATGTATGCTCTTCGGTGAATATCGGCTCCACCAAGGCGGGCATCAACATGGACGCGGTGGAAAAAATGGGTAAAATCATCCGGGAGACAGCTCAACGCACCGCGGACCGGGACTGCATCGGCGCCGCCAAGCTGGTGGTGTTCTGCAATGCGCCCGAGGATAACCCCTTTATGGCGGGGGCTTTTCACGGCGTAGGCGAACCGGATTGCGTGGTGAATGTAGGGGTTTCCGGACCCGGCGTGGTACGTGCCGCTTTAGCCAAAACCGGCGCGGACTGCGATATTACGGAGATCGCCAATATTGTAAAGAAAACCGCTTTTAAGATCACCCGTATGGGACAGCTGGTGGCCCAGGAAGCCTCCCGCAGGCTTTGCGTCCCCTATGGAATCATCGACCTTTCCCTGGCGCCTACTCCCGCCATCGGCGATTCCGTGGCGTACATATTGGAAGAAATGGGATTGGAAACCTGCGGCGCCCACGGCACCACCGCCTGCCTGGCTTTGCTGAATGACGCGGTGAAAAAGGGCGGCGTGATGGCCTCTTCCCATGTAGGCGGCCTTTCCGGCGCCTTTATCCCGGTGACGGAAGACGCGGGCATGATCCACGCCGCCAGAACCGGCGCTTTGACTTTGACAAAGCTGGAGGCCATGACCGCCGTCTGCTCCGTGGGCTTGGATATGATCGCCATTCCCGGGGATACTTCTGCTGAGATCATTTCCGGGATCATCGCCGACGAGGCCGCCATCGGCATGGTCAATTCCAAAACCACCGCCGTCAGGGTGATCCCCGCCATCGGCAAAAAGGCCGGAGAAGAGCTGAGCTTTGGCGGTTTGCTGGGCGAAGGCCCGGTGATGGAAGTAAACCCCTGCTCTCCCGCGAAATTTATCCACCGAGGCGGACGGATTCCCGCTCCCTTGCAGAGCCTGAAAAATTAATTTTCCCCGCGGGAATTAACTATCGGCATTAAATATCCCCTTGTCAAATATTATTGACTTCGCACCGTATTTTATGGTATTTCTATAAAAATTTATTCTGCGGCTTGAACAATTTGACTTTTGGGACTATAATCTGAGTTAGTAAATAAATCAATTTAAAAATCGCGCAAAGAAGCGCAGGGAATTTCAAATGGGATAATTCCCTGCGCTGTCCTTTTAGGAGGTGCTTTTCCCATGCAGGATATGATCAAGAAAATTGTGGATATGGATGAAAAAGCCCAGGAAATCACGGAAGAAGCCAAGCGCAGCAAAGCCTTTTCCGCCCAGGAAATCGCGGAGAAAAAAGAACAGATCCGTGAAAATTATTTGGCGCGCGCCAGAAAGCGGATTGAATTAAACCGGATTGAAGAGAAAAAAATGGCCAGCCAGGTTTTGGGCGAGGCCGAAAAAAAGCACGAAGCCCAATTAAAAGAAATGCGGGACCTATACGCCCAGCAGGGAGACAGTTGGGTAAACGCTATCGTAGGCCGTGTGATCGGGGAGTGATTGAATGCTTTCCAGTTTATCTTCTAACGTGGTCTTAGCCAAGGCCAGGGCAAAATATGGAAAACGGCTGAAAGAAAAGGATTACCGCAACCTGTTGGAATGCAAATCGGTGACGGAAATCGCCGCCTATTTAAAGGCCAATACCGCTTATCACGACGTGCTCACCGGCGTTAACGAATACGATATTCACCGCGGACAGTTAGAGGTGCTCATTAAGCAAAAGCTTTTTTATAATCTGAGTTCCTTTGTGCGGTATGAGTTATCCGTGGGAGAACAGCTGGCGGATTACGTCATTGCCAGAACAGAGATCGAAGAAATTTTAGACGCCCTAATGCTGATGACCGCCGGGCGGCAGGAAGAATATTCCCAGGCCGCTCCCCTCTTTCTTTCCAAGCACACCAAAATCCATATGGAGCAGTTTGCCAGTATTAAAAACTACGGCGAGTTTTTAGAGGCATTAGGAAATTCGGTCTACCGCAGGCTGTTGGCGCCCTATGAGCCGAAGCCGGGAGAACCGGTGGATGTTTTCGCCGTTGAGAACGAGCTTTATTCTTATTTATTTTCCCACGTCCAGGATATCATCGACCATCGCGTGAAAGGAAAAACAAAAAAGGAAGTTAAGGAGCTTTTCCAGGGCTATATCGACCTGGAAAACTATGCCCGGATTATCCGCATGAAAAGAAGATTTCGGGCACAGCCGGAATTTATCGAAAAGAACCTTCTTCCCTTTGGCTCTCTGAAGCCAAAACAGCTAAGCGCCCTGGTTCACGCGGAAACCGCTAACCAAGCGGCCGCCGTATTCCGAACCACCTCTCGCGGGAAGAAAGTAGCCAATGTGGAATATAATTTTGTGGATGAGCTGGCCCAGAGGATAAAATTCATCTCTGGAAAACATTATATTCATTTTTCTTCCCATCCTCCAGTGGTTCTTCTTTCCTACATTTTTCTCGCTGATACCGAGGTCCACAACATCACCACCATCGTGGAAGGCATACGGTACCAGGTTCCTGTAGATGATATTAAAAAATTGCTGATCCTGCCCACGGAAAACGCGGGGTGAGCAATTAGAGAGGAGTAGAGCGCCGTGGCTGTTTCAAAAGTAAAAATTGCCAGTATCATAGGCGTAACCAACAAGCTGGATGATGTAATCCGCCTTTGCGGCCAAACCCAATATTTTCATCCGGATGATGCTCTTTCTTTTTATTCCGATACCCGGAAATTCACCACCTTTACCGACGAGAACCCCTATTCGGATACGCTGCAAGAGCTGAAAAACCTGTTAAGCCGGATTGGCAAGGATTTCGACGTAACGGACACCAGAAACCTGGATTTGCCTCATTACGAACTAAAAAATTATGTAAACCGATTCTCTGAACAGATGGATGATCTTCTGAATCAAAAAGAGGATTTGGAGGAAATCCAAGAGAATTATGTAAAGCAAACCGTGGAAATCGGCCATTTCGTGGGCCTGAATCTGGACTTGAAAAAGCTTGCCGAGTGCCAGTATATTAAGTTCCGGTTCGGCCGTATTCCAAAGGAGTGCTATGAAAAACTATCAAAATATGAGGATAATCCTTATGTTTTGTTTTTTCAATGCACCAGCGACGCTACTCATTTCTGGGGCGTTTATATTGCTCCTGTGGAATACATTCAGCAGGTGGACACCATTTTTTCCGGCCTCTATTTTGAAAGGCTGCGGGTGAAGGCGCTGGAGTCCACCCCGGAAAAAATGCTCCAGGAGCTGCAGGATAAAATCACTGAGATCAGAAAGCAGATCGCCGGCCTTCAAAAGCAGATTGACGATACCTGGGCCCGGGAAGCGGAGAAATGCCAGCAGGTCTTCAGCAAACTGGAGGAACTGGATACTTATTTCAATATCCGCAAATATGTCGCCAAGCACGACAACAGCTTTATTCTCACCGGTTGGATTCCCGAGGAGAACGAGGACGACTGCCGGGAACGCCTTTCTAAAATCGAGGGCGTGGATTTCGCTATTGAAAACGCCAGCGAGGCGCTGCGGCACACGCCGCCCACCCGCCTGGTAAATAAGAAGATTTTTAAGCCTTTTGAGTTTTTTGTGGATATGTTCGGCCTTCCCAATTACCATGAAATCGACCCCACCCCCTTTGTGGCCATCACCTATGTGCTGATTTTCGGCGCCATGTTCGGCGATTTCGGCCACGGGATCGTGCTTTCCATCGTAGGGTATCTCATGTGGCGGCTGAAAAAAATGCCCATCGGCAGAATTTTAATCCCCTGCGGGATTTCCTCCGCCCTGTTCGGCCTGGTGTTCGGGGACTTCTTCGGGTTTGAAAACACCTTTAATCCCATTTATCAGGCCATGGGGTTTGCGGAAAAGCCGATTTCGGTCATGGAACCCGCCACCACCAACTATATTATTTATACGTCGGTGGGCGTTGGCTGCGTCATGGTAATCATCGCTATGATGCTGAACATCATCAGCGGCCTGAAACAGAAAAAATACGCCAAGGCCATTTTTGGCCCCAACGGTATCGCCGGGCTGGTTTTCTATGGTTCCCTGCTGATCGGCCTGGTTCTGCAAATGTTCATGGAGATTCCGGTGATGAACGTTCCCTATATCATCTTTCTGATAATCATTCCCCTGCTTTGCATCTGGTTCAACGAGATTTTGGGAAAGCTGGTGTCCAGGGATCCGGATTGGAAGCCGGAAAAATGGGGCGACTATATTATTCAGGGCTTTTTTGAGACCTTTGAAACCATTTTAAGCTACGCCACCAATACCATGTCCTTCCTCCGTGTTGGCGCATACGTGCTGGTTCACGCCGGTATGATGCTGGTGGTGTTTACCCTGGCGGAGATGAGCAGCGGCATAGGCTATGTGCTGGTGCTGGTTGTCGGCAACGCTTTCGTTATGGGCCTGGAAGCCCTATTGGTTGCCATTCAGGTGCTCAGGCTGGAGTATTACGAAATGTTCAGCCGGTTCTATGACGGCGACGGTATCCCCTTCCATCCGGTTACGGTAGAAAAGCATTAAACGAGAATTTTCCCGTTTAAATAAATTTTGATATTAATTTTGGAGGTATTCATTATGGATTATCTGTTCTTACTGCCTGTGTGCTTCTTAGTTCTGTCCGTTGTGCTGGCAATTCGCTCGGTGAAAAGAGGAACTAAAACCAAAAAGGCCGTGGCGGTCCAATTGGTATCCTTTTTAATAGTGACCCTGTTCTGCTTCGCGGTCCCCATGGTAGCCAACGCCGCTGACGCCTCCACTACCGCCGCTGCCGCCGCAGGCTCCGCCAATGGAATGGGCCTGATCGCGGCCGCCCTGTCTACCGGTATCGCCGGTATCGGCGGCGGTATTGCCGTTGCCGCTGCCGCCCCCGCCGCCATTGGCGCAACCTCTGAGGATCCCAAGGCGTTCGGTAAGGCGCTGATCTTTGTGGCTTTGGGTGAAGGTATCGCTCTGTACGGCCTGCTGGTTTCCATCTTGATCCTGGCGAAAATCTAATCTAAGGATAAGAAGGGTTACCCTATGAAATTTCACTTAATCAGCGATAATATCGATACCATCGTAGGTATGCGCCTGGCTGGTATCAACGGTGTTCTGGTACATGAAGACGACGAGGTAAAGAAAGCCCTGTCCGACGCCATGGCGCGGGAGGATGTGGCTGTAATTCTTATGACGGAAAAGCTGGTTAAGCTTTGCCCCGACCTTGTCTATGACTTAAAATTGAACCGCCAGCGTCCCCTGATCGTAGAGATTCCCGACCGCCACGGAAACGGGCGGACTAAGGATTCCATCACCAAATACGTCCGGGACGCTATCGGCGTAAAAATCTAAAAGGAATGGGGGTTGACTTATGCCCAGCACTGAAAAAGAATCCGCTTTTTTAGAAGCGATTAATAAATACGCGGAGCAGCAGCGAAACGAGATTCACGCGGAAGTAGAGCAGTTTAAAGAGGAAGAACTGAAAAAAGCTGAAATCGAAGTTCTGACCGACGCCTATACCCTCATTCAAAAGGAAATGGCGCAGATGCGCAAAGAGGTTGCCACTGAGATTTCCCACGAGGAAATGGAGGGCAAAAAAAAGCTGTTCCTGCAGCGCCAGGAAATCACGCAGGAAGTGTTTGAAAAAGCAAAGGAAAAGCTGTTGGCCTATACCCAGACGGAGCTGTACCCTTCCCTGCTGGAGGGATATGCATCCTCTATCGCCAAGGTTCTGACAAAGCCGGGCACCATCCTTCTGGTAAAAGCTTCTGATCTCGCTTTTGCTGACCGGATTCAAAAGGCCTATGCCCTTCCCTGTGAGGTAAAGGCCGACGATTCCATCCTCATCGGCGGCATCCGGGGTTCCAACGCGGAAATGGGCCTGGTGGCCGACGAAACCTTGGACAGCAAGCTGGAAGCCCAGTATGAATGGTTCTTTGCCAATTCTGGATTAAGCGTAGTTTAACTGCCCGCCTGGGGGAGGATATCCCTTTTCACAGGCAATGTTTGGAGATGATTTACTGATATGAACCAAGATGTAATTTTCGGAATCAACGGCCCTGTTGTCACGGTTCAGAACTCCCGCAGCTTCTCCATGATGGAGCAGGTCTATGTGGGTAACAGCCGGCTGGTAGGCGAGGTCATCAAAATTTCCGATAGAATAACCACCATCCAGGTTTATGAGGAAACCACGGGCCTGCGCCCCGGAGAACCGGTCTACGGCACCGGCGCGCCGATGAATATCCTGTTGGGGCCTGGCATCCTGGATAATATTTTCGACGGTATCGAGCGCCCATTGAAGGCGCTGGAGGAGGCCGACGGCGCTTTTATCGCCAAAGGCTCCAACGTTTCTCTTTTGGATGACAAAAAAGAATGGGATGTGACGCTGGCCTGTCAGGTAGGCGACCAGCTATCCGCGGGACAAATTTACGCCACCCTGCCGGAGACCCCCATTATCACCCATAAATGTATGGTGCCTCCCGGCGTGGCCGGCCAGGTGGTGGAGGTAAAGCCCAGCGGGCTTTATAAGCTTCATGATACTGTGGCGGTACTGAAGGATGAAAAAGGCCATACCCATGAGCTGACCCTGTGCCAGAAATGGCCTATCCGGAATTCCCGGCCCATTTTGAAGCGGGAGCCCCCGGATGTGCCCCTGATTACCGGCCAGCGTATTATCGACACCATGTTCCCCATCGCCAAAGGCGGCACCGCTGCTATTCCCGGCGGCTTCGGCACCGGGAAAACCATGACCCAGCACCAGCTGGCAAAATGGTGCGACGCGGATATCATTATTTATGTGGGCTGCGGCGAGCGCGGCAACGAGATGAGCCAAGTTCTGGATGAGTTCTCCGAGCTGGTTGACCCGAAATCCGGCCGTCCCATGACCGACCGCACCGTATTGATCGCCAATACCTCCAACATGCCTGTGGCGGCCCGTGAGGCTTCTATTTACACAGGCATCACCCTGGCGGAGTATTACCGTGATATGGGCTACCACGTGGCAATGATGGCCGACTCCACCTCTCGTTGGGCGGAGGCGCTCCGGGAAATCTCCGGCCGATTAGAAGAAATGCCCGCGGAGGAGGGCTTTCCCGCCTATCTTCCCTCCCGTTTGGCGGATTTCTACGAGCGGGCTGGCCGCGTCCAGACTCTTTGCGGCCAGGAAGGCTCCGTATCCGTTATTGGCGCCGTTTCACCTCAAGGCGGCGATTTTTCCGAGCCGGTAACCCAGAATACCAAGCGATTTACCAGGTGCTTCTGGGCTCTGGATAAGTCTTTGGCTTATGCCAGGCACTATCCGGCCATCAACTGGATGACCAGCTACAGCGAATATTTCAGCGATCTTGACCCCTGGTTTGAAAAAAACCTGGGCAAGGATTTTATCAAATACCGCACCCGGATTAATTCTATCCTTCACGAGGAAAGCCAGCTGATGGAAATCGTCAAGCTCATCGGCGCCGACGTGCTCCCCGACGACCAAAAGCTGGTCATTGAAATCGCCCGTGTGATCCGGGTGGGCTTTTTGCAGCAGAACGCTTTCCATCCGGATGATACCTTTGTGCCTTTGTCCAAGCAGAAGCTGATGATGAGGGTGATCCTCTATTTGAACAAGAAAGCTCGGCAGCTGATCTCGGCTTCCATCCCTATCTCACGCATTATGGAGCTCGGCCTGTTTGACAAGCTTGCCACCATGAAATACGACATTCCCAACGATAAGCCGGAAATGTTCGACGATTATATTAAGGATATCGACACGTCCATCGCCGCCCTGTTAGATCCTAACGCGGCGAAAACCGGCGCGGCTGTACCGGCGCCTGCCGGGATAAAAGCATAAGCCCGATACCTGGAAAGGAACATGAAACTATGATTCTTGATTACGTTGGCGTAAAAGAAATCAATGGTTCCCTGATCGTGTTAGACGACGTGGACCACGCTTCTTATGAAGAGATGGTGGAAATCCATCTGGATAACGGCACCCGGCGCCAGGGCAGGATTGTGCAGATCGAGGGTAAACGGGTGGTAATCCAGGTGTTCGAGGGCACCCATTCCATTTCCCTGGGCAATACCCGAACCCATTTGATCGGCCGGCCTATGGAGCTCCCCCTTTCAGAAGAGATATTGGGCCGCACCTTCGACGGCGCGGGCCATCCCATTGACGGTCTGGGAGAAATTTTCCCGGAAAAGCGGATGGACATCAACGGCACCGCCATAAACCCGGTTTCCCGGGTTTATCCTAAAAACTACATCTGTACGGGCATTTCCTCCATCGACGTGCTCTGCACGTTGATCCGCGGCCAAAAGCTTCCTATTTTCTCCGGCTCCGGTATGCGCCACAATGACTTAGCGGCGCAGATCGTCCGCCAGGCAAAGATCGCCAATGACGAAAGCGCCCAATTCTGTATCGTGTTCGCCGCTATGGGCGTTCAGAAGGACGTTGCCGACTATTTCCGGCGCTCCTTTGACGAGTCCGGCGTGCTGCAGAAGGTAGTTATGTTCGTCAACCTGGCTAACGATCCGGTGATCGAGCGTACCTTAACCCCCCGCTGTGCCCTGACCGCCGCGGAATACTTGGCTTTTGAAAAAGACATGCACGTGCTGGTGGTCATGACCGATATGACCTCTTACGCGGAGGCCCTCCGTGAATTTTCCTCCTCCAAGGGTGAGATTCCCGGCAGGGGCGGATATCCCGGATATCTTTATTCCGACTTGGCCTCTATGTACGAGAGGGCCGGCATGGTAAAGGGACGGGACGGTTCGGTCACCCAGATCCCTATTTTGACCATGCCCAACGACGATATTACCCAGCCGGTGCCTGACCTGACCGGTTACATCACCGAAGGACAAATCGTTTTGGACCGCTCCCTGGAAGGCGGCGGTATCTATCCCCCGGTTTCTGTGCTGCCCTCCCTTTCCCGCCTGATGAAGGACGGTATCGGCGCGGGCTTTACCCGGGAGGATCACCAGGACCTGGCGAACCAGCTGTTCGCCTCTTACTCCAAGGTGATGGACGCCAGAAGCCTGGCCTCTGTTATCGGTGAGGAGGAGCTTTCTCCTAACGACAAGCGGCTGCTGGAATTCGGCAAGCTATTTGAGGAGCGGTTTATTACCCAAGGCTCCCACGAGTCCAGAAGCATCGAGCAAAGCCTGAATTTGGGTTGGGAGCTTTTGTCCACCCTTCCCCGCTCTGAGCTGGACCGTGTGGATCCCAAGCTGCTGGATCAATTCTATAAACCGGAAAATATGGAGGCGCTGGACCAGGCCAAGGTCGCCGCGGCGGCGGATATGTCCCCAGAGGACTTGGAAAACCAGGTGAAATCGGTGCAGTAAAGTGAGGTGACCTTCCGTTGAGTATTCAAACCGCTCCCACAAAGGGCAATTTAATGGCAACCAAAAAATCCCTTGCCCTTTCCAAAACCGGATATGACCTTCTGGACCGGAAACGGAATATCCTGGTCCGGGAAATGATGACTCTGATCGACCGCGCGACGGAAATTCAGAATACCATCGACGATACCTACGCTAAGGCTTATCTGGCTTTGCAGCGGGCAAACACTACGCTTGGTATCTGTGAGGAGCTGGCCGGGACAGTACCTGAGGAAGAATCCCTGGGGTTATCCTACCGCAGCGTCATGGGTGTTGAAATTCCTATTGTATCCATCGACGCCCAGGAAGACAACCACGTTCCATACGGCTTGATTTCTTCCAATGAAATGCTGGATGAAGCCTACGCCAGGTTTCATAAGGTAAAAGAGCTGACCGCGGAGCTGGCGGAAATTGAGAACAGCGTTTACCGGCTGGCAGACGCCATCAAAAAAACGCAAAAGCGCGCCAACGCGCTGAAAAATATTATGATCCCCAGATTTGAGGCAACGGTAAAGATGATTACCAGCGCTTTGGATGAAAAAAGCCGCGAGGATTTCTCCCGGCTGAAAATTATTAAAGCTCAAAAGGCGAAAAAAGCGGAACAGCAAGAAAACTAATCCATACTGAAAAAGCAAAAGATTAAAAATCTTTTGCTTTTTTTTCATAAATTTTTCAAATTTTCATTCCTATGATCCGGCATTGCATAACAAACAAATCAATGGCTATACTACAAGTAAGCGGAAATCCGCTTATTTAAAAAAGGAGTGAAACCCATGCTTGATAAACTCGCTTTGATTTTAACCATTATCGGCGGCATCAACTGGGGCCTGATCGGTATTTTCCAGTTTGACCTGGTGGCCTGGATCTGCGGAGGCCAGGGCTCTATCATCAGCCGGATTATTTACACGATTGTGGCGCTGGCGGCCATTTGGTGCATTTCCCTGCTGTTTCGGGATCACGATACCGTTACCGAAGCCCACCACGCCTGACAAAAATAAAGCTGCGGCAATAATAAATTGCCGCAGCTTTTTATTTTGTTAAATCGCAATAGGCGCCAGCCAAAGAAAGGGTTCTATGGGAATATTGCGAAGAATCCAAAAGGCCGGCAGCAAAAACACCAAAGTCCTGCTGAACGCCCGTGAATACCAGGGGTTCGGAAGCTTATCATAACCGGTAAATACCTTAATCCCATAACGCAGCAGGGTATAGCCGATCAGCGGCACCGCCAAAAGCGCTAAGATATTGCACCGGGCCGCAGCGACAATATCCAGATGGAGCAGTGAATAGCACATCCGGGCCGTACCGCAGCCAACGCAATAAAAACCGGTCCATTCATAAAAGAAGCACGGCGGCAGCCAGCTGATGTCTCGCGGCTTATGGAAGTACAAAAAGACGGCGCCTGCCGCGCAGAGTAGAACCAGCACGGCAAACGCAGTCTTTGGGTACCTTTTCAAAGGGTTTTGGGATCTCATAGATTAATAATAGTAGTAATAAGAAGAAGCAAATAACCCGCCCAGAACTCCGCCAATAATACCAAGAACAAGGGCGATTGCCCCTAAAATGGTGGCGATCAGACAGAAGGTTTTCGCGTTTTTAGAAGCATTCATCGCTCCCTCGTAATCACCCATGGCAATCAGGTTGTTCACCTTGCTTGCATAAACAATGGCGGGTATTGCCAGAGGCCAGCACAGGAAAATGCAGACGATGGCCCAAGCCAGATAGTTGCTGATATGCGGGGCCGGCTGCTGAGGCTGCTGGGGATAAACCGGCGTCTGGGGCGGAACAGGATTGTAGGGCTGCTGAGGATAAACCGGCGCCTGAGGCGGGGCAGGGTTATATGGCTGCTGCGGGGCGGCCGGCTGCTGGGGCGGCTGGGGAGCCTGAGGCTCTACAGGTGCTTGGGGCGGCTGGGGGGCGTTGGCATCAGCCGCCCACAAAGGAGCGCCGCAATGCTCGCAAACAGAATTTCCGCTGGCTGTTTCTTTACCACACTGAGGACAGAACATAGTTTAAGTACCTCCAAACTAATAAATTTATCAATCATCAAAAGGGCTGATGATCAGAGCTTATTTTAGGGCTTCCACAATCTCTTTGGTATCCCTGGCTATCACCAATTCTTCATTGGTGGGAATAACGTAGACCTTGACCTTGGAATCGGGAGATGAAATCAAGCCTTCCTTGCCTCTGATCATCTCTTCATTCAGCGCCGGGTCAATCTTAACGCCAAGATAGGTCAAGCCATCGCCGATGACCTGGCGGTGATGAGCCTGATTTTCGCCCAAACCGGCGGTAAATACAATCACGTCACAGCCGTTCAGAGCGGCGGCAAAGGCGCCGATAAACTTGATAATTTCATACTCCAGCATGGCGTGGGCCAAAATAGCCCTGGGATTTCCCTCCTGGGCCGCCTTGGTCACGTCGCGGTCGTCGCTGGAAACACCGGAAATGCCCAGCATACCGGATTTTTTATTCAACAGCTCGCTCATATCGTGAGGAGTAATGTTTTCCTTTTCCATAATAAAGGTCACGACAGAGGGATCCAGGGTTCCGGTACGGCTGCCCATCATAAAGCCATCCAACGGGGTCAGGCCCATACTGGTGTCGATCACTTTTCCATCCTGAATCGCCGAAATCGAGGAGCCGTTGCCCAGATGGCAGGTAATCATTTTCAGATCTTTCAGATCTTTACCCATCAGCTTCGCGCAGCGGTGGCTTACATATCGGTGAGAGGTTCCATGGAAGCCGTAACGGCGAACAGCGTACTTTTCATAATATTCATAAGGGACGGGATACATGTATGCTTTTGGCGGCATGGTGGAATGAAACGCCGTATCAAATACAACGACCTCGGGTACATCCTTTCCGAAAACCTCAATACAGGCCCGGATTCCCTGCACATGCGCCTTATTATGTAAAGGAGCCAAGGGAATTAAGCTTTCAATTCCCTCTATAACTTTATCGTCTACTAAAACAGATTTGCTGAACAGCGCGCCGCCCTGCACAATGCGGTGCCCTACCGCGGATACCTCATCCAAAGACTGAATCACACCCACCTCGGGATCAATCAAGGCATTTTTTACCTGCATAAACGCCGAGGTATGATCCGGCATAGAAACCGTGATCTGCTTATTTCTTCCGTCACTGGTTTTATGGGTAAAAATACCGTCCGCCATTCCAATCCTTTCACAATTTCCCTTTGCCAGAACGGATTCGTCATCCATGTCGATGAGCTGGTACTTCAGGGATGAGCTGCCAGCATTGATTACCAGAATCTTCAAAACATTTCCTCCTAAAACCCTATTTGATTTTAAATGTTGTAGTTTTACAAAAAGGCCGCTTGCAAACCTTGAAAACTTACAGTAATATAATAATACATTACA
The DNA here is from genome assembly GCA_902490005.1 of uncultured Ruminiclostridium sp. Lineage (GTDB taxonomy): Bacteria > Bacillota > Clostridia > Oscillospirales > Acutalibacteraceae > Clostridium_A. Next base: position 19,769 of record CABUCM010000016.1, read on the forward strand.
GAAACGATTTCAAGGACAATCCCTGTAAAAAAGAGACTTTTCCCATTTTTCTGCTAGAAATTAAAGTGACAGTGAAAAGGCTAAGGCGTATTTTTATGATTTATAATGATAATTCTTCCAAAGTCGCGGCGGTCATCTGCGAGTACAACCCATTTCATTCCGGACACGCTTACCAGCTTTCCCAAACCAGGGCTTCAGGCGCCACTCATATCGTTGCCATTATGAGCGGCAGCTTTGTCCAGCGGGGCGAGCCCGCCATGTTTTCCAAGTGGGCCAGAACCAAGTGCGCCCTCGCTGGCGGCGCGGATTTGGTCCTGGAGCTACCCCTGCCATGGTGTGTGTCTTCTGCGGAAGGCTTCGCCAAAGGCGGCGTCGCCTTGGCGGAGGGCCTTGGCTGCGTGGACCTGCTCAGCTTCGGCAGCGAGCTGGGAGAAATCCAGCCTCTGCGCAGCGCCGCCGAAGCCGCGGTTTCCCCTTTGATTCAGGAGAACATCAGGGAATTGCTATCCCAGGGGCTTCCCTATCCCGCGGCCCGGGAAAAGGCTATCGAGGCTTGGTTCGGCCCCTCCGTATCCCGGTTGTTCCAGTCCCCCAACAATATCCTGGCCATTGAATACTGCAAGGCGCTTAATTCCCTTTCCTCCCCCATCCAACCGATGACTATCCCCAGAACCGGCGCCTCTCACGACGCCGCAGGCGCCTCTGGCGCTATGGCCAGCGCCTCCTATCTTCGCGCCTGCCTTTTAAAGCGGGATTATGACGAGGCTGAAAAATATTTTCCCCCGGAGATCTTTCCAACGCTTCTGGAAGAGATCCAGGCAAAAAGAGCTCCCTGTTCTCTGGCGGCGTTAGAGCGGCCTATTCTTTCCGCTCTTCGTAAAATGGCGCCTGAGGACTTTGCGTGGCTGCCGGATGTTTCAGAGGGATTGGAGTACCGAATCGCCGCGGCGGTAAAAGAAACGACCTCGTTAGACCAATTATTTACAGAAATTAAGACAAAACGGTATACACACGCGAGAATTCGGCGTATAATAATATCGGTTTTCCTTGGAATTCACCGTGATCTTTTTTCACATCTTCCACCCTACCTCAGAGTTCTGGGATTTAACCAAAAGGGGACCGAAATTTTAAAAACCGCTCGTCAAACCGCTTCCCTGCCCATCATTATGCGCGGCGGCGACTTTAAGAAAGAAACCTCGGAGGTTTTAGCCATCGCCCGGCTGGGAAGCCAGGCGGATGATCTTTTCGCGTTATCTTCTCCCGAAATCCAGCCCTGCGGCTCATTTTTTACCGGCGGCGTGATGGAACCCCTTTCTTAGCGCGATACTCAAAAAGGAGTGATTTCAATGGCATGTGAAATCAAAGAATTGGAATTTGAAAATTACGGAAACTGCCTTTCCATCAGTAACGGCGCAATTGAGGCCATCGTCACCATCGACGTAGGCCCCCGCATTATTTATTTTGGTTTCATCGGCGGGGAAAACGTCCTTTACACCGATCTGAACCGGGAATATTGCAGCGCCGACCCATCCATGTTGGAGCGGTACGGCGAAAACGCCCAATGCTTTTGCTATGGAGGCCATCGCCTCTGGACAAGTCCCGAGCGAATGCCGGAATCCTATTACCCGGATAACCGGCCGGTGGTTTACGCCATTCTTCCTGAAAGCGTCTCCTTTTCCCAGCCGCCCCAGGAAGAAAACGGGCTTTCCCTCACGATGGAAATTATGATGGCCGACGGCGCCAAGGATATGATGGTGGTTCATTCCGCTCAGAATTTGGCAAGGGATTCCCTTCTGGAAGGGCTTTCCGGCTGCACCATGCTGCGGCCCGGCGGTACTTTAATCATCCCTCAGAACCCCATTGACGAAAGCAAGTACGCGCCAAACCGCAATTACGCCTTTTGGCCTTATGCCAGGGTCAACGACAAGCGGATCACCTTTCGGGAGAAATATATCACCATAAAACAGGATTCCTCCATTCCCAGCCCCTTCCGTATGGGAACCAACAATTATTCTAATTGGGCCGCCTACTTAAATCAGGGGCTTCTTTTTGTAAAGCACTATGTCCATAATAAAAACGCCCGGTATCCTGATTTTAACTCTTCGTTCGAAGCTTATACGGACGATAAAATGCTGGAGGTCAAAACCTTGAGCCCCTTATACCGGATGGAACCAAAGGAAATTATCCGCCACGTGGAAAACTGGTCTCTCAGCAGAGCGCCTGGAAGCTACGACCTTTCGTCCGATGAAGGTATCGACGCGATGCGGGACTCCCTGTGAATCCGGGTTAAAAAAACCGGCCCTATTTAAAAGATAATTAAAAAAAGAAAAACGGTGAAGATTTTTTCTTCACCGTTTTTTTACTGTATCATTCAAAGGATAAAATCTGATTGGTCATTTATCAGGTCCCATGCTCCCATCGCCGCCCATAAGCCGCGTCATTTCCTCAATACGCTCCAAGGGGAACGGCGGCGAGGCCAAAGGCTTCATGGCGATGGACATCAGCTTCATGGGATTATCGTCCGCCGCTACACGGTTAGAACTAAGCTTGCCGCAGCGGCGGCACCGGTGAATGACCGCCCATTCGCCGTCTCTGCGAACCCATAAAGCCACCGGTTCCATAATCCCGCCGCAGCTGGAGGCACGGTCGCCCGGCTCTTCATCCACATGCAGGCTGCACAAGCAATTGGAGCAATGATTTCTATGCCCAGTTCCCGCGCCGGCCGGTACCATCAGGCGCCCGCAGGTTTTGCACTGAAAGCTGTCGTTGCAGGCATGGTTTTTATAATACCCTTTTGGGTACATCTTTTTCTTGTTTTCTCGATTCACGGAATTTCCCTCCTAAAAGTAAGTTGATACTTTTTGGGAGGTTTGTTTTTAGATCGCGTCACGCAAACCTCCCGGTCAGCGCACACTCTCCGTATGATGGTTATTTTTCAAACAGCATTCTCCTTAGATATAAATGGAATCAGTCCTAGAGGCCGGACATTGTGTTTTCCTGTCCGGATTTCCTTGATTGGTTGTTTTAATTAAGAAATCAAAGGGTTCCAAAAATGCGGTCTCCGGCGTCGCCCAGACCGGGAACAATGTAGCCATGGTCGTTGAGCTTTTCGTCCATAGCGGCACAGTAAACCGGCACATCCGGATGGGCCTGGGTAAAGGCTTTCATCCCCTCGGGGGCCGCGATGATGCACATAAATTTGATGCTCTTTGGATGGCTGCGCTTGATAATATCGATGGCGTCGATGGCGGAGCCGCCGGTAGCCAGCATTGGATCCAGGACAATCACTTCCCGCTCGGTGATATCGCCGGGCAGCTTGCTGTAATATTCCACAGGCTTCAAAGTCTTGGGATCCCGGTAAAGGCCGATATGCCCTACCTTAGCGGCGGGAACCAAAGCCAAGACACCGTCCACCATGCCCAGCCCCGCTCTTAAAATCGGAATAAAAGCCAATTTACGCCCGGCAATCACCTTAGTGGTGGCCGGACCGATGGGGGTTTCGATTTGAGTATCCATCAAGGGCAAGTCCCGGGTGGCTTCATAGCACATCAGCATCCCAATCTCGCTGACCAGCTCCCGGAATTCCTTGGAGCCGGTTTCCTTACTCCGCAGGAAGGTCAGCTTGTGCTGAATGAGGGGATGATCCATAACAAATACCTGATTTTCCATTTCCAATTCCTCCTACAATTTTTCTCCGTTCTCAATGGCGGCGATCTGCTGAATCCGCTCTAAATGCCGTCCGCCCTCAAAAGGAGTATTCAAAAAGATATCCGCAAGCTTCACCGCGGTTTTTTCATCAATTACCCGTCCGCCCATGGCCAAAATATTGGCGTCGTTGTGGCGTCTGGTCATTTCCGCGCAAAATTCATTGGTGCACACCGCCGCGCGGATCCCCTTAACCTTATTCGCGGCAATGGAGATACCAATGCCGGTGCCGCAGCAGATAACGCCTTTTTCACATTCTCCGGAAATAATGGACTGGGCCACCCGGTAGGCGTAAGGGCCATAGTTGACCGACGCCTCGCTATCGGTACCGAAATCCTTATAGGGAATCCCCTTTTCTTCTAAATAAGCTTTTACCGCTTCCTTCAGGCGGTATCCGCCATGGTCTGCTCCTAATGCGATCATGCTTGATTCGCTCCTTTCCGTTTGTTCAGCTCTCTGGTGGCCTGAGGCAGCCTAAGATAAACCGGCATCAGCTCCGACGCTGTCAGCAGCGTTCCGTTTTGCGCCTTTCTCAGGGCCGCAAAGGCCACGTTAGACGCTTTCTGGTATCGTAACAGCTCCGGCGCTAACTGGGCCTGCAGCCTTCCCTGAAGCCTTTCAAAGCAAAGACTGGCGCCGTCGCCAGCAAAAACAATTTTCTTTTCCCGATATTCCGGCGTTTCCGCCAGTTCCTTGAACAGCCCTTCGATGGAAAGCGCTCTGTCCTGGCACAGCCGGGCGGTTTCTCCATCTCCGCAGTCAAACAGGGCATTGTACACCTGATTGCACCGGGCGTCCATCACGGCGCACACCAGCGCCTCCTGGCCCCGGTAATTCTCCCCGATGGCCTCCAGGGTAGAAACCGCCGCACAGGGCTTTCCGGCAGCCATCGCCAGCCCTTTGACCGCCGCCACGCCGATCCGGATTCCCGTAAACGAGCCGGGCCCGGCGGAAACGGCGAACACATCCACCTGTTCCAAAGGGATCCTGGTGTTTTGAAGCAAGGCTTCCGCCATAGGCATCAATGTTTCACTGTGGGTCAGTTTGGTGTGGATATAAAATTCTCCTAAAAGCCTTCCGTCTTCAATCAGCGCCGCTGACGCCGATTTGGCGGAGGACTCTAACGCAAATATTTTCATAATCCCTTGATTCCTTCTATGGTGATGGTGCGATCCGTATCGGTTTCGCCCCGCTGGATTTCCACCCGGACAGCCTCCTGTGGCAGAGCCTCCTGGATATTTTCGCTCCATTCGATGGCCAATACCGCGCCGGTATCCAGATAGTCAAAAAAACCGGTGGAATACAAGTCGTCCCAGGTGGCGACCCGGTACATATCAAAATGGTATAGGGTCAGCCTTCCCTGATACTCGTTGACCAGCGCGAAGGTGGGGCTGGATACCCCATCCGTCACGCCCAGCCCTTTAGCCAAGCCCCTGACAAAATTGGTCTTTCCCATGCCAAGGCCCCCGTAAAGGGCGATCACTTCATTTCCTGACAATTGGGCAGCCAGCTTTTCCCCCACCAACTCCGTTTGATCCGGAGAATGGGTTTCGATGCAAATTTTCCCGCTCATCAGAACAATCCTTCAATCACGCCGTCGGCGCTTACGTCAATCTTTTCCGCCGCCGGAACCTTAGGCAGTCCGGGCATAGTCATGATATCACCGGTATAAATCACCACAAACCCAGCGCCGTTGGAAAGCTTCATATCCCTGACAGTGATCTGAAAGCCCTTGGGCCGTCCCAGCAGCGCCGGGTTATCCGACAAGGAATACTGGGTTTTTGCCACGCAGACAGGAAGCTTATCGCCGCCCAGCGCCTGGATTTCCTTTAATGCCTTTAACGCGGCCGCCGTGTAATTGACGCCGTCGGCGCCGTAAATTTCCTTGGCCAGGGTCTCCACCTTTTCCTGAATGGTCAGCTGGCCGCCGTAAACCGGTGTAAAGCCAGATGGCTTTTCACAAGCTTCTACCACCTTCTGGGCCAGGGCCTTGCCGCCTTCCCCGCCTTTGCCGAACACCTCGGTGAGGGCAAATTCCGCGCCGCAGTCGCCGCAGGTTTTTTCAATCAATTGAAGTTCCTGGTCGCTGTCGGTCAAAAAGCGGTTAATGGCTACCACCACGGGGACCTTGTATTTTCTCATATTTTCAATATGGGCTTTCAAATTGACCACGCCCTTTTCCAGGGCTTCCAGGTTTTCGGCGCCAAGCTCCGCCTTGGGAACGCCGCCGTTATATTTCAGAGCCCGCACCGTGGCTACCAGAACCACCGCGGAGGGCTTTAAGCCGGACAGCCGGCATTTGATATCAAAGAATTTCTCCGCGCCTAAATCGGAGCCGAAGCCCGCTTCAGTGATACAGTAATCCGACAGCTTTAGGGCAAGCTTGGTTGCCCGCACGGAATTACAGCCATGGGCGATATTGGCAAAGGGGCCGCCGTGCATAATCGCCGGGGTTCCCTCCAGGGTCTGCACCAGATTGGGCATAATAGCGTCCTTCATCAACGCCGTCATGGCGCCCTGGGCGTTTAAGTCTTTGGCGTAAACCGGCTCTCCGGCATAGCTATATGCCACCAGAATCTCGCCGAACCGGTGCTTTAAGTCCATCAAGTCGCTGGATAGGCACAAAATAGCCATGATCTCAGTGGCAACCGTGATAACAAAGCCATCCTCCCTTGGCACGCCGTTGATCTTGCCGCCTAAACCGGCCACAATATTCCGCAGTTCCCGGTCGTTCATATCTAAGCAGCGCTTAATGAGGATTCTTCTGGGATCAATATTCAGGGAATTCCCCTGATGAATATGATTGTCCAGCAAAGCGCACAATAGGTTGTTGGCAGCGGTAATGGCGTGCATATCGCCGGTAAAGTGCAGGTTGATGTCCTCCATAGGAAGCACCTGGGAATAGCCGCCTCCTGCGGCGCCGCCCTTGACGCCGAACACCGGGCCCAAAGAAGGCTCTCTTAAAGCGATGACCGCCTTTTTGCCAATTTTCGCCATGGCCTGTCCCAAACCGGTAGTGACGGTGGTTTTTCCCTCTCCAGCCGGGGTGGGATTGATGGCGGTTACCAAAACCAGCTTTCCATCCTTCTGGTTTTTCACCCGCTGGAAAAGCCGGTCGTTCACCTTGGCTTTAAAGCGGCCGTAGGGCTCCAGCTCTTCTTCCCGGATTCCTAATTCCTGAGCAATTTGGGCAATCGGTTTCAACGTTGCCTGCTGCGCAATTTCAATATCGCTTAACATAAACCCAATCTCCTCACTCAAAATCATTCTCAGAAAATTATATCATAAATCCTTTCTAAAAAAAAGCGCAAACCCCTGGTTTCTTCTTTTTTCTTTTCAGCTTTTGAAAACTGGCTGTTTTTTGACGGAAAAAGGAAGATTTCAGAATTTGTTAAAAGTATTTTACTTGATCTTAATCTGGAGAAATACTATAATAAATTAAATATCATTGATTTATCCATTAGGCAAAATAAAACATCCCTCAAAAATCGGAGGTTCTATATGACTAAATTCCTGGGCGCGCTTGGCGGTTTCTTCAAACGCACCGATTATATTTTTTGGTTTTTGACCATCGCCGCGTCTCTTTACGGCTTTGCCCTGATTTATTCGGTAGCCCGTTCCGCCGATTCGGAAAAGGGGTTTTTAGCCACCCAGATTCTGGCGGTGGCGCTAGGCTATATCTGCGCGATTATCATTTCACTAATGGACTACAACGTGGTGTGCCGGTTTTGGTATATCTTCGCGATTCTAGGGGTTTTAGCCCTGGTTTACACCTATTTCTTCGGTATTGAAATCGTAGGCACCGACGATAAGGCCTGGATTCGAATCGCTGGCAGAACCTTTCAAACCTCGGAATTGGTAAAAATCTTTTTTATCATCACCTTTTCTAAGCATCTTGCCGTGCTGAAGGAACGAAATAAGCTGAAAACCTTTGTGGGCGTGATGACCTTATGCTTTCACGCCTTGGTTCCCATCGGCTTGATCCATCTTATGGGCGACGACGGTACCGCCCTGGTATTCGGGTTTATGTTCCTGATTATGACCTTTGTCGCCGGCGTCCAGCTTCGGTACTATCTGGCGCTGTTTCTCTGCGCAGGGGTCAGCATTCCGATTCTGTGGAACTCGGTATTAAACGAGGATCAAAAAATGCGTTTCTGGACGCTGTTCAATTTAGAATCGGATCCCAATGGGTTTGGCTACCAGCAGCTTCAGGGAAAAATCTCCATCGCTTCCGGTGAAATGTACGGCCGCGGCTATTTTGAAGGCCCCCGGGTGGCGGCAGGGTCGGTTCCTTATCAGGAAAACGACTTTATCTTCTCCGTAGCCGGAGAGGAATTAGGCTTTATAGGCTGCATGGTTCTTTTAGGGCTATTACTGTTGTTGCTGCTGCGCTGCGTGATGAACGCTTTTTCCGCCAAGGATGACCTTGGAAAATTTCTTTGCTTCGGCTTTTTCTCTATGGTGGCGGTACAAACCATTATTAACGTCGGCATGTGCCTGGGCTTGATTCCGGTAATCGGCATTACCCTTCCCTTCTTCAGCTCCGGCGGTTCGTCGGTCGCCTGCCTGTATCTTGGCGTGGGCATCGTGGAAAGCGTTTATATGCACCGGCACAGCCTGGAAAAGGAGCTGGATTTAAGCCATCTTCATCCCGCAAAACTAAGCGTGTGATAAATAAAAAAATCCCATGGCGCTTTTTTGAAAGCCGCCATGGGATTTTTCGCGCCTAAATGCAGCTATAGCCGCCGTCTACAATCAGCTCGCTGCCGGTAGTGTAGCCGGAAGCATTGCTGGCGAAATACAGTACGGCGGGGACCATCTCCTCCGGATCCGCCATGCGCTTCATGGGCGTCATCCGCAGCCATACATCCATCATATCTTTTGGGGTCTTTTTATTAGGCTCTGTACCGATATAGCCGGGGCTAAGGCAATTGACACGGATGCCATACTCCGCAAATTCCACCGCCAAAGACTTAGTCATATGAATAATGCCAGCCTTGGAGGCGTTGTAGGAGCACTGCCACTGGGGAATATTTACCACGCTGCCGGACATGGAAGCCATATTGATAATGCTGCCCTTGATGCCGCGCTCCACCATAATTCTAGCGGCCTCCCGGGCGACGATAAATTCTCCCGTCAGGTTCACATCCACTACCTTGCGGAATTCCTCAATTGTGACCTCCAAGGAAGATTTGTGGTCGCCGATCGCCGCGTTGTTGAAAACGATATCCAACGAGCCCCAGCGGTCTAAAATCTGGGCGTAAGCCGCCTTTACCTGCTCTTCCTCGGAAACATCCGTTACGATGGACAATGCCTCTCCGCCATCCTTTTCAATGAGGCTTACGGTCTCCTCGGCGCCGGAACGGCATAAAATCGCTACCTTTGCCCCGGCTTTCGCTAATCCCTGGGCCACCACTTTCCCAGTCCCCCGGGCGCCGCCGGTGACAACCGCAATCTTTCCCGTTAAGCCGAATAATTCTTCCAAATACATAATAACAATCCTCCTTAAGGTCAATCCGCAGCTTCTATTTCATAAAAACAGAGGCGCGCCTATCATTGGAATAATACAAAAAGAGAAAAATGTCAAGGATTTTTTACTTATCCCCCTTTGGAAAACCAGGGGCTGGCACAGCATGAAAAAGGGTTTATCTTTTTCAGATAAACCCTTTTTTACGATATTCTGTTCAAACAGATTGAGGATCGAAACCAATCGCTTATTTAATCATGCTGGCAACTTCGTCCGCGAAATTGTCGCTTCTCTTCTCCAGGCCCTCGCCCTTCTCATATCTGACAAAGGACACGATTTCGATGTTACCGCCCAGATCCTTAGCAACCTTATCGGTGTACTTAGCGACAGTATAGTCGCCGTCCTTGACAAAGAGCTGGTCAACCAGGCAGTTTTCTTTATAATACTTGCCCATTTTGCCATTCACAATCTTCTCAGCGATCTGCGCCGGCTTGCCCTCGTTAATAACCTGCTCGGTGAGGATCTTCTTCTCATGTTCGATGACCTCGGCAGGTACGGAAGCCTCGTTCAAATAGCTGGGATTAGCAGCGGCAACCTGCATACAGATATCCTTGGCATAGGCCTTAAACGCATCCATCGCGGCAATCTCGGGGGTGGTGTCAAATTTCACCAGTACGCCGATTCTTCCGCCGCCGTGGATATAGGTGCCTACTACACCGTCATAACGGGTAAAACGGCGGATCTTAATATTTTCGCCGATGGTCAGAACCTTGTCCTGTACCAGAGCCTCAACCGTCATATCGGTGCCAGCCGCCTTGCAGGCCAGCAAAGCGTCTAAATCAGCAGGATTTTCCTGCATGACAGTATCCGCACAGGTTTTTACAAAGCTCTGGAACTCCGCATTCTTGGCCACAAAGTCGGTCTCAGCGTTGACCTCGATGGCTACGCCTACCGTATCGTCGTCATTAGCGCAGGCAAACGCCACACCCTCGGCGGCAATTCTGCCAGCCTTTTTGGTGGCGGCGGCAAGGCCTTTTTCTCTCAAAAGGTCAATTGCTTTCTCCATATTTCCTTCGGCGTCTGTTAACGCCTTCTTGCAGTCCATCATGCCGCAGCCGGTCTTCTCTCTCAAAGCCGCTACGTCTTTTGCTGTAAATGCTGCCATTTTAATTTCCTCCAATTTCATAAATTCTCTATGGTTTTCTAAGATTGTTACTTTTTAAGAAAGGGGTTCAACGGATTGAACCCCTTTTTCGTTTTCCTTATTCAGCCGCCGCTTCTTCGTCGGTTTCGTTTTCCTTGGCTTCGGCTTCTTCAGCGCCCATCTGGCCTTCGCGGCCCTCGATGATGGCGTTTGCCATGGTGGCGGAAATCAGCTTCACGGCGCGGATCGCGTCGTCGTTGCCGGGAATGACATAATCGATCTCGTCAGGGTCACAGTTGGTATCCACAATCGCCACAATCGGGATTCCCAGCTTCTTTGCTTCCGCAACGGCGATTCTTTCCTTGCGGGGGTCTACAATAAACAGAGCGCCGGGCAGCTTCTTCATATCCTTGATACCGCCCATGAACTTCTCTAATTTTTCAATTTCCAGCTTTAACTTAATGACCTCTTTCTTGGGAAGCAGATCAAAGGTTCCATCCTCTTCCATGGCGCGGAGCTGACGGAGACGGTCGATTCTGTGACGGATGGTAGTAAAGTTGGTCATCATACCGCCCAGCCACCGGGCGTTGACAAAATAAGCGCCGGCACGTTCCGCTTCTTCCTTCACGGAATCCTGAGCCTGCTTTTTCGTACCGACAAACAGCACAGATTCGCCGTTGGCGGACAGTTCGCGTACAAAATTGTAGGCGTCTTCCAGCTTACGGACGGTCTTTTGCAGGTCGATGATGTAGATGCCGTTTCTCTCGGTGAAGATATACTCGGCCATCTTGGGGTTCCATCTTCTGGTCTGGTGGCCGAAGTGAACACCTGCTTCCAATAATTGTTTCATAGATACAACTGCCATTTGATAAATCCTCCTTGGTTTTTACCTCCGCCCTGCCTTGAATTTCAGCCCAAACCCTTGCGAAGGGCACCAATGGGCCAGGCAAAGCGTGTGATTTCGCGACGTTTATTATATCATAAGTATTCTGGAATTGCAAGGAAAAATTCATCTGAACCAGAAGGGTTTTTTCTATGTATTTCTGTTGAAAAAGCGGCGTTTTTTCGGCGGGCGCTGAAACTGCTGATAGCATACTAAAATCGTGTCCTCGCCGATTACCTGGATGTCATCCCATTTGATGCAGATGTCGTCGCATCTTCCCAAAAGCCCAAACCATTTCAGCCTGCCGTAAATAATAATAGACACCAGCTTTGCTGTGGCCATGTCGATTTCCATGTCGTCCACGCAGCCGAGGCAGGTTCCGTCCTTTACATTGACCACTTGTTTATGTCTTAAATCCACAATTCTACATCGTGCCATAAAATCCCTCCTTTGTTTCCAGTATATTCACAAAAGCACATGGCAATACTCATTTCGAAACGAAAAAGAAATGAGGCGGAATTTGCGTGAATTACAACAAGGTGGAAATCTGCGGAGTGAACACATCCAAGCTGAAGGTTTTGACGGAAAAAGAAAAGCGCACCCTATTGAATCTAATGAAAGATGGCACGCCCCAGGAGCGGAAAAAGGCCAGAGAAGAGATGATAAACGGCAACCTGCGCCTGGTTTTAAGCGTGATTCAGCGTTTTACCAACCGGGGAGAAAACCTGGATGACCTTTTTCAGGTAGGGTGCATCGGTTTGATTAAGGCCATCGACAATTTCGACATTAACCAGGACGTCCGCTTTTCCACCTACGGCGTCCCCATGATTATCGGAGAAATCCGCCGCTTCCTCCGGGATAATAATTCTGTCAGGGTCAGCCGCTCCCTGCGGGATACCGCCTATAAGGCCATGCAGGTGAAGGACCAATTGACCAACCGGAACAACAAAGAACCCTCCATAGAAGAAATCGCCAAAGAGCTAGAGCTTCCCAAAGAGGATGTGGTCCTTGCCCTGGAGGCCATTGTGGAGCCAGTGTCTCTTTATGAGCCGGTATTCTCCGACGGCAACGATACCATTTTCGTTATGGACCAGGTGGGCGACAAAAACGACGACAACAACTGGTTGGATGAAATCGCTTTAAAAGAGGCCATCCGCAATTTAGGGCCCCGTGAGAAAAAGATTTTAAACCTGCGCTTTTTCCAGGGAAAAACACAGATGGAGGTTGCCAAGGAAATCGGCATCTCCCAGGCCCAGGTCAGCCGTTTGGAAAAGGGAAGCCTGGAGCGGATCAAAAACCACATTTAAGGATTTTATGGGATTATCCCATTCAATACTGGTTCATGGACTCCGAAAACATGATCTGGATTATTTGAAAAGCAATCTTTGCTTAAAAAAGCCGCGGGCAGGAAAAATGCCCGCGGCTTTTTTCTGATGCCAGCTTTTCCAAACACTTTTCATCCCCGCTGGCTTTGGAAAGGCTTCCCGCTTCTCTTTCCGTTGACAATTATGTTTCAGGAGGGTACAATATTTTAGTAGAAAAAGGAGGCATACTGTATGGCCAAAGAACTGTTAATGGGGAACGCCGCCATCGGCCTTGGCGCGATCAAGGCGGGCGTGAACCTGGTATCCGGTTATCCCGGAACCCCATCCACTGAAATTTTAGAAACCATCGCGAAGGAAAACCCCGGCGATATTTATCTAGAATGGTCCGTCAACGAGAAAACCGCCCTGGAAGTGGCTGCTGGCGCGTCCTATACTGGCGCCCGTTCCATGGTCACCATGAAGCAGGTGGGGCTGAATGTGGCCTCGGACCCGCTGATGAGCCTGAATTACCTGTCCGTTAAGGGCGGTATGGTAGTGGTGGTCGCCGATGACCCCGGCCCCATCTCCTCTCAAACGGAACAGGATACCCGGCATTTCGGCGAATATGCGAAAATCCCGGTGTTCGACCCCTCCTCCCCTGAGGAAGCCTATGAAATGATCCAGGATGCCTTCTCCTGGTCGGAGCGGTTCCACCGGCCTGTAATCTTCCGGCCCACCACCAGGATCTGCCACGCCTGCGCCGCCATTGATACCTCCGGCGAGCGCCGCCGCAACGACCCCGAGGGTTTTGTCAAGGATGCAAGCAAGTGGGTGATCTTTCCCCGCACCGCTTATCAGAACCATATAAAATTAGAGGAACAAAAGGAAATTCTGTCCGCTGAGTTTTCAAGCTGCCGTTTCAACAGCCTGACCGGCAAAGGCAAGCTTGGTATCGCCGCGGGCGGGGTTTCTTATCAATATGCCCAGGAGGTTCTTTCCTCCCTGCCGGCAGGCGTTTCTTATTCCCTGTTAAAAATCGGTACTCCAACCCCCTTTCCGGAAAAATTGGGGCTGGATTTCCTAAACGGCGTCACCGACGTACTGTGCCTGGAGGAGCTGGACCCGGTGATCGAAACCAGCCTTCTGCTTTTGTGCGGCAAGCACCATCTCCCGGCCAATATCCACGGCAAGCTGGATGGCGTTACCCAAAAGGCGGGAGAAAACACGGTGGAATCGGCGGCCCAGGCGATCTCTCAATTTCTACATATAGATCAAGCCGTGCCAAACGCTTCCAAGGAAGCCCCGCCCGCGCTGCCAATCCGGCCGCCGGTATTGTGCGCCGGCTGCCCCCACCGGGCCTCCTTCTACGCGGTAAAACAGGCCATGAAGGGCAAAAAAGCCGTATTTTCCGGGGATATCGGCTGCTATACCCTGGGCAACGCCCAGCCGCTGGATATGGTGGACACCTGCCTTTGTATGGGCGCCGACGTGACGGTAGCCCAGGGCATTCACCGAATGGAACCGGATACCGTCAATTTTTCCTTTATCGGCGACTCCACCTTCTTCCACACTGGAATCCCCGGGGTAATCAACGCGGTCTATAACCAAACGGATATCAACCTGATGGTTTTGGATAACTCCACCACCGCCATGACGGGCTCTCAGCCTCACCCGGGCACCGGCCAGACCATGATGGGTGAAATCAGCCAAAAGGTGTCCATTGAGGCCATTTTAAAAGCCGTCGGCGTCCAGTTTGTAGAAACCTGTTCCCCCCTTGATTTGAAAAAAGCCGAGGAAACCGTCAAACAGGCCGCGGCCCATAAAGGCGTTTCCGCTGTTATTTTCCGGGCGCCCTGCATTACCGTCTCCAAGCCTCTTCCCCTTTTGTCGGTAAACCAGGAAAAGTGCACTGGCTGCAAGCGGTGTATCAAAGAGCTGGGCTGTCCCGCCATTTCTTATGAAGGCCGCAAAGCGGTGATCGAGCCCTCTATGTGCTACGGCTGTACTATCTGCGCCCAGGTTTGCCCCTTCGGCGCCATCGAAGGAGGAAACTGCCATGAATAAATCCATCTTACTGGCAGGCGTGGGCGGACAGGGCACAGTGCTGGCCTCCAAGCTCATCGCCCAGGCCGCCATCGATTTGGGATTTCCTGCCCGGACGGCGGAAACCATCGGCATGGCCCAGCGGGGCGGCTGTGTGGTGAGCCACGTCCGCATCGGGGATTCCCACTCTCCTCTGATCCCCAAAGGCAAAGCCGACATGATTATTGGCTTTGAGCCCGCGGAGGCGGTAAGATGCCTGCCCTATTTAAAGGAGGATAGCGTGGTAATCACCACCAAAAAGGCCATTAAGCCGGTGACCGCTTCTCTTGCCGGTTCCTCCTATAACGGCACGGAAATGATCGATTATCTGATCCGGAACCAAAAAAGCCTGGTGGTCGTGGACGGGGATAACATCTGCCAGGCGTGCGGTTCCGCCAAGGTGCTGAACATCGCCCTGTTGGGGGCGGCATGCGCCACCGGAAAGCTGGGGATTTCCGCGGAAAGCTTTGTCAGCGCCATTGAACAGCGGCTGCCCCAAAAATTTGTGGCGATGAATCTAAAGGCGCTGAAGCTTGGCGCTGGGGAGGTAAAATAACAATGATGAAAGAAAGCCAGTTCCAGGGTATTTTACAGGTTCTTTCCAATATTAAGGAGCGGAGCCCATTTTACGCTAAAAAGTTCGAAGGGATCGACCTGAGCCAGGTGAAAAGCCAGGAGGATTTTGAAAAGCTGCCGTTTTCCAATAAAAGTGATTTGAGAGAAGCCTACCCACTGGGCTTGCAGGCGGTTCCCGAAGAGGAAATCGTCAGAATCCACTCCTCCTCCGGCACCACCGGCACGCCGGTGATCATCCCTTATACCCGCCAGGATGTGGCAGACTGGGCGGAAATGTTCAAACGGTGCTATGAAACCGCCGGCATCACCAATTTGGACCGGATTCACATCACCCCGGGCTACGGCCTGTGGACCGCCGGAATCGGCTTTCAGGCCGGTGCGGAGCTGCTGGGCTCCATGGTGGTTCCCATGGGTCCTGGCAACACGGATAAGCAGATCCGCATGCTCATCGATATGAAGAGCACCGTTTTGTGCGCTACCTCCAGCTATGCCCTATTGTTGGCGGAGGAAATCACCAAACGGGGCGTCAAGGATCAAATTCATTTGAAAAAAGGCGTCATCGGTTCGGAACGCTGGGGCGAGAAAATGCGCCGCCGCATCGCCAATGAATTAGGCGTCCAGCTTTATGATATCTACGGTCTGACGGAAATTTACGGCCCCGGCATTGCCATGAGCTGCGACCACGAATGTGGTATGCACTACTGGGACGACTTCCTTTATTTTGAGGTCATCGACCCACACACCGGCAAAAACGTGCCGGACGGCGAAAGCGGCGAGCTGGTAATCACCACCCTGAGAAAGCAGGGAGCTCCTTTGATCCGGTACCGCACCCACGACCTGACCCGCCTGCTGAAGGGCGACTGCCCCTGCGGCCTCGCCTACCCCAGAATTGACACCCTTATCGGCCGTACCGACGACATGATTAAGGTCAAGGGCGTCAACATTTTCCCGGGCCAGATCGATGAGGTATTGAGAGATATCGACGGCGCCAGCAGTGAATACCAGGTGATGATCGACCATCTGAACGGCAGGGATATCATGACCTTATTCTTTGAAACAGACAGTATCCCCGACGCAAAAACCATCGAATTGAACCTGCAAAACCACTTTAAGGCCAAGGTGGGCATTACCATCGTTCCCCACGCGGTGGCTCTGGGCGAGCTGCCCCGCAGCGAAAAGAAATCCACCAGAATCTTTGATAACCGGTATTAAATTTCGGGAGGCTGTATTTTCAGCCTCCCGTTTGCCTATTATTTCAAAGCGAGGATATTTTTTATGAACCACCAAGGAAAAAAGCGCAGGCAAATCCTGTTGGCCACGGGCTCGGCTGTTTTTTTAGCTGTCGTTGGCGCCTGGGTTCGCCACGGGAATACCGCCGTGGGCACGTCAAGCTTTGTACTTTCAGACCGCGCCATCCCCAAAGCCTTCGACGGGTTTACCATCGTCCAAATTTCCGATTTGCACAGCGCCCGATTCGGAAAAGGACAGAAAAAATTAATCAAAAGGCTGGCGGGCGCAAAACCCGATATGATTACGGTAACCGGGGATTTACTGGATTCCCGCCGCAGCCGTGATATCAAAATTGCGGTAGACACACTGGAACAGGCGATGAAAATCGCCCCGGTGTACTATGTGACCGGCAACCATGAGGCCCGGATTCCCATCCCGTATCAAAAACTAGAACGCCAAATGAAGGCAATGGGGGTTCGCGTGCTTCGCAGCGAATCGGCTTTTTTAGAGCGAAAGAATCAAAAAATGCAGGTCATCGGTATGGACGACCCGGCTTTTTACGCCAAAAAGAACGATCGGGATAAGGGCGGCCCGGCAATGCTCCGGGAACTGAAAAGCCTGGTCAACAAAGACGCCTATACGGTTCTGCTCTCCCATCGTCCTGATTTATTTAACGGATACTGCCAAGCGGGCGCCAACCTGATATTCTGCGGCCATGCCCACGGCGGACAATTCCGGGTTCCCGGGATCGGCGGCTTGTACGCTCCCAACCAGGGGATTCTTCCAAAGTACACGGAAGGCCGCTTTGTACGAAACGGCTCTGTGATGTTCGTCAGCCGCGGCCCGGGAAACAGCCTGTTCCCCTTTCGGCTCAACAATCCTCCCGAATTGGTAACCGTCACCCTGAAACACTCCTCAAAAATTACGCCGCGCAAAGAAAATAAATAATAGGAAAGAAACCATTGCCCGCTCCCAAAAGCAAGGCCGCCGGAAATTCCGGCGGCCTTGCTTGGTAAGATCATATAATAAGTATTTTCATACGCTATCCCACCCGCTCCAAATCCTTTTTCAGCCGCTCGATAATGCGCTTTTCCAGGCGGGAGATATAAGATTGGGAAATTCCCAACACGTCGGCTACCTGCTTCTGGGTGTGCTCCTCCTGGCCGCATAAGCCAAACCGCAGTTCCATAATCTGCCTTTCCCGAGGAGCCAGCTTAGAAACCGCCTGAAGCACTAAATTGCATTCCACCTCCTGTTCAATGCCACGGTTGACAATGTCGTTGTCGCTGCCCAGAATATCGGAAAGCAGCAGTTCATTGCCATCCCAATCCACGTTCAACGGCTCGTCGATGGAAATCTCATTTTTTAGCTGGCTGCTTTTCCGCAAAAACATGAGGATTTCGTTTTCAATGCACCGGCTGGCGTAGGTGGCCAGCTTAATATTCCGCTCCGGGCAAAAGGTGTTTACCGCCTTAATGAGGCCGATGGTGCCAATGGAAATTAAATCCTCCACACTTGCGCCGTTGCTGTCAAACTTTTTCGCGATATAGACCACTAAGCGCAGATTGTGGGTAATCAAAGGCTCCCTGGCGTTTTTCTCTCCTCTGCGCACCCGTTCCATCACCACGGCTTCTTCCTCCTTGGTCAGGGGCGGCGGCAAGGTTTCCGGCCCGTTGATATAATAAAGCTCGGGCCATTCCAGCTTTAGGAGCCTAGTGAAAAGAATCTGCTTTATCTTTTGATACGCGGTTTTTAACTTTTTCATGCTCTTTCCCCTTCATTCCCGTTGAGATTAGTAATTCTGCGTTCATTAGTCCGTCGAAATCGGGCGGAAGCTGCTCCGGCCTGCAAACGCCCAAATACCCCTGGCACTCAAACGTGTCTTTTCCATGCTCCACGATAATTCGATCCGGCAGAAAGCCTGGCAAAATTCCTTCCTGGTCCAAGCTGTGAAACGGGATCATCCTGAAATTCGATTCCTCCCCGGTCCCTTGCGCCAAACCCAAAACAGCCGTTTTCTTTACCACAATCACCGGCAGATGGGAAAAAGGCTCCCGAAGCTGGTTCCCGGTATCCACCTTGGCGCGAAACACCGCCTTTTGCCCCCGGTAGAACACCTGCACTGTACAGAATAATTCCTGAGGAACCGGGCGGCCGGTAATCCGCTGGAAAAGCCTGACCAGCACATAGGAAAGCACCGTCGCGCCGATCAAAAACAGCGGAGAAATCTGAAAATACACCACGCCGTTATTCAGGATTAAATTGCTAGGCGCTATAATTTTCCAAATCAGGAACATGGCCCCGGCGAACAAAAAACTCATGGCGAAAAAGCAGGAACAGGTTTTTAAAAGCCCCTTTCGCCCAAACGCCGTCAGGGCAATGACCACCGCCATGGCAAGCTCCGTCAGCACGGTGAACCACGCGGCTATCTCAGGCAAAAGAATATATAACGAATAAAGGCCGCCTAAAAAGGCGCCCAGCAGCATTCTCCACCGCTTACAGGAGCGGGACAGGAATTTTCCCGCGGCCAACAGCAAAAAATAGTTCACGATGAAATTCAGACAGACCAAAACATCTATGTAAATCGTGGTCATAAATAATTTCCCCCTGTGCTATTTATAGTAGCATAGGGGGAAAAGAATTTTCTGTCAATTCGTGTTGGGAGAGGCTTATGTAGCCTCTCGAATATTTTCATCATCCAGGCCGAAGCTGATGGAGATAGCCTCGTCCACTTGATGCATGGAGTACGGGTTCAACGTCCCCATTTTTTCCTTCAGGCGGCGCTTATCCAAGGTACGGATTTGCTCCAGTAAAACCACCGAATCCCGGGAAAGCCCGCTGTCGTTGGCTCTAAGCTGGATATGGGTGGGCAGGTTCGCCTTGGATTTCTGGCTGGTAATCGCCGCCGCGATCACCGTAGGGCTGAACCGGTTTCCAACGTTATTCTGTACGATCAAAACAGGACGGATTCCCCCTTGTTCTGAACCGACTACAGGGCTCAAATCCGCGTAAAAAATATCTCCGCGTTTTATATTCACTTTTTTCACGCTCCGAATGATTTCTAAAATTAGGCTCGTTAACGAATCTGTTAGTATTTTTGCCTTTGAGCCTCCTGTTTAATCATGTTTAGAAAAAAAATTTCCTGTCTAATCCATAATATTAACCAAACCCTATTTTTGACCGTAAAATGAGACAAAATAAACCTGTCACAGCCATAACATCGGCTTGTACGCTTAACAAACCGAAAATAAAAAATTTGGAAGGGCAGAAAAAGAGCGCGAAAAAGCCGGATGATAACGCATCCGGCTTTTTTGATTTCTATTATCTATCCGTTTTTCATTTGATAGAAAAACTCTTTGACAGGGCGATACCACGCCAGCACAATGGCCGTGGCCACAGACGACAGCAGCACAAAAGCCGCATAAATAAAATACCACGCCGGCATTCCCGGGATACCCGCGGCCTGCACCGCCAAAGCAAAAGCGGCGAAAGCCCCCAAAGCCCCGCCCGCCACAAACAGCCACCGGATCCAGCGAACCCCGCAGCAAAGGGCAACAGAAAATCCCACCTGCACTAAAAATGTAAAAAGATAAGCAAAATCCGCCTGGACGATCCAAGACAGCAGGCTGCCGAGGACATTCAGCCCAGCGATGATATAAACCACGATTTTCCCCATTTTCGCGTCCCGCTGCTGGCGGCGCTGATAACCTTCATACGCCTGCTCCTTCTCCTCCCGGGAAAGGCCGTCCATCTTTCCAAAATCAGGAGACAAGTCAACCTGTGGCAAGGACAGCGACGAGGAAACCTTCTCCAAACTGCTTACCAGCTGGGATAAGCTGTTCATCCTGTCTACATCTATCTGATCCATTACGTCTAAAATTCTTTGCTTATGGGACGCATCCATAGCCAAGCCCTGCCGGTAGGTTTTTAGGATCTCGGGTATCCGTTCCGGCTGGCGGCGCATATCCACAATGGCCTGTATGGAAAAATAGGCTTTCCTCAGCTCCGCCGTCTGGCGAAGTTCCTCCACGTTTTCCGGGGAAAAATCATAATATTTCCGCCCGTCTATCCAACGGGTCTCCGGCGAGCAAAGTTCCTTCTCCACATAAAAGCGAACCGTCCGCTCCGTAAGCCCGGTCTGCCCGCACACCTGTTTCATTTTCATCCCAGCACCTCCTCTGTTCTGAGTAAGTATATCAACTTACGTAAGGGAAGTGTCAATACCTTTTTGTCAAAAAACAAGTTTTTTTCTCAATCCCTGGAAGCCAGCTCTAAAAACAAGGCCGGCAGTTCATTCACTAGATCCGGGGCCGTCATGCCGATCTGTGACAAGCTCCCGGCACAGCGGTCCCCGGCCAGGCCGTGAAGGTAAACTCCGCCGATTGCCGCTTGCTCCGGGGACAAGCCCTGGGCCAGAAAGGAACCGATGATCCCTGCCAGCACGTCGCCGCTTCCGGCTTTCGCCATACCGGGGTTCCCGGTGGTATTGATAAAAAGCCGCCCGTCAGGACAAGCCACCACCGTCTTGTCCCCTTTCAGCACCATAACCGCCCGGTGCTCCATCGCGAACTGCTTGGCATATTCCAGCCGGTGGCACTGTACATCCTGAACAGTGGTCTTCAGAAGCCTTGCCATCTCTCCAGGATGAGGGGTCAGCACCAGGGGTGCCTGGGCCTTTCGCAGCATCTCCGGCTTGGCGGCAACGGCGTTAAGCCCGTCGGCGTCGATGACTATAGGCGCCCTGCTGTGCGCCAGCAAGAATTCCACCAGGCTTTGAGCCGCCCCGCTGGTTCCCAGGCCGCAGCCGATTAAACAGGCGGTGGTTTTTCGCTCCAGCCTTTGGGATAACAGCGCCTCCGCTTTAGAAAGGGAAATCTGGCAGCCCTCTTCCGGCAGCAGGGTGAATACCGCCTCTTTGACAGCGCCGGCGGCAATGGGATAAATGCTTTCCGGCAGGGCCAGGTCAATAAGCCCTACCCCGCTCCGGGATGCCGCCTGGGCGCTCATTACCGCGGCGCCCGCCATGCCCCGGCTGCCGCAAAGGGACAAAAGAGAACCGTAGCTGCCTTTGTTGGTGTTTTGTTTTCTTGGGGCAAGAATCTTCTCCAAGGCCCAAAGGCCAGTGGTTTCCGCCGCAAAATCGCTTTCCTTGTACACCTTTTCCGGGACTCCCACCCCGGCGACAAAAACCTTCCCGCAGTATTCCATAGCTGGATACTGCACCTGGGAAAGCTTTAAGGCTGAAAAAGTAACGGTATAATCCGCCTGAATTGCGTCTCCCTCTACCGCGCCGGAGTCACAGGAAATGCCGCTGGGCAAATCCAGGCTGACCACTTTGGCCTTGGACTGGTTCACCCACCGAACAACCGGCAAGTATTTATCCTTTACGCATCCGTGAAAGCCAATGCCGTAAATGCCATCCACGATCAAATCGGCTTCCTGAAGCTCTTTTTCCAAGCCTTCCCCGGGGTAATTTGCGAACCGTACCCGGCCGGTTTCCCGGGCTTTTTGATACATCTGAAGCGCGTCCCCGGTTTTGGGCTCCCCATTCATCAGGACCGCTAAAATATCGCCGCTCCAGTCCGCTAAGCGCCGCGCCACCACAAAGCCGTCGCCGCCGTTATTTCCATTTCCGCAAAGAATCACGGTTTTCTTCCTAAATTGAGAAAGGGTTTGCTGAATGAAAGCCGCGGCCTCCCGGCCCGCTTTCTCCATCAAACCCAAATAGGTGCATCCGTTTTCCACGGCGGACTGCTCTAACTTCCTTGTCTGCTCACAATTTAAAATCAACATCAGGCAGTCTTCCTTCTTTCAATTTTCCCGAAACGTCAATACGCCAGCACCACAACCGCGGCGTATTCTTTCGTATGGGTAACACTAACGGAGAAAGCCGTAAATCCGGCTTTCTCCGCTGCGGTTTTCGCTCGTTGCTGTAAAAACAAATAGGGTTTCCCGTCTTCCTGCCGCAACAGCTCCACGTCCGCAAGGGCAAACCCTCTGACGCCGGTGCCGATGGCTTTGGAAAAGGCCTCCTTGGCGCTGAAGCTGGCCGCCACGCTTTGCGGGGGAAAGCCCCGCGATTCCAGCTGCCGGTATTCCTCCCCGCCTAAAATTTCACGGCAGAAACGGTCCCGCCGCATTGCCTGCCGAATGCGGCCTATCTCAACCAGGTCAAGGCCGACGGAAGGCATCTCTGCCGAACACCTCCATCGCCAGCTGGCGTTTGATAAAGGGCTTCAAGGCACTGAGGGTACGCTCATCGGGGGAAAAAGTCAACAGAATATTGCCAAACTGGTTATGCCGCATGGTAATATACCAGCAATCCTCCGCGTTTTCATCCCTCGCCGTGGCAATACGCTTATCATAACGCTTTGGGGCGTGGTCCGCCGCCTTGTATTTACCCATTTTTTCAATATCCTTGGAATCCAGGTTAATTACGCGCTTTCTTTTTCTGCGGTGAATAATCTTATCAATGGTCAAATCCCCATTGGTTACCGCATACTCAAATTCCACATTCATGCTGGTAATCAGCCAATAGGCGCCAAAAATCGCGCCCGCCACCAAAAACAGGGATAGGGTTCCCAAAACCGGCACAAAGCTCGGCAGAATAATCGCAAAAATAAAGCATAAAACCAGCGTCGCAAGGATAATGCCCACAATCATCGCGGTATCTTTCGCGTTGTTGCGTTTTTTCACAATCTGTTCAACAAAAACGTCCATGGATGTTCCTCCCAAAATATATTCTGCTATTCAGTATATCATAAGAAAATTCGGATTACAATGAAATTACTATGAATATCGCTTAAGAAAAAAATCTCTTGCAAAATCCACAAAATAATGGTATATTTATTTATAAGTTAATGAGAACGCTGTGAAAAAGGAAGTAGTCTTTTAAGGCGGTTTTTCAGAGAGGTTGCGTATGGTTTTTCATGCTGGAAGCGCGGCTATCACTGCAAAAAGATGAAGTTCCCTTTGGAGCGGCATGGCTGAACGCTTATGTAGGCCATGACGGCAGGCACCGTTATCCGCCGAAAGAGTGTTTGCTCTGTTGCAAAAATTAGGGTGGTACCGCGGAGATGCGTCTTCGTCCCTTTCTGTTGGGGCGGGGCGTTTTTTTATTGCCTATAATCAAAAATGCTCCCGCTTAGCGAACCCAAGAGATTATTGATGAGGTGAAAACAATGAAACAGCAGCTGGAAGAAATTAAAAGCCGCGCGGCGGCGGCGTTAGCCGGCGCCAAGCTTCCCCAGGAAATCGACGAGCTAAGGGTGAAATTTTTAGGCAAAAAGGGTGAGCTCACCGGTATTCTGAAGCAGATGGGTAAGCTTTCCGCCGAAGAGCGCCCGGTGATCGGCCAATTGGCCAACGAGGTCCGCTCCTGGATTGAAAAGGATATCGATACCCGTTTAGCGGAAATCAAGGCCAATCAAATGGCGGCCCAATTGGAAAGCGAAAAGCTGGACGTTACCCTGCCTGGAAAAAGGCCGCCCTTCGGCGCCAAGCATCCCTTGTCCATCGTACTGGATGAAATCAAGGAAATCTTCATCGGCATGGGCTTTGAAATCGCGGACGGCCCCGAGGTGGAAACCGACTATTATAACTTTGAGGCCCTGAACATCCCCAAGGACCATCCCGCCCGGGATACCCAGGACACCTTCTATATCAATGATAATATTTTGCTCAGAACCCAGACCTCCCCGGTGCAGGTGCGGGTCATGGAGCAGAAAAAGCCCCCTATCCGGATCATCTCTCCCGGACGGGTTTACCGTTCCGACGCCCTGGACGCCACCCATTCTCCCCTCTTCCATCAGATCGAGGGCCTTGTGGTGGACAAAGGGATCACCTTCGCCGACCTGAAAGGCACTCTGGAAACCTTTATCAAGCGCCTTTACGGCGAGGATTCCGTGGTGCGGTTCCGGCCCCACCACTTCCCCTTTACCGAACCGTCCGCCGAGGTGGACGTGCAGTGCTTTAACTGCCACGGCGAGGGCTGCCGGCTGTGTAAGGGCGAGGGCTGGATCGAGATCCTGGGCTGCGGCATGGTACACCCCACGGTGCTTTCCAACTGCGGCATCGACCCCGAGGTTTACAGCGGCTTCGCCCTGGGCATGGGCCTGGAACGGGTGGTAATGCGCCGCTATAACATCGATGATATCCGTTTGTTCTATGAGAACGACGTAAGATTCCTGAAGCAGTTTTAAGGAAGGAGGACAAAGAAAATGAATTTATCTATGAAATGGCTCAGTGAATTTGTCACCTTAGACCCTATGTCCCCCAGACAGTTTGCGGAAGCCATGACCATGAGCGGTTCCAAGGTAGAGGGCTGGGAAATCGAAGGCGAACAGTTGGATAAAGTGGTAGTAGGCAAGGTGCTCTCCATTGAAAAACATCCCGACGCCGACAAGCTAGTGGTATGCCAGGTGGATGTGGGCGCGGAGGCCCCGATTCAAATCGTCACCGGCGCCAGCAACCTGACCGCCGGCGATAAGGTCCCGGTAGCGTTAGACGGTTCCACCCTGACAAACGGAACAAAAATTAAAAAGGGCAAGCTGCGGGGCGTGGAAAGCTGCGGCATGCTGTGTTCCCTGGGAGAGCTGGGCCTGACCGCCCACGACTTCCCCTACGCCATTGAAGACGGCATTTTCGTCCTCCAGGAGGACTGCGAGCTGGGACAGGACATCCGTTCCGCCATCGGCCTGAACGACACCGGCGTGGAGTTTGAAATCACCTCCAACCGTCCTGACTGTTTCTCCGTGATCGGCTTGGCCAGAGAGGCCGCCGCCACCTTTGACAAGGAATTAAAGCTGCATGCTCCCGAGGTAAAAGCGGGACACGGCGACTGTAGCGGCCTGCTGGATGTGAAAATCGAGGCCCCGGACCTATGCCCTATTTATTCCGCCAGAATCGTGAAAAACGTAAGGGTTAAGCCCTCTCCCCGCTGGCTGCGGGAACGGTTGCGGGTCATGGGGGTGCGTCCCATTAACAATATCGTGGACATCACCAACTACGTCATGCTGGAATACGGCCAGCCCATGCACGCGTTTGACCTGAGGACCATCGACGAGGGGAAAATCAGGGTGCGCCTGGCCAGAAATGGTGAGAAGATCACCACGCTGGACGGTACCGAGCACACCCTTACCGACAACCAGCTGGTCATTGCCGACGCCAATAAGCCGGTGGCCATCGCCGGCGTAATGGGCGGCGAGTACAGCGGCATCGTGGACGACACCACCACCATCGTGTTCGAATCCGCTAACTTTTTGGGCAGCTCTGTGCGGATCACCGCCAGAGACCAGGGCATGCGCACGGATGCTTCTTCCCGCTATGAAAAGGGCCTGGACCCCAACAACTGTATCCCCGCGCTGAACCGCGCCTGCGAGCTGGTAGAGCTGCTGGACGCCGGCGACGTGATGGACGGCATCGTAATGGACGACCATTCCATGACAGCGCCGAAACGGATTCCTCTGGAGGCGGACTGGATCAACCGGTTCCTGGATGTGAATCTTTCCGAAGCCGACATGAAAGGAATTCTCGCGAAGCTTGGCTGCCAGTTTGACGGCCAGGACGTGATCGTTCCCACCTATCGTCCCGACCTGGTGCATAAGGCGGATATTTCCGAGGAAATCGCCCGTTTTTATGGGTACAATAACATTCCTTCCACCTCTATCCGAGGCGGCGCCCAGGGAAAATATTCCCCCCGCCAGAAATTCGACCAGGCCATCAGCCGGACTATGCTGGCCTGCGGCCTCAGCGAGATTATGACCTATTCTTTCGTTTCCCCCAAGGTTTACGATAAGATTTTGGTACCCGCCGATTCTCCCCTGCGGAAAAGCGTGGTCATCAGCAATCCTTTGGGCGAGGACACCAGCATTATGCGCACCACGGCTCTCCCCTCTATGCTGGAAATCCTCCAGAAGAACTATAACAACCGCAATGCTTCCGCTCATCTGTTTGAAATCGCCAGAGAATACCTTCCCACCGCGGAAAACGAACTGCCTGTGGAAAAAAACAAGCTGATCTGCGGCTTTTACGGCGGCGGTCTAGATTTCTTTACGGTAAAAGGCGTGATCGAGGCCCTGTTTGACCAAATTTCCCTCTACGGCTGGGATATCCAAGGGGTAAGCGACCAGTTCGCCTTCCACCCGGGCCAATGCGCCAAGCTTTCCGCCGGGGACGACGTGCTGGGCTATTTTGGCCAGGTTCATCCCAAAGTGGCGGAAAATTATGACATCGACGAAAGGGTGTATGCGGTAACCTTGGATGTGGATCTGTTGTTCGCCCACGCCGCGCCGGAAAAGCAGTACCACCCCCTGCCAAAATTCCCGGCGGTTTCCAGGGATCTGGCCTTGCTGTGCGACGAAAGCATTCCGGTGCTCACTCTTGAAAAAGCAATCCAGTCCGCCTGCGGACAAATTTTGGAATCCATTAAACTGTTCGACGTTTACCAGGGCAAGCAGATCGCGGCGGGTCAAAAAAGCGTGGCCTTCAATATCACTCTGCGTTCCGCGGACAGCACCTTGGGCGAGGAACAGGTAAACGCCGCCATGAAGCGGATTATGAAGACGCTGGAAAAAATGGACGTGAAGCTGCGCACTTAATTTTCCGCCGTAAATTTTTTGAAAATTTCTCGACAGAAAGAATTTAGAAACTTTGTTCATAATTTATACTTGAAATTCTTGGCTTACTATTGTATCATGACAGTATCGGAGGTGATTCCATGCATGATAAGACCATGACTTTCTCCCTGGGAACGGACCGCGAAGGCGATATTAAGCGGGTGCTGACGATCGTTTATGACGCTCTGCGGGAAAAAGGCTATAATCCTATTAATCAAATGGTAGGATATATTCTTTCTGAGGATCCGACTTATATCACAACACACAACAATGCTCGCAGTCTTATCCGCAGGATTGACCGTGACGAGTTATTGCAGGTACTCTTAAAATCTTATTTGGACGGATAAAAAACCTATTAAAAATCAGCAAAATAGGGGCTGTAATTTACAGTCCCTATTTTCGTGCTTTACCTATCGGTTTTTTTGTGCTATAATTATATTCTTATAGGAGATTGAAAGCGTTGTATTTCAATAGAAAAATCTACAGGAGGTTTTTAGTGAATGGGAAAAACAGAATATCTTACCTATAAAGAGAAGCCCTTGGTTCGCTGTGGGAATACCCTTTATTATGGCAGTATGGCGGACAAATACGTGATTAAAATGGATATTAAGGATACGAAAAAGTCGGTGGATCTGGACGTAGGTACCAAAGTAACGGTACAGCTGATGTATACCGACCCCAATATTCGCACTAGAAAGCAAATTGTAAAGTCCAGTGAAAAGCCCGGCCTTTACCTGGCCCTGGATATCGCGGATGCCTGGCTTACCAGAGCTTTGGCGGAATAAGCATTCAAACTTTAAAAAGAGGCGGTGGAAAATTTCCACCGCCTCTTTTTCGTGCGCTTAAATATTTAAAAATGTCTGTCTTTTATGATTTTATGCCGATTCTTCCAATATCCTTCCGGTAATGGGCGCCGTCAAAGGATATCCGTTCCACCGCATTGTAAGCCCTGTCTAAGGCCTCGTCCAGCGTCGCGCCGCAGGCGGTAACTCCCAGCACTCTTCCGCCGTTGGTCAAAAACTTGCCGTCCCGGTAAGCAGTACCGGCGTGATATACCACAGCGCCGTCAATCTGTCCGTTTTCATCCAGGCCCTTGATCTCGATGCCTTTGGGATAAGCCTTGGGGTATCCCCCGCTGGCCATCACCACACAGGCCGCCGCGTCCCCGGACCACTGGATTTCCATATCCCGCAGGGTGCCGTTGATACAGGCCTCTAAAATATCAACCAGATCGGTTTTGAGTCTGGGAAGCACCACCTGGGTTTCCGGGTCACCGAACCGGGAGTTGTACTCAATGACTTTGGGGCCGTCCTGGGTCAGCATCAAACCGAAATACAAACAGCCCTGAAAGGGCCTTCCCTCTTTTTGCATGGCGTCAATGGTGGGTTGAAAAATCTCTTTCATGCACTGGTCAGCCATCTCGTCGCTGTAATGAGGGTTCGGGCTGATGGTCCCCATTCCGCCGGTATTTAATCCCTGATCACCATCATAGGCACGCTTGTGGTCCTTGGAGGAAACCATCGGCTTTACAGTTTTTCCATCGGTAAAGGAAAGCACAGAAACCTCCGGACCGGTGATGAATTCCTCAATGACCACCTGGTTGCCGGAAGCGCCGAAAATCTTGTCCTCCATAATGGAGTGAACGGCGTCTTTGGCCTCGTTCAAATTCTGGCAGATCACCACGCCCTTGCCAAGTGCAAGGCCATCCGCCTTTACAACCACAGGAAACTTATTTTGCTCCACAATATAATCCACAGCCTTTTGCGGATCGTCAAAGACCTCGTACCCAGCGGTGGGAATGCCATATTTCTTCATCAGATCTTTGGAAAACACCTTGCTGCTTTCGATGACAGCGGCGTTTTTCCTGGGGCCGAACGCCCGGATCCCCGCAGCCTCCAAAGCATCCACCATGCCGGCGGCCAAAGGGTCGTCGGGGGCGACAAATACCAAATCAATATGCTTCTCTTTGGCAAAGGAAACCACGCCGTCAATGTCCTCCACAGAGATATTGACGCACACGGCATCCTTGGAAATACCGCCGTTACCCGGCGCGCAGTAAATCGCTTCGCACCGGGGGCTTTCCTTCAGCTTGCGGATCAGCGCGTGTTCTCTGCCGCCGGAGCCGATCATTAAAATTCGCATATTGCTTCCCTCCATTAATGATGGAACAGGCGGATGCCGGTAAACGCCATTACCATATTGTATTTATCGCAGGTCTCCATCACGTTGTCATCCCGGATGGAACCGCCCGGCTGGGCGATATACTGAACGCCGGAACGGTGAGCGCGCTCGATGTTATCACCAAAGGGGAAGAACGCATCAGAGCCTAAGGAAACGCCGCTTAGGGTTTTGAGCCATTCCTTCTTTTCTTCTCTTGTTAAGGATTCTGGCTTTACAGTGAAAAATTGCTGCCAGATTCCGTCGGCCAGCACATCCATGTCATCGTCGGAAATATAAACGTCGATGGTGTTGTCCCGGTCCGGACGGCGGATGTCAGCTTTAAACGGCAGGGAAAGCACCTTGGGATGCTGCCGCAGATACCAGATATCCGCTTTATTCCCCGCCAGGCGGGTGCAGTGAATCCGGCTCTGCTGGCCCGCGCCCACGCCGATCGCTTGTCCGTCCTTCACATAGCAAACGGAATTGGACTGGGTGTATTTCAGGGTAATCAGGGAGATCAGCAGATCGATTTTCGCGTTTTCCGGCAGTTCTTTATTCTGGGTCACCAAATTGCCAAGCAAGCTCTCGTCAATTTTCAGTTCGTTTCTGCCCTGCTCAAAGGTGATACCGTACACATCCTTGTGCTCCACCGGAGCGGGCTGGTACTTCTCGTCCATTTGAACGATGTTATACGTACCCCTCCGTTTGGATTTGAGAATCTCTAAAGCCTCGTCGGTATAGCCCGGGGCGATCACACCGTCGGACACCTCCCGCTGGATGATTTTCGCGGTGGGCACGTCGCACACCTCGGACAAAGCGATAAAATCGCCGTAGGAGGACATACGGTCCGCGCCTCTGGCCTTGGCGTAAGCGCAGGCCAAGGGAGAAAGCTCCCCTAAATCGTCCACAAAATAGATTTTCTTCAGGGTATCGGTCAAAGGAGTCCCCACGGCGGCGCCAGCCGGGCTGACGTGCTTAAAGGAAGCCGCCGCCGGAAGTCCAGTGGCCTGCTTTAATTCCTTGACCAGCTGCCAGGAATTAAAGGCGTCTAAAAAGTTGATGTAGCCGGGCTTTCCGTTCAGCACGGTGATGGGCAGGTCTCCCCCGTCCTTCATGAAGATTTTAGACGGCTTTTGGTTCGGGTTGCAGCCGTATTTCAGCATTAATTCGTTTGCCATGAAAGCTTCCTCCTTATTGGTTTTTATTGACGATTCTGGTTTCGCAGCTTCCCGTTTCCAGGTCGATAAACCGGGTGAACAAGGAAACCTTGTTGTCCTGGTTCAGGCTTTTCCAGACACTGTCGGTAAAGGCGTCCAAACTTCCCTCGATGGTCACCGGCGTGGGCTCCCCCTCAAAGGAGGGAATCGGATTGCCGTCGCAGCGGTAGGTGTGGATAAAATGGCCCACGCCGTTTTCCGGCTGCGGGTAATCAAAGAAAAACCGCTGTACGGAATCCGGGTTGCCATTGGCGCTTTTCAAAACAGATAGCTGATAGGAAAAGCCTTCCTTTAAACACACGGCGCCGCTGATTCTGGGAGTATAGTTAGGCGAATCCGGCTCAAAGGTGCGGGTCCGTAAAGCGTCCTCAAAGGTTTTTCCCCCTTTGAGATAATCATAAACCGTGTCCGTCTGGTCGCCGTTGGTGACAATGGTGGTTTCCCCCAGCACCAGCACCGGGTTATAAATAATCAAAGACGGGTCCACCACCTTGGCGGGATCGAACGCCTCGGTTTTTATACCGCCACGGTCGTTTTCGGAAAAAATCCGGTTACGGCTGTTTTCGCTTCTGCCCATGATAAAATAAGCGACCGCGGCATGCCTGCCGTCCTCGCTTTTTCCCAGCACAATGCCTCTGCCGGGATAGGTGTTGGAGCTGAGCTCCTCGCTGAGCTTCACTGGATTCATAGTTCATTCTCCCCTTTTGGTCTTATTCCGTCACGATGGCTTTTCCATCTTGAATTTTAATCTTCCCGTCGCAGAACAGGGAAACCGCTTTCGGCAGGATTTCCCACTCCGCCTGCTCCATTACCCGCTTTTGCAGGATTTCCGGCGTATCGCCGTTTTGGATTTCCACGGCCTTTTGTAAAATAATCGCGCCGCCGTCGGCCATCTCGTTGACAAAGTGAACCGTAGCCCCAGTGACCTTCACGCCGTAGCTGAGCGCCGCCTCATGGACCCGCAGGCCGTAATAGCCCTGGCCGCAGAAAGAGGGGATCAGCGCCGGATGGACGTTAATCATGCGGTAAGCATAGGCCCCGGACACCCTCTCGCTTAAGATCGTCATAAAACCAGCCAGCACCACCAGGCCGATCTGGTGCTTTTCCAGCAGCCCCAGCAGGGCGGCGTCATATTCTTCCTGGGTGGAAAATTCCTTCCGCACCAGCACTTCCGTCGCCACGCTGGAGCTTCTCGCCCGCTCCAAGGCATATGCCTTGGGATTGCTGGCGATGACGCAGGCGAACCTGCCGTTGGGGATTTCCCCCCTGGCCTTTGCGTCCAGCATGGCCTGCAAATTGGTTCCGCCGCCGCTGACCAGTACCGCGATATTTACCATAGGACCACGCCCTCGTCGCCGGAGATTACTTCACCTAAAACCACGGCCTTTTCTCCTGCCGCCTCAATGGCCGCCGCCGCTTTGTCAGCGTGGTTTTTATCCACCGCCACGCACATACCGATACCCATATTAAAGGTGTTGAACATATCCCGCTCCGGGATGTTTCCGGTTTTCGCCATGACCTCAAACACCGGCAGCACCGGCACCGCGGCTTTTTCAATTTTAGCGGTCAGCCCCTCAGTCATCATGCGGGGAATATTCTCATAGAAGCCGCCGCCGGTAATGTGGGAAATCGCTTTTACCGGACACGCGGAAAGCAGGCTTTCCACCGCCTTCACGTAAATCTTCGTGGGGGTTAACAGTTCCTCCCCCAGAGTTTTGCCGAATTCCGGCATATACTGCTTGGCGGAGCTTCCGTCAATGTTGAAAATCTTGCGCACCAGAGAAAATCCATTGGAATGAACGCCGGAGCTGTGGATGCCTATAAGCACGTCTCCCGCCTTCATTTGGGTGCCGTCGATCATCTTTTTCCGGTCCACCATGCCCACGCTGAAACCGGCTACATCGTATTCATCCTCCGGATAGAAGCCGGGCATTTCCGCCGTTTCTCCGCCGATCAGGGCGCAGCCGGACTGCACGCAGCCCTCGGCGATGCCGGAGACAATTTCAGCTACCCTTTCCGGGTAGTTTTTCCCTACGGCGATATAATCCAGGAAAAACAAGGGCTTGGCTCCTACGCAGATCACGTCGTTAACGCACATCGCCACGCAGTCGATGCCAATGGTGTCGTGCTTATCAAGCAAAAAAGCGATTTTCAGCTTGGTTCCCACGCCGTCGGTACCGGATACCAAAATCGGCTGCTCCATGCCGGCAAGATTGGGCTGGAACAAGCCGCCAAACCCGCCGATGCTGGAAATAGCGCCCTCCGTTTTGGTTCTGGCCACATGCTTTTTCATCAAGTCCACGGCCTTATAGCCGGCAGTTACGTCGACCCCGGCGGCCTTATAGCTGTCGCTGAAGCTCTTCATATCAGAAGTCCCTCCGTTATATTGTCATATTATTTTTCCAGCTTTTTGCTGAATTTATCTTCTCTATGCTCCTGGGAAACCGAAATGGGATAATTCCCGCTGAAGCAGGCGTCGCAAATGCCCAGATGGCTGTCCTTCGCGATAGAGCGCACGCCTTCCTTGCTCAGATACCCCAGAGAATCCACATCCAAATGGCGCCGGATATGCTCTAAATCCATTTCCCGGGCAATCAAATTGTTTTTTGAACTGATATCCGTGCCGAAATAGCAAGGATACAGGAAAGGCGGCGAGGAAACCCGCATATGCACTTCCTTTGCCCCGGCCTCCCGCAGGATCTTGACGATATAGGCGCTGGTGCCGCCGCTGACAATGGAATCGTCGATGAGCACCAGCCTTTTCCCCCGCACTGATTCCTTCAGTGCGGTCATTTTTACCCGGACGGAGTTTTCCACCAGCTCCCGTTTGCCGTAGACAAAGGCGCGGCCGGTGTATTTATTCTTTAAAAGCCCGTAGCCGAAGGGGATGCCGGACACCTGGGAAAAGCCCAGGGCCGCGTCCAAGCCGGAATCCGGCACGCCGCAGACCATATCCGCTTCCACTGGGTGCTCCCTGGCGAGGATTTTACCCGCTTCCTGCCGGGCGATATTCACGCTGACCCCATCCACGATGGAATCGGGACGGGAAAAATAAACGTATTCAAAGATACACAGCGAGCTCTTTTGCCCGCATTTCGCCTTCACGCTTTTCAGGCCGCTCTTATTGATGACCACAATCTCTCCCGGCTCAATATCCCGGATAAACTCGCCGCCCACGCTGTCAAAAGCACAGCTTTCAGAAGCAAGCATATAGCTGTCGCCGCATTTTCCAAGGGCCAGAGGCCGGAAGCCCTGGGGATCCCTGGCTCCCACCAGCTTTCCCGGCGTCATAACAATCAGAGAATAGGCTCCCTCCAGCTTATCCATGGCAAGCTCCACCGCCTGCTCAATGGTGCCGGTATTCAGCCGCTGGCGGGCGATGGTATAGGCGATCATCTCCGCGTCGGTGGTGGTTTGGAAGATGGCGCCACCCTCTTCCAGCTCTTCCCGCACCTTAGAAAAATTGCTGAGAGCGCCGTTATGGGCGATAACCAGCGGCCCCTTGACATACCGCATAGATAACGGCTGGGCGCTGACCCGGTCCCGCTTTTCATTGGAAGTGTCCCGGACATGGCCTACCGCCATCTGCCCCTGGCCCAATTCCTCCAGGTCGCTTTCGTGGAACACCTCCGGCACCATGCCAACGTCCTTGTGAAAGCTGATCTTTCCGCTGTTATTCACGGCGATTCCCGCACTGGCCTGTCCCCGGTGCTGGAGGGCGTATAGGGCCAAATAGGTTTTTTCCGCCACATCTAAATGATCCTGGTTATAAATTCCAAACAGCCCGCATTCTTCATGAGGCTTACCCAACATAGCTTTCCCTCCTGAAATTTACAGCTCTTTGACCTTTTCCTGAATGGCCTGATCCTTCGCCGCAACGCCCTGGGCCATTTGCTCCTTCATGGTTTCCAGCTTTTCGGAAAGCCCGGCGCAGGAAAGGGCTAAAATCTGAATCGCCAGCAGCGCCGCATTATCCGCGCCGTCGATCGCCACAGTGGCAACCGGGATACCCTTGGGCATCTGAACCGTAGCCAGCAGAGCGTCTAAGCCGTCTAAAGTGGAGGACTTGATCGGGATGCCGATCACCGGCAGGGTAGTATGGGCCGCAAGCACGCCGGCAAGGTGGGCCGCTTTTCCCGCCGCCGCGATAATCACGCCAAAGCCGTTTGCCTTCGCCTGAGACGAAAACCGCGCCGCCTCCTCTGGGGTTCTGTGAGCGGACATGACATGCACCTCCACCGGCACCCCATAAGACTTCAGGGTTTTCACCGCGCCGGACACGGTGGAAAAATCGCTGTCGCTGCCCATGATAACCGCTACTTTTTTACAATCCGCCATTTTTACCTCTCCTTTTCTCATCCACAAAAATACAGGCTGCAGCACAAAAAAGCTACAGCCTGCCCGTTAACCTTCTAATCCGGGATTCCCTGCGATTTCGCCATGATTGCTAACCAAAGTGACCATCATGAAAAAACCCATCGCGCATACCCTCCCAGAATCCTACTTTATGTATTCTATTCTATTGCAATTCGGCTTGAAATTCAACCCTTATTTTTCTAGGCGTATCGAC
>CABUCM010000017.1 GCA_902490005.1 uncultured Ruminiclostridium sp.
TATTTATTATATTTGATTGAAATCTATCTTAGGTAAGAAATTTTACCTATTTTACATCCAGAGAGTGATTCGCTATTCTAAAAATGAAAAGAATCGTTAGTAAAATACATAGGGATGGGACAATATGGCGAAAGGTTATCTGGCGATTATTGCGGCGTCTATTCTATATGGAATTATGCCGGTTTTGTCCAAGGAACTGCTTTTGGAGGGCATGAACAGCAATAGCATCGTAGTGTGGCGGTTTGGATTTTCCGCTGTTTTTTGCCTGGCGATTATGTTGATTAAAAAAGTTCCATTTAAAGCGTCGCTTAGACAAATCACAGTAATGGTGGCAGTAGGGATTTTAGGCTTTGGGCTGACAGCCACCCTGCTTACAGCGTCCTACAGCTACATTCCGGTAGGGTTAGCCACAATGTTTCATTTTTCCTACCCGTTGTTTGTATTGCTGATTATGGTTGTAATCACCCGAGAGCGGCTGGGCGCGTTGAGAGCCGCCGCCGTTGTCTGTGTAGCGGCGGGCCTTGTGCTCATGATGGATTTTCACGGAGGGGCCAACTATACCGGCATTATCCTGGCACTGCTGTCCGGCGTTACTTACGCCCTTTACGTGGTTTCCAATCAGAAAAGCTGCTTCAGAATGCTGGATGGATTCACCTCCATGTTTTATGTGCTGGTAGCCAGCAGCGTCTTTTTTACTTTGCAGAGCCTGGTCAGCGGTAGCCTGATGGTACCCGCCACTGGGAAGGGATGGCTGCTGGCCATGTCCATCGGCCTGTTCTGCACGGTAATCTCCTTAAGGCTGCTGCTGTATGGGATCAGCGTGCTGGGTGCCGCCAATGCTTCTATTTTAAATGTTCTGGAACCTTTGACCAGCCTGGCGGCAGGAAGCATCATATATGGCGATCGGCTTGGCGGCATGACAATCGTGGGCTGCTTTTTGGTCATCATGGCGATTTTACTGGTGTCCCTGGCGGGAAGGCGC
The DNA here is from genome assembly GCA_902490005.1 of uncultured Ruminiclostridium sp. GTDB lineage: Bacteria > Bacillota > Clostridia > Oscillospirales > Acutalibacteraceae > Clostridium_A. The sequence continues at coordinate 983 of CABUCM010000017.1, forward strand.
AGCATCAAGAGGCAAAGGGACGAAGTGAAAAATAAAAATTAATTTTGATAACAATAGTTTCCGCAAATTTTATTTCTTTCAAATAGTATCAATACCGCCATATCATTTTTATACACATTTCGGCTGATTGGAAGGAGATGCTTATGAACACGAAGATACCTCCGGCGATGATGGAGGCGATTTGGGAGGAACCGGGGTTGATAGCGGCCTGTTGCGGACCGGAGCGGAACAGGCTCACCGGGGATTTTGTAAAGCTGGTTTTGGAAAAACCAATCCAAAGGATTTACTTTTGCGGAAGCGGTTCGGTGGCCAATACCGGCATGATTTTGAAACAGGCGGCGGAAAAATGGTTAGGAGTGGAGGCCTCCTTGGAGTATTCCGGCTGGTTCCAGCATCACGGGAACTTTAACGCGTCTGGAAAATACCGGCCGGAAGAGATGCTGCTGATCTGTCCCGCGGAAAGCGGCTTGACTAAGGGCCCGGTAGAAGCGGCCCAGCGGGCCCGGAAAATGGGAATTTCCTGCGTCTGTACCGTACAGAGCAAGGACAGCGTGCTGGCGGATTACTGTGACGTCACAATCGTCAAGCTTTCTGGGAAAGAACGCAACCTGCCCTCCGCCAAGGGGTATTCCATCGGGCTGCTGATCCTGCTGCTATGCCTGATGGACAGTGCCAAAGCCAAAAGGCATCTTTGCGGGAAGGAGGATCAAGTCTTGAACGCGGGGCTGGCATTCCTGGGGGATAACTGCAAAGCGATCACTGAAAAGACATTGAAATGGTTTGACCGCTGGCAGTATCCGGTGATGAGGGCGCCGTTTTACAGGATCATCGGATACGGCGCTAATTATGGCACGGCGGTAGAGGGAGCCTTAAAATTTTCTGAATCCCACAAACGCTTGACAGTGGCTTATGAGCTGGAAGAATTCCTGCACGGCCCTTTGGGGACCGTACAAAACGGCGACATGATCTTTTTCCTTTTCGGCGAGGAAGGGTTAGAAAAAGAACGGATGAAACTCCTTTACCGGCAGATGAAAACCATCACGCCCTATTGCGTGGCGGTAGGCCCTTCGGGGCTCCCAGAGGGAAATTCCATGAATCTTCCGTTTTCCCTCAGAGGCGGCGAGTTTTTCAACACCATAGAATTGGTCGTACCCTTACAGGTGCTTTCCTGCCAGATTGCCGAATGCTTGGGACTGGATACCACCCAGGGGATGAACGCGGCGGCAAAAGCGGCTATGGTCCCCAGCTTTCTTCAGCAAAACAGCAGGTAACGGCTATGGAAGAAATTTTATGCATTGATATCGGTGGTTCTAAATATATGGTGGGGGTGGTTACGCCGGAAGGAAAAATTCTTCAATGCCGGAAATTCCTTTGGAAAGACGAAAAAGGGAATCCCGGTAAAATTATGGGAAGGATTATTGAAACCGTGGATAAGGCTTTCGAGAACCATCCGCGCTGCATTGAAAATCCGGTTGGCATAACCATTCCAGGCTTGGTGGACGCCGAAGAAGGCGTATGGCGGTCCTCAGAGTTTCTGGGGATTTCCAATTTGCCCGTGGGCGCGGTGTTTAAGCGCCGGTATGGGGTGTCTTTAGCAATGGAAAACGACGCTAACGCCTGTGCTTATGCGGAATGCTTTTTTGGCGAGGGAAGGGTTTGCAAGAATTTTCTTTATCTGACGGTGAGCAACAGCATCGGGGGAGCCTTGTGCCTGAACGGAGAAATCTATACGGGAGCTTGGGGCGACGCAGGCGAGTTTGGTATGTGCCTGGTGGAGGATATGCTGGAAGAAGAATCTATCCGCCGGCCCCTGGAGACGCTGGCCTCAGGGCGCGGGCTTTCGGACAATTATTGCCGGATGAAGGGAATTGCCGGCGGACGCCAGATTCATGCCGCCGTGCTGGAAAGATATGCTCAAAAAGGCGACGAGGCGGCGGCTCGGGCCTTTGAACTGGAGGGAATCTACCTGGGCAGGGCGATCGCCCACGCGGCGTTTTTGCTCAACCCCCAAAAGGTGGTGCTGGGCGGAGGGCTTTCACTGCTGTTTGACAGTTATCAATCCACCCTGATGGATACGCTGCGCCGGGAGATGAAACAGCTTCCCAACAGTATGCCGGAGGTAAAGGCTACCAGCCTGGGATACCACGGCGCTTTGCTGGGAGCCGCCGCGCTGGTGTTAAAGCATCAGGGAGTGAAGGAGGGGAGCGAAAATGGATAAGGAAAAAGTGGTAATCGGCGTGGATGTAGGAGGAACTAAAATCAGATATGGAATCGTTGGATGTAATGGAAGCATCCTCTTCAGCAGCGAGTGCCCCTCCCAACCGGCCCCATCTCGGGAATGGTTTTCTTTCCTCATTGGCAAACTGGATCCTTTCCTGGAAGCCAATCTCCAAGGAAAGACGGCCTTGGCCATAGGCTTGGGAATTCGGGGTTCCATGGATCATAAGACCCACCGGATAAGATCGTCATCAATGGTTTTTCCCGACCGGGATTTTGACCTTTGCGGCGCCTTGTCAGACTATTACCACATGCCGGTTTTTATTGAAAATGATGTGAAGGCCTCCGCGATTTCCGAGCTGCTTTACGGAGAAGGGAAAAATACAGATACCTTCGCCTGCATAAATGTGGGCACTGGCTTAGCGATGGGCCTGGTATATGAGGGGAGAGTTATTCACGGGATTCGGAACAATGCAGGAGAGATCGGAAATCTTTTATACCGCAGACAGGACGATGGAGAAATTGCCTGTATAGAGACGCTGGTTTCGGGAATGGGAATCCGGCTGGAAACAGAGCGGCTGGAAAAGGAATTCCCTCAAAGCCGGCTGCCGCGGGAGAAAGGGCCAAAGCAAAGCCGCCAAATTATCCAGGCTTGCCGAAAGGGCGATCCGCTGGCGTGTAAGGCGGTTCAAAACTTCATACAGGAGCTGGCGATGCTGATCATCAACCTGGAGAACGCGCTGGATATCGGCTCCTACGTTTTTGTAGGCGGCGTGATGTCCGACCCCTGGATTTTTCAGGAGCTTCAAAAGGAGATTCAAAGAATTGCCGGCAGTATTCATTATGGCATCTTTCATTGGGACGCATCGCTTAAGGTTTCCGACGCGGGGGCCGGATTCGCGGGCCTGCGGGGGGCCGCTGGCGTGGCGGTTTATGGATTAAAAAATCCGGAAGGATAAAGGAATATGGAAGTGCCATAGAAAGGAGAAAGATCACATGAAAGAGTCGGAAATCAGGACCGGCAATGAAAAATTAAGCCGGCTGATGCTTTCCTTATCCGAGCCGGAGCGATGGGAGACAACGGAAAAGCTCACCGCTACCAGCCTGGATGCTTATCGAAAGGACCAGGCCCTGGACAGGGTGGAAACAGTCATCGTAATTGGCCATGGAACCTCGCTGGCTACCGCCATGAACGCGGAGTTTTTGTTTTCTGAGGTTGCAGGGGTCGCCTCCAGAGCAATCCCGGCCTATCAGTTTCACAGCTATGCCCAGGATTATCTGAAAAAGCCGGATCAAACGCTGGTGGTCGGCATCAGCTGCAGCGGAAATACGGAAAGCGTGGCCAAAGGTTTGAAAACGGCGAAAGAAGCCGGAGCCCTGACCATGTGTATTTCCGGAAGGGGAGAAATTAAAATGGCGGCGGTGTCCGATTACCGCATCGAGGCGGACACCGCGATTGAGCAGGAGGCCGGTATGACGGCATACAGCGCCTCCCATTTATTCCTGCTGTACGCCGCGTTTCAGGTAGCGGTGCTCCTGGGGGAAAAGAGGGAACGCCCCCAAGGCCGGCCCTATTGGAAGGGCCAGTGGGAGAATGTGAAAAAAGCGATGACAGCCCTGCCAGCAATCTTCGAGGAAATGGGCCGGCTGGCGGAACGCTATTCCCAGCAGGAAATGCACAATATGGTCGTGCTGGGTACAGGGCCCAACCTGGGGACCGCTCAGGAGGGGGCGCTGAAAATCTGCGAGTTTGCGTGGGTGTTCGGCGCTTGTGAGGAACTGGAGGATTTCGCCCACGGCCGCTTCCGGGAAATGGATGGGAAAATACCCCTGTTTATCCTGGCGCCCCATAGAAACCTCCGGGAAAAGGTTCTGGATTTGCTTTCCGGCTGTGAGATCGCTGAAACGCCCGCCGTGATTTTCACCCAGAATGCCGACGTATCGGTGCGGCGGCTGGCGGATCATGTGGTTTTGATGCCGATTGTGGAAGAGGAATGCCTGACCCCGTTTTTGTATGTGTTTCCCTTATGGCTTTTCGGATACCATATTCGCTGCCGGCAAGGGGAGCTGGTAGGGGAAAGGCGCTTCGGACTGAAGGCAACCGATATCGATTATCAGGCGTATCTTGCCCGCCATTAAAATGAGAAATTCTAAGATGGCGTGAGATAGGACGTTTCACGGCGCAAGGAAAACTGAAGTTTAGTTTTCGGCGCGGTGTCTTTCATTATATTTTCAGTTGAAAGGGAGAGAAAAATGAAAAGAAAAAGCTTGTTCGCAAAAATTCTCAGCGTATCCCTCGCATGTTTCCTTGCTGCCGGAACACTGGCCGGATGTAATGGGGGTGGGGGCGAAACCTCATCGCAAGCGCAGTCTGCCTCAGATGGAAAATATGACCTGACCTTCTGGACCTATTCAGACATGGTCCTTAACGATCAGGGGGTTCTGCTGGACGGCTGGGTGAAAGACTTTGTAGCGGATAATGACGACGTCAATTCCATTTCCGTAGTGGCAAAGGATGACGCCGACCTGCTCACCAGCCTAATGGCGGGGGTGGGTTTGCCGGATATGTTCTGCGCGGCGGGCAGAGACTCGGTGAGCTTTCAAAAGGCCATCGATCTTCTGGATCTGACTTCCCTTTATGAAGGCGACCAGGAGTGGAGCGGCGGCTTTTATAAAGACGCCGCCAACGCGGTAACCATGGATGGAAAAAAGCTGGCGGTTCCCTTTATGAGCTTTGTGCCCTTGATTTTCCGTAACACAACGGTATTGGAAGCCGCCGGAATCGATTGGGAAAACGAGCCTTTGGATACGTGGGATGATTTCTACGACCAGTGCCAGAGGGTAAAAGACGCAGGATATGACGCCACCCATTCTTGGTCCACCGGACATTTTACCTGTCCGGCAGGTATTCTGGCCTGTGACGCGCCGAACCTGACCCTTGGCGTGGAGAACGGAAAGACCACCGTCAAGCCGGAAGAGTGCGTGCGGTCCTTTGAAACCATTCTGGCCATGGAGAAATATTCCAACGGCATGACCTACGGGAGCCAGGCCGCCACTGAAGCATTTAAGACCGATGCTCTGGCGTTTCTGTGCGCCGGGCCTTGGACAGAACCGGATTATAAGCAGGCGGACGTGAAATATGATATTCAGCTGATCCCCGCCTATGAAAAAGGCGGCTGGACTGGCGGTTGTCAGGGACAGGATTGGATGTATGGTGTGGATTCCGGTGATCAAGGCAGAAACGACGCGATTCTGCGCTGGCTGAAAAAGATGGGCGACTATGAAACGCAGAAGGAATTTACCAGAGTAATCGGGCGTTCAACTCTGCGGGAGGACGTTATGCATGATCCGGAAGCCTTGGAACTGGATGTGGCGAAAAAGCTTTCTGACGGACTGGACTGCGGTATGTACCAAATGGACTTTGGACAAAGTTCTGTGTTCTGGGTAAGCGCTATTACCGATATCGCGCCTTTGGTGACTTCCGGCGAGCTGACTCCGGAAGAAGCCTCTCAAAAATTTGTGGACGCGATCAACGCTCTTTACGCGGAAGCTGGCGAATAATAATCCGCAGCCAAGTGAAAGGAGTCTGCTATGGAGATATTAAAAAAGAAAGGGAAAAGAAATTTAGGCAGCGCCAAGAAAAAGGAGTATATGTTTAACTATCTGGGACTCTTGCCCTTCTTTATCCTATTTACTGTTTTTATGCTCTATCCGTTCTTTTACGGCGTGGTGATGAGCTTTACGGACTGGTCCGTCAGCAGCCGGGAAGGCATCAATTTTGTAGGCCTGGCAAACTACCAGTTTATCCTGTCGGGAGAAGGAGTTTCCTCGGAACGGTTCTTAACATCTCTAAAAAACCTGTGCATTTATGTGCCTATTACCCTGTTGATCGGTATGACCACAGCTCTGCTGCTGGCGTTGTTTGTCAATCAGCTTAAGCGCAGATCCTACGGCATTTTCCGGGGCATCTTCTTTACCCCCTATGTACTGCCGCTGTTTATCGGCGCCGGCATTTGGCAGTGGTTCATGACCCCCGGTACCGGGCAGGTATCTACTCTTCTGGCAAAGTTGGGCATCGGTGCCGGTGTGGACTGGTCTAATACAGCGATCTATGCCATTTTGATGGTGGTGATAATCGACGTGTGGCACGCGGTGGGCTTTAACTTTGTAATTATCAGCGCGGGGACCAAGGATATATCCCCCGACCTCTACGAGGCGGCGGAGCTGGACGGCGCCTCTGCCTGGCAGAGAATGCGGTATATTACCATTCCCCTCTTGGAACCGATTATGTTCCTGGTGATCACATACGGCTTTATCAGCGCGCTGCAGGTTTACGACATTCCCTGGATCCTCAGCAACAACAGCGATTACAACAGTATCGGAGGGCCGGGGCAGGTCATGCTGTTCCCCGTGATGGAAATGGTGCGCAACGTTTATCTGGGTACGCCGTCCGGTTTGGGCCGCGCTACCGCGGAGGGCGTGGTGCTGATGGTCATCATTCTGGCCATCACGCTGATCCAGTTTAAGGTCCGCCGGAAAAAAGTTTAAAAATGGGAGAGGTTTCTAATGAAAAGACGAAAGAGATACAAAGGTCTCCTTTGGGGCTTCTTGTGCTCCATATGGGGATTCGTATGCTTGTTTCCCATTTGGGTCTTGTTCAGCGGCACCTTTTCCAGGGACAGCGACAACCTGACCCAGGTGGTGTTTCCCACTTCCTTCAGCAATGGGGTTAAGAAAATTTCGGAAGCCATCAGCACCATCGAAATCGGCAGAGCCGCCTTGGACACCATGGTCTACACGATTTTTACGGTGATTGGCATTTTGATTATCAGCTCCCTGGCCGCGTATGAATTCGCTTTTTTCCGGTTTCCGCTGAAAAAGCTTTTGTTCGGCCTGGTCATGGTCAGCATGATGCTACCCCAGGTGCTGTATATCATTCCTTTGTACCGCTTGGTTTTCGGCATGGGAATGGCGGATACCCTGCTGGGCGTTTCACTGCCCTTGATGGTGGCGCCCTTGGCGGTATTCATTATGATGCAGTTTATCGAGGACCTGCCGTTGTCCTTTATTGAATCCGCGAAAATCGACGGCGCCGGCCACTTCCGCATTTACGGGCAGATCGTGTTTCCGCTGATGAGAAACGGCCTTTTGACCACAACGGTTCTGATGTTCATGAAAATCTGGGGTCAGTATTTGTGGCCTTCCCTGGTGACGGCTACCAATATCAAGCCCATCAGCGTGACCATCGCCAATATCCTTTCGCCAAATTACTGGGTCGACAGCCGGGTGAAAATCGCTTCCATGCTTCTGGCGATGCTCCCGCCGCTGCTGATTTATGTGGTATTTCAGCGGTATGTGATCGAGGGCGTGACCACCTCCGGGGTAAAAGGGTGATTCTGGCTTTCAGGCATCCTGGGACGTCCGCGATTTATAGGGCGTCCCGGGAAGATATCGTAAAAAAGACGGGAAAACATGTAGGAATTGAGGTGATACTTAGTTGCAAGAATATGTCATTACAAACGAAGATCTTAGAAAATGGTGCTCTATCCCATTGGAGGAATTGGAGCGGCAACCAGATAAAAAGATGGAACTAGTTGTGCGGGATGACAAGAACACCGTGGCGCGGGAGGTAGGGAACCTTCTGGCGGACGAGGTGGTCCACAATAACCGGCTGGGCCAGCCTACGCGGTGGATTCTTCCCGGGGGGCCCGCGGAGCAGTATGATATTTTTGCCAAGCGGGTCAACCAGGAGGGCATTGATCTGAAGAACCTGCATATCTTTCATATGGATACCTGGCTTGACTGGCAATACCGGCTGTTTCCTCCGGAAAACACCCGCTTTTCCTGTAAAGCGAAAATGGAGAAGATATTTTACAGTAAAATCGATTCCAAGCTGAACGTGCCGGAACCCCAGCGGTATTTTCCGGATCCTTTGGAACCGGACCGGTTTGATGACAAAATCGAAGAGCTGGGTGGAATCGATACATTGATCGGCGGGGTAGGCTGTAAGGGTCTGGTGGCGTTTAACGAGTGCCCGTATTCCCCCTACCACCGGGTCAGCCTGGAGGAATACGCCCAGTCCAAATCCAGAATCGTCACGCTGAGGGAGGATACCATCATTGCTTATGGAGAAAGGGAATTCGGCGCCTGTTTTGACGCGTTGCCTCCCAATGCGTTCACCATCGGGATGAAGTCCATGCTCCGGGCGCGGCGGGCTGTGTTCGTGGTCACCACAGGGAGTTGGAAACAAACAGTGCTGCGTATAGCGCTGTTCAGCGAGCCCACCACGGAATATCCCGTGACGCTGTTCCCAAAGTATGTGCCCCAGTGCGTGCTGTATTGCGACAGAGGGACGGCCGATCATGTGATATCGCGAAAATATGAGGGTATTCCAATTTTAAAGTAAGAAAAGAAAGACGAGAGGCGATCCCATGAAGTTTCAGCCTGATATCATTGTAATGTATACGCACAGTGTAAGCAACGGCGGCATTCGGGTTCATAAGCTTCCCAAAGCCGGCGAAACGGTCCGGGCCTTGGAGAGCGGCCGGGGAATCGACGGAGCAAAGGGGACCAACGTCGCCGTAGCGGCCGGCCGTGTGGGCGCGAAGGTAGCCCTGGTTGCTCATGTGCAGGGCGGAGAATGGTTCCACCGGGCAAAGGAGCTCCTGCGGGAGGAAGGGATAGACGACCGGTTCGTGGTGTGCCAGCCTGGCACGCGCCGTGCTTCCGGCTGCATCATTATTGACGACGAAGGCAACAATATGATTATTCTTGGCAGCGGCACACAGCAGGCGATCCCCAGGGATGAGATTGACAGGGCGCTGGAAAGCCTGCGGGAAGCCAAATATTGCGTCACCGGCTATGAACTGGAGCTGGAAAGCGTAAAATATCTGGTAAAGAAGGCCAAGTCCTTGGGTATTCGAACGGTTTTAAATCCCTCCCCAGTGCCAAACCAGGCGCCGGATTTTTGGGGTTTCGTGGATGTTTTAGTTCTTAACGAGGTAGAAGTGGCGCATATACTGCGCTTGGCCGGCTGTCCGCCCGCTGAGCAATGGGAGAAAAACGCTGCTTTGCTCCGAAATATCTATGGCTGCCAGCAGGTGGTTATCACTTTGGGAGACAAAGGGTTCTGCTGTTTGGACCAGGAAGGTAACATAACGAAGGGCGAGGGGCTCCAGGTACGCTCTATTGACGCTACGGGGGCCGGAGACGGATTTTTGGGTTCTATGACAGCCCGGCTGGCTGCGGGCGATTCCTTAGGGGAAGCGTGCCGCTGGGCAAACCGTTACGCGGCCTTCACCGTGCAGAAATCAGGAACCATCAGCAGTTATCCCACAATTTCAGAATTGGCGTCCAACGCAGAATAAAACCGAAAGCGACAAAAGCATTCCATACACGCGCCTCTTAAGGGGCCCGCAGCCAGCTGGATAAGTGATGAACCGGCTGGCTCAGGGCGCTTTGAGAGGCGCGCGGCTATGTTTTCATGTTTTTCATTTTCAAAATTTGTTTTATCAAACGGTGAACCAGCAGGCTGAAACGATTTTAAAGCATAAAAAAGCTTCCACGGTTTTACCTTTTGCAAAAGTAGGAAAAATACCGTGGAAGCTTTACAGACAGGGAAAGATGATTTATAATTTTTTCAGCTGCTCTAGAACATGGTTGATTTTCTGCTGAGGCACGTGAAAGCCTTTGACCAGGGACAGAACCTCATTCAGGGTCATGTTTCGCGCTATGCGGATGAGCTGATCGCTGAGCATGGGGAATTCTCGCAGAATCAGCGATTTTGCCTTTGGATTTACCTCTAATTGACGGATTGGAATGTTTCCGTTTTTTAAATCCATAGAAGATCACCTCTTTCGCCATTGTATGAAAAACCTGGCGTTCCAGGAACTAAGAAAAGAGAAAAGGATTCGATTATGATTACAGAAGACGTTATCAAAAACAACGAACAGATCCGCACCTATATCACCAAGGCGGATGAAGCCCTGGTGGCGCTGGGGTATACGGAGCACAGCTTTGCCCATGTGACCAAGGTAGCCCGGTTCGCCAAGCAGCTAATGCTGGATTTGGGCTACGGCGGCCGAAAGGCGGAGCTTGCTTGGATCGCAGGGTATCTCCATGATATCGGCAATGTGATTAACCGGATCGACCACGCCCAAAGCGGCGCGGTCATGGCGTTCTGGCTTTTGAATAATTTGGGGGCGGACGCTGAGGAACTTTCCACGATTATCAGCGCCATCGGGAACCATGACGAAAGCACGGCGTTTCCCGTCAACGAGGTGGCGGCGGCTTTGATTTTAGCGGATAAAACAGACGTGCGCCGCAGCCGGGTGCGCAATGCCGATTTTGCCACGTTTGATATTCACGACCGGGTAAATTACGCGGTGGTGGACTCCACCACAAGTCTGGCGGAGGATAAAAAGGCGATTCTTCTTTCCGTGACCATCGACACGGAAATTTCCCCGGTGATGGATTACTTTGAGATTTTTTTAGACCGGATGCTCCTTTGCCGGAAAGCGGCGGAAAAGCTGGGCTTGAAATTCCAGCTGGAGATCAACGGCCAAAGCATTTTATAAAGGCTTACCAGCAGCAAAGCTGCCGGGAAAAACGAGATTCCCGGCAGCTTTGTTCTTGCGCGGCGGCGCCCGCCGGCTTTTAAGAGAGATTTATTTTTTCTTAAGATTTACCTGGACCATTCTTTCAAACCCGCCCATAATAAACCCGACCTTTTTCTTTTTGTAATACAAATAGTAAGGAATAAACATAAGAAGCGCGCCGATGGTGCAGACAATCATGTCCTGCATCGTGTCGTGAATTCCGGTGGTAAGAACCTTTTGGGGGTCATTGTGAACTACTAAGTCTAGTGTGTACTCGCAGATTTCCCAAAAGCACGCCATCCCCATGGACACCGCGAGAGAGAATACGCTGGCCAGGGGAAAATCATTTTCCTCAATTTCACGGCTGGGCTTGAGCAAATAAAAAAGGATCAGGGCAAGAAAGCTGACAAACGCGCCGGAGAAGGTATGCGCAATTTTGTCAAAATGGGGCACATAGGAATAAAATTGAAGCACAATGCCAAGGGTGTAGAGCATAAAAATGAAAAGGTAAATAAAAGCGCTCAATTGATAAATAGGCTGAAAACGCAAAAGCTTATAAACAAGATCCACAATGGGAATGAACAGTAAGGCGCTGAAGGCCAGAATATAATAATAGGGGCGGTTTTGCGTAATATAATAAATTCCCCAGCCTATGTTGAAGAGGGCGTAAAAGCCCAAAATAAAAGGATACAGCTTTTTGAAAAATTCTTCACGCTTGGTCATAGGGCACCTTCCTTAAAACAATTCTTGATAAACAAACAGATATTTTTATTTTATTCGGAACAGGGGAAAATAACAAGGGCTATTTTTGAAAAATCTGTGTCATTTGGTTGAAAAAGGAATCAAGGAAGCCTGGGAAACGATGATAAGGGTGTTCAGAAGCTGCTTTTTACGCGATGATTAAGAAAAGGAGGGTTTTTATGGAGTTCTTGGAAGAAAAGGGAAGGATTTACGCGGTAGACGCCGCCGGAAAGCTTTTGGCCGAGGTGACGTTCCCTGAGGACGGGACCCACACGGCGGTGATCGACCATACCTTTGTGGACGAGTCCCTGAGAGGCCAGGGGGTAGCCGGCCAGCTGCTGGGGAAAGCGGTGGACGCCATCAGAAAGCAAGGGAAAAAAGCCCGGCCGGAGTGCTCTTACGCGGTGGCCTGGTTTGAAAAGCATCCGGAAGAAAAGGATTTGCTGGAATAATTGCCGGAAGCCCGTCGCAAGGCGGGCCTGGATTTAAAATTCAAAGGATAGAAAGCGGTGTGCGAATTAGTGGCGACAAAATTTTATGCCGTGCGCAAGGGGAGAACCACAGGAATTTTTACCACCTGGAGCCAATGCCAGCAGCAGGTGACCGGGTACCCGGGAGCGTCGTTTAAAAGCTTTCCCACCAGGGAGGAGGCGCAGCAATTTCTGGAAACCGGAATGACAGGCGCCGCGCCTTCCGTTCCGGCGGCAGGCGGGAATTTGGCGGGCGCGGCGGAAGCGGTCGCCTATGTGGACGGAAGCTACCATGGGGGGACCAAAGAATTTGCCTGCGGCGCGGTGATTTTTTATCAGGGAGAAACCTTTGAAATCTCCAAAAAGTTCAGTGATCCGGAGCTTGCCGCCATGCATAATGTGGCGGGAGAAATCAAAGGCAGCGAGGAAGCGATGAACTTCTGCCTGGAGCGGGGAATTCAAAGCCTGGAAATCCATCATGATTATGAAGGAATCGCCAAGTGGTGCACCGGAGAGTGGAGGGCCAATAAAGAGGCCACCAAGGCTTACCGCGCGTATTACCAGCAGGCGGCCCAGCGGCTTAAGATCACCTTTGTCAAGGTGAAAGGCCATTCCGGCGACCGGTTCAACGACCGGGCGGACCGGCTGGCCAAAGACGCTTTGGGCATTGGATAATTAGCCTTGCGGGGGATCCGGGATTTGGCAATTTCGCGTTAAAAGGGAGAGCGCGAATGCGGTTTACGGATACCGGCGGCAGCCAGGGTTTTATTGGTTTGTGCTGGGAACGGGACGCGTACTTAAATGGACTTGCAGGCGGATAGGAAAACTGTGCCCAATATCTTCCTTATAAACCGATTAGAAGGCATTTATGACGTTGTTGTGGCGTATGACGGCCTCCGGCGGGCTGCGCGGGGGTCCAAAGGTGGCGGGGAATGCGCCGAGGAAAAGAACGTGTATGCCCGTAAGGAATACCGGGGGACGGGGGGATTTCCAAGGAAATCATGAAACGGCTGGAACAAAAGGCAAAACAAGAAGGCGGTTCCTTTTTGATTTTGGTGCCCGGGGAACCTTTGGCGGAAGCAATGGCTTTATACCGTAGGATTGGTTTTCAGGCGCCCTCCAATTATGGCCAATATCAGGATATGCCGGAGTTTGTCCCCATGAAAAAGAAGCCATAAGCTAAATCGGCCCAGGAATCTAAATTCCTGGGCCGATTTGATTCTTATGCTCTTTAAATATCGCTTCGTTCCTTTAAGCGTTTGAAATAATCCTTGGTTTCTTTACAGACCACGCCGCTTAGGGCCAGAATGGCGATCAGGTTGGGGAATGCCATCAGCCCGTTGAAGATATCGGCAATGTTCCAAACCGCCTCTACCGTCATATAGGGCCCGAAGAATACCGCCAGGATATACAGCCAACGGTAAATCAAAACAGCCTTTTGGCTCCCGCCGGAGAAATATTCCAGGCAGCGTTCACCGTAATAATCCCAGCCCAGAATGGTGGTAAAGGCGAAAAACACCAGGCAGGCCATCAAAATGAAGGAAGCGACCTGGGGGTCAAAGGGAAGTCCGTTCTGAAAAGCCCGGGTAGTGACAGCGACGCCCTCCAGCCCCACGTTCCAGGAGCCGGTGATGACGATGCACAGCCCGGTCATGGTGCAGATGACGATGGTGTCAATAAACGTGCCGGTCATGGAAACCAGTCCCTGCCGGACCGGTTCGTTGGTTTTGGCGGCGGCAGCGGCGATGGGGGCGGAGCCTAAGCCGGCCTCGTTGGAGAAAATACCTCTGGCGATCCCCATCTGCATGGCGATGGCGATGCTGCCCACAATTCCGCCGGTCACCGCTTGGGGATTGAAAGCGCCTTCCACGATGGTAGCCAAAGCACTGGGGATTTGCTGAAAATTGAAGCCCAGAAGCAGCACGCAGAACGCGACGTAAATAATAGCCATAAACGGCACCACCACCTGGGATACCTGGGCGATCCTGCCCAAGCCGCCGATGATTACCAGAGCCACGCAGACGGCAACGACCACGCCGGCGATAATCACGGTGTAGGAATAATCTATGCCAAAAATGGTGACGGTATGGCTGGAATCGGCATCAAAGAAATTTTTTACCGCGGAGGAAATTCCGTTAACCTGGGTAAAGGTGCCGATACCGAACAGGCCCACGCACATGCCGAAGAAGGCGAACATCTTGGCGAGCCACTTCCAATTTTTTCCCATACCCTTTTCAATATAATAGAAAGGCCCGCCCAGCACATGGCCGTCCTCGCCGATATGGCGGTATTTGATGGCTAGCACGCCTTCGGAAAATTTGGTAGCCATGCCGAATAAAGCGGCGATCCACATCCAAAACAGCGCGCCGGGACCGCCCGCTACCACGGCGGTTGCAACCCCTACAATGTTGCCGGTGCCGATGGTAGCGGAAAGCGCGGTGCACAGCGCGCCAAAACTGCTGACCTCGCCGCGGCCCCCTTCCTCATTTTTCACCATGTATTTCAGCGCTTTCGGCAGCCGCCTGATCTGAAGCCCTCCCAAGCGCACCGTCATGAAAATTCCAACTGCCAGAATGAAAACAATCAGCGGCAGGCCCCAGACGGCTCCATCCAGCCATTTAATCCATTCGTTGATCTGTTCCAACATACCTTCTATTTCTCCTTCCAAAAAAATAAAAGCCGAACAAGTCCGGCTTTCGAAAGAAAAGACAAAAGTTTCTGCATCCTCTGTCCTTTTGCCTGAGAGATCGGCGAAAATTCCGCCTTACACCTTCGGCTCCCGAAATCGGGACTCTCCAGAGAGTTACCGCATGGGCCCCTGGCGAAACCGCAAGGAACCGTTAACAATTTAACACACTTTTTGCCGGAAAACAAGAGCTTTTTCAGGATTTTGGCAGGATGTACGGAACTTTATTTAATTTTTAAGAAAATATCCGTCAGCTTTGGGCACCGCGGCGGCAAAGCCTATTTTTAAGAAAAGCAAGAAAGGATTGAAAAACGCTGGAAAACAAAAATTCCCATCATTCCAGATTGCCTGAAATGATGGGAATCTCTTGGTGGACGTTAACGGGTTCGAACCGCTGACCTTCCGCACGTCAAGCGGACGCTCTACCAGCTGAGCTAAACGTCCATTTTTGCTGCTCGATTATTATATAGTATTTAAGATGGCTTGTCAAGCTGTAATTTGCTTTCTTTGCAGAAAGTTCTTTGAAGGCTACCGCGATTCAGATTTTTATGGTATACTAATGTTAATTTTAGTCCCATCGTATAAACCGACCAGGCCGATTTCCGATCTTTGCCAGCGGTGAAAGCTGTCGGGCTGAAAAGTTGCTATTTCATGAAAAATGAGGTACAATAATCTAACATGCACTTTTGCCTAAAGCATAAATCAAAGGAAACTGGCGGTGAATCAATGAGCACGATGAAGGAAAAATTAGAGAAAATGAATCCCAAGCAGTTAGAAGCTGTGTTACATACAGAAGGCCCGCTTTTAATTTTAGCCGGCGCCGGCAGCGGAAAAACCACGGTGCTGATCAACCGGATCGCCTATATTATCGACCAGGGCCTGGCCAAGCCGTGGCAGATTTTGGCCATCACCTTTACCAACAAGGCGGCGGGCGAATTAAAAGACCGGCTTGCCGCTATGCTGGGGGATACCGGCGGCGATGTCTGGGCCGCCACCTTTCACTCTACCTGCGCCAGGATTTTAAGGCGTGATGGCGACCGGATCGGTTACAGCAACCATTTTACCGTATATGATACCGACGACAGCAAACGCCTGATAAAGGACTGCCAGAAGGCGCTGAACATCGATGACAAAATGCTTTCCCATAAATCTATTCTGTCTGAAATTTCCCACGCCAAGGACAGCATGCTTTCCCCGGCGGATTACCAGTCGGCCGCGGGAAACGATTTCCGCCTGGCGAAGATCGGATCCGTTTATGAGCTGTATCAGAAACGCCTGCGGGAAGCGGACGCCATGGATTTTGACGACCTTTTAAGCAATACAGTGGAGCTGTTCCGCCAATGCCCGGAGGTGCTGGAATACTATCAGAACCGGTTTCGCTATATCATGGTGGATGAGTATCAGGATACCAACCAGGTGCAATATGAATTTGTGCGGCTGCTGGCTCAGAAAAGCAAAAACCTGTGCGTGGTGGGCGACGACGACCAGAGTATCTATAAATTCCGCGGGGCCACCATTGAAAATATCATGAGTTTTGAAAAGTCCTATCCCAGCGCGGCTGTGATTCGCTTAGAGCAGAATTACCGTTCCACCCAGAATATCCTCAACGCGGCCAATGAAGTCATCAGCAACAATGAGGAGCGGAAAGGGAAAAAACTTTGGACCCAGAACCCGGAGGGGGACAAAATCCAGGTGCACACCTCTTATAACGAGCAGGAGGAAGCGGGCTTTGTGGCCAACACGATTTTGGAGCAGGTGGGAAAAGGCCGGAAATATTCGGATTTTGCGGTGCTGTACCGGATGAACTCCCAGTCCAATATTTTGGAAAAGGTGTTTGTGAAATCCGGCATTCCTTACCGGATCATCGGCGGGCACCGGTTCTATGAGCGCCGGGAAATCCGGGATATGATCGCCTATCTGAGCGTCATCAATAATCCCGCGGATGAAATCCGTCTGCGCCGGATCGTTAACCAGCCCAAACGCTCCATTGGCGATAAGACCATTGCCACCGCTAGCGAAATCGCCGGGGCCTTGGGCGAAAGCCTGCTGGAGATCCTGGGACGGGCCGATGAGTTCGACAGCCTGCGGCGGGCTTCTGTAAAGCTGAAAGCGTTTTATGATATGATGCAGGAGCTGATCGCCGCCAATGACGACGAGAATGTTTCCCTTCACGAACTGTATGAATTGATTCTGGAGAAAACCGGCTATATCGAGGCGCTGAGAGCGGAAAAAGAAGAATCTGAGACCAGAATTGAGAATATCAACGAACTTGCTTCCAACCTTCTGAAGTTCCAGGAGGAGAATAGGGAAGAGGCCACTTTGTCCGCTTTCCTGGAGGAAGTTTCCCTGATGACGGATATTGACAATTATGATGAAACCGCGGATACCGTGGTGATGATGACCATGCACTCCGCTAAGGGCCTGGAGTTCCCCGTGGTGTTTCTGCCCGGCTTTGAGGAGGGGATTTTCCCCGGGCTGCAGGCAATTTATGATCCCAGCGAGATCCAAGAGGAGCGGCGGCTGTGCTACGTGGCCATTACTCGCGCCAAAGAGTGCCTTTACCTGCTGAACGCGGACAGCCGTATGCTGTTTGGCTCCACCAGCCGGAACCGGCCGTCCAGGTTCAGCCTGGAAATCCCTTTGGACTTAATCGATAAGACCCGGGACCAGGATTGGAAAAAACCGGATTCCGGCATGAGGATGCCGGTGGCCGAGGCGGAGATCCGGAAAAAATCGGCAACCGCCGCCATGCATTTTGGGCAGGTAACGCCTCCGGTGCGAGGGGGAAATGCCTTTAAAACCGGCGATATGGTACAGCACAGGACCTTTGGCAAGGGGCTGGTGGTCAGCGCCGTGCCTATGGGGAACGATGTGTTGCTGGAAATTGCTTTTGAACAGGGAACAAAAAAATTAATGGCTAATTTTGCCCGGCTCACTAAAGTGGAATAAAGCGGCGGCAAAACACAGCGGGACAAATTCTTTGCGATTTGTTCCGCTTTTTTGAACACTTCCCTATATGGTAAAAGGCCAAGGAGGTTACCGCGATGAAATTGCCAAAAGAAGAATTGGAGGCGGTTCTGCTCGCTCCTTGCGGACTGTGCGGTTTGTTATCGGCATTGCAATCATAAAAAGCCCTGCAGCGGCCGCTTGAAACGCGCCCTGGCTATGAAATAAAAAACAGAAAAGAAAAGCGTCTCCGGAGAAAAATCCTGGGACGCTTTTTTGCATATTTTTCTGACTGGGAGAGAGAATAAATTTCAGTGAGACAGTTGTTTCATTTTTCGCATTATTCAGAAAGGAAAGTGGACTGTTTGAAAATTACCGAACAAGAATATTCACAAATGACTAACCAAGCCTCTCCCAATTCCAAAAGCTGGAGGAATGGCCTTTTCGCCTTTCTTATCGGGGGATTGATCTGTGTGATCGGCCAGGTGCTGGTGAATCTTTACCAGCAGACAGGTTTGAGCCTGCAGGACGCCAGGTGCGCCGTATCCGTCACCCTGGTGGGTCTCAGCGCTGCTTTCACTGCCCTTCATATTTACGACAACATTGCCAAAGTGGCCGGCGCGGGTACTCTGGTGCCCATTACCGGTTTTGCCAACGCCATGGTCAGCCCGGCCATTGAGTTTAAGGCGGAGGGCTTTATCATGGGGATCGGGGCAAAGATGTTTGTGATCGCCGGGCCGGTTTTGGTGTACGGTATCACCGCGTCGGTTGTTTACGGCATTATCGTGTATGTGTTCGGTTTGTATTAATAGGAAAGAGGGCTGTTATGGGAAAAAGAATGGGGCGGTATACCGTCGTCATGGAGCATCATCCGGCGATTTTAGGCTATGCCGCTATCTGTGGTAAAAAGGAGTCGGAGGGCCCCTTGGGGAACGCCTTTGACCTGACCTATGAGGATACCTCGTTAGGAGAAAAAAGCTGGGAAAAAGCGGAAAGCCGCCTGCAGAAAGAGGCGGTGAACTGCGCGATGAAAAAAGCGGGGGTGACGGCTGATGCGGTGGACTACATTTTCGCGGGGGATTTGCTCAACCAATGTATCTCCTCTACCTTTGGGCTTAGAAGCCTGGGAATTCCCTTTCTTGGACAATACGGGGCCTGTTCTACCATGGCGCAGACCCTGGCGCTGTCCGCCTTCCTGGTGGACGCGGGAATGGCGAACCTTTGTGTTGCGGTCACCTCCAGCCATTTCTGTTCCGCGGAACGGCAGTTCCGTTTCCCGCTGGAATACGGCGGGCAAAGGACTCCTACCGCCCAATGGACGGTAACCGGTTCCGGCGCGGCGGTTTTGGGAAAGGGAGAAAACACGCCCTATGTTTCCGCGGTCACTATTGGAAAGATCACCGATCTGGGGATTAAGGATGCCGCCAATATGGGAGCCGCTATGGCGCCAGCGGCGGCACAGACGCTGCGGGAATACTTCAGCGACACGGGAACCAGTCCTAAGGATTATGATCTAATCCTCACCGGCGACTTGGGAGAGGTAGGCAGTAATCTGCTGTATGAAATTTTAAGCAGGGAGAACGTGTCTATCCAGGAAAACCATCAGGACTGCGGGTTGCTGATTTTTGACCGCCAGGCTCAAGACGTCCATGCCGGGGGCTCTGGCTGCGGATGCAGCGCGTCGGTGCTTTGCTCTGTCATATTAAATAAAATGCAAAAGGGCCAGCTTCGCAATATTCTCTTTATGGCCACCGGGGCGCTGATGTCCCCTACCTCTTCCCAGCAGGGGGAAAGCATTCCCGGCGTAGCCCATCTTGTCAACATCAGGGTGTAAAATTGTATTGTTTTTGTCACGGCGCCGTCTCAAAAAGGTCATACTTTTTTGGGGCGGCGCTCCTTTGCTTGAATTGGCTTTTTAAAATTGCTATAATGAAAAAAGATTGTGTTTCATAAGGAAAGAGGGATAGCGTGGTCAAAATTCTCATTGTGGAGGATGACCCTAACATAGCGAAAACCATTGAGGTGACCATTTCCATTGTCGGATACGATTGCAAAATCTGCGGTGACGGCCAGTCCGCGGTGCGGGAGGTGCTGGAACACGACTACGACCTGGTGCTGCTGGATGTGATGCTGCCCCAGATGGACGGTTTTCAAGTGCTGGAAAAGATTCAAAGCAGGGGGACGCCGGTGATATTTTTGACAGCTCTGCAGGATGTGACGGATAAGGTAAAGGGCCTGCGGCTGGGAGCGGAGGATTATATCGTCAAGCCTTTTGAGGCGGTAGAGCTGCTGGCGCGCATTGAGGTGGTGCTGCGCCGGTCCCACAAGGACAGAAGCCGGCTCACCTATGACGACATTGAAATCGATATGGACCGGCATTCCGTCGCCAAAGGGGGAGAGCAGGTGGCCCTGACCCCCAAGGAGTTTGCCCTGCTGGCTTTTTTTATACAGAATGTGGATATCGCCATCACCAGAGAGCGGCTGCTGTCCGCGGTATGGGGTTATGAGTTCCAGGGGGAAAGCCGGACGGTGGATATCCATGTGCAGCAGCTCAGAAAAAAGCTGGCCTTAAGCCAAAAGCTGGTTACCATTCCAAAGCTGGGCTACCGGCTGGAAAGCAGGTGAGGCTGTGAAGCTGTGGGAGCGGCCTTTGCTTGATTCTATGAAGCTGTGGCAAAAGATATTTCTAGTTTCCCTGGCGGTGGTTTTGGCGGCGGTTTGCGTCACCGCCCTGTCTGTGCTGACCAGCTATTTTTCCGCTTCTGTGGAACGGGAAAAAATCCAGGACGTTTCCGCCCATGAATACTACGCCTCCGGCATCGCCAATAATATCGCCTATGAGCGCATCCGGCAGGGACAGATTCTTCTTTCCAAAGAAGCTGTGGAGGGAATCATTAAAACGGCGGTTTCCTCCCGGGCCGGGATCAATAGCGGAGCGGCGGTTTACAGCGACACCGGGGTGTTCGCCTCTGTGCAGATGGATCATTTGTCGGGACAACCGGAATTTCTCAGCGCGGTGAAGGAAAGTGACCAATGCCTCTCTTTGATTTTGGACGCGGAGGATAAAACCCTGCTGAATGTGTGCTCTAAGCTGCGGCTGGAGGGCGTTGAATACTATCTTTTCACTTCATACGACGTGACGGAAATCTATCATATTTATCAGAGCCAGCTGAGGTTTATCAGCCTTGTCAGCATAGCGTTCGCCTTAATCACCGGTTTAATCCTGTGGGCCGGGATGCGCCATCTCCTCCGGCCGCTGACCGAGGTCAACGCGTCCCTTTGGAAAATCGCGGATGGCGACTATAAGCGGAAGATCAAGGAGCAGGGAAGCAGAGAATTCCGGGAGCTGATCGGGAACATCAATGGGATGACGGAAGCCATTGAAACCAATGTGGAGCAGCTGCGGCAGGTCGCCGACAGCCGGAAACGGTTTGTGGACAGCCTGGCTCACGAGATGAAAACCCCGCTGACCTCTGTGATGTGCCTGGGGGATGTGCTGAGCTGTAAGCGGGTGGTAACAGACAGCGAGCGGCAGGAGTATGCCAGGATTATTGTAGAGGAGGCTAAAAGGCTGAGAGGGCTGTCCGGCAAGCTGCTTGAGCTTTCGCTGGCTGACAACGCGCCTATGGAATTGGAGCGGGTAGCCGTCGCCGAAATTTTAGAGGAGGTTGCCGCTTCTGTGGCGCCGGTCCTGGAAAAGCGCCGCATGACCCTGGAGCTTGCCCCGGTGGACGCTTTTGTCACTGTGGATAAGGAGCTGTTCAAATCCCTGCTGTATAACTTGGTGGACAATGCGATGAAAGCCTCCGGCGACGGGCAGAAAATACGGATTGCCTGCCGGAAGAAAAGGGAAAGAATGGTTATTTCCGTAGCGGACCAGGGGATCGGTATGAGCGCCCAGGAGCTGAAAAAAATCAGCGAGCCTTTCTATATGGTGGATAAGTCCCGGTCTCGGAAGGAAGGCGGCGTGGGGCTCGGCTTGTCCCTTTGCGCGTCTATCGCGGAGCGGCACCATGCGAAAATCACCTTTGAAAGCGAGCCGGGCAAGGGCACCACGGTACAGGTATCCATTCCCTTGGCAAAGGAGGAGGAATCATTATGAAGCTGGCGCAAAAAGGCCTTCCCTTTGTAATCGCTTTGCTTTTGATGGCTGTTTGCTTGCTGGTGGTAGGCTTGGCCCCTTTGTTCCTCCCCAATTATAAGGGAACGGTCGAGGAGATGGAGCAGCCCAAAAACGCCAATCTTCTTTATGTCAACAGCACCGAGGAACTGAACCTCTATCCTTGGAACCTGTATTCAGAATCGGAGAAGGTAATAACCGATTTTGGGCCGGAGGTTTATGAGCTGGCGGTTGGCTGTGTGTATTACCTTGCGGGATATACCGGGTCAATAGAAAAGCTCCATTCCCAGATGAGGCTTCAGGAATCGGAGCAGAGCGGGCTTTACTTTTTAAAGGATATCAAGCTTACTGATGAAAACGGCACCCAATATGCGGTCAATATCGCTTATCGCTCGGCCAATGTCTGTTATTTCTCCTGTATCAATGAAAATGAACCGGAAATTACCCCGGACGAAATGGATCAGGCCCTCCGCAAGCTTCAGAAAGACTGGGAAGATTTTGTGGAATTGATGAAGCCGGTTGAAGTGCTGGACCTGGATTCAAGGCGTCAGATGGAAATCGACGGCTACGGGCAGAGGCTTATGTGGGAAAAAAGCGGCGATGCCTTTTCCGATTTTCTGCTCCGCCACCAAGACCTGGTTGATAGCCAGAAAGGATACCTTGCCGACAATACGAGCTGGCTTTGTACCCTGATCACGAACGCCCAGTTTACCAGCTTGTCTTACGATAACCACATTTATTTAATGTGTACCGCCTCTGACGGAACCTCCCTGGTTTTAATTTACAGCCCCATAGAAGAGCGGTTTGTGGGTTTCAGCCTGAAATAAGCCTTGGCAAAGCTGAAATTTTCCCTGGATCAAAAACGCACGGCTTTCCTGCCGTGCGTTTTTACGTTTCCCTTACATTTCTTTGAGGACATTATGTGATTCCAGCGCATACAATTACCTTAGAGCGCGAGAAAAGCATAAGCTTGGAGGGAATTGAAGATGGGGAAGCAAAGGCACGGGCCTGCGGAAAAAAGATACCGGAGGAAGAAAAGGCTTGTCACCGGGTCTTGCCTGATCGTTATTTTTGGAGCAATATTTGTCGCCGCCTTAGCGGTGATGAAAACCGTCGGGGTTTTAGGCCCCGCCGACACCTCTTTTGCCGCGAGCCAAACATTTTCGGAAGCGTCCCCAGAGGGGAAAGGCGAAGGGGATCAGCAGCGGGCTAACGGCACCGCCGGCCCTATTGGGCCAGAGTCGGCGTCTCTCATTGCCCAGGAGCCAGCCCCTGACGGCAGTCAAAGAAATATTCACAGCGAAAACGGCGCTGTCCTTTTGGATGTTCCGTATATCAGCCAATTAGGGCGGTATCCCACCGGCTGCGAATCTGTTTCCGCGGTGATGGCGCTCCGGCATTTGGGGATTTCAATCACGGTGGATGAATTTATTGATAACTATCTGGATTTGGGAATTGAGCCCTGGACCGCGGAAAACGGGCAAATGTACGGCGGCGACCCTTGGGAAGCCTTTTTGGGAGATCCCCGGGAAGCCAGCGGCTGGGGCTGCTATGCCCCGGTGATTAAAAAGGCCATTGGCAGGGCGGTGGATCCTGAAAAATACCTGGTCAGCGCCTTGTTCGGGATTCCTCTGGAAACTTTGTGCGAAATGTATGTGGATCAAAATACCCCGGTGATAATTTGGGCGACCATCGATATGGAATATCCCACACCTGGGGACCGCTGGCTGATCGAGGAAACTGGAAGAGAGCTTCAGTGGATGCGGCCGGAGCACTGTCTGCTTTTGGTGGGCTATGACCGGGAGTTTTATTATTTCAACGATCCCACCGCGGGTAAGCAATACAGATATGAAAAAAGCGATTGCGAGGCGGCGTATGATGGGATGCACGCCCAGGCGGTTGTGGTTTATGAAAAATGAAAGAAGGAAATCCAATTATGTTGGATTTCCTTCTTTTTTCAATTTGTCCACAAGCTTCCAAATAGTTTCTAGAGAAAGCAGCATGCTCTCCTGCTCCGAGGAATTTAAAACACCCAGACGTTCCTCAATCGCCCGGCAGGCGGTGAGGCGGAGCCTTTCCAAAAGTTCTTCTCCATAAGGGCTTAAACAGATAAAAATAAGCCGTCGGTCCTGCCTGCAGGGCCGGCGTTCCACCAGGCCGGTTTCCGCCAGGCTGTTAATCAGCCTGGTGCTTTGCTGTTTGGAAACGCCGCATTGACCAGAAAGGGCGGACATGGTCATACAGCCATCCCGTTTCAGCGCCATGAGAGCGTAAAATTGAAGAGGGCTTATTTTTGCCCGGAGAGCGCCCTCCAGCGGGCGGATGATCTGATTATAAAGCATGGGTATGAGCAAAAAAAGATGATCGGAGATGTCTCTTGAGGAATTCACAGTATGCCTCCCAGCCGCTTGACAAATATTTCTCAAAATGCTACACTTATTTAGTAAATAAATGTAAACTGTTAACTTATAGTTAATATTTTACAGAAAAACCCTGATTTGTCAATAGGCGTTGGATATTTCAAAAAAATTTTATTTCCAGCTTTTTTTCTTAGAAAAAGTCTGGTATCATAGAAAGATATAGTAAACGAAAAGGAGAGATACTCTTTTGAAAATCGGACTAGACATCGGCTCCACCACCATTAAATGCGTTGTGCTGGGGGAAAACGATGAAATCTTACATAAATCCTATGAACGGCATTACTCCCAGATCACGGAAAAAATCCGGGAAATCCTGCAGTATGTCCGTGACAACGTGGTGAAGGAAAAGACGGCCCAGCTGGCCATTTCTGGTTCCGCTGGAATGGGTGTGGCGGAAAACTGCCGCCTGCCCTTTGTGCAGGAGGTATTCGCCACCCGGGTGGCGGCGAACCGGCTTTTGCCCGGCAGCGACGTGATTATCGAGCTGGGCGGCGAGGACGCGAAAATTCTGTTTTTGACCGGCGGTATGGAGGTGCGCATGAACGGCACCTGCGCCGGCGGCACCGGCGCGTTCATCGACCAGATGGCAACCCTGCTGAACGTGTCCCCTGATGAAATGAACGAGCTTGCCAAAACCTATGAGAAAACCTATACCATCGCTTCCCGGTGCGGCGTGTTTGCCAAATCTGACATTCAGCCGCTTTTGAACCAGGGGGCCAGGAAAAACGATATTGCCGCCAGCATTTTTTACGCCGTGGTCAATCAGACCATCGCGGGCCTGGCCCAGGGCCGGGAAATCAAGGGCAATATCGTCTATTTAGGCGGCCCGCTGACCTTCCTGTCCGAGCTGCGGAAAAGCTTTGACGAGACGCTGCGCACCAAGGGGATTTTCCCGGAAAACTCTTTGTATTATGTGGCGCTGGGCGCCGCGTTCAGCGCGGAAGAGGAGATCGACCTGGATCAGGCTATTGACCAGGCGGAGCACTATCAGGCCTCCGGAAACTTTGCGTATAACCCGCCGTTGTTTCAATCCCAGGAGGATTATGGCGCGTTTTTAAAGCGGCACGGCCAGTGTTCCGTAAAACGGGGCGATTTTGACACCTATCAGGGAAAAGTGTACTTGGGCATGGATGCCGGTTCCACTACGGTAAAAACGGTGGTCATGGGCGAAAACGGAGAATTGCTTTATTCCCAATATCAGCCTAACTCCGGCAACCCGGTGCCCATTATCAAGGAATTTCTGGAAAAGCTGTACCGGGAGCATCCGGATGTGGAGATCGCTGCGGGAGCCGTTACCGGCTACGGCGAGGAGATCATCAAAAACGCGTTCTGCGTTGATTTTGGCATTGTGGAAACCGTGGCCCATCTTACCGCGGCCAAGCGTTTTATGCCTGACGTCCAGTTTGTCATCGATATCGGCGGCCAGGATATCAAGTGCTTTAAAATCCATAACGGCGCCATCGATAATATTTTTCTGAACGAGGCTTGTTCCTCCGGATGCGGCTCGTTTTTGCAGACCTTCGCAAACGCCCTGGGCTATTCCATTGAGGAGTTTTCCAAGCTGGGGCTGTTCGCCAAACAGCCTGTGAACCTGGGGTCGCGGTGCACCGTATTCATGAATTCCTCGGTAAAGCAGGCGCAGAAAGACGGCGCCACCATCGAGGACATCTCCGCCGGCCTTTCGTTAAGCGTGGTGAAAAACGCCCTTTATAAGGTCATCCGCGCCTCGTCTCCCGGTGAGCTGGGAGAACGGGTGGTGGTGCAGGGCGGCACCTTCTTAAACGACGCTGTGCTCCGCGCGTTCGAGCAGGAGATGGGGGTCCAGGTGGTGCGCCCGGACATTGCCGGGCTCATGGGCGCTTACGGCGCGGCGCTGTACGCCCAAAGCAAGAAAAAAGGAAAAAGCGATATTTTAAGTCCGGAGCAGCTTTCCAAATTCACCCATAAAATCAGCGTGGTCACCTGCGGCCTGTGCAGCAACCACTGCCGGCTGACGGTGAACACCTTTGAAGGCGGAAGAAAATACATCGGCGGCAACCGGTGTGAAAAGCCCATTACCAAGAAAACCGCAGACGAAAGCCTGAATATTTACGAGTATAAGCTGAGGCTTCTGGATGAATACCGCTCCTGCGAGGGCAGCCGGGGTGTCATCGGGATTCCCATGGGCTTAAACATGTATGAGCTGCTGCCTTTCTGGTACCGCTTTTTCAAGGATTTGGGCTTCAGTGTAAAAACGTCGCCTCTGTCCAATTCCAAGCTGTACCTGCGGGGCCAGCACACCATCCCCAGCGATACGGTTTGTTTCCCGGCCAAGCTGATGCACGGCCATGTGCAGACCCTGATCGACGAGGGCGTGACCACGATTTTTTATCCCTGCATGTCCTATAACCTGGACGAAAAGCTGGGGGATAACCATTACAACTGCCCGGTGGTGGCTTATTATCCCGAGGTGATCGCCGCCAATGTGGGGGACGCTTCTAAAATCACCCTGATCCACGACTATCTGGGCCTGCACCGAAAGCGTGATTTCCCTGTGAAAGCCCACGCCATGCTCAATAAGTATTTTGACGGCATCACGCTGAAAGAAGTGAAAAAAGCGGCGAAAGCGGCCTATGAGGAATATTACGGCTATTTTGAAAAGGTTCGGGCCAAGGGCGAGGAGATTTTGGAAACAGCGGAAAAAGAAGGGAAGAACGTCATTGTTTTGGCGGGCCGGCCCTATCACGTGGACCCGGAGATCAATCACGGCATCGACAAGCTGATCGCGGGCTACGGTGTAGCCATCATTTCCGAGGACGTCATCAGTTCCCGGGTGAAGAAATTCCCCACCGGGGTTTTGAATCAATGGACGTACCACTCCCGGCTTTACGCGGCGGCCCATTACCTGAAGAACCAGCCCCGCATGAACCTGGTGCAGTTGGTGTCTTTCGGCTGCGGCGTGGACGCCATCACCACCGACGAGGTCCGGGATATCCTGGAATCGGAGGGGAAGATATACACCCAGATCAAAATTGACGAGATCACCAACCTAGGCGCGGTGAAAATCCGTATGCGGAGCTTGTTCGCCGCCCTGGACCAGGAATAAACGCGACTACTTACCCGATTCAATTATCAAGCGCCGCCGGACGGCGTTAAAGGAGACCATTATGGCAAAATTAGAGTATGATAAGACTGGGCGCCTGCTGTTCACCAAGGAAATGAAAAAGGAATACACCATTTTATTCCCGATGATGGCGCCGATTCACTTTAATATCATTAAGGATGTGTTTACCCACTACGGCTACAAGGCGGTGCTGCTGGAGACCACTGGCCCGCAAATCGCCCAGACGGGATTAAAGTATGTACATAACGATACGTGCTATCCGGCGATTTTGGTTATCGGCCAGATGATCGACGCGCTGAATTCCGGCAAGTACGATTTAGACCATACCGCTCTGATGATTACCCAAACCGGCGGCGGATGCCGTGCTTCCAACTACATCCATCTTCTTAGGAAGGCGCTGAAAAAGGCCGGCTATGAAAAGGTGCCGGTCATCAGCCTGAATATTTCCGGTTTGGAGAAAAACAGCGGCTTCCATATCACCTTGCCCATGATCCGGCGGGTGTTGGCGGCGCTGGTTTACGGCGACGAGCTGATGCTTTTGCGCAACCAGTGCAAGCCCTATGAGATCATCGCCGGAGAAAGCGACCGGCTGGTGTCCCGGTGGAGCCAGCAGCTGGCCCAGGAATTGAATTCCGGCAGCGGCTACAGCGCCAAGGATTTGGAAAGAAATATGAACAAAATTGTGGACGATTTTGCGAAGCTGAACCTGAACCGCACAAAGAAAAAGGTCAAGGTGGGCGTGGTAGGGGAAATCTATGTAAAATACGCGCCTTTAGGAAATAACTGCCTGGAGGAGTTCCTGGAATCCCAGGACTGTGAGGTGTGCCTACCCGGGATCTTGGGCTTCGCCTTGTTTAAGGTGGATAACCGTCTGGAGGATATCAAGCTTTACGGGGGCAATCCGCTGAAATACGCGGCGGTGAACGCCCTGATGCAGTACTGCACCAAGATAGAATCCATTCTCATCGCGGCGGTGAAGCGCCAGCCCCAGTTTATGCCCCCCAGCTCCTATGCCCACACCAAAGAACTGGTCAAGGGCGTCATCGGCTACGGGGACAAAATGGGGGAAGGCTGGCTGCTAACGGCGGAAATGCTGGAGCTGGCGGAATCTGGATATGAAAATGTGGTCTGCACCCAGCCCTTCGGCTGCCTGCCTAACCACATCTGCGGTAAAGGCATGATACGAAAGATCAAGGAAAGAAATCCGAAGGCCAATATTGTGGCCATCGATTACGACCCCGGCGCTACTAGGGTCAATCAGGAAAACCGCATTAAGCTGATGTTGTCCGTGGCGCGGGAAAATCTCCAGCAGGAGGAAGCGCATACCGTGAAGGAAGCGGAAAAAGAGACAGCCACCGTGTAAAAAACGCGTTTCAGCGAAAGCAAGCCCATTAAAATGGGCTTGCTTTTTTATTTTCTAAATGTAAGCGAGTAATCTGGATGATAAAAGATTTTTTTCACATTAAATTTCTACAAGGGTTTCCTTAAGATTCAGTTGTATTTCCCTGGTAATTTTATTATAATGGAATCTGTAGGAAGTGAAAGCGAGTGAGGAAAAAGCATGAAAATTGGGTTTGATAACGACGCATACCTAAAGACGCAATCCAGACATATCTTAGAGAGAATCCGCCAGTTTGACAATAAGCTTTATTTAGAGCTGGGCGGCAAGCTGTTCGACGATTACCATGCCAGCCGGGTGCTGCCGGGCTTTCAGCCGGACAGCAAGGTTCGTATGCTCCTTCAGATGAAGGATGAAGCGGAAATCGTAATTGTCATTAACGCGGCTGACATTGAGAAAAATAAGGTCCGGGGGGATCTGGGTATCACTTATGACGCCGACGTATTCCGGCTCATCGACGCGTTTCGGGGCATTGGCTTGTATGTAGGCAGCGTGGTGATCGCCCAATATTCTGGACAAGCCGCGGCGGATGCCTTTAAAAACCGCCTTCGTATGCTGGGCGTGCCGGTTTATTTGCACTATCCCATTGCGGGCTATCCCGCCAATATTCCGCTGATCGTCAGCGACGAGGGCTATGGCAAAAACCAGTATATCGAAACCACCCGGCCTTTGGTAATCGTCACCGCGCCGGGCCCGGGGAGCGGCAAAATGGCCACTTGCCTTTCTCAGCTGTACCATGAACACAAACGGGGGGTCAAGGCCGGTTACGCGAAGTTTGAGACATTCCCTATTTGGAACCTGCCGCTAAAGCACCCGGTAAATCTGGCATATGAGGCGGCTACCGCGGATTTAAACGATGTGAATATGATCGACCCTTTCCATTTAGAGGCTTACGGGGAAACGGCGGTGAACTATAACCGGGATGTAGAGATTTTCCCGGTTCTTAACGCCACCTTTGAGCGGATTTTTGGGGAAAGCCCATATAAATCTCCCACCGATATGGGGGTGAACATGGCTGGAAAATGTATTGTGGACGACCAGGCCTGCCGGGAAGCCTCCTGCCAGGAAATTATCCGCCGGTATTATTATACCCAGCGGGACGCGAAACAGGGCCGGCTGGACGAGGAGGCCGTCACCAAGGTTGAGCTTTTGATGAGCAAGGCCGGCGTATGCGTAGAGGACAGGGCCTGCGTGGTTCCCGCCATGGAGCGGGCGGAACGGGACAAGCTGCCGGCCGCCGCTATTCGGCTTCCAGATGGAGAAATCATCACCGGGGGGACCTCATCCCTGCTGGGAGCGTCTGCCGCCATGCTGCTGAACGCCCTAAAGCGCCTGGGAGGCATCAGCCACGATATCCTGCTGATTTCGCCCATCGTCATTGAGCCGATCCAAAACCTGAAAATCAAGCATCTGGGAAACAATAATCCCAGGCTTCACACCGACGAGATATTAATCGCCCTTTCCATCAGCGCCGCCACGAACCCTACCGCGGCTTTGGCTCTCAAGCAGCTTTCCAAATTAAAGGGCTGCGAAGCCCACTCCTCGGTGATCTTGTCCCAGGTGGACGAGACTACTTTTCGGAAATTAGGGGTGAATTTAACCACAGAGCCGGTGTATCAATCCAAAAAGCTTTATCATAAATAAGGGGTAAAAAGGCCCGTTCCTTCTTAGGAACGGGCCTTTTTATGGATAAAGAAAATCCCCGGCGAAGGGGATTCCTCCGCCGGGGGTATGTACTGTCAATAAAAGGATTATTATTCGCCGCAGATAGTTTCGTCCAAGGTGATTCTGGGGGAATCCTGGACCGGCGCGATCACAACGGCCTTCATCGTGTCGCCCTCGGCCACCGCTACAAAATGGCCCTTGCCGGCGTCGATGCTAAGCTCCGTTCCGGCGGGAATCCGCACCATTTGAGCGGAATCCATCACGGCCTTTCCGTCCTTGATGTCCACGAACAGCATCACAGCGGGGCCTTCCAGGAAATAAAACAGCTCGGCGTCCGCATGATACTCAATCTCGTCAAAGGCAGGAGTATGGTGCCAGCCCTCCAGCAAACCACAGGCGATTTGAGTAGATTTAAAATCCACTGTCATGGGGAAAGCGGTCCACTCAAAGAAAGTTTCCTTATAAGGGTCCAGCGACTTGGTGCACAGCGTTTTCACGCCGCTGATGGTTACGTCCTTTAAATCCTGGATTTTTACATTCATGGCGAAGACCTCCTGTTTTTTTCTATTATAACACTCCAGGAACGGGAAAGAAAGGGAGAAGGGACAATTTATCCGATGAATTTGTGTTCTGTCAGGAAAAGGGAGAACGCTTCCGGCGTAGTGAACGGATAGCCCTGGATACCGCAGCCTTCCGCGCCCTGGATGTTCTCTTTCAGGTCGTCCACAAACAGGCAGGCTTCCGGGGATAGGCCCTGCTCCGCCAGCACCCTTTGATAGATCCGCGGGTCCGGTTTAATCAGTCCCATGCTGGCGGAAACATTGATGGAATCCATCAGCTTCATCACGGGGAACCGGTCCGCGTAGCGGTAAAACCGTAAGGAGGCGTTGGAAAGCAGATGGAGGCCGTACCCTTTTTCCTTCAGCCGCGTGACAAGCTCCAGCATGCCGGGAACCGGAAGAAGGGTTTCATCCCACCGGTCCATGACCGCCTGAACCTGTTCCTGATATTTGGGCGCTTGGCTTATCATGCGCTTGACCGCGGCCTCCTGGCTGATAGAGCCTTTATCCAGCTCCTTCCATAAAGGAGAGAATACGGTAACGGCCATAATTTCAGGAATTACCTCCCAGTCTCCCACGATCTGCTCCATAATGCGAAAAGGATTGTAGTCGATGAGGACATTGCCCATATCAAAAATAAAGGTGTTGATTTGGCTCACTGCCGGCCCTCCTTTTGAAATTGCTGAATCAGGTCTGGGATACCCTGTTCAAAATTCACCCCATACCGCTCGTCGGTGCCATCCAAAACGGTGCGGGCGATGGCGGCGCTGACAAAATCCGCGGCGATTTGAGCGGAGTACTGAACCGTTAAGCCTTTCATCACCCCGGCGACAAAGACGCTTGCGAACAGGTCGCCCGTGCCGTGGTAATGACGGGCAATCTTCTGGGAAAACACAAAGGACGGTTCCTTTCCCGGCCCTTCCTGGCAGGCGGCGCCGGTTTGGTCCTGAAAAAAGCTGATCCCGGTTAGGACCACGCCGCAGTGAAAGCGGGAAGCAAGGCGATTTAACAGGCCGCTTACCGCCTCCTCGGCGCGGTATCGCTCCGGTTGATAAGGCTCATCTAAAAGCAGAGCGGCTTCCGTCAGATTGGGCAAAATGAAATCCGCCTTTTCGCACAGGTCTTTTGTACCTCGGGCCATTTGAGGCGAATAGGTTTGGTACAGCTTTCCGTTGTCTGCCATACAGGGGTCCACAAAGATCAGGGTGTCCCGCTGGGAAAGCAGGTCAAAGATTTCGGATACCACGTCGATCTGCTCCATCGAGCCTAAAAAGCCGCTGTAGATCCCATCGAATTTCAGCCCCAGCCGGCGCCATTGCCTGGCGGCGGGCAGCAGGTCCGGGGTCAGGTCCCGATGGGTAAAACCGGGCAGGCCGCCGGTGTGGGAGGACAGGGAAGCGGTCAGCAGGGGGCAGGTTTCCAGCCCGCAGGCGGAAAGGATGGGAAGAATCACGGTTAAAGAGCATTTCCCGAACCCGGAAAGGTCGTGGATCGCGGCAATTCGTTTATTCATAGCTTATTTCCCATTGACCGCGCCGATAAACCGCAGGAACGCGTTCCTGCCGTCCTCGCCGGTTTTGAATACGCCGGAGTTTTCCAAAATAGCCGAGAATACCCCGCCCACCTGCTCCTGTACAAATTCGTGGACGTCCTTTTCGCCGGGATATATTTTTTTGAGTTCCTCATACCATTCGCGGTGGGGAGCCATCTGCTCCTGAGAAAAGATTTCCTTCTCTTTGTCCGGGTAAGCCAAGGCCTCTTCCATAAGGGCTAATTCGGACTTCAGCCTGGCGGGAAGGACTGCTAAACCCATGACCTCGATGAGGCCGATATTTTCCTTTTTCAGATGGTGGTATTGGGCGTGAGGATGGAAGATGCCAAGAGGATGCTCCTCACTGGCGCGGTTGTTCCGCAGCACCAAGTCCAGTTCAAAACGGCCGCCCCGCTTGCGGGCGATGGGGGTGATGGTGTTGTGGGGGGTATCCCCTGTAAACGCTTGCACTTTCGCCTTAGGATCAGAATAAGCGCGCCAATGGAAAAGAATTTTATCCGCTAAGTCGGCGAGCACGTCTTGATCCACAGAGGACAGACGGATGACTGACAAAGGCCATTTCACAATGGAAGCCTCCACCTGGGGATAACCGTCGAAGGAAATGGCTTTTTCGCTTGGCGCTTTCGCCATGGGCAGCTCGTAGCAGCCCCCCTGAAAATGGTCGTGGGAAAGGATGGACCCTCCCACAATGGGAAGATCAGCGTTGGAACCCATAAAATAATGGGGGAATTTATCCACAAACGCCAGCAGGCGGGCAAAGGTTTTTCGCTCGATTTTCATGGGGACATGTTCGGCGTTCAGCAGGATGCAATGTTCATTGTAGTAAACATAGGGGGAATACTGGAAATACCAAAGTTCGCCTCGGAGATCTATGGGGATCAACCGATGGTTGCCTCTAGGCGGCTGGGATACATTGCCCGCGTACCCCTCGGTCTCCCGGCATAAAAGGCATTTGGGATAAGAGGCGCTTTTTAAATTCCTGGCGGCGGCGATGGCTTTAGGGTCCTTTTCTGGCTTTGACAGATTGATGGTGATATCCATTTTGCCGTAGGGGGTATCCGCAGTCCATTTCTCATCCTTTTTCACCCGGTCGGTACGGATATAATTGGAATTTCGGCTGAGGCGGTAAAAATAATCGGTGGCCGCTTTCCGGTTGATATGGTACAGGGAACGGAATTGGTATATCACCTCAGAGGGCCGGGGCATAAGACAGGCCATGATTTCCGTGTCCATCAGGTCCCGGTAAACAGGAGAATTGCTGTCCAGTCGGCCATTTTCCGCCGCCCAATCCAGGATACGGTCTAAAATAGGCGCCGGGCTGGAAAGGGTTTCCTCCGGGCTGGACGCCGGGGCGTAGTCGTCAAGCTTCAGCAGCGCCAAAAGCCGGTTGACAGCGAATACGGCGTCAACCTCATGAAGCAGCCCCTTTTTGACGCCATAGCTGACCAGCCTTGGGATTTCCTGATTAATATCGATCATTTTTTGACACTCCTATAATTTTTTCGCGATTTCTGAAGCGGTCTTGTAAATACTCTTTGGCGGCACCACGCCCCGCACCATAGATAAGGGATACACATTGCTCCCCGGGCAGACCACGCTGCCGGGGTTCAGTACGGAATTACAGCCCACCTCCACACAGTCGCCCAAAATGGCGCCGAATTTTTTCAGCCCAGTGGGGATTTTTTCCCCTTGGCAGTTGACAGTGACCAAAGTCTTATCTGATTTCACATTGGAGGTAATGGAGCCGGCGCCCATATGGGAGCGGTAGCCTAAGATGGAGTCCCCCACATAGTTATAATGGGGCACCTGGACGTTATTAAATAGAATGACGTTTTTCAGTTCTGTGGAATTGCCCACCACAGCGTTTTCCCCTACCAAAGCGCTGCCCCGCAGAAAAGCGCCATGGCGGACCTCGGTGTTTGCGCCGATGATAATGGGCCCGTTTAGATAGGCGGATGGGTAGACGACGGCGGATTTAGCCACCCAAACATTTTCCTTGATTTCTTCATACTCATCCTTGGGCAGGTTAGGACCCAGGGCTAGAATAAATTCTTTGATATGGGGCAAAGCCTCCCAGGGATATTGAAAGCGCATTAACAGGCTCTCCGCCTGGGTCTGGGATAAATCAAATAGGTTTGGAATGGTCAATTGTGAATACATGAAATACCTCCGTCCGGCTAAAGTGTAAGATATTACGAATCTAAGCTTATTATATTTTTTTCTGATGAGCAGGTCAAGGAAAGGATAAAAAAGTACACATATTCACATCATTTTTCCATAAGGTACGGCGGTTTTGGGTATGGACGAATGTGAAAAAGACGGGTATAATAAAAAATAGCTTTATTTAGAGGTTTCTTACGATGCCAAAGGTTTGCCTTCCAGCTGGTGGTTTTTTTGAGTGCAGAGGAAGGATTCTGGCTTTTAGAAAAGCTAGGGTGAGGAGGATCGGTAATGAAGATCGTTATTTTAGACGGATATACCACAAACACCGGTGATTTAAGCTGGGAACGCCTTGAAAAATTAGGCGACCTGACGGTTTATTCCCGGACAAGGCCGGAAGAGCTTTATGAAAGGGCAAAAGACGCGGAGCTTCTGATTACCAACAAGACAGTTTTAAACGGCGGCGCCATTCGCAGCTTGAAAAAGCTGAAATATATCGGTACCATATCCACCGGCTTTAATGTGGTGGATATCCAAACCGCGGGGGAGCTGGGAATCCCGGTTTGCAACGTGCCATCCTACTGCACTAAGGCGGTAGCGCAGATGACTTTCGCCCTGCTGTTCTCTTTTACCAACCATGTGTCGCTGCACAACCAATCGGTGCATCAAGGCGAGTGGGAAAACAGCACGGATTTCTGCTATTGGAAAGCTCCGCTGATGGAATTGGAGCATAAAAATTTCGGCGTATATGGTTTCGGAAGTATCGGACAGGCTACGGCGAAAATTGCCGCGGATTTAGGGATGAACGTGCTGGTTTACAGCCGGTCGGAAAAGGCCCTGCCTTATGGTTACCGGTGGGTATCTCAGGAGGCGTTATTCCGGGAAAGTGATGTGCTTTCTCTGCACTGTCCCTTGACACCTGAAACTACGGGCCTTGTCAACCGGGATACCCTGGCCCTGATGAAGCCCACCGCTTATTTGATTAATACCTCCCGGGGCCAGGTGATCTGTGAGCAGGACCTGGCGGAGGCCTTAAACAGCGGCAAACTGGCGGGCGCGGCTATGGATGTGCTGTGCAAGGAGCCGCCGGAAAAGGGGAACCCCTTGACCCATTGCGACCGCTGTATCATTACGCCCCATATTTCCTGGGCCGCCGAGGATAGCCGGGCCTGGCTTTTGGATACAGTGTGCGACAACGTGGAGGCGTTTTTGAACGGAACCCCTCAGAACCGGGTGAATTAACGCTTTTTCCCCACAAAAAAACAGGAACCCGTTACCGGATTCCTGTTTTTTAAGGGAGGAGTATTATGAAAAACGCGTTCTTGAACTCGGAATAAGTTAAGTTATTTTCTGATTTTAGTATAGGGCGAAAAAGTGGTGATGTCAACGGGTTTTGACCAGGGTTAACGGCCATTTCACATCTTTTTACAACTTATAGACAATTACAAGACGAAACCGAGATAAATATAAAATTGGGTTAATAAAGGAGATAAAGTAATGATTATTATTGGAGAAAAATTGAACAGTTCCATCTCGTCTGTTTATGAGGCGATTGAGAAGAAAGACAGCCGTTTCGTGTCCGACATGGCGGTAAAACAGGAGGAAGCGGGCGCTCATTTTTTGGATATCAATGCCGGCATGTTTGTGGACACGGAGGAGGAAAACCTGCGGTGGCTGATGAACACCGTACAGGCGGTTTCCAAGCTTCCTTTGGTCATCGATACCCCTGATCCTAAGGTGGCCCTCGCGTTAGCCAAAGAATATCAAGGGGAAAAGCCCATTATCAATTCCGTGACCCTGGAGGAAAACCGCTTCGCCCCCATGGTGGAGGCGGCGAAAACCTGCGGGGCGGGTATGGTTGCTTTGTGCATGGATGATTCCGGCGTGCCGGATGGCGTGGAGAGAAGGATCGAGCTGGCAAATGTCCTCGCCGATAAGCTGTTGAAGGAAGGCTTTCAGATGGAGGATATTTATCTGGACCCCATGGTGCGTCCGGTAGGCTCCGGCGAGGGCTACGGCCTGGAGGCGGTCCGCGCCATTCAGGAAATCCGGAAAAATCTTCCCGAGGCCCATATTGTCTGCGGCCTTTCCAACAGCTCCTTCGGCCTTCCCAACCGGGCGCTGATTAACCGGACCTTTTTGACCGCCGCCATGACCGCGGGGCTAGACGCGGCGATTATGGACCCCATGAATCGGGAACTGATCGCCACCATGTACGCCGCCGAGGCGGTGCTGGGGATAGACGACTACTGCATCGAGTATTTAGGCGCTTACCGGGATGGGATCCTTTAACAAAACAAGCTGAAAAAGCAGGCGGAAGTTTTTCTTCCGCCTGCTTTTTTATGAAACTGGTGGTTTGTTTCCGCGTAATTGATTCGGCCGTCTCTTCTGGCGCCCAAAGGGTTACCAGCGGTTTCCGCCGGGAGGCTCCATACCCCCTGGCGGCTGGCCTCCCATGCCGCCGCCCATCATACCGCCGGAGCCGTAGACAAGCTGAGTCAGCTCAATGGTTTGGGTTTCAGAGCCGGCGGTCAGGGTATAGGTTTCCCCAGCCGCCATTTGAGGGCAGCTGACTATTACGGAGGAATACTCCTTTGCAGGGGAGAAAGAAACAAGGAGGTTTCCGCCGGCGTCTGTCAGCGCGACTTGAGAATTGGCCGCTTGGGTGGTGAAATTCACCAGAATTACCCCCTGAGTAGAGGAAGAACCGAAGTTTTGGGCCATTTGGCTGGAGCCCGCCGCCACGATGATACCGCCGGTGATACTACCGTCGCCGTCATAATCCAGAGCCCCGTCTGCGCCGCTGGTGGGGCCGGAAACGTAAACTTCCCCGCCGGAAATGGCCAGCGGCCCATTGGAATCGATACCATCGCCGCCGGCGTCTATGGTAATTCTGCCGCCGGAGATTTCCAAACGGCACGTTACGGAGGAGGTGAAATTGTCCATGCCCGGCCTGCCGTTCAAGGAGCTTTGGTCGCTGCCGCCGGCGGCGTTTATCCCGTCGTCGCTGGCGGCCAGGGAGATTTCTCCGCCAGAAATGGATACAATCTGCCCCTCGATGCCCTCATAGCTTTTTTCGATGTTTAACGTGCCGCCGGAAATGGTTGTTTGGGTATCGGCATGGATACCATCGTCGCCGGATAACAGCTGGAAGGTGCCGCCGCTTATGGACACATTGGCGTTGGAGTGGATGCAGTCGTCGGAGGAATCGATTTGGAACACGCCCCCATTGACAGTCAGGTCTCCATCCGCTTTTAGCCCCTTGGCGCTGGAAGCGGCTTCTTCATCGGCGGACGTATCCTCCCGGCCCCAGAAGCCCCAGTCCGGATTGACGGAGCCGTCCTGTTTGGTGCTGGCGTTTGCGCTGCCGCCGCCTGTGGTCAACACGAACTTGCCATCCTGGATTTGCAGTGCGGAGGCGGCATCAAAACCGTCGGTTTGGGCGTTGACGGTGAAATCGCCGCCGGCAATATAGAGAAAGCCAAGAGAAGTGTCGTTGGCATTTTCCGCGTGGATGCCGTCCTTACCGGAGGTAATGGCAAAGGTGCCGCTGGAAATGCGGACGCTGTCTTTTCCGCAAAGGCCGTGGCTGGCGGCGTTGATCTCGTAGGTGCCGCTGGTGACCACCAAGTCGTCTTTCGAGACGATACCGTGGCCGTAAGCCGCGTGAATGGTAAGAGAGCCCAGCCCGTTTAGGGTGAGGTCCTCTTTAGAGAAGATGACGGAGTCAATATTGTTGTCATCAATGGCTACAAACTCGCTTTGATTGGAAAGCTTGTTTTCCGTATCCGCAGCCAGGGTGACAAACACTTTGTCGGCCTGTTTTATATAAATAGCGGCGCTGGTGTCACAGTTGATATCCACGCCGTTTAAGACAAGATGAAGCTTGTCGGTTTTTTCCGCATCGATTACAATTTGGCCGTTGGATAAGGAACCGGAAAGAAGATAGGTGCCTTCCCCGGTGATGGTGACCGTACTGCCGGAAATACTGACCCGGCTGTCGTCACAGGCGGCGGAGGAACCGTTTAACGCAATGGCCGCGCTTTCTCTTTCCTCATAGCCGATCTCCATATCCCGGTCGGTAAACATACTGTCGGCACTCACCGCTTCTGAAGAGGAGGGCTCTGAAGACGCGGTTTGCGCGGCGGCGGGCGTAACGCCGGTTTCCCCGGCTGTTTGGGCGCAGCCTGTAAAACACACGGCTGCGGCCCAGGCCAACAGCAGGACGAAAGGTCGTTTCTGCATTTTGAGACGCCTCCTTTATAATTCGTAAGCGTTGGTTTCCTGCTTCGATAGGGTGATTTCCAGGTTCCCGTTGCGGCACCGCAGGGCGTCAAGAAATTCCTTTTCTTTTGCCGCGTCCTTCAGGGTCATCTGGTAGGTCAATTTAAACAGGCTTCCCATATTGGTGCTCTTGACCTGGACCACCTCATATTTTTCGGTGTATTTCTCCAGCAGGTCGTCAAACACCCCGGTATAATCCAAATCCTCGGGAATGGTGATCCGCAGGGTTTTGTCCAGAGAGGGTTTGTTTTCCCCAAGCCGTGTTTTGTTGTAAAGCATGGTTACCGCGCCTAAAATCACGGCGAACAAAACGCCGTAGGCGAGATAGCCCATGCCTACCGCCAGCCCGGCGCCCATGGCCAGGAAAATAGCGCCGATCTCCTTGGCGGAGCCGGGCACGGAGCGGAACCGGACCAGATTGAAAGCGCCGGCTACCGCCACCCCGGCGCCGATGCTGCCGTTGACCATCATAATCACCACGCACACTACGGTGGGAATCAGGGCCAGCGTGACGACAAAGCTTTTGGTGTAGCGGCTTTTATAGCTGTAAGAGAAAGCCAGCACCAGGCCGATGGCCAGTGCCACGGCAACACAGAGCAAAAAACTGGAAACAGAGATGAATGAAGCGGTGCCAGAATCGAAAATGCCGTTGAAAATCGTGTCAAGCACAGCGGGTGTCTCCTTTCCGGTTGGAATTTAAGATTGCCTGATAAGCACTGCCGTATTTAGAAAAAGAGGTTTTATAAATTTGGTTTTCACTTAAAAAGCCAGTAAGCCACAAAGGAATCGCGCCCGCGGTTTTAATCTCCATCAGCACCTGGCCATCCTTCAATAGAGAACAGCCGCCAACACCTCCGCAGAGAGAAAGCTTATTTTCCCGCCACAAAATATTCTGGTCAAAGGTGACGCGGAAACCGCTGCCGTCCTTGGCGAAAAAGGCTTCCCGGTCGTAGGAAAGGAACACCGATGGGGTCAGCTCCTGGTAGAAACGCAGAAAATAATCAATTTCCCGGGTGATCTGGCTGCCTGGGCAGGGCTTGGTTTTTCCCTGTAGGTACGCCATGGCTTCCCGCTCCGTCATAGCGGCCCGGCGTTTATAAACCACAGACTGGTATTTCTTTTTCAGCTCCACAAAGACGGTTTCTCCAGGCCGCGCCGCGCCGTAACTGCGGACCCGAAGCTTTTCCTTGTAAACGGGCTTATCCATGGACCGGCGGATCAGAAGCCTGGAGGGGGTGTCGTAATAAAGATTGCAGACGGTGGTTTTTCCGTAGTCGTCTCCCTTCATATAGGCGGCCATCAGGGCCTTTAAGGCATCCCGCTGGCTTTTGCCGATAAGGTATTTCAGCTCAT
Source organism: uncultured Ruminiclostridium sp. (assembly GCA_902490005.1). Classification (GTDB taxonomy): domain Bacteria; phylum Bacillota; class Clostridia; order Oscillospirales; family Acutalibacteraceae; genus Clostridium_A. Next base: position 41,256 of record CABUCM010000017.1, read on the forward strand.
ATCGTTGAAAAGTGTTTTGATAAGACATGGTGTCAAGCCTCCTTTATGGTGAAACCAGCATAGAAGGTTAAGCTAAAATGAACTTTAAAATAGGGAAAAAGATTAAATTTTATTTATGAGAAGGTTAAAAAGGCCCCTGGACAATTTTTTCAAACTGTCCAGGGGCCTTTTTATGGGTTGTTTTACAGCGTAACGGTAATGGTCAGTGATTTGCCATCCGTGCTTTGGGCGTGGATTTTCCCCTTGTGGGAGAGAACGATGGCTTTCGCCAGGGAAAGGCCCACGCCGTAGCCTTCAATTTCCGAACTGCGGGAGGAATCCCCCCGGTAAAACCGCTCAAAGAGCCGGTCTAAATTTCCAGGATCAATGGTTTCCACGGTGTTAAAAATGGTAAGAACGCAATTTTTCCCCTGCTTTTTCAGCACGGCCCGGATCACGCCGCGCTCGTCGGAATATTTCATGGCGTTGTCCGCCAGCGTTGAAACCATCTGCCGGATGGCCTGTTCATCCCCCTGATAGGATAAATTTTGCTGAATCTCCAATTCCAAAACCTTTCCCTTGGCTTCGGCCAGGGGGAGAAAGGGTTCCAAAGTTTCCTCCACCGCGTCGGAAAGGGAAAAATCCATTGTTTTCAACCGGTTGTTTTCCTCATCCATCCGCGCCAGCGCCACCAGGTTGGAGGTTAGCTGGGAAAGCCGGTTCACCTGGTTGTGGATGCTTTCGGTCCATTGAGATTCCCCGGCCTCCATTTCCAGCACCGACAGGCTGGCGTCGATAATCGTGAGAGGGGTTTTGATCTCATGGGAGGCGCCGGTGATAAACTGCCTCTGCTTTTCCAGGCTTTCCGCCACTGGGCGGATCGCGATTTTGGAAAACAGCAGTACCAGCACCAGCACGCCGGCGATGCCCGCCAGGGAAACCCACAGGCTGGTCAGGAAAAAGGAACGCAGGGTGGAAAGGTCCCGGCCGCAGTCCAAGAAGATCAGTAGCCCGCCCTGAGCACCGTCGGAAAACGAATATTTATAATCGGAGTAAAAGCCGGAGGTTTTTCCGCTGCGGTACACCTGCCTGGCGTATTCCATCGCTTCTTCAGTTGAAATTGCGGCGATGCTGCCGGTGTTGACGCTTATGATTTCACCGGAGCCGCTGAACAAAACGGAGAAATACCGGGTTTCATAAGGGGCCTCCGGGGACATGCCGTGTGGACCCAAAGGCTTACCGCCGGCCTTGTTGCCCTTTTCCGGCTTTGGAAACACGCCGCCGTTTTCAGAAAGCACGGCTAAGGTTTCATCCGCTTTCTGGCTGAGGTTGTAAAAACCGGCCGCATTGATGATGCCGATAATCACCGCCAGCACGGCGATGACGGAACACATAGCCACCGTGACAAATTTGCGCCGCAGTTTTTTAATCATCGGCCGCCTCCAGGGTATAACCCAGGTTTCTGGCGGCTTTGATTTGCACGCTGGCGCCGATGGAAGCAAGCTTTTTCCGCAGATAAGAGAGATAAACCCAAACCACGTTGATTTCCGCTTCGTTGTCGTAGCCCCAGATTTTTTCCATGAACCGGTCGGTGGGAATCAATTGGCCGGGGTTGGCCATGAGCATTTCCAGCATTTGAAATTCCTTGTTTGCCAGCCGGAAAGAGCCCTGCTGGGAGGAAAGCTCAAACGTGGCCCGGTTTAGGGTGATATTGCCGAAAGAAAGCACCGTGCCGGTTAGATCCGCCTGCCGCCGGGTCATTGCCCGAATCCGCGCCAAAAGCTCCTTGGTGGCAAAGGGCTTGGTCAGATAATCGTCGGCGCCGCTGTCCAGGCCGGCAACCCGGTCGTCTACCTCCGCTTTGGCGGTGAGAAGTAAAATCGGGAGGCGGATGCCCTGCTCACGGGCCTTTTTCAAAACCGTAATTCCGTCCATTTTGGGCATCATAATATCCAAAACCGCGCCGTCGTAGTTTTCCGCCTGTAAATAGGCTAGGGCGTCCAGCCCATTATACACCGGGTCCACAGAGTAATGATTGTGCTTTAATATGGCCACCAAGGCGTTGGATAGCTCTTTTTCGTCTTCCGCCAACAGCAAGCGCATGGCCGTTTCCCCTCCTGTCAGAACGAATCATGATAATAAGCGTAAGGCAGCAGCCTTAAATAAGCTTTAAAATCAGTATACCACGGAATTTTCCAGCCTTCAATGAAATAAAGAAGATGAAAAAACGCTCCGCCGGGGTTACGGCAGAGCGCGATGATTTTCCATTATAAAATTTGGGCGCCGCCTTCCGGACGGATCGAAAGCAGATGGCAGGAACCCTCTCCCAGGACAGCGTCCATTTTACTCCGGAAGGTCTCCACATAGTCTGCGGGAACAAAGGTCTGTACCGTGCCGGCAAAGCCGCCGCCGTGAACCCTCCACGCGCCGCCGCGATCCCTCAGGAACCGCTCGCACAGGGCCAGGGTGATGGAAACTCCTTGTTCCTGGGGGTAGGCGCTGGAAAACACGTTTTGCAGATATTCATAAGAGGAAGCCCCGGACTCGATCACCAGCTGCTTGAACAGGTCAAAATCATTGGCTTTTAAGGCGTCCACCTGATGGAGCACCCGCTGGTTGTCGCCGTAAAAATGGATCGCCCGCAGTATGGCCCGGTCCCCCGCGGCCTTGCGAACCTGGGGCAGGTTTGCGTAAAAATCGGCCTCAGGCACCTGGCGCAGAACCTCTTTCCCAAAGAAAGCGGCCACTTTTTTCATTTCGGCGGGAATGGCGGCGTAGTCCGGGGTCAGGTTGGCGTGGCTGCCGTGGGTGTCGATAATGCACAGGGTATAGCCGCAGTGGGCGAAATCAAAGTCGATTTTTTCCACCTTGGGGCTTTCCTTGTTTTCAAAATCAATGGTAATAAAACCCCCGATAGAGCTGGCGGACTGGTCCATTAGGCCGGAGGGCTTTCCAAAATAGACGTTTTCCGTGTATTGGCTGATTTGGGCGATGCTCAAAGCGGTTTCTTTGCCGCCGCAGAACAGGGCGTTCATGGCAGTGCCTAAAAACACCTCAAAGGCGGCGGAGGAAGAAAGGCCGGAGCCTTGGAGGACGTTGGAGGTAGTGTAGGCGTCAAAGCCGCCGACGGCATAGCCAAGCTGGCGGAACCGGGCGCACATGCCCCGGATCAGGGAGGCGGAGGTGTTCTTTTCCTCTTCCACAAGCGCCAAGGAGGAGATATCTACGTCATCCTGAGGATATCCCTGGGATTTCACCCGGATCACTTGACTGTCGTTTTTGGAAACAACGGCGATCACGTCCATATTGACGCTGGCGGCCAGCACCCGGCCCAGCTGGTGATCCGTGTGGTTTCCGCCGATTTCCGTCCGGCCCGGGGCGCTGAAAATAGAAATTTCCCGGCTGACGCCGAACAGCTCTTCAAATTTTTCGATAGCGTCTATAAGCCTGTTGCGGTAAACGGGAGCTTTTTCCATGGGACAGGCGTAAAGATAAGAAAGCTTTTCATCTAAATCGCCGTTCATAAGCATGATTTTTGCGCTGACCGTATTCATATGGGAACCCTCCTAAAGCTTGAATCAAAAATAAAGATATTTATTATCAGTTTAACCCAGTGAAAACGTTTCGTCTATCACTATTTGTCCCTTTTTCTTGTGTTATTATCTCTTTTTTTACCCAAAACAGTATTTCGCTGTATTTTCCCAAAGCCAGGTTCCCTTTTCATTGACAAAAGACCCTTTCGGTGGGATAATATAAAGGTTAACGACGCTAATGGATGAAAGGAAGGAACTATAGATGAGCAAGGAGCTTGCGAAAGCGTATGAGCCCCGAGAGGTGGAAGACCGGATTTATGACTTTTGGATGCAGGGCGGCTACTTTCACGCGGAGGTGGATCCGGAGAAAAAGCCCTATACCATCGTCATTCCCCCTCCGAATATTACGGGACAGCTCCATATGGGACATGCCCTGGATGAGACGATCCAGGATATTTTGATCCGGTTCAAGCGGATGCAGGGTTATTCCGCTCTCTGGCTTCCCGGCACCGACCACGCCTCTATCGCCACCGAGGCGAAGATTGTGGAGGCCATGAAGCAAGAGGGCATTACCAAAGAGGATATCGGCCGGGAAGGCTTTTTAGAGCGTGCCTGGGATTGGAAAGCCAAGTTCGGCGGCAGAATTGTGGAACAGCTGAAAAAGCTGGGTTCCTCCTGCGACTGGGACCGGGAACGTTTCACCATGGACGAGGGCTGCAGTAAGGCGGTCAAGGAAGTATTCGTGCGCCTGTATGAAAAGGGCCTGATCTACCGGGGCGAGCGGATCATCAACTGGTGCCCCCACTGCAAGACATCCATTTCCGATGCGGAGGTGGAGTTTGACGAGCACGACGGCAATTTCTGGCATCTGCGTTATCCGTTGACCGACGGCACCGGTGAACTGCGGCTGGCTACTACCCGTCCGGAGACCTTGCTGGGAGATACCGCGGTGGCGGTCCACCCGGATGACGAGCGTTATAAGGCTTATATCGGCAAGACCGTGACCCTGCCCCTGGTTGGACGGGAAATCCCGGTGGTGGCCGATGAATATGTGGAAATGGACTTTGGAACCGGCGTGGTGAAGATCACCCCGGCCCATGACCCCAACGACTTTGAGGTTGGCCTCAGGCATAATCTGCCGGTAATCAACGTGATGGATGAAGGCGCCGTCATCAATGAAAACGGCGGCAAATATCAGGGCATGACCAGGGAAGAGGCCAGAAAAGCCATCGTCAAGGATTTGGACGAAGGCGGCTTCCTGGTAAAGATCGAGCCTATCAAGCACAATGTGGGTTCCTGCTACCGCTGCGGCACCGTGGTGGAGCCCCGGGTGAGCAAGCAGTGGTTCGTGAAAATGGAACCCCTGGCAAAGCCCGCTATCGACGTGGTCCGGGAAGGAAAAATTCGTTTGATCCCGGAGCGGATGGAAAAGATTTATTACAACTGGATGGAGAACATCAAGGATTGGTGTATTTCCCGCCAGCTTTGGTGGGGGCACCGCATTCCCGCCTGGTACTGCGGCGACTGCGGCGAAACCATCGTCGCCAAGGAAGCGCCCGGGAAGTGCCCCAAATGCGGCGGCAGCCATCTTCACCAGGATGAGGATACCCTGGATACCTGGTTTTCTTCCGCGTTGTGGCCTTTCTCTACCCTGGGCTGGCCGGAAAACACGCCGGAGCTTTCCTATTTCTATCCCACGGATACCCTGGTTACCGGCTATGATATTATCTTCTTCTGGGTGGCCCGTATGATTTTCTCCGGTTTGGAGCATATGGGGGACATCCCCTTTAAGACGGTGTTTTTCCACGGCCTGGTGCGGGACGCACAGGGAAGGAAAATGAGCAAGTCCCTGGGCAACGGCATCGACCCCATCGAGGTCATCGAGAAGTATGGCGCCGACGCGCTGCGCTTCACCCTGGTGACCGGCAACAGCCCTGGAAACGACATGCGTTTCACCGAGGAAAAGCTGGAGTCCAGCCGGAACTTTGCCAATAAGATCTGGAACGCCGCCCGGTTCATTCATATGAATATCGACGGCTTCGACGTGAAAAACCAGCTGCCGGAAGCTTTGACCCTGGAGGATCAGTGGATCGTCAGCGCCCTGAACACCGTCACCAGGGAAGTGACGGAAAATCTGGAAAAGTACGAGCTGGGCATCGCGGTGCAGAAGCTTTACGATTTCATTTGGGACCAGTTCTGCGACTGGTACATCGAGCTTGCCAAAACCAGGCTGATGGCTAAGGATGAAACCTCCGTGGGAGCCCGCCAGGTGCTGGTTTGGACCTTTACCAATATTTTAAAGCTGATGCATCCCTTCATGCCCTATATCACGGAGGAAATTTGGCAGACCATGCCCCACCAGGGGGACGCCTTAATGGTGGCCGAATATCCCAAGCACGACGAAAAATACGCTTATCCCCAGGCGGAGGCGGAAATGCACCGCATTATGGACGCGATCCGCGCTATACGCAACCGCAGGGCGGAGATGAACGTGCCGCCGTCCAGGAAGGCCAAGGTATATGTGGCATCTTCCTTTGAAGAGACTTTCCGCAAAGGCGCCCAATTTATCGCCCGGCTGGCCTATGCCAGCGAGGTGGAGGTGGGAGAAGCCTTCTCCATTCCCGGCGCGGTCACCATTGTCACCGCCGACGCCAGGGTTTATATCCCCATGGAGGAGCTGGTGGACAAGGAAGCGGAATTAAAGCGGCTCAATAAGGAACTGGAAACCGCGCAAAAACAGCTTGACCAGGTAAACGCCAAGCTGAACAACCCAGGCTTTACCGGCAAGGCGCCCGCCAACGTGGTGGAAGGCGCCCGGCAGAACGCCAAAAAGCTGGAGGATAAAATCAGCATGATTACCTCCAGTATCGATGCTCTGAACGGGTAAATAACCAAAACAAAAGGTTCAGGCGCCCCAACCCGGCAGCCTGAACCTTTCCCGTTTCTATTTTTATATCTTATCCCAAAAGATGGGCCGGAAGCGGAATGAATTTTTGATACACCGCGGTGTGCTTGCCATCCAGCTGGATATCCCGGTGAAAATGGCCGAAGAACCAATGCTTATACCGCGCCTTTTCCTCCACCTCCTGCAAAAACCGGTTCAAGGGGTATTCCCCTTCCACGTCCCGGAGCTGGGTTACCAGGGAGTAAGGGGCGGTGTGGGTGAGAATATAATCCACCTTATAATGGGCCTTTTCCAGGTTCCGCCAGGCTTCATGATATTCCCGCGCGCTGGGCATTTCCTCGGGCCACCAGGTGCCGTCCCTTTTCCGAACCTCTTTGTATTTGGAACAGGCGCCGCCCATTACGAAAAACAGCCGATGGTCCAGATGGTAGATTTGGCCCCGCATCAGGTGAATCACGCTGCTGGTGAGCCGGTGGACGTTTCCGCCGTTCCACACGGTGACTGTGTGGGAATTCAGCTTGCCGTAATTTTCCCAGTTGCCGTCCAGAAACAGGGTGGTAAAATTCTTTTGGGAGAGCCAGTGGAGCATGTCCTTTTTTTCATTGCTTTGAGCAGACCAAATATCTCCGAAATCCCCGCAGATGATGACGTAATCCTTTTTGGTCATGCGCTTCTGCTGGGGGAAGTTCTCTTCATTCAGTTTTTCCATATCCTCTGGGCAGTGGGTGTCCCCGGTGATGAAAATCATAGCCTCCCACTCCTTTGTAATGTAATGACAATTCAGTATATCACAATTTTCAAAAAGAAAAAGGTGCTTTATGACATATCTCGACGCAGTCAATAAAATAAATTCCCTTTTGCGCTTTGGCATCCAACCCGGCCTGGAACGGATCCAGGCTTTGCTGGACCGCATTGGGAATCCCCAAAAGCATTTAAAATTCGTCCATGTGGCGGGCACCAACGGCAAGGGGTCCGCCTGCGCCCTGCTTTCCTCCGTTCTTCGGGAGGCGGGCTGCCGTACCGGCCTGTTTACCTCCCCTTATATCACTGATTTCCGGGAGCGTTTTCAGGTCAATGGAGAAAAAATTCCAGAGAAAGCTCTGGTTCGCATCCTGGACCAATTGGTTCCCCTTATCGAGGAAATGGCGCGGCGGGGGGAGGTTGTCACCGAATTTGAACTCATCACGGCGCTGGCCTTCCAATGGTTCTATGAGGAAAAATGTGATATCGTGGTGCTGGAGGTAGGCTTGGGTGGCCGATTCGACGCCACCAATGTCATCGATACCCCGCTGGCGGCGGTGATTATGTCCATTTCCCTGGACCACACCGCCATTTTAGGAGACACCGTAGAGCAAATCGCTTTTGAAAAATGCGGGATTGTCAAGGACGGCGGCGATGTGGTGCTGTATCCCGACCAGGAAGAGGGCGTTTACGGCGTGGTGGCCCACGCGGTGCAAGATCACAGCGGCAGGCTGATCCTGCCGTCGCCTGGTTCGGTCACCGAAATTTCATCCTCTATCGAAGGAACGTATGCCTGCTACCGGGGCGAGGAATACCGGCTGCCCTTTTTAGGGACCCATCAGCTGAAAAACGCCGCGGCGGCCTTCGCGGCGCTGGAACTGCTGAGAGAAAAGGGGTATCCGATATCCCTGCGGGCCATGAAAGACGGCGTGGCCAAAGCGCACATCCCAGCCCGGATGGAAGTGCTCAGCCGCGCGCCTTTGGTGATCTTAGACGGGGCCCACAACCCAGGCGCCGCCCAGGTGCTGGCCCAGGCGCTGAAAAAATATCTTCCAAACAGGAAAATTGTCGGCATGATGGGGATGCTGAAGGATAAGGACAGTAAGTCCTCGCTGAGAAGCCTGGCAACCCTGTTTCAGGCGCTGATTACCGTAACCCCCAAGAATCCCCGGGCCCTGCCTGGAGAGGAACTGGCGGACCGCGCCAAGGAATACTGCGCCCAGGTGTTTGCGGAGGACAGCCTGCCCAAAGCCATTGCCATGGCCAAAGAGCTGGCGGGGAGCGGCGGCGCTATCGTGATCTGCGGTTCCCTTTATCTGGCGGGGGAAATCCGGCCTTTGCTGTTAGACGAAAACAACTGAATCAGGCGACATGGTTCGAGCAAATCCACAGCCTCTATCCTTTAAACTAGGATAGAGGCTTTTTTATGCCGTTTTATGAATAATTTCTGGAAAAGAGGGAACATCATGGGTGTGACACTATTAAACCAGGATGGGGTATTAACCGCTACGCTGACAGGGGATATCGACCATCATACCGCCAAAGAGATCCGGCTGGCTATCGACGAAGCCATCGAACGGGACAAGCCCGGCCTTTTGCTGCTGGACTTCCAGGCCGTGGATTTTATGGACAGCTCGGGGATCGGCCTAGTGATGGGGCGGTATAAGGTGATGCAGCAAAACGGCGGCGAGGTGGAAGTGACCCACGTACCCAAATACATAAGCAGGGTATTCAAGCTTTCCGGACTGGATCAGCTTGGGGTTATGGAAAAAAAGGCGCGTCCCCAGAAAAGGAATACAGAGGAGGAAGCAAACAATGAAGCCCACCAATGAAATGGATTTAAAATTTTTAAGCAGGTCGTCCAACGAAAGCTTTGCCCGGGCCGCCGTAGCGGCCTTCGTGGCCCAGATGGACCCCACCATTGACGAACTGGCGGATATCAAAACCGCGGTCAGCGAGGCGGTGACCAATTGCATCGTCCACGCTTACCGGGAGGCCCTTGGCATGATCTACATAAACGTAAAGCTGTATGAAAACGGTACCATCGCCATCCGCATACGGGATAAGGGGTGCGGCATCGAGGATGTGAAAAAGGCTATGGAGCCCATGTTCACTACCGCCGGCGGCGAACGGGCGGGCCTTGGATTTGCGGTGATGGAAAGCTTCATGAACCGGCTGAAGGTATCCTCCAGGGTGGGGAAAGGCACCGTTGTGACCATGGAAAAGGTGATTATCCGCCGTGGGCTGCAAAATGGATAAGCGGGAACAAGCGATTGAAAGCAATATGGGGCTGGTTCACGCCTGCGCCAAACGCTTTCGGGGCCGGGGTATTGAGTACGACGACCTGGTTCAGGCGGGATGCTTAGGATTGGTGAAAGCCGTGGACCATTTCGACGAAAGCAGAGGGCTTCAGTTTTCCACCTATGCCGTGCCGGTGATCCTGGGAGAAATGCGCAGGCTGTTCCGGGATGGCGGCGCCATCAAGGTAGGCCGGGCGCTGAAGGAGCTTTCCCTGAAAGCTACCCGGGCTTGCAACGAATTCTCCATCCGGGAGGGCCGGCAGCCCACCATCAGCGAACTGGCGGAACTGCTGGGGGTAGAGCCGGCAGAGGCGTCCCAGGCGCTGGGGGCTTCCCAAATTCCCCTGTCCTTAAGCGCCGACGATGAAAGCGGCGGCGGGCAGATCGATGTGCCTACGGAAGCGCCGGAGGAGAAAATTTCCGAAATGATCGCTTTAAAGCAGGTGGTAGGCGAGCTGGAACCCAGGGACCGGAGCTTGATCGTCATGCGTTTTTTCAAAAGCCAGACACAAACCGAGACCGCCCAGGTTCTGGGGATGACCCAGGTGCAGGTTTCCCGCCGGGAAAAAAAGATTTTGCAGGAATTAAAAGCCAAGCTTTCCTGATTTCCCCTTGAAAAATGAACGATCTTTAAATTTACTTTAAATAAAGATTACACCTTATTGACCCTGCGTTTTTTCAGTGTTACCATGAGAACACAAGGAAAGGACGGAGCGGTTCATGAATTGGTTATATCGTTTTATGTACGGCAGATATGGAGCCGACCAGCTCACTTTCGCGCTGATTATTCTATATCTGATTTTATCATTGACCTTGACCCTGATTCCCGTGCCCCTGATTTGGCTGCTGGCTTATGTCCCTATGGTATTCTGCTTTTACCGGATGCTGTCCAGAAACATCGCCAGGCGCCAGGCGGAAAACATGGTCTTTTTAAAGGTGTGGAACCCGGTAAAAAACTGTTTTAAATCCGCAAGCCAAAATTTTCGGTCCCATCAGGAATACAAGTATTTTAAATGCCCAAACTGCAAGCAAAAGCTGCGGGCGCCCAGGGGAAAAGGGAAAATCCAGGTTACCTGCCAAAGGTGCGGGAATCGGTTCATCAAAAAGGTATGAGAAAAGCGGCCTTCTGAAACGGCCGGCGCGGGAAGAAAGCAATATTGCGTCTTACAGGAAAGGGATAGCTTCGGCTGTGCCTTTCCTGTTTTATGTTGCCCGCGTAAGGGAGGCAACAAACAAGCGGTTTCCTTATTGAACAGAAAAATCTGAAATGTTATAATCTGACTATCAATCTGCAGAGCGGGGATCAACGAAAAACATGTTAAAAATAATTGTCATTGGAAGCCCTGGAGCGGGTAAAAGCACCTTCGCGCGAAGACTAAGGGAAGTGACAAATCTTCCGCTGTATTATCTGGATATGCTTTGGCACAAGCCGGACAAAACAAATATTTCCGAAGAAGAATTTGATGCGCGGTTAAGCCGGATTGTCAAAAAAGGCCGGTGGATTATTGACGGGAACTATCAAAGGACGCTGGAAACACGGCTGAAAGCGTGCGACACCGTATTCCTGTTGGATTACCCGTTGGAGGACTGCCTTTTGGGCGTAAAGTCCCGTATTGGTGAAAAACGGGAAGATATGCCATGGGTTGAAACGGAGTTTGATGAGGAATTTAAACGGTGGATTATTGATTTTCCAAAGGCCCAATTGCCTTATGTATATGAGCTGCTGGAAAAATATCGGGAAGAAAAAACAATTGTTGTTTTCAAATCAAGAAAAGAATCGGAAGCCTATTTAAGCAAACTGAGGCACAAACAATTTATTAATCAAGAACCAAAGAAATCCCTTTAGAAATTTGGCTTCTCTTTCCGAAAAAGAAAAAGCTTAGGAATGAAAATCAGTTCCTAAGCTTTTCTGTCCTATTACCGCGTTGTCAATTGACGATACGGTTTTTTCTTAATAGCCTTTGATATCCTTCAGATCATAGGGCGTCTGCTGATAGACGTAATAATTGAGCCAGTTGGTAAAAAGCAGGGTAGCATAGCTGCGCCAGGTAAGGGGCGGCAGGGTGTTGGGATCATCACCGGGGAAATAATTCAGCGGCACATTAGGGCGCAGGCCCTTGTGCACATCCCGAAAGTATTCGCTGGCTAAAGTATTCCTGTCATATTCCGCGTGTCCGGTGACAAAAAACTGCCTGCCGTTTTTGTTGGCTACAATGGCCACCCCAGCGATCCTGGAGGTGGCCAGGATTACCAGCTCGTCGTGCTGCTCGATATCCTCCCGGCGAACCTCTGTGTTTCTGGAGTGGGGAATCAAAAACCGGTCGTCAAACCCCCGCATCAAGGGATGGTAAATATCCAAAATCCGGTGGCGGAAGATGCCGGACAGCTTTTCATCTAATAAATATTTCGGAACGCCATAGTGATAGTAAAGGCCCGCTTGAGCGCCCCAGCAAATATGCAGCGTGGAATATACGTTGTTTTTGCTCCATTCCATGATCCCGCAAAGCTCATCCCAGTAGTCCACTTCCTCAAAGGGCAGCATCTCCACAGGCGCGCCGGTGATAATCATGCCGTCGTAGCGATCATCCTTTACCTCGTCGAAGGTTTTATAAAAGGTGTTCAAATGAGACTGGGACGTGTTTTTGGAAACATGGGTAGCCGCCTGAAGAAATTCAACATCTACCTGAAGGGGGCTGTTGCCCAGAAGACGGAGCAATTGGGTTTCTGTTTCTATTTTAGTGGGCATCAAGTTTAAGATCAGAATTTTCAAAGGGCGGATGTCCTGCGTCATAGCTCTTTCGTTAGTCATAACGAAAACATTTTCTGATTCCAGGACCTTTAAGGCGGGCAGTTGGTTTTGAATCTTAATGGGCATATGTTTTTCCTCCCAATCCGCATTGGATGCTAATTTCATAATTATAGCAAACTTTTCTTGATACTTCAACAAGAGGATATTATACAAAAAACCACCCGTTGGAATAGAGCTTTCAGGAACAAAAAATAAAAAAATGCATATTATAGAAATTACCGGAAAATATTAGTAAAAAGGCCTTGACACCATAGTGGCCTTATGCTAATATATTAAGCACGCTTCCGGTTTCCAGTTTTTCAATGAAATAAAGAAAAACAGGTAAAAAATGCTTGACATTTCTTCTGGAAGGCGATATAATAAATATCGCTCTCTGAAGAAGGTTATCCATCGCTTTATGATTGGATGAAATGCTGTGTGTACAGTGATTTCAAGCTTTTTCAGGAGGCCAGGACCTTGAAAATTAAACAACGCAAGAAGAAAAGAGACCCGTAATTCCTAAGAG
>CABUCM010000018.1 GCA_902490005.1 uncultured Ruminiclostridium sp.
GAACATGTTTTTCTTCTATACCTTTGATTGTCCGGTGGACCCGCCATAAAAGAAAGCCAGTGGCGGGTCAGCTCCTGTTTTCCTGAGCAGTTGCCCCAGCCGTACTTCACATTTCCCTCATACTGGTACTCGTCGTTTACCACAGGCTTTTGATAGGTATTCTTCAGCGCCATCAGCAAGCTATACGTGCCGGGGTACTGATAGGAAACATGAGTAAGCCAATCCCTGTTGGGATAAATAGGCCCGCAGTTATGTATGGAGCGAAGATGCCCATAGGGATCGTTCCTTTGAATAAATTCACCGATCCGGTCCCAATCCAACTGGCCGATATCGGCAAAAGCCCCGTCGCCATTGGGAAGCTTGGCGATATCGTATTCGTTGGCCAGGGACCACCAAACATTGCGGAACGCCCCCAGCCGCGCCATTAAGTATGACACATATTGCAGGGCGTCCGGATCAGTCATAGCCTCGTCGATGCCCCAGCGTCCAAAATCATAGTGGTGAAATAATATCACGTCGGCCTGTACCCCGATTCCCATCAGGCTTAAAACACGCCGCTCCAGCAGCTGAAAATACGCGGGCACGGGACGGGAAAAATCAAAGGTGCCGTTCCGCTTTTCAAAGGGCAGGCAGGGCGGCTCATAGGAAAGCTCTATCTGGCTCATGCCCACCAGGTTTTTGGGGAACACCAGCATCCGCAGCTTATTAAACCGGTTTTCCCGCAGCGCCCGCAGGGTTCTCCCGCAGTAAGCGTCGTCCAGATACCACCAGGCGTAAGCGGTAGTCCCGGAAATAAACGCGGGAGTTTCGTCGGCGTAATAAAAGCGGGCGCCCTTCGCTTTTACGGGGCCATGGTTTTCGCGCTCAGGCCAAACCGCCTCAAAAGTCCCCGTTTTTCCGTCCAGCGCCGAAGCGTTGGAGATCGTCCGGAAGGTATATATTCCCACCTGGCCCGGCATATAGCGAATACGCCAAATCCCGTTGCCGTCGTAAAATCCGGGAACTCTTTTTCCTTCTCCGGCGGTATAAAATTCCGCTTCCAGGGTCACGCCAGTAAAGGGGTTTTCATAGCCGGTATTGTCCTCAAGACTGATTTCAAACAAACCCCACCGCTCTATCTGAGACTGATTTACCGTCATACTGTTTCCTCCTGTGAAATTTTTTCATTTTATGACACATCGGCCAGCCCCAGCTACCAATCCCTTCCGTTGGGATAAATAAACGCTTTCACATCCTGCTTATTTCTCAGATTGGCAAACGCCAGCTCCCAATCCTCCAGGCAGTAGCGGTTGGTAAGCAGCAGATCCAAATCCAAAACGCCCCGCTCGATCAGGTCCACCGCCCGCCGCCAGGTTTCCTTTCCATTCCAGCTCCAGGAGCCGTTCATGTTGAACTGATACAAGGACAAAGCGTCCATATTCACGGAAATCGGTTTGCCCCAAAGGCTGATCATGGAAATCGTTCCGTTTCCCCCCGGGCCCTCCGGCGATTTTCTGGCGCAGTCGATGGCGTGCTGCACCCCTTTCTCCGAGGCCGAGCATTCCAGCACGAAGTCCGCTCCTCGGTTTTCCGTCAGCTCCATGACTTTTTTCTCCGGCGCGTCGTCGGAATAAAGAATATAATCGGCGCCGCATTTCCGGCCGATTTCCAATCGCTTTTCATCATCCCGCAGGCCAATCAAGGCCACCGCCTTGGCGCCGCATAACTTGGCGAACTGAACGCCCAGCAGCCCCATGGGGCCGGGGCCCACGATCACCACGAAATCTCCTACCTTAACCTGGCTGCGCTCCTGCATCGCGTGGAACGTAGCCACAACCGGCTCCGCAAAGCACATGTGATCTAAATTCGCTTTGCCGGAAAACACATAAACCTGTTCCTCGGGGACCGCCACATAAGAGGTGTAAGCCCCGTTTCTGGAAACACCGATCCAGCCGTCGCTGGTTTCGATGTCAGAGACGATTTTATCCCCTATTTTGACGGTTTTTACCTGAGAGCCTATCTCTGCCACGATTCCCGAATACTCGTGCCCGATGGTCACTGGAGCTTTATAAAAATGCTTATCCTCTTGAATTAGCAGATCGCTTCCGCATACCCCTGCGGCCCACACCTTCATCAGAACCTCGTTAGGTCTCAACTCCGGCATGGGTACGTCCACAAGTTCTATATTGCCAATTCCTTCTCTACGTTTTTGCAGTGCTAACAAAATGAAGTTCCTTCTTTCTGAATGAAATTTTGTTGCATTTCCCTACGGGTGTTATCCTTTTACACTTCCCGCGGTCAGTCCCTTCAGCATATTCTTCTGCGTGCAGATGAAAAAGATGACGACCGGCAAGGTCGCGATGACGCAGATCGCGGAAACCGGAGCCCAGGCCGTGGTGACAAAGCTTGTATTCTGAATATAGGACTTGAACTGTGAAATTTCCAGCATCAGGGTTTTCACCTGGCCGCCCGGCAGATAAATCAACGGGCCTTGGTAGTCGTTCCAATACCACAAAAGCTCGATGACGATCACCGTGCCTGTAGCCGGCCGCAGCAGCGGAAAAACGATATTAAAAAAGGAAGAAAACGTGCCGCATCCGTCGATCATAGCGGCCTCCTCGACCTCTCTGGGGATGGATTTTACAAAGCCGCTGTAAATCAAGGAGGAATATGAGATGTTGCCGGAAATATTAATCAGGATCAAAAAGGCCAGCGTATTAATCAGGTTAAAGGCGGTGCCCAATTGATAGAGGAACACCATATTAGCCTGCATGGGAATAATCAGAGTAATAGCGAAAATAACATAGGTCACCTTAAATATCCGTTTTTTGCTTCTGGTAACCGCGTAGCCGGCCATAGAAGCTAATATGACCAAGCCTAGCAGCGTTACGACGCATACGATAATCGAATTAAAAAAGGAGGATAAAAAGGTAGGAGACGAAAACGCCGCCTTGTAGTTGTCTAAATACTGAATGTTCGGAGGAAACAGGGGATCGAAAATCGCTTCTTCCGGTTTCAGGGAGGAAATCACCATTACCACAAAGGGCAAAAGGAAGCAAATGGCGATGAGGAAAATCAGTACAGACAAAAACCCGGTTCCGATTTTTGCCGATATGCTTTTTTTCATCAGACTTCTACCTCCCTTGTTCTTGTTAAGCGAAGCTGTACGAAGGAAATCAAACCAACGATCAGCATCAGCACCACGCCGGTGGTAGTGGCGTATCCCGCGGTTGTATATTTAAACGCTTGATTGTAAATCAGCATTGCAACAGTCACAGTTAGATTGCCCGGCCCGCCTTTCGTCAGCAGCATGGGAAGGTCGAACACCCGCACCAGGCTGGAAAGCTGCAGGAACGTGACAACGGTAATGGTAGGCATCAGTAACGGGATCGTGATATGCAGCAGCCGCTGCCTGGCGCCGGCGCCGTCAATTTTCGCCGCCTCATAAAGATCCTGGGGAATAGCTTGAAGCCCCGCCAAATAAAAGATCATATCCCGGCCAAGACTCTGCCAAACTAAAATGCCTAATACCACCCACAAGGTGGCTCCGTAGTCAGATAGCCAATCTCTGGCCGCGCCTTCTTGCCCAAGGGCGGCTAAGATAGCGTTGATATAGCCGTCGTAGCTTAAAATAATTCCCCAGATATTGGCGACCACCACCGAACTGATGGTCATGGGAAGATAGAACATGGCCCGCAGCGCGTTCCGGCCTTTGATGCTGGTGTTCAAGGCTAGGGCTAGCAGCAGGGCGCAGGGGTTTAAAATCAGCATGCCGAAGAAAGTAAAGAAGAAAGTAGCCTTCAGCGCCGCCACAAAGGAACGGTCCTGGAACAGATCGATAAAATTTTTAAACCCTACAAACTGGGCATTTGGGGAAATGCCATCCCAATCCGTAAAAGAATAGATAATGCTTTGAATAAACGGATACGCGATGAATACTGCGATTAGAAAAAGGGCGGGCAAAATAAACAGCACCATCGCCCAATATCGTTTCTTTATGTACGACATAGTTTTCTCCTTTTTAAACGCGGGCGCACCTTTTCAGGCGCGCCCGCTTCACGAACTTATGGATTAATGAATGAGGACTAAATCCTTGTCCTTTTCATAGGCGCTCTGCATGGCGTTCAAATCATCCTCGGTATAACCGGCGCCAGAGAAAATCTGGGAAACCGTCTGGGCCATGATATCCTGGGCAGAGGACGGGAACCACATGTTGATTTGAGGCATAGAGATATCCCGCTCCAGAGCGGCGGCGTATTCCTGACCGCACACAGAGGTCTGTTCTGTTTCCACATCGTTCAGGCCCGCAAAGGAATCCTTGAGGAACAACTTCACGGTGTCCGGCTCGGTCATGGCCTGCAAGGCTGCAAGGGCGGCTTCCTGATTTTCGCACTCGCTGTTGATGGACAGCATAGAGTTGGTTCCAGTGGTCATATAGGTTTTACCCTGCGCATCCGGAATATTTAAGAAGCCGATGTCTCCGTCCGTCAGAATGGTGGGGTTAAACATCATGCCGATCTCGCCAGCATACAGCTGGTCGGTGGCCTGAGCGTAAGTGGTGCTCATGATGCCAGGATCGATATACCCCTTGTCATAGAGTTCCTGAATCGCGTTAAACACATCCTTAAATTCCGGGCCATTAAAATTAGCCTTGCCATCCCAGAGCTGTGACGCCATATCCTCATTTTGGCCATAGATAAAGGACGCAAATGCGATCACAATACCAGAAGCCGGCCACTCGTCCTGCAAGCCTACATTGATAGGCGTAATGCCGTTGGCCTTTAAGGTCTCGCAGATCTCCAGGAATTCCGCCCAATCCTTGGGAGGCGTTTTAATATCGCACTGGTCAAATGCGTCTTTGCTGTAATTGATTCCCCAACCGCCGACATCCAAGGGAATGGCATAAATCTTACCGTCCACCGCGCAGTCGGCCATGCAGCTTTCTCTCATACGGTCATCCCAGCCTTTACCAGTCAGGTCCACGGTATATCCCGCTTCCGCAAAAGGAATTACCGTGAGGCCGTTCTGTCCGAAAATATCAGGCGCGGTTTTCGCCGCCAGCTGCGCCTTCAGCAGTTCATGATACTTTTCGCCGGAAAGCTCGTTCCAGACAATTTTACCGTTTGGATAAACCTTTTGGAACTCCTCGTTCACCTTTTCCATGTAAGCCGGGCCAGGGTTAAAGTTGGCGTCGGATAACATCCAGTGGGAAATTGAAATTTCAAATTCCTCATCGCCGCCCTCAGAAGCCTCGCCCTGAGATTCTCCGCTTTGGGCCGAAGGCTCGCCTGAAGAGGTGCTGCCGCCGTTCTGGGAACAGCCGGCGGCGGCGCTTGTCAGCATCAATACCGCGAGAAGTACTCCAAGAACCTTTTTCACTTTTTTCATTTTCTCCAATTCTCCTTTTCATGTCTTTTTAGTGTTTTGCCTACATTAAAAATATCACTACTGTATCTTTTTGTATAGTATAACTTTTTTCAAAAAGTGGACTTTTCTATCATACGGCAATATTTATAAAAAATAAAGTTATTTTCAGCAAATATTCCTCTATTATAGAATTCATTAATTAATATACCCTGGCTGTGGAAATAAGCCAATGTAAAATTTAATTGCTGCACTATTTTTAAAAATAAAAAATTTTGAAAACACTTGAAATAAACTGAAAACAATGTTATATTGATCGCAGAAAGCAAAAGCAAATTTAAAAAAGCAAATATTTTCCATCGAGTAGGAGTGGTTTTATGCAGGAATCTTACCGCGACGCCTTAGGGCGGGTTTTCGCCCGCATCGGCGGGGACTTCCCTTCCCTGACGGTGGTCACCGCGGATGTGTCGAAATCTACCAGGTCCATTCAGTTCAAAAACAGGTATCCCGAACGATTCTTTTCCGTGGGCATCGCGGAAGCGGACGCCGTGGGAATTTCCGCGGGCCTTGCCACCTGGGGCGATCCTGTGCTGTTCACCGCTTATTCCGTCTTTGCTACGGAAAAACCCTTTGAGCAGATCCGCAATATGCTGTGCTATCCCAACCTGAATGTGAAAATCGTAGCCACCCACGGTGGGATCAACACTGGTGAGGATGGCGTCACCCATCAGGCCATTGAGGATATCGCTATTATGCGCGCTTTGCCCAACATGCATGTATTGGTAGCCGCGGACCCCGGCGAGGTTTGGCCCGCTGTCAAAGCCGCCGTGGAAATGGAAGGGCCTGTATTCGTCCGGTTGGGCCGGGCGGTAACCCAGGTGCTTCACGATGAAAACAACACTGTTTTCATTCCCGGAAAAGCGGAGCTGCTTCGGGACGGCAAGGATGTATGCCTGATGGCGGTGGGCATGATGGTGAATGAATCTATCAAGGCCGCGGAGCTTTTGGAGGCCAAAGGAATTTCCGCCAGCGTGCTGAACCTGCGGTCTGTGAAGCCTATCGACGTTGAGGCTATCACTTTCCAGGCCCAAAAAACAGGCGCGGTGGTGGTTTCAGAGGATCACAACCGCTATGGCGGCGCCGGCGGGGCGGTGGCGGAGGTTTTGTCCCTTTGCTGTCCCGTCCCCATGGAACAGGTTGCCCTGGAAGATACCTTTGCGGAATCCGGCAAAAGCGGCCTGCTTCTGAAAAAATACGGATTGACCGCGGAACACATCGCCCAGAAGGCGGAAAAAGCCATGGAAAGGAGAGATTCTCATGCTGGATAAAACCACGGAGCAGGCGCTGCGTTCCAAAGCGGCAAAGTTGCGCTGCCTGACGATTGATACCATTTACCACGCTCAAAGCGGCCATCCCGGCGGCTCTCTTTCCCTGGCGGATATTATGGCGGTTCTTTACTTTCACGAGCTTCGGGTGGACCCCGGCAGCCCGGACGACTTAAACCGTGACCGGGTAGTTCTGTCCAAGGGGCACGCCGCCCCCATCTGGTATTCCGCATTGGCGGAAAAAGGATTTTTCCCAAAGGATGAACTGAAAAACCTGCGGAAAATCAGCTCTCTTCTTCAGGGTCATCCCTGTCTCCATATTCCCGGTGTGGATTTGACCACCGGTTCTCTGGGGCTGGGCCTGTCCGGCGGCACGGGAATCGCGCTGGGAGCGAAAGCGCGAAAAAAAGATTCCCGGGTGTTTGTCATTTTAGGCGACGGCGAGCAGGATGAAGGCCAGGTATGGGAGGCCGCCATGGCCGCTCCCTATTTCAAGCTGGATAACCTGGTGGCCATCGCGGACCGGAACCGGTATCAAAACGACGGCCCCACCAGCACCTCTATGGAGCTGGAGCCTTTAGCGGACAAATGGAAGGCTTTCGGCTGGAACGTGGTGGAAATCGACGGCCATGATATCCCTTCCATCGCCGGGGCCTTTGACATCGCCCGGGCTACCAAAGGCCGTCCCACTATGGTTTTGGCCCACACGGTAAAGGGCCAGGGCGCTTCTTACTTAATCGACCGCCCGGAGCTTCACTACACCCCGCCCACCAAGGAACAGCGAGACGCGGCTATTGGGGAACTGGAGGCTTTGCTATGAGAAAAATCGCCATTGCCAGCGAACACGCAGGTTATCATTTAAAGGAATTTCTAAAGCCTGTTTTAGCGGTTGAAGGCTTCGAGGCGCTGGATCTCGGGGTTGGTTCGGACCACCCTGTAGACTATCCCCTCATCGCTGAGGAACTGGCAAACGCCGTGATTTCCGAAAAGGCGGAAAAGGGGATCCTCATCTGCGGCACCGGGATCGGCATGAGCATCGCCGCCAACAAGGTCCGGGGCATTCGTGCCGCCCACTGCACCGATCTGTTTACCGCGAAAATGACCCGGCTCCACAATGACGCCAACATTTTGTGCCTTGGGGCTTGGCTGACTGGGGAACGGCTTTCCAAAGAGATTGCCCTGACCTTTTTAAACACGGAGTTTGAGGGCGGCCGGCATATTCCCAGAATCGAAAAGATCGCTTTGGTGGAACAGCACAACGCCTGAGGCGGCAAGGAGGAATCTTATGGCAGGAGAAAAAACCTATCCGGAGGAGCGCCTGGTCCGGATTATGGAAATCATCAAACAACACCGCTCCGTTACCGTTGACGAGCTTGCCGGATTGTTCGGCATGACTGGCGCCACCATCCGGGCGGATCTGCGCACCTTGGAGTCCCGGGGCATGGTCACCCGCACCCACGGCGGCGCGCTGCCGCGGGAGCTGGCGGACCCTACTTTTCAATTGGACAGGGACCCGGTTTATCAAAGCCGGCTGAACCGGATGGCGCCGGAAAAGGAAGCCATCGGTATCGCCTGCGCCCAATATATTGCCAAAGAGGACTGCGTTATGCTGGATGACGGCAGCACCACCCTGTATGTGGCGAAGCATTTTAACAGCCAGCGGGGCGCTACCGTCATTACAAACGGCCTTACTATCTGCAACGAATTAGTGAGCCATCCCAACTGCAAGGTGATTTGCACCGGCGGCTGCCTGGTCCCGGGGGACCTTGCCTTCAACGGCCGCACCGCCGAGGATACCGTCCGGAAATTCCACACCTCCTGCACGGTGCTCGGCGCCAGCGGCCTGACCCTGACCGAGGGGTTAACCGCGCCCGACGAGGAACGGGCGGAGCTGAAAAAATGTATGATCGACAGTTCAGTGAAAACCATCATCGTGGCGGACCATACCAAGCTTTCCCGGGTCAGCATGGTGCCGGTGTGCGAAATCGGATTTATCGATGTGCTGGTTACCGACTGGGGCGCGGCGGAAGAACAATTAGAGGGTTACCGCGCCCTGGGCATCCACGTCATCGTGGCAAAACCCTGAAAAGCAAAAGGAGGCGTACAGCCATGAAAGAGAGCCGCGTGTGGGTGCTGGGAAGCTCTAATCTGGACACCACCTTCCTGGTGGACCGGCTCCCGCAAAACGGAGAATCCCTGATGATCCGGGGACAATTTGAAGCGCCGGGAGGAAAGGGCGCCAATACGGCAGTGGTCTGCCGAAAGTCAGGCGCACCGGTAAGCTTTATCGGCTGTATCGGCGCCGACCCGGCTGGCGACAGCCTGTTAGACGCCTTTCAGAAGGCGGATATCGACACCACCCATCTTCTGCGGTTAGAGGATATCCCCACCGGCCGGGCTTACGTCCTGGTGGACGCGGCGGGGGACAATATAGTTTTAGTCAACCCCGGCGCCAACCAGCAGGTCCCTTTGACCCTTTCCCCCAGCTTTTCCGCCGGGGATTGGCTGGTGACTCAATACGAGGTCAATCTCAGCAGCGTGGCTTATTACCTCCGGGCCGCCAGACAGGCGGGAGTCCACACCCTGCTGAACCCGTCGCCTTTTCTCCGGGATGAGGAAACCCTCGCTTTGGCGGACTATTTGGTGCTCAACGAAACCGAAGCCGCCGCCATTACGGGATATTCCCCTTCCGCGCCGGAGCAAGCCGGAAAGGCCGCTTTTGCCGCAGCCCGGCAATACGGCTGCGCAGCCGTGGTCATCACCCTGGGAGAGCGCGGCGCCGTTCTTGCCTGGGAAGGCCGGGTGTTCCAGATGCCTGGTTTCCCGGTGGCGGTCACAGACACCCAGGGGGCCGGGGATACCTTTTTCGGCGTGTTCACCGCCTCACTTTACGACGGGCTTTCTCCAGAGCAAGCCCTGCACCGGGCGAATATCGCAGCCGCCCTCAGTGTTCAGGCCAAAGGCTCCGCCCAGACATCTTTTCCCGGAATCGAGGCCATTGACCGCCAATGGAAAACACAATTTAAGCGATTATCATCAGAAAACGCTGGCATGCCGCCCAGCCCCTGAGGAGGAAATGAAATGCTGCTTTCAAAGGACGCGAAAGAGCGTCTGACCGCCTGGTGGGAGCACCAGGATATGGACCGCCCTTGTTTCGCTATTTGCCGCCAGGATGCGCCGGCGGATGATCTGTTCACCGAGGATGTCTCCTCCTATTGGACTGATGTGGATGGCATTTTAAAACGGAATATGTGGAAAATCGACCATACCACCTCCTACTGCGAAGGTGTCAAGGCCCATTACATTGATTTTGGATCCACCCCTCTGGGCGCCTGCCTGGGAGGCGAGCTGAATTTGGTGGACCGCCGGACCACCTGGAACGTCCCGTTCCTTTCCGAAGTGGATGAGGTTACGGACCTGACGCTTCAGCCGGATAATAAGTGGTGGAAGCTGATCCGCCAGGTGACGGAACGGTCCGCGGCCTCCGCCTGCGGCCATCATTACGTGACCTATACCTCACTGGCCGGCATCCTGGATATTTTATCCGCGTTAATGGGCCTTGAGCCCACTTTATACGCTTTGATTGACAGCCCGGATGAGGTGCTTCAGGCAGAAAACCATCTGCTTAACATCTGGGAACAGGTATTCCGAGAGCTGGGGCAGATCATTGACCGCAGCCAAAACGACGGCTATGTGGGGGGCTGGCCGGGAATCTGGTCTCCAGGCCGAAGCTACCCCATTCAAGAGGATATGACCTATATGCTGTCGGTAGAAATGTTTGAGAAATTTGGGCTTCCCTACATTGACGCCATGGCCCAAATGATGGATGACCCCTACTATCATCTGGATGGCAAGGGCGCTATTAAGTGCGTGGATTCCCTGTGCGGCCTTTCCAAATTAAAAGTGGTACAGTGGATGCCCGGCGCGGGGAACGAGGAGCTTTCTCAATGGCATGATCTCATCAAGCATATTTTAAGCCTGGGAAAATCCGTTCATGTCTACGCTCGTCCTGACGAGGTGGCTCCTTTGATCAAGGCGGTAGGCTCTAAGGGTGTTCTTGTGGGCGTCATGTTTGAAAATGATCAAGAGATCAGCCGCTTTTTAGACGAATATAAGCTGAACCCAGAGGATATTCCGGCTGTTTGATGATTTCGCCTCTTATCCTGGCAAAAGCCTCCTTCCGCCTTTCGGCGTGAGGGGGCTTTTTACCAGGAATTTATTTTTTCATAAAGAAAAGGCCCGGAAGCTTTCCGCGCCAAAAACGCCCTTTTGTTTGACTTGCCAGCCTGGATTTTGTATAATAATACCCTGAAGAATATTATTTTCTGAAGCCAAGAAAGGAATCTTTATGAGGCTGCTATTTAAACAACGCTTTTTTTCCTGGTTTGACAGCTATGATATCTATGACGAGCAGGGCGCGCCGGTGTTCACCGTCAAAGGAAAGCTTTCCTGGGGCCATTGTTTGGAAATCTTTAACGCTGCCGGCAGCCATGTAGGCACTGTCAAGGAAGAAATCCTCACCTTTCTGCCTAGGTTCGCTATCTATATCAACGGGCAGTACATGGGACAGATCAAAAAGGAATTCACATTTTTTAAACCGGTTTTCCATTTAGACTGCAGCCAATGGCGGGTGGAAGGCGACTTTTTCCAGTGGAATTATCAGGTGGTGGACGCCTATGGCGCCCCTGTGATGCAGGCTAGCAAGCAGCTTTTTAATTGGACCGATACTTATGTAATCGATATAGCGGACCCCAAAAACACTCTGCTTTCCCTGATGATCGTTTTGGCCATCGACGCGGCAAAGTGCTCTGAAAACAATTAACCTTCGGAAAAAAGCCCAAGGCGAGGGCTGAAATCTGAAAAGGTTTTGGTTGACCCAAAAAGAGGCAGGCTGATAAAATCAGCCTGCCTCTTTTTTCTCTTTTAAAGCTTGCTCTCTTCCGCCCTTATCAAGACAGGTCCAATTGGGCGACGCATTCCACATGGGCGGTCCGGGGAAATAAATCCACCGGCGTCAAGCCGCGCACCGGATAGCCCGCCTGGGCCAAAAGCTTCAAATCCCTGGCAAGGGTAGCCGGGTCGCAGGAAACATAAACGATCCGCCGGGGCGCCATAGCCGCAATGGTTTCCAGCAGCTCCGTGCTGCATCCCTTCCTTGGCGGGTCCACCACCACTACCGTGGGGCGCTCTCCCCGCTCCTGGAGCATCCGGGCCGCCCGGGCCGCGTCTCCGCAAAAAAACTCTATGTTGGTAATCCCGTTTCTGTGGGCGTTTGCTTTGGCATCCTGGATAGCCTCGGGCACCACCTCCACGCCGATCACCTTTTTGGCTCTGGAAGCCATGGTCATCCCAATGGTCCCGGTCCCGCAGTAAAGGTCCAGCACCGTATCCTCCGGCCCTAGGCCGGCATATTCCCCGGCAAGGCGGTAAAGTGTTTCCGCCTGTTCCCGGTTCACCTGGTAAAAAGACAAGGGAGACAGAAAAAAAGACAGGCCGCACAGGGTATCGGTGACCCCGTCTTTTCCCCAAAGGGTCTGGCACCGCCTTCCCAGAATTACGTTGGTTTTCTCTTTATTACTGTTAAACACCACGCTTTCCAGCTGGGGCAGAATGTCCCTCAGCCGGCGGACCAGCTCCTCGCCGTGGGGAAGGCTGTTCCCGTTTCCCACCAGGCACACCATCAAAGCTCCGGTAGACGACGCTTCCCGCAGGTAAAGGTGACGCAAAAGCCCCCGGTGGGATGATTCCTCATAGGTGGAAATCCGGCAGTCCCTTATCCATCCCTTTACGATTTTTATGGCGGCGGTAAAGGATTCCGGCTGCAAGGCGCAGTCGTCCAGTGGGATGATCCGGTGGCTGTGCAGGGCGTAAAAGCCCATGATTCCCTCTCCGCCGGGCGCCGTTCCAATAGGAAGCTGGGCCTTATTCCGGTAACGTTCCGTTTTTTTCGCTCCCACTACCGGCGGCACCGCCAGTTCCTGAAAGCCGCCGATTCTTCTAACCGCATCCTCCACCCGCCGGCGCTTTGCCTCCAGCTCCGCTTCATAGGTGATATGACGGAAGCTGCATCCGCCGCACTGGGAATAGCGGGGGCATTCAGGATCGGTCCGGTCCCGGGACGGGGCCAGTATCTCCTCAATTTTTCCAAAAGCGTAATTTTTCAGCACCTTGACGATCCGGACCCGCAGGGTGTCTCCCGCGGCGGCGCCAGGGACAAATACCGCCATGCCGCCGGCCCGGCCCACGCCGTTCCCCTCCGCGGTATAGCCAGTGATTTCTATAGTTTCCATGTCATTTTTACGCATCATTACCATCCCATCCACAGCAAAACCTGCTGCACCACAAACACCGTGGCGGTGGAAGCCAGAGCCACAGTCAAAAGCCCCCGGTTACGGTACGCCAAAACCAGCGCCACCAGCAAACCCGCCGCCGCGGAGGGAATCCCGGTCACAGGGTTGTCCGAGGTCGCGTACAGGATCGCCGGAAACGTCATGGCGCTGAGCACAGCATAGGGCACATAGGTCAAAAACGACCGGATAAACTTGTTTTCAATTTTCCGCTGAAATACCGCCAACGGCAGCATACGGGGCAGATATGTGACCACAGCCATCACCGCCGTGGCCGCCAGCACCATACCGTAATTCACTTTACCGCCTCCTTTTGGGCAGGCGGTTCTTCCTCATCCACAGGAAACCGCAGGGCCATAATCCCCGCCGCGGCCACGGCGCAGATGATAATGACCCAGCCGCTGGAAAGCTGGTTCAGCCCCGGCACGTAATAAAAAACGCAGCTGAAGGCCGCGGCCAGCACCACGGTGACAGCCACCGGCTTTGCCTCCCGGCAGGGAGGGATAATAATGGCGATAAACATACCATAAATGGCGATTCCCAGGGCGCTTCTCACGGAAAGGGGCAACAGGCCCGTGGCGGTGGCCCCCAGCACCGTTCCCAGCGCCCAGCCCACATAGGGGGTGAGGATCAATCCCGCCAGATATCGGGCGGTGAGCTCTTTTTTCTGCCGTATCGCCACGGCAAACACCTCATCGGTGACGCCGAAGGAAAGGAGTAGGCGCTCGATCAGCTTCATGTTGGGATCCACCTTTTGGGACAGGGACAGGGACATGAGCATATAGCGGATATTGATGACAAAGGTGGTGACGGCGATTTCCAAAAGCGTCCCGCCGGATAGGATCAGGGCGGTTCCCGCGAACTGCCCCGCTGAAGTCAGGTTGGTCATGGAGATGAGCAAGGACGACCAGGGTGCCAGCCCGCCCTCTGTAGCCATCATGCCAAAGGTGAAGGCCACGGAGATATAGCCAAGACAAATGGGGAGCCCATCCTTCAGTCCCTGTTGAAACAATGGGTTCCCCTGTTTTTGCTGCTGCGACAAAATTCACACGCTCCTAAAGTAACCTTTTAGATCCGCTGCCGATCAGGTCATCGCCAGAAGATAGTCGTGGAAGGTATAATTACAGGCTGATTTGATGTTGTTCATGACCAAGATCTCGTCGATCCCGTTTTCCGCCGCGTAGCTGGCGAGGCTGCCTTCCCAATAGCGCATATCGATGACATGCACCTCGCTGTAATGGGGCGCTAAAAACGGGGCGAAGGCGTTGCCGAAAGACTCCTTCAGCACCGCGATCTTTTTTCCGTTTTTCATGGCCGGGTCCTGGTTCTGAATTTTAAACAACTGGTTATCACCGCCTAAAAATACGCCGTAGGCGTTAGCCCCCTCCGCGTATTCGGCGAGCATACTGGTTTCCAGCCATTCTGTGGAACCCTGGTACATCACCTGGCAGTCATAATCCCCGGGAATTTCAAAATACTCCACGGAATCCGGGTTTTGCTCTAAAACAGGCTCTCCGGTGATATCGTACAAAAGCCCTAGCAGGCCGGGAATCGATTTCTTCTCCATATCCTCTTGGGCGATAGGGGTAAAGCCTGCCTCCTTGGCGAACTCAGTATAGGCGTAATAAGCCCCCAGGCCCGTCCAGTGGTGGTCCGTGTTAAAATATAAGTACTCCAGCTTGTGCAGGGATAGGACGTCATATACATCCACGCCCTTTACCTCGGCGCTGTAATTGTTGTAAACCGCGTCCAGCGTAGGGCGCTCGGAAACGGAAAATTCCGCTTTATATTTTTCAGGAAGGGCAAATTCCACGTGGGTAGGAACTACAATGTTGTAAACCTGGGCGCTGGGAACCGCCCGCTGGATGGAGGAAATCACTTCAGCGTAATCCGCCGCCTGTTCCTGGCAGTCGTAAAAGGCCTCCAACGCCATTTTGCCGTACATGACGATGCCTTCGCTGAGATAAGGCTCCGCCGTGGGATCCTCGGGAATCTCCGGAATAGACGGGGCCTCGCTGGACGAAGCTTGGGAGCTTTCCGGCTCCTGGGAGGATACTTCCTGGGAACTGGCTTCCGCCTGAGACGAAGAAACCTGCGAGGACGGGGCGGAAGAGGTTTCTCCGGGATCGGAGGAACAGCCCGCCGCAGCCAGCATGCATACAGCCAGCAGTGCGGCCATGATTCGTTTTTTACAATTGGCGTTCTTTTTTATTTCCATGGTATTTCCTTCTTTCCCAATACAATACGAAACCGCCCAGCCTCCCTTTTTCCTTGGCAGGCTGGGAACGGAAGCATTTGTATTATATCAAATAAAAAACCTGATTTCAAGGAAACAGCCGCCAATTCTAAAATTGGCGGCTGTTTCCTTTTCGATTTGATATTTTGCTTTGGAAGGATGGTTGAGTGTTAGCAGATCGCGAAAAATTTTAACTATCGCTGGTAAATCATCAATACTCTTTTAAAAAAGACCCCTTAGCAACACTGCTTCGGCTGGAAGGACTCGCAATCGGTGCACTGACAAACAGTGGGGTTTGCCTCGTGAGTTCCTACGGTAATCTTATCCAAGGCACAGTAATCCTTTGTTTCGCAGTGATTCTTGCACTGAACCACGCTGCACCGGATGCTCTCATTCGCTTTACAACGATCCATTCGTATCACCTCAATTTTTATTTCAAAGGACAGTCTTCTTTTCTGTCCAAGCTTAGTATGTGTTGTTTCCTTTGTCTTATTGTAGGTAAAAAATGGTAAAAAAAGGCGCTCCCAAATGGAAGCGCCCTGAAAAGTAAACCTATTTTTTATTAAAAACCAAATTGGCCCAGCCAATCCCGAAGAGATCCGCCCTGAGAATCTTCAGGCATACTGCTCTGGCTGGAATCCCCAGAACCCTGGTTATCCTGATTCTGCTGGCTGTCATTATCATCACTGGAGGAGGTATCCGGTTTGCTTTCCTGCAGCGCCGCTTCCACCGTCATGGTCTTTCCATCCCGGATAATGACAATCGACAGGGTATCTCCCACCGCGTGGCCTTGGATAATGGACTTCACCTCGTCGGCGGAGCTGACCGCGGTTCCGTCAACGGAGACGATGCAGTCGCCGGACTGCAGGTTATTGGCTTCATTGGTGCTCTTGAGCACATACACGCCAAGCTGGTTTACCCGGTACATCATGGCGGTCTGCTCGTTGGTGATATCCACCAGGTTTACGCCCAGGCTGGGGCGTCCCGTAACATAGCCGTTGGTGGAAAGCTCTTCAATAACCTTTTTTACGTTATCGATGGGAATGGCAAAGCCCAGGCCCTCGATGGTAGTGCCGTCAGTGGTGGTCCCGCCGGATTTTGCCACAACGATACCCACAAGCTCGCCTTTATCGTTGAACAAGCCGCCGCCGGAGTTGCCGGGATTGATGGCGGCGTTGGTCTGCAGCAAGGACATGCTGTTGCCGTTTAAGGTGATATCACGGTCCAGCGCGCTGATGATGCCGCTGGTGACGGTGCCGCCCAGCTGGCCCAAGGGATTGCCGATGACCACGGCGGTATCGCCCACCTGCAGGTCGGAAGAATTGCCCATTACCACCGGCTGCAAGTCGGCGGCCTCTACCTTCAGCAGGGCCACGTCGGTCTCTGAGTCGGTGCCGATCAGTTTGGCTTCATAGGCGGTTCCGTCCTTTGTGGTGACGGTGATTTTGCCCGCGCCGTCGATGACATGGTTATTGGTGACGATATAGCCGTCGGCGCTGATAATCACGCCGCTGCCGGCGCCGGTCTGAACGTACTGCTGCATATAGAGGTCAGTGGTCACCGATTCCGTGGTGATCTCTACCACAGAGGGGGATGTCATCTTGGCTACGTCGGAAACGCTCATGGAATTGCCGGTATAGTTCACCGCGTTGGTGTTGTCCCCGCTGGGCTGTACGGTGGTAATATTGACGCCGGGCCCGGCGGAACCGGCACTCCCTTTCGCCAGCTGATAGCCTAACACACCGCCGCCGACGCCTAACCCGCCGGCCGCCAGCACCACCAGGGCCATAAAGATGGCGGCCGCCTTCCGGCTTAGGTAACGAGGCTTTTTTTCTTTCTTTTTCTTCGGCGGCATGGGGGCGGTCCCGGTTACCGGGGTTGCCGTGGTGTTCACTACGTTTTGGTATGGCGCCTGATAGGAATAATTGTAATTTTGCTCTGGCTGGTTTGAATTGCTTGGATTCTGAGCGCCCTGATTGGGCTGGTCTCCGTAATTTTGGCTGCTTGAAGCCTGATTGGCTTGTTTTTGCTGATCCCCGTAGTTTTGATTGGGATCATAGGGATTATAGTTATTCATACTGACTTCCTCCTTAAATCTATCTGGAATGATCTTTTTGATCTTGAGTTTATGATAGCCGGCGAAAGTGATGGTTTTTTGACGAACAAATGAATAAAGCTTAAAAGCTTCTGTAAAAAAATATGAACAACTTCACAAATTCATAAAATTCGGCTTTTCAACCTGGGTCTCAGGGGCCATGATAAGCCTTAACCGCCCTTTTTCAAAGCCGCTTCTCTTATTTTTATGACCCAAACGGAAGAAGATATGCAAAACAAACCACACAAACCCCCCTTTCCCGCCGAATCAGCGGGAAAGGGGGTTCGATCAGCCAAAGGCCAGTTATTCATAGGTAATGGCGCCGCTGAGAGGCACGCAGCACACATAAACACTGCCAGGGGCCATAATCAGGTCTTCCCCCGCCTCTGTCATATAATAGAAGGGCGTGTCATAGCTGTCCTTATGCCAGGTGACGGGGATCACCTTTCCCCGGCTCATATAGCAGCCGTCGCCGCTGCCGATCAAATCCATCTGCTGCAATAAGCCGCCGTCCAGGCTGTAGGTGGGGATATACAATGCCAGCACATTCTGCCTGGTATTCTGCACGTCGTAGGTTCCGTCCATCTGGGCTTCTCCAAACTGGCCTACCAAATAAGTTTGATTGGCCGCGTCATAGGTAAAGGTGGTATCTTTATAAGAAGAAAAAGAGGCCCGCAGATAGGCGCCGGCCTCCCCTTTCAGCACCTGGGAACCGGTTTCGGAAAACGCCTGGCTTTCCGGGGACGCGCCTTCATAGGTTCTGCGGACCCCGTAACCAGCGATGCCGTTTTCCAAAAGCTCGCCGGAGGTGAGGACGCTGTGCTCATAGCCCAGGTTTTCCCGCCGCCATTCATCCCGCCACATCATATCCGTGCCCAGGTCGAACTCGTCGACCACCCCGCTGCTCAGCAGGTCGTAGGCTTCCTCGCTGCCGCCGGAATGGAGGTAAACCGCGTCCAAGCCTTGCGCGATACGGACATAATAGGGCCGGGCGCTGCGGACGCTGCCGATTTCCGTAATCCCCTCGGGGTCCTTAAAGCAGGCCATAATGCGGGTAATACCGCCCTCCGCCAGGCACTCGTACATCACGTCGGATTTGGAGACGCCCATCAAGGGCTGGGCAATGTCGATGTTGTTGATCATCACCGCCAAAGGCCGGTAGCCTTCCTTAGCCTCATCCATCGGCAGGCCCGTCAAGTCATTGACCCCCTTCAAGGCAGGTTCCTCCGGTTTGGCTTCCTCAGAAGCGGCGCTGGATATTTCCTCCCGGCTGACAGCCTTGGATTCCGTTTTCGGCAATTCCGCCGGAGCACTTTGCTGATTGCAAGCCTGGAGCATACATCCCCCAACCAGCAGGGCCGCGATAAACCCTATACAACAAACCGCCTTGGTTCCTCGTTTCATATAATCCTTCCTTTTTGACTTCTTTTGTTTATGTTACTCATTATAGACAGATTATAACAGAGAGAACAGCAAAAATCACCTGTTTTCTTTGTATTGCCGGGGGTTTTGGTTGAATTTTACTTTGAAAATGGTATAATAACTTTATATGATTTTTGTGGAGGTAATTTTACCATGGATCAAAAGACCTTTTATATTACCACGCCGATTTATTATCCTTCGGGAAAAGCCCATATCGGCCACAGCTACTGCACGGTAGCTACCGATGCGATTGCCAGATACAAAAGAATGCAGGGATATGACGTCATGTTCCTCACCGGAACCGACGAGCACGGCCAAAAAATTGAATTGAACGCCGCTAAAGAGGGCGTCACCCCCAAGGAATTTGTGGACAAGATCGTTGCCGGCTTTCAGGATCTTTGGAAGCTTTTGAACATCAGCAACGACCGGTTTATCCGCACCACCGACGATTACCATGTGAAAGCGGTGCAGAAAATCTTCAAGGAGCTTTACGACCGCGGGGAAATCTATAAGGGTAAATACGAGGGCTGGTACTGCACCCCCTGCGAGTCCTTCTGGACGGAAACCCAGCTGAAAGACGGCAAGTGCCCCGACTGCGGCCGGGAGGTCAAATGGGCCGAGGAGGAGGCTTATTTCTTCAAGCTGGGCAATTATGCCGACCGTCTGCTGAAGCTTTATGAGGACCAGCCGGACTTTATCCAGCCGGAGAGCCGGAAAAACGAAATGATCCAGTTTATCAAAAGCGGCCTGGACGACCTGTGCGTTTCCAGGACCAGCTTCACCTGGGGCATCCCAGTGGATTTCGATCCCAAGCACGTGGTTTACGTTTGGCTGGACGCTTTAACCAACTATATCACCGCCATGGGCTACGGCTCTGACGACGATTCCGATTATCGGAAATACTGGCCGGCGGACGTCCACTTTGTGGGCAAGGAAATCGTCCGGTTCCACACCATTATCTGGCCCGCTATCCTGATGGCCCTGGACCTGCCCCTTCCCAAACAGGTTTACGGCCACGGCTGGCTTTTGTTCGGGGACGGCAGCAAGATGTCCAAATCCAAGGGCAACGTGGTGGACCCGGTGATTCTCTGCGACCGTTACGGCGTAGACGCTATACGGTATTTCCTTCTGCGGGAAACTCCCTTCGGCGCGGACGGCTTATTCACCAACGAGGCCCTGATTAACCGCATCAACTATGACCTGGCCAACGACTTGGGGAATCTGCTTTCCCGGACCACCGCCATGGTGCAGAAATATTTCGGCGGCAAAATCCCCGCTGAAAAAGAAGCTGACGCCTTAGACCAGGAGTTGATTTCCATGGCAACCTCCCTGCGGGAGCGGTACGAGGCGAACATGGACGGCTTCCAGTTTTCCAACGCCCTTGCGGAGGTGTGGAAGCTGATCGCCCGCTCCAACAAATATATCGACGAGACCATGCCCTGGGCTTTGGGCAAGGACCCGGAGAAAGCCCCCCGCCTGGCGGCGGTGCTCTATAACCTGTGCGAATGCCTGCGGATCGTTTCCATTCTGATCACTCCCTTTATGCCGGAAACCGCGCCGAAAATCCAAGCCCAGATCGGCGCCGGCGCCGCTGTCTGCAATTGGGAAAGCGCCGGCCAGTGGGGCCTGCTTTCCGACAGCGCCGCCATCAGCAAGGGAGAGACTTTATTCCCCCGGATTGATGTGGCGAAGGAAATCGCGGAGCTGGATGAAATTTTGATTCAGAAGCCGGCGGAGAAAAAGGCGGAAACCCAGGAGCAAAAAGAGCCTGCGGAAGGCGTGGCCATGATCGGCATAGACGATTTTGCCAAGGTGGAGCTGCGGGTGGCGGAAATCAAAGCCTGCGAACCGGTGAAAAGAGCCAAAAAGCTTTTGAAGCTGACGCTGGACGACGGCCAGGGCCAGCGAACCGTCGCCTCTGGCATCGCCAAATATTATACCCCCGACCAGCTGGTAGGCCGCCGCGTTGTTTTAGTAGCCAACCTAAAGCCCGCCGTGCTTTGCGGCGTGGAAAGCTGCGGCATGATTTTGGCCGCCGACTGCGAGGGCGGCGATGTGAAAGTCATCTTTGTGGACGATATTCCCGTGGGGAGCAAGATCCGATGAACGGCTTGATTTTTGATTCCCACGCTCATTACGACGACGAAGCGTTTGATGCCGACCGAACCGAACTGCTTGCCGCCCTGCCCCAAAAAGGCGTGGGCGGCGTCATTAACTGCGGCGCTTCTTTAGAAAGCTCCCGGACCGCCGTAACGCTTGCCAGTGCTTATCCTTACGTTTACGCCGCGGTGGGAATCCACCCGGAAGAGGTAAAAAGCGCGCCGGAGGATTATTTAGAACAGCTCAGGAATCTGGCTTCCCAGCCCAAGGTGGCGGCTGTCGGCGAGATCGGCCTGGATTACCACTGGGAGGAAAACGCCCCGCCGGAAATACAAAAGCAATTTTTTGAAAACCAGCTTCTGCTGGCTAAGGAGCTTTCCCTGCCGGTAATCATTCACGACCGGGAGGCTCACGGGGATACCATGGCGCTGCTGCAAAAGCACAGGCCCCAGGGGGTGCTCCACTGTTTTTCCGGCAGTGTGGAAACCGCCCGCCAAGCGGTGAAGCTGGGGCTTTACCTGGGCTTCGGCGGTTCCGTCACCTTTAAAAACGCCCGGCATCCCGTGGAGGTTGCCAAAGAAATTCCCCTGGACCGGCTGCTGCTGGAAACCGACGCTCCCTACATGGCGCCGGTGCCCTGCCGGGGCAAGCGGAACGACTCCTCTTTGATCTGTCACGTGGCGGAAAAAATCGCCCAGATCAGGGGGATCACCGCCGAACAGGTGCTGAACGCCGCTTATGAGAATACCCGCAGGCTGTTTTCCTTGTAAGTTTGCTCTACGGCTTTATCCTATTTGCCATCTTTTTTCGCTTTCCAAATTTCTTTTCTGCATTTATTTTTGCATCTTTTCTTGTCTGTTTTCTAAATTCGGCCTGTGCGTTTATTCTTTTAACATCTTTTATCTTTGTTGCCTGTATTTTTGTTTTCTCTATTCTATTTCATGAAAAGGACTGTTCTGTTTTGACCATTACTTATACTTTAGGCGGAAAGCTG
This sequence comes from uncultured Ruminiclostridium sp., assembly GCA_902490005.1. Lineage (GTDB taxonomy): Bacteria > Bacillota > Clostridia > Oscillospirales > Acutalibacteraceae > Clostridium_A. Next base: position 21,863 of record CABUCM010000018.1, read on the forward strand.
TATGTGAATCTGACCAACCGCTGCCCCAACGCCTGTGATTTCTGCCTGCGGACCCACGGCCCTGGGGTTGGTGACGCCCAGTCGCTGTGGCTGGACCGGGAGCCTGCAAAAGAAGAGATCTGGGAGGATATTTCCAAGCGGGAGCTGAAGGATTATCCGGAGCTGGTGTTCTGCGGCTACGGGGAGCCCACCTGCCGGCTGGAGGATATGCTCTGGCTTTGCGGGAAGATCCGGGAGGCAAGCCATATTTCCATCCGGGTGAACACCAACGGCCTTTCCGACCTAATCAACGGCAGAAAAACCGCCCCGGAGTTCGACGGTCTGGTGGATATCATCTCCATCAGCTTAAACGCCGCCACCCCGGAAAAATATCAGGAGATCTGCCACTCTCAGTTTGGGCTGGAGGCGTTTCCCGCCATTCTCTCCTTTACCCGGCAGGTCAGCGTCTATGTGCCCCAGGTGGTGCTTTCTGTGGTGGATAAGGATATGCCCCAAAGGGAGATCGCGGAATGCGAGCGCCTGGCAAAGCAAAACGGCGCTTTGTTCCGGGTTCGCGCCTATATTGAAAATTAAACTTATGGAACGCCCCGGAAAAAATTTTCTGGGGTGTTTTTTTGCTTGACATATATCACGCCATGATATATAATAAATGCATCACAACGTGATATAGTTGCCCACGATAGTAAGGAGGCGGTTACTTGAATTTAGAAGGTCTCAAAAAGAAGCTTCTGCCAATGAGTGAAACCATGTTTTATATTCTCGCTTCTCTTTGCCAGGAGCGCCACGGTTATGGGATCATGCTTCACGTAAAGGAGATTACAGGGGGCAGAATCGTCCTTGGGGCGGGGACGGTTTACCAGACCCTGCAGAAGCTGGAAAAGGATCAGCTGATCCGCCCCACCCGGGAAATCCACCGGAAAAAGCAGTATATCATCACCGAGCCGGGGAAAGAAATCCTCAGAGAAGAGGCCCGGCGTATTTTAGAACTATCGAAAATCGCGGAGGAATTGCTATGAAAAACACCAAAACCGTATGGTTTTCCGCTTATCGTTGGGTAGTGCCCGCCGATTACGAGGCTTTGCTGGAAAACCTGGCAAGCCAGGGCTGGAACCTTGAACGGATCCGCCAATGGGATTCCATTCGGATGACCTTTCACAAAACCGAGCCCAAGCGGTACCGCTATGTTTTTGACCTCAACGCCTTTCCGCGGAAAGAGTATACGGCTACCTATGAGCAGTTCGGTTGGGAATTTATGGGCCAGATGGCAAGCTGCTTTATCTGGCGCAAAGAATATACCGGCCAGCGGCCGGAGTCCTTTACCGACCAAGACAGCCTGACCCGGAGAAACAAGAGGGTGCGCAACGCCGTGCTGGCGTGCTTCCTGGTTGCCCTGCTGGGCATCATCGGCGCCGGCGCCGGTATGGCAATCCAATGGGCCCGCCAGGATTACGAAAGCGTTTACGGCCTGATCCCAGCCCTTATCATCTGTCTGCTTTTTGCCCCCTATTTAGGCTGGGTAGTGCGCAAAATTTCTAAAAACCTAAGCCGTTAGAGTGGGAACTCCCGCTGAAAAAGGCCCGGAACCGGAAGGTCCCGGGCCTTTTTGTTAGCGTTCAAACCCCGGTTCTACCAGGGGGTAAAAATGTTTTAGCATAAGGCTTCCTGAAAGGAAGCTATCGCCGAAGGCGAAATGGAAAAGCAATTTTGAAGACAGAAGAAGCTGAAAGCTGCCGACAATTACCGGTGGCAGTGGGTGTAATGCAATAATATAAATTTAATGCGTCCCTTGGGGGCTAAGCCTCTAATCGGCCCTTTTAGGGCCTGTGCATGCCGCCTCTTTCGTGGTGGTTATGACTTTAGGGCCGGATTTTGATCTTCGCCGCCAGCACGGTAATATCGTCGTCGTGGCCGTCCTTGCGCCGCTCCCTGGCCATCTCCACGATTTTTTGGGCAAACTCCTCCTCCCCTTGGTCCTCCCAGGTAAGAAGCTCCCCTTCCAGCCAGGCGTCCCCCTCGGCTAAAACGCCGTCGGATATCATCAGCAGGCGGTCTCCGGCCTCAAGCTGATAGGATTCCTTGGCAAAGCTGATTTCCGTCAAAATCCCGGCGGGCAGAGACGACAGGTCCACCCGGTGGAGCTTGCCCTTCCGTACCACATAAGACACAGCCGCGCCGGCCTTGAAAAACTCTACTTTACCGGAGAACAAATCCACCCTGGCCACATCCAAGGTCGCCAACGATTCATCCCCCGACTTCACCAGTAAGGCGGAATTGACGATCCGCAGGGCGCAGTCGAAGCTGATGCCCGCTTTGGCAAGCTTGGCTAAAATCCCCGCCGCCATGGCGCCGTCCACCGCCGCCCGGCCGCCGCTGCCCATACCGTCGCTGATAATCATCACCATACGGCCCATGCCGTCGTTAAAATAGCTGCAATAGTCCCCGCAAAGGCTGCCGTTATTGCATACATGCTGGGCCACCGCCAGCTTCGTCTCATAGGCTGGCCTTTCGCTCATCTGAATCCGGCACCGGTCCGGCGCGGTGCTGATGCACGGAGCGTCCATTTTTCTTCCGCACACCCGGTCGATCTGACGCAGCAGGTCTTTCTTGAACAAAGACGCCGCCTCTTCCTTGGCGGCCTCGATTTCCACCGACAGCCGGTTGTAGCGATCCACCCGGCAGCTCACGTCGATGGGCAGCACGCCGGAAGAACGGAGCATGGCGCAAAGCTGCTCGCCCAGGGCAAAATCATATTTCTCGTATAGTTCCAGCTCCTGGGCCATGTCCTCTAAAATCTCGCTCATACCGCAGAACTGGTCATACACCACATCCCGCACCTCGCTGATTCTTCGGTCCGCCGCCGCGTTGGTTTCATAACCAATATAATACTGGTTCACCGCGCCGGCCACCTCGGGAACCTTTTTGCACCGTTCCAGGAACTGCCGGGGGAAATCCTCCCGGGTGATTTTATGCTTGGTTTTCAATGTCTGGGTCAGGTCGTTGAACGCGTTCATGGTGTTGGAATATTCCTGCTGCCAGCAAAGAGCCTTCAGCCCGCACCGTCCGCATACCGAGGTCGCTGTTTTTTGATACACCTGGTTCAAATCGGAAACAGAAATCTTCTTCAGCTTTTTAGAAACCTCATCCACGCACCCGGAAACATCAGAGAGGGTCTTTGAGGCGAAATCCAGCCGCATAATCACGCTCCGCCGCATTCCGTCTGCGCTGGGCTTGTCCGCGGGCGTGGTGAAAATTTGGGCCAGCCCCTGCGTGGCGGATTTAGGGATCAGCATAAAAATCAAGGTGGCCGCCATCACCTCATAGGCTCCCGCCACCACGGTGGCGGTATTCCCGGTTTGCAGCGCCACTATGCCGTTGGATAGGATAAACGCCGCGGCCACGGCGATCCTGCCCAAAGGGGAAAACAGGCCGGCGATCAGCCCGCCAAAGGCGTAGGCTCCGGCGATATAGCTTAACGACGCGGACGAAAGGCTGAAAATGATACCGGTGGCGATGCCCGAGATGCTGCCGCCGCCCACGCCGCCATACTGGGCGCAGAAAAGCACCGCAAGCACCGCTAAAATCCTGCCCACGGAAACGTAGCCGATCATCACATTGGAAAACGCTAAAATGCCGATACATCCGGTCAGCGCCACGCAGGCCAGCTCCTGCTGGTTCAGGGTAGCGATACCCTTGCTTCCGGACAGGGTTTTAATGGTCTGGGTGAAGAAATAAGCCGCTCCGGCGGCAAGCAAGGCTTCCGTCAGATTGGAAACAATGGTGGTGGAAGTAATCAGGCTGGCGGTGCTCATAGCCAGCCCAGTGGCAAAAATAGGTACAAAAGCCACGATGGGGGCGTATAGCTGGCTTTGGTTCAGTTTTTTCAAATCGTTCAGCGTCCATCGAATCGCCGCCGTCGCCAGAATCGCCGCCAAATACCGAATCCCCTCGTTCACCGCGCCGGGAAGCAGGCTTCCCACAATGGTTCCCGCGGTCACGGCGATTAAATTAGGGAACGGCGCCGACGCGGCAAGCGCCACGCCAAAGGGCGAATAGCCGCCGAACACCGTTCCCCGGGAAGCAAGAATCCCCAGCCCGAAATAAATGATCTGTACCAATAGCTTCATCAGCGTCTGGGAAGCTAAGGTCTCCCGCAAAACGTCTTTGGAGCGCCGTTTCGTTCCTATGGTTCCAATTGTTACCCCTTTGGTTCTCAAAATAATTCACCAACCTTTATTATATGCACCCATTATAAAGCGCATTCCATATTTTTCCTGTCGGATTTTGCAGGAACGAATTATTTTCATAAAAACCAAAGCTTCCCATAAAAACGAATATTTTTTACATGGGCCTGAATCCCGCCAAAAAACGCCCCTGACAACGGAGGTTTTTCTGGTTATCATCATAAATCCCGGCAGCGCGCCGCATATTCGCGGCTGATGGCGCAAAAAAAGAGGCCCCTTTGAGGAGCCTCTAAATTTCATTTCTTTGGTTCAATCATCCTGAATCGCCGTATCCCCAGTGGTCAGGGTGATCTTTTCCCCATCGCAGGAAACCACAATGGTATGCTGCTGGTCGGTGCGGTAAACAGCCACGTTACGTTCTTCCAGCGCGTCCAGGGTTTCTTGGTGGGGATGGCCGTAGGAATTGTCCCTGCCGCAGGAAATCACGGCATATTCCGGGGAAACCGCGGCTAAAAACTCTTGGCTGGTAGAGGTAGAGCTGCCGTGGTGGCCGCATTTCAGCACATCCGCCTCCACATTGCCAAACCGCTCCAGCATTTCCTTTTCCGAATCCGCCTCCGCGTCCCCCATGAACAGAAATTTCTTTTCGCCGTAAGTGAGCATCACCACGATGGAATAGCTGTTAAGGCCGCTGTACGAATCACTATTGGGCGCCAAAAGCTCCGCGGAAAGCTCCTCGCTTTGGAATAAGACCGTACCAGCCTTGCCCTGGTTCACCCTCAATCCTTTTTTATCGATGGCGGTCAGCACATCCTCATAGGTTTTGGTGGAGGGCACCTGGCTGTCCGCCACCTTAGGCAGGTAAATCCGCCCAATGTCAAAGGCGTCCACCACCTTATCCAACCCGCCGATATGATCCTCATGGGGATGGGTGCCGATTAAAAAATCGATTTTTTGAATCCCTTGGCTTTTCAGGTATTCCACCAGCTTGTCCGCCGTAGCGTTGCCGCCAGCGTCGATCAGCATGGTTTGCCCGTTGGGCAGCCGGATCAAAGAGGCATCCGCCTGGCCCACGTCTAAATATTGGATTTGCAGCTCCTGCCCTTCCACCGGAGCGGGAATGGAAACGGCTTCCGCCGTTCCCGGCTGGGAACCAGTGTCCGGCTTGGTGAACTGAGGGCCGCCCATGAAAAAATAAGTACAAACCGCGGCGATCACCACTAAAACCGCGGAGAACAGGGTGCTCTTCCGCTTCTTTGACATTCTTCTCATTGTAATACCCCTTTAATATGTGATGCAATTAGGAATTTTGTTTCAGCCAGCTTTCCGCCTTTTCCAATAAAACTCCCCTGTGGTTCTGGATTGCTTCGTCCAGCACCAGCGCAAGCAGCCGGTCCAGGGTTTTGCCGATTTTTCTGCCCTCAGGATAGCCCAAACGGATTAAATCCCGGCCGGAGACGGCTAGCTGATCCAGGGAACAGCACAGATTTTGGCCGCGGACCTCTTCCAATAGCCCCAGGAGCACCGGCTCCCGGCGGAAACGCAGAAGGTCTTCCGTGGTTTTCACCCCCAGGGCGTTTACCAATTTTCGCACCTGGCTTCTGTTTTTTTCCAGGGGGACGCCGCGGTATTGCTCCAGCGCCGCCACGGTTCGTATGGTCTTGTTATCGTATCGAAGCCTTTTCATAGCTTGTTCCGTTTCCCAGGGCGTACAGCCGGAAAACACGCCGGCCAGCCGAAGCTGCCCCTCAGGGGGCAGACAATCCAAAGCCTCCCGCCGCAAGCCGGCTTCCGGCAGAAACACATCGATCACCTGGCGGTACTCCGTCAAAACACGTTCCGCCCCCCGGCCTAAAACCAGCTTGGAAAACTCCGCCTGAATTCTTTCCGGCGCGATTTCCCGCAAAAGCTCTTTATGGGAAAGCAACGCCTTTCCGGTGGCTTTTTCCACTGTAAAGCCCAGCACAGAGGAAAACCGAAGGCATCTGAGAAGCCGCAGGGCGTCCTCCTGAAACCGCTTGTCAGGCTCCCCTACACACCGAAGAAGCTTGCTTTTCAGGTCCTCCCGGCCGCCAAAGCAATCCACAACCCCTCTCTGGGGGTGGAAGGCCATGGCGTTAATGGTAAAATCCCGGCGGGACAAATCCTCCTCCAGAGAACGGGTAAAGGCCACCTGGTCCGGCCTTCGGAAATCAGAATAACCGCTTTCCGTCCGATAGGTGGTGATCTCCGCCATATGGCCGCCGACGGCAGCGGTTACCGTCCCGTGGCGCAGGCCGGTGTCATAAATCGGCAGCCCTTTCAGCACCTTTTTCGTTTCCTCCGGCAAAGAGGAAACGGCAAAATCGTAATCTCCCGGCGGATTTCCCAGCAGCATGTCCCGAACGCAGCCACCTACCGCGTAGGCTTCAAACCCATTTTTTTCAAACCGCTCGATCAGCCCGGCGGCCCATTCCGGCAGTTTCATTTCACTTCTCCTAACGATTAAAAAATCCCCAGCTCAGCGAGTCGGGGATTTTTATTCGGTCAGCGGTATCTTCCGTATTTCCCGCGGTAATACTTGTCATCCAGAAGATGTTTTTTTCCTGTCCGGCTGCTGCGGCGGTGATAGCGTTTCCGGCCCACATTCCTATTTCCCGGGCCGCCGCCCTTCCGGTTATTGCTGAACAGCACCACCAGAACAATAACGATACCCAAGGCGATCAGAACCCAAGCCAGAATTCCCAAAATTTTCGTGCGCTGGTCCACCTTTGTCACTTCTACGCCGGACCCCAGCAGATCCGGGATAGAATAAACCTTAGACCCTACATCCGGCAGGCTGATGGCGCTGGAAACCGGCGCCTTGGAGGAAGCCGCTTTGGAAGAGGATGACGCCTGAGAGGACGGCGCCTCGCTGGAGGTTACGGGATCCTCATAATAAACAGGCGCGCTGGAGGACGGCTCCGGTTCAGGGGACGGAGCAGGCTCCGGAGGCGGCGCGGGCTGAGTGGAAGGAGGCTCTTCACTGGGAACGGGCGAAGTCTGGGGAGGAGGCTCCGTAGAGGTAACCGGCTCCGAAGGAGGCTCCTCCGAGCTGACCTCCTGGCTGGATACGGGGGGAGTATTTTCGCCCTCCGTTTCCGCTATGGCGGGCATAGCGCAAATAAAACTCATCACGATTAATATTACAACGCATAACGCGGTCCATCTTTTTACCTTCACGCTTTATAACCTCCAAGTTACAAAACCCTATTTTTATTCCAATCAAAAATTTTCTTATTTTGAAAGAAAAAATCCCATGTATTTCCACGTTATATTATAGCACAGAACCGACATATTGCAATAAATTTCCCACTTCTTGAAAGAAATGTTTCAGAAAATTTACAATCCGCTCCGTCCCGTTTTTCAGCGCTTCTCCTGCGGCTCCCGCCCAGCCCTGCAGCTGGCCCCACAGGGAAATCGCCTCATCAGCAAATCCGCCGCCGTTATAGCCGGCGGCAATCAGGTTATAATCCACGCAGAGAAAGGCGGCGAAGGCCGCCGCCAGCAAAAGGGTCACGCAAAACCCCGTGAAAAATACTTCTTTTTGTTTTCTACGTCTGTTCAAGAGAAATAAATTCCTTCCTTTCTAAACCGCGTCAAAAAATCAGCCCTGCAGTTGGTTCAGCACGCTGGCCAGCACGTTTCCCAGCAGTTCGCCGGTATAGGTGGCCTCGTCGATGGTGTTGGCGTCGGTGCCCACCTCGATCAGCAGAGAACCGTGGGTCAAGTGCATATTATATTGCGAGGGGCAGAAATTCAGCGGCCGGGTCATCCCCGGGTACATAGTTTCCGCGGCCTTCTGTATTTGCAGCGCGAAACGCAGGTTGTATTCCCAGTCCGGGAACTCCCACGTGCCGTCGTCGTCACAGCCGGCGATAATCATAATCTGAGCGGCCTTTTTCCCATCCACCACAAAGGTCGGCTTGGTTTTTCCCGTTTCATTGTTTCCCAAAGCGTCCCGGTGGATATCCAGCACCACCTGGATGCCTGGGTATTCCGCCAAGTCGTCCTTCACCGTTTGCTCCGACCGGTAATAGGAGCCGTTATAGCTGGGGTTATCATGAATGGTTTTATCGTGAATGGTGCCGATGCCAGCCTCGTTCAAGGCGTCGGTGATGGCCTCCCCCACCGCGACCACGCTGTACTGTTCATCGGTAGTCCGGGGATAAAAACTCTCCGGGTATTGCCCGGTGTCGGTGTCCAGATACGCCTCACAGGTATGGGTGTGCATAATGAGCACCTCCGGCTCTCCATTTTTTTGGATATTGATATCCGGACGCTTTGCCAGCTCTTTGCCGATATCGATTTGGGTCTCGCAGGTGCTTTTAACGCTGAAGTTTTCATATTCGGTGCCGTTGGGCCCAATTTGCACCTCGTTGATGGGATAAGTAGCCTCCCCTTCTTTGGCCTCGCCGCCGGTATAGGGGACCTCCTGGCTGCCGCCGCTGGAAACATCCGGCTGGGACTCGGCTTCCGGATCGGAAGATTGGGAAGAAGCCGGCTGGGAAGGAGACGGCTGGGAAGAGCTGCTGTCAGACGTCTGAGAAGAAGCCGGGCTGCCGGCCTCCCGCTCCGGCGAGGCCTGGGAAGCCGTTTCCTCCGGCATTCCCTGGGTCCACAGGGTTTTTGCCCCATCCGGCGCGGTGAGTCCCGCCGCCAAAACTGAAAGGGAATTTTGTCCATCCAGCAGCGCCTGGGGAAGCTTCAGCGATAAGCTGAATACCGCGATCACCGCGCTTAAGCCAGCCATTCCGGTCATAACAACCCGTCTGATTTTTGGATTCCGAATCCCCACAGCTGTTCCCCATCCTTTCGGCATTTTTGTGAAAAGAAAGAGTTTTTGGCAAAGAGGTGAATGAAAGCCCCCCTCTATGAAAAACTCTTTCAATCCTTATGCCCAAAAGATTCCAGTTATGACACCAAAGCCCCCAGATCCTCTATGGAAAACTCCGGCTGCAGCGCGTGGTTGATGGCCATGCTGACCAGCTTGGCCGCCCGATCGATAAGCAGGTCAATTTCCCTGGGGGTGACCACCATCGGCTCTCCCCTGGGTGAAACCTCCTCCTCCACCCCTTCTTCCTCCCGGCCCAACAGGTCCGACGCCAGGGTCATGGCGTCCACCACCGTGGGCACCCCCATGCTAATGACAGGAACCCCCATGGTTTTCTCATTAATCTGGGGCCGGGCGTTGCCCACGCCTGAGCCGGGGCTGATACCGGTATCCGACACCTGAACGGTACAGCCCAGCCGGTTCAGCCTGCGGGAGGCCAAAGCGTCCACAACGATTAAGGCGGCGGGGCGAAGCTTTTGGGTGACGCTGTACAGCAGCTCTCCGGTTTCGATCCCGGTCTGTCCCAAAACCCCCGGCGCCAGCACCGCCACTGGCCGAAGGCTGTCCAGTCCGGTGCTTCGGGCCAGTTCTCCGGTGATGTGGCGGGTAGCCAAAATTCCTTTTGCGGTTTTCGGCCCTAAATTGTCCGGCGTGATTTCCGTATTCCCCAGCCCAGCCACTAAAATCAGCCCCTTTTCCGGCAGCAGGGCGGATAATTCTTTGGCGATCAGCCGGATTCGTTCCCCAGGATCCCGGAAATCGTCGCTGAAGGGCGGGACGTCAAAGGTCAGATAGGTTCCCACAGGCTTTCCCATTTTCCGGGCGGCCTCCGGCGTTTTGATTTTTAACCGGGTCAGGGTCACGTCGCCATACTGCTGGGTAAAATAATCAGTGCCGCTAATATCCTTTTCTAAAAGCTCCCGCGCCTCTACCGCCAAATCCGTACGGAAAACCATTGCGAAATTCCTCCTAATATGCTATACTAAAAATCCGGTTCTCTTCCATCCTTATTATGGGGCGGCTTAGGCCAGATATGCCGGTTCTTTTGAAAAAGTTTAGAAAATCTCTTGCCAAAACAGAAGATAAATGGTATTATAAATTGAAGTGACCACGAGCAAAGGAGGTGTGACCATGCCAAACATCAAATCTGCGAAAAAGAGAGTAAAAGTAATCGCCACCAAAACTCTTCGGAATAAGTCTTATAACTCTGCTTTAAAAACAGCGGTGAAAAAGGCTGATCTGGCTATCGAAGCCGGCGCTGCCGATAAAACCGAGGCCGTGCGCGCTGCGATCAAGAAAATCGACCAGGCCACCGCTAAGGGTATTCTGCATAAGAATACAGCTGCCAGAAAGAAGTCCGCCCTTGCTCGCAAGCTGAACGCTTCCGCCTAAGGGAAAACAGAAAACGCGAAAAGCAGAGCTTAACTGCCCTGCTTTTTTGTTTTTCATGGAACATTTATAATCTGTTCACCAAATTTGCGTTGACTTTTCCCACAAAAATGGATATCATAAGAATATAAAATTGATTTATGGAGGTGCTCTCTTTTGAAGAAGTGTCATAAAATCGCATTGCTGATCGGCTTAATTACTTCTGTGGCGGCTATCGTGGCTACGATTACTACCGTTTGCCTGCTCCAACGGAAAAAGAAAAGAGAAGACGAAGAGCTTGAGCACTATCTGGACTGTTCTATTCAATAAGGACAGGCATTTTATCTCCATGCGGCGGCGAATACCCAAATAAACTCTGGGTTGCTTTTCAAAGAAAGCAACCCGTTTTTATTCCCACAAAAAAAGGCTGTGAGAGGAATCCTCTCACAGCCTTTTCTTATCCTTTATCATTGGGCTTGGATAGCAGCGCCGCTATATATCCGAAGAATACCGCCGCGGCGACTCCCGCCGCGGCCGCGGTAACGCCCCCGGTGAGAATCCCCAGGATTCCCTGCTCCTGAATGGCCTTTACCACGCCTTTAGCCATGGTGTAGCCAAAGCCGGTCAAAGGCACCGTGGCTCCCGCTCCGGCAAAATCTACCAGCGGGCCGTAAAGCCCCACAGCGGTCAGCGCCACACCCAGGGTCACAAACAGCACCAAAATTCTGGCCGGGGTCAGCTTGGTTTTATCAATGAGAATCTGTCCCACCAGGCAGATCAACCCGCCTACCACGAACGCTTTCCCATATTCCCAAAGCATTTCCAAAAACTATCACCTCGTTTTCCTGAGGCTAGTTTTTCCAGAATTCAAATATTTATTACAGGGGATATGGCAACCGCCCTAATATGCTTCCATCTTTCACCGCCCCGGGGTTTCCCGCATGCCAACGGCACAGCACTGCGCTCAAAAAAATTACTGCCGCGGGGTAAGTTTTTGCCATCAGAAAAAAAGCCTGGAGAAAACTATTTTTTATTCTTCCAATAAAACCGCCCGCACCGGCGCGGCCTCCACGCCCTCCAGCTTCAGCGGAAACGCCGCCAGGATGTAGTTCCCATCTGGCACACCGCTGAGATCCAGCCCCTCTAAAATCGGCACTCCCGCCATAAGCAGCTCCTGATGGGGTAAAACCGCATCCTCATAAGGAGCGATGGAGCAGGCGTCGGTGCCAACCAGAACGATGCCGCCATCCGCCAGGGCGAACGCCCCGCTTTGGGACAGGTACGCTTCCCCTTCTCCCCGAAGCAGGAGCCTTGGCTGGGTGAACTGCAAAATTTCATCCGCATCCTGCCCGGTGAGGATGCCGCTGACTGAAAGCACCGTGCAGGGGCCGAAGCAGGCCTCCAGCGGTACCTGGTCGATGGTTCCTCCGCCCACCACGAAATGCCTGGGCGCGTCCATATGGGTCGCCGTATGGGCGCCGCCGTAAAAGGCCGTCAGGTCGCACTTATCCCCCAGCTCCATCTGCTGAAGCTGCTCTTTTCGGGGTTCTGGATCCCCCGGGTATACCGGGGCGGTAAAAAAGCCCTTGGAAATATCATAAATCTTCACAGCCGCACCTCCTTATTCAGAAATCAGCGGCATCAACGCGCACAAAAGATCCGCTGATTTATGCACCGCGATTTTCAAAAATTTAGGGTAATCCATGTGCGCGTCGTCGTTGGCGTTATCAGAGATCGCCCGGACCACCGCAAAGGGAACTTTGTTAATATAACACACCTGGCCGATGCTGCCGCCCTCCATTTCGCAGGCCACCGCGCCGAATTCCACCATCAGCTGGTTCAGCTTTTCCCTTGAGCCCACAAACTGGTCGCCGGTAGCGATAATGCCCCGGTGGCATATAAGCCCCGCCACCCTTTGGGCCGCCAGGCAGACCTTTTCATTCAAAACATTGTCGCATGGAATCCGTATCATATCGATTCCGGAAATAAACCCCTTTGGGTCCCCCAGGGCGGATGTATCCATATCGTGCTGCACCACATGCTCCGCCACCACCACGTCTCCGATTTTAATTCCTTTTCCCATGCCGCCAGCCACGCCGGTGTTGATTACCAGCCGGGGCTGGTAGCGAAGAATCATGGTTTGGGCGCACATGGCGGAATTCACCTTACCGATCCCGCTGACAGCCGCCACACAGTCCACATCCTCCAGCTTTCCCTGTACAAATGTAATCCCGCTGATGGTTTCTTCCTTTCTTTCAGTCATCCGCTCCTTGACGAGCTCCATTTCCACCGTCATTGCACCGATCAATCCAATCACACACAGCCGCCCTTTCCTGATATCGTTTTGCCGCAAAATTCCGTACTGAAATTTAACAACAGTATAGCATACAACCGTAAAAAAATCAAAAAAACGGATATAGGAAAAATCTCAAAAAACCGGGGAAAGTTCTTGTTTTTCTTACCGGGTTATTATTGACTTTTGGCGTGATTTCCTATATTATAGTGTTATAAACGATAAAATACATCAGCATTTTTTACAATTTATCCAGTGCTTCTCGAAATTCTAACTGTGATTTTGTCATCTTTTATTGCATATTTTATCTTTAATGATAATAATCAAATAACCTGGAGGGTTGCAGTATGAAAAAATGCGCGAATCACTACGCCGTTGCCGTGGACTTAGGAGCCAGCGGCGGGAAAATGGCGGCGGCCTCTTTTGACGGCAGCCGGATCGAACTGGCGGACTACATCACGTTCCCTAATCAGCCGGTGCAAATTCTTGACACGCTGTATTGGGATGTATTCGCCCTTTACCGCAGCATTGTTTCCGGTATGACCCAATACGCCTCTGAACTCGGCGCCGCGGCTACCATCGGAATCGACACCTGGGGCGCCTCTTACGGCCTTTTGGATAAAAAGGGCCGCCTGCTGGAACCTGTCTACCACTACCGTGATAAGCGTACGGAAACCATTATGGATGTCATCTATGAAAAGGTTTCTCAAAGAAGAATTTTTGAGCTCACCGGCGTGCAGTTCAACCGCAGCTACACCCTCCCTCAGCTTTATTCCTGCATCGTCAACGGCGATACCTGCCTGGACAACGCGGATAAGCTTCTGTTCCTGCCCGACCTTTTGGGTTATTTCCTCTCTGGCCAGATCTCCACGGAAATGACCATCGCCGGCACCTCGGCGCTGATGGAGCCCTCCCAGGAAAATTGGAGCAAGCAGCTCTTTAAGGAGTTCTCCATTCCCACCCATTTCCTCACCGATCTGGTGGACGCCGGCACCGTAAAGGGTACCGTTACCCAAGAGATCGCTTCTCTCACCGGCATCGGCCCGGCAAAGCTGGTGGCTTCCGTAGGCCATGACAGTGCCGCCGCGGTGGCCGCGATCCCCGGGTTTGGCAAAAACAAGCTGTACATTAGCATCGGCACCCAGATCAGCATGGGCATTGAAACCAACGAGCCCTTGGTGTCCGAGGCGGCCTACCAGGGCGGCTTCAAGAACACCGGCGGCATCGCCCGCAGAAAGATCATTTACAGAGACTTCTCGGCCTTCTGGCTCATCAACGAGCTGCGGGCCGCTTTAAAGAGAGACGGCAGAGACTATTCCTTCGACGAGCTTCACACCCTGGCGGAGGAAGCCAAATCCCCCAACGCCTACATCGACAACGAGTATCCCACCTTTAATACCCCCGGCGGGGATATCCGTGTTAAAATGACCGAATACCTGACGCAGACCGGCCAGGCGGTTCCCCAAACCGTAGGCGAATGGGTCCGGTGCATTTTCGAAAGCCTGGCCCTGAAGGTGAAATACTGCGCGGATTATCTGAAGAACACCCTGGGTATGCCCCTGGAGGAAGCCTTCGTCATCAACGGCGGCTCCCGGAACACCCTGCTGGTACAGCTGATCAGCGACGCGCTCCGCCTGCCCATCCACGCCGGTATGCCTTACGCCACTCTGGCGGGCAACCTGCTGACCCAATTCTATGCCGACGGTAAAGTCTCCTCGGTAGAAGAAATGCGGGAGGTCGCCGGCCGTTCCTTCCAGATGAAGGAATATGAGCCTCAATCCGGGAAAGATTGGGACGCCGCTTTGCAGATAGCGGCGGAAAAAAATATCTGTCACTGATCTCGGAGAAACCGGTTTTACTTTGCGCAAAGGGAAAACCGATTTTGATAAACCGGCCTCCAGGCCGTAAAACAGTTAAAGAAAATGGAGGAATCGCAATGAACATCAACATGGACGTCATCCGCGAAGTCATGGCGGTAGCAAAACGCCTGGACGAGAAAACGCTGGTCAACACCTTCGAGGGCAACATTTCCGCAAAGGTAGACGGCAAAATCTACATCACCCCCACCACCAAGAATAAGGGCCTTCTCACCGAGGACATGATCGCCGTTATGGACGAAAACGGCAACCAGATCCACGGCAACTGCAAGCCCACCTCTGAGCTTCCCATGCACACCGAAACATACACCATCCGCGACGACATCGGCGGCGTGGTACACTGCCATCCTCCGTATCTGACCGCGTACGCCCTGGCCAACAAGGACGTAGAGACCAGAGCCTATCCGGAAATGATGGGCAATTTCTGCAAATTCGAATGCGCGCCTTACGGCCGTCCTGGCACAGATAAGATTCTGGCCGGCGCGATTCCGATTCTGCAAAACCACAGAGACATCGTGCTGCTGGGCAACCACGGCGTGCTGGTGGTAGGCAAGACCGTAACCGACGCCATGAACAAGACCGAGGCCGCCGAGGCCATTGCCAAGGCGCTGTTCCTGACCAAGCAGCTGGGCGGCGAGGTCCCGCTGTCCGACGAGGAATGCCAGTTCTTCCTCGATCTTCAGAAAAATAAATAAGTTAGCTTTTTCGAATTATGAATGGTGCTTAATACGAATGGATGGATTACTGAAATGGCAACTGAATCAATTATTACCACACGGAAGTATTATAAGCGGAATAAGATATTAAATATTATCCGCTCCAATGAGAATATTTCACGCTATGATGTGAAAAAGATGACCATGTACAGTATGTCCACGGTTTTGAGCATTATTGACGATTTAATCGCAAGCGGCATGGTTTACGAGGTCGATTGCGAGGAACCTAGGGTCGGGCGGAAGCCGGTTTGGCTCCGCCTGAATCCCGAAGGCGGCTATTTTATCGGCGCGGAATTCAATGGGTTCCATTTACACTGCGCCATGCTGAATTTTACGGGAGAAATCATCTATCAGTCGGAGGAGGACCTGATCCCCGACAAGGGAAAAGACGCGATTTTAGAGCTTTTGATCCGGCATATCCGCGCCGCGATTAATTCTGTCAAGGGAAAGCAGGGGCAGATTTTCGCCATCAGTGTGGGAATCCCCGGCTATTTGAACGAGGACAAAAGCGTGGCCCTATCCCATTTCCGTTTGAAGGGCTGGGAAAACGTCCCGGTCAAAAAAATCCTGGAGGATGAATTCCATCTTCCCTGTTACTTGGATAATAACGTCAATGTCATGGCGTTCGCTTATAAATGGCTTCGCTACAACGGCGATTGCAAGGATTATCTGTTTGTTTCCATCCGCACCGGCGTGCGTATTGTTCCGGTAATCAACAACCAAATGGTTTTAAGCCGCAGCGGCCTTTCAGGAGAGCTGGGACATATCAAGGTGAATCCTCACGGCACGCTGTGCTCCTGCGGCGGCATCGGCTGTCTTAATTCTGAAATTTCTGACCTGAGCATATTGGCGAAAATCAAGGCGGGCTTTGAGTTTGGCGGTTTTCCGGAAATTCGGGAAATGGCCGGCGGCAACCCGGACAAAATCACGCTGGAGATGTTCTTTGATTCCGCGGCCCAGGGCCATACTGATTCCGTAAAGCTCATGCTGGACCTGGCCCATATCCTGGGGGAAGCCCTCAGTATGGCGGCGAATATCCTGGCGCCTGAAGTAATCGTGCTTTCCGGCAAGCTGACCATGCTGGGAAAACCCTTTTTTGAGGAGATTGCCAAAGTGCTGAAGAATAACGTGGTCCAGGAGATTTCTCAGGGGCTGAAAGTCACGGCAAGCGCGTTTAACGAGTATATCGGCGCTATTGGCGCCGCCGCTTATGCCATGCAGGAAGAATTCGATTTTATCGATAAACAGATTTAACCGGATTCGCTCCGGCAGGCGCTAGTTTTGGGGTTCGCCCCTTTCGCGGCCTAGCCTGCCCAAAAAAAGAGGATTTTTATGAAGTCAAAACCACCAGTGGCGGTATGACCCAGCCGTAGAAGGGCATAACACGTACTTAGCCTCACAAGGGGCGCGCTGAAGTATTGTTACCGCAATACAGGTACTGCCGCCGGTAAACCGGCAGAGCCCCACAATATTTAGTTTTATGATATAGCCAGATTGGTTTTTCATTGCCCCCGGCGATAGCTTCCCCACGGGAAGGCTTTTGCGAAAGCATTTTTACCCACCCCCGGCAGAACCGGGGGTTTTCTTTTGCTTAAGCGTAGAAAAAAAAGCTTCGGTTTTGAAACCGAAGCTTTTTTTGTCACAGCAGGACGCTGGCCCGCTCATAATCTTTTTTTCTCACATAGATGATGTACTCATAAACATAATCCATATTCAGCCCCGCGCCGCCAGTGGAACCCCTCACATTGGCACGGCCGAAGCCGCCGGAGATGTTTACGACGTTGACAATATAAGGGATCTTATGGGCCGCTAGGGCTTCCCGCAGCTGAGCCTGTTCTTTCACGGAAAAAGAACTGAACAGCCTTTTTCGATTAAACACGGTAATCATGGGCCCCTCCTTGGCGCCGGCTGGCTTTTTTATTCTATTAGATTTTCGCCGCGATGGCTTTCAAATTCCTCAGGCCCTCGATCGCCAGCTCTTCACCGGTCTCTGCGAACTTTCTCCAAATCGCGCAGTTGCCGCTGAGCTCCTCAAAGCTGGGGTCAAAGGACTCGATGGTTAAGGGGCCGTCATACCCCACCTCCAGCAGGGCCCGGAACAGCTCCTCAAAGGGAACCAGCCCGGTTCCGGGAATACCCCGGTCGTTTTCGTTCACATGGACATATCCCAGGTAATCCTTGCCGCAGGTCTTTACCGCGCCGGCAAAGCTTTTTTCCTCCCGGATCATATGGAAGCAGTCCAGGTGGACTTTCATATTCTTATTGCCCACATCCTTGCAGTACTGGACCGCGTCGGCGGCGATATTCAGGAAATGGGTCTCAAACCGGTTGACGCATTCCACCGCAATAATACCGTCCCAGGTTTCCTTAGCGTAATCGGAAATTTCCTTCATGGCGCTGACGGACCATTCCCACTCCTGCTCGGTTCTGGGCTTCCGGGTCAAATATCCCCAGCCGGCATAGTTGACGCCGCCAATGATTTTTGAGCCGATGGCCTTATTAATGTCCACCATCAGCTTCATATGCTTAATGCCGTTTTTCCGGATATTCTCATCCGGGGAAATAGGGTTGGTATCCAAGCCCAGGGTGGTGGTGGTCACCAGCTCCAGCCCGGTTTGCTTTTTTGCCTCCAGCACCTTCTCTAACGGAAAACTTTCTGGATGGGCAATGGCCAGATCCACGGCGTCAAAACCCAATTCCTTGGCCTTCGGCAAAATCCAAACGTCCTTTTCTGAAAAAACCTCTGACCAAATAAAACTATCTACACCAAAACGAAACGCTGCCATTGGTTATATCCCTCCAAAAAGTTTATTTTTTACTGTCTCTAGTTTATCATTTCCCAATAAAAAGTCAAGAAAAAAAAGAAAGCAAAAGAGAAGTTCGTCTTCTCTTTTGCTTTCTCACGCAATCTTACAGAACCAAGGACGGCGGGGCGTAAACCCGGGCCGCCAGTTCGCTGTTGAGCATATATAAGCTCTTGGGGTCGTTGCCGAACAGCTCCATCTTAGTGATTAAATCGGAAGCGTTGGTCTCCTCTTCCCCCTGCTCCTTAATGAACCAATCCAGGAACTGAAGGGTGCGGAAATCGTTGACCTCATGTGCCGCGGCGCAAATGGCGTTGATCAGCGAGGTCACGTATTCCTCATGGGCAAGGCCGGCTTTTAACGCATCCATCGTGGTTTTCAGCGTTACATCCGGTTTCGCGATAGCATCCAGGGTAACCGGGCAGTTATTGTTCTGCAGGTACTGATAGAACAGCAGCGCGTGGTCCCTTTCCTCCTGCGCCTGTACCTTGTACCAATTGGCAAAGCCGTCTAAACCCGCGGCCTCGTAGTAATTGGCGAAATCCAAATATAGATAGGCGGAATAAAATTCCTTATTGATTTGCTGATTGAGCAAATCCGCAACTTTCTGATTCAGCATAAAAAATCCTCCTTTTTGTTTTCGATACCTAAAGTATACACCTTTTTCTCTTTTTCGTCACCACAAAAACCGACGATTTTAGGATGCCCCGGAGACAAAATTTCATGCGGCTTGTTTCTCAGTGGAAGGCAGCCTTTTGGTCTGCCGGTATTCCGCTCCCACCAGAACCACTGTGGTTAAAAACGCCAAAACGTCGGCAATGGGGGCCGCCCAAAGCATCCCGGTGACGCCGCCGGCGAAAGAAAGAATCACCACCCCCGGCACCAGGAATACCACATCCCGGGAAAGGGACAGCAGGGTAGCCTTCACCGGCTTACCGATGGACTGCAAAAATATGCTGCTGGCCTTCTGGAGGCAGCAAAGCAAAATGCCTCCCAGGAATATTCGGAAGCATAGATCCGCGTATTCGTTATATAACCCGCTCTCGCTGCCGAACAGGCTGACGATGGCCTGAGGGCAGCATTCAAACAGCAGCGTCGCCGCCAAGCCTACCGCCGCGTTGGCCAGGAGGATCAGCCGATAGGCGGCAAACACCCGCTTATCGTTTCCCGCGCCGTAATTATATCCCACAATCGGCTGGCCTCCCACCGCGATCCCTACAGAAAAGGCGATGACGATGCCAAACACCTTCATGACGATTCCCACCACGGAGAGGGGAATATCCGCACCGTAAGGGGACTGGGCGCCGTAAAGGACGATCATATTATTGGCAACGCTGATGATGACCACAATAGCCATTTGCGTAATCAGGCTGGACGCCCCCAGCTGGCAGATTTTCTTAGCAATTTTGCCAGCGGGCCGAAAGCTGTCTTTTTGAAAGCGGAAAGACTTTGGCCTGCGAAAATACAGGGCCGTCATCAGGCAGGAGGCCGCCTGGCCGATCACCGTGGCGATAGCCGCTCCCCGCACGCCCAGCTGGAAAACAAAAATAGCGATAGGGTCCAGAACCAGGTTCAGCACCGCTCCCAGCGTCATAGAGATCATGGCGTATCCCGGGGCCCCATCCCCGCGGATAGGAGAATTCATGCCGGAGGTAAACATGTAAAAAGGAACGCCAAGCAGGATCACCTCCATATACTCCTTGGCATAGGGATAGCTGGCCTCCGTCACACCAAACAGGTTTAAAATTTGATCCATAAACAGGTACCCGGCAAGCGTCAGGAGTACGCCGGCCAGGACGGTTAAAACGATCCCTGTTCCAACGCATCTGTGACTGGTTCTCTCATCTTTCCGGCCCAGGGAAAGGCTCAAAAGGGCGGCGGCGCCGTCGCCGATCAGCAGCGCCAGGGCCAGCGCCGCCACGGTAAAAGGGTACACCACATTGGTCGCGGCGTTTCCCAGGTAGCCCACGCTTTGGCCGATAAAAATCTGATCTACAATATTATACAAGGCGCTGACCAGCATGGACAGCACGCAGGGAATGGAAAACTTTAGAAGCAGCTTTCCAATGGGTTCTTCCGCAAGGTAGTTGTTTTGTGTTTTCTTGGTTTCTGTCATACGGTATCTTCTCTCCTACATAAAAAATAAGCTTTCCAGACGGCAGGCGGCCCTTTCAGCTGGAAGCAAGGCATAAAAATAACGCGCAAGCCCTTTCATCTGGACTTACGCGTTGCGCTGCTCGATTACGATTGACTATTCTGTTTCGCTTCCCAATCTGGCGGCTGGAAGCCGCCCCTGACCAGTTCACATTTACTTTCTCTGGATCCTTTTTAACTCACCGGCAATAAAGGGGACCACCTCTTCCGGCTCAATTTTCAGCGCCTGGGCGAATTCGCCGTGAAGAATATGCTCGGCCTCTTTCATCAACTTTTCATCCATGGAATGGAATTTTTTTCCCGCCTGAAGCTTTTCCTTGCGTTTAGCGTAAAGGGTCTTCAACAGCTTAATCAGCTGTTTATGGTCTCCCCGCCGCAAAATTCCATTATATTTTTCTCTCCGGAGCTGTTCATTTTCCACCCATTCGGTTTCCGTATCCGGCATGATTTGAATCAACTGATAAATTTCCTCCGCCGAAAGCACCTTTCGGATTTTTTGCTGGTTTTCCACCGGGCTGTAAATCGTTGAGCTCCCGTCGTAGACTGGCTTTAAAACGTAATATAAAACCTCTTTTTTCTGAAAACGCTCCGGGCGAACCGCCACTATTTTACAAACCTCGTAATTCTCATACATTACCGTATCATTTACGCCAAACACCGCGATTTCCTCCCCCGCCAAACAGGCGCCTTCACCGGCCGCAAAAAGCCCTATTGCGGAAGCTGTCCGTAATACAAGGCTCTCCCAAAAGACCTATCCAGAACTTACAATGATTATTTTACCAAATAAATTGCTAAGGATGTAAGGAAAACTTTTCGTTCTTCCAAATGTTTGTGATTATTACCTAAGCTCAACAGACAACAGCACGGCTGATTTTAGGTGTTTTTCTTTTATAACATCAAACCATAATGGCGCCTAGCCCTGCAGCCTGTTTGCTTACTTTTTCTTAAAAAGCCCGCGGAAATTTTGAGCTTTCCAAAATTCCCGCGGGCTTTTCAGTTTTACCTTTGGTTACGGCCCTTGTAAATTGCCCCTTTGATTCTTTCGGCGCGAAAACTCAATAGCGCTTTAAACGGAAGGGATTGGATTTAGAAAAAGACAGGGGTTCTAAATTTTCCATAGGAAACCAAGTGGTATAGGCGCTGCCGGAGACTCCCGCCGAATAAAGGTCGCACAAGGCGGCTGACCCGTCTTTCCACTTCAGTTTAAAAAGGGCACCGGGCGCTTCTCCTTTGCACACCGCTTCCACCATGGCCGTTTTAGGGTCTAAGCAGGGCAGATGCTCCACATCCAGGCTATCGTCATAGTGTTGGTCGGCGCAAAGAAGCAGCGGCCCGTAAAACAGGCTTCCCTTCCCCGCCATACGCAGCTCCCCCGCCCACACCTTCAGGCAAAACCCTAAGCTGAGCCTTACGGTATCGCCCGCGTGGAAGGCCCGGCTTACACAGTAATAGCCGGATTCCTTGATTTCCGCGGCTTCCTCCTTATTAACGCAAACCCGCGGGGTCTCGGCCCAAAACGGAATCCTGAGCTGAAGGCTGACGGGGGTTTCCGGCGCCTCCAAAACCTGGATGAGGATTTCCCCGTCATAGGGATACTGGGTCTTTTGCGCCAAACGAAGCGTGCCGCCTTCCAGCGGGATTTTCAGTTCCCCTTCTCCATAATAATTGACTTTTATGGAACCGTCCGCGCCTTTCAGGCAGGCCCATTTGGATATCAGCCCAATGGCCCGGGGCGCGTTGACGGAGCAGCAGTTTAAATCCGGGCCACCCGGCCGGCACTGAAAACCAATAGACTGGTAATTGGCCCGCTTATAGCCCTCCATCGGGGTATCGTAGGTGGACCAGCGGCCGCTGGGGGAAAAGGAACCGATCCCGCCGTTAAACAAGGATAATTCTAAAATATCCGCCGCCACGCTGTCTCCTGACAGCCGCAGCATATCGGCTGTGACAGCCATATAAGCGATGGTACAGCAGGTCTCGATGGGCCCTTCCTGATAGGGGTCCCCTTTGGCCTGCTCCCAGGTGGAAAAGCCGCCGGTATTGTGCAGGTCGGTGGCGGTCATGCTCCACCAAAGCCGCTGGAAGGCTTCCCGGTAGTCCGCTTCCCCAGTGGCCGCGTACATTTCCAGTATCCCCTCGATGGGGTGCAGGCTTTCCCACCGGGGCTTGGGCATCTGATAGAATTCCACGCCCTGCAAAGACAGCCGCAGATAGTTTCCCGCCGGCGGTACCGCCAGGTCATCCATGATATTCTGGGCAAAGAAAAGATATTCTTTTTTTCCGGTTATTTGGTACAGCAGTGCGAATACATGGAGCACCGATAGGTTCATTTCCTCTGATTTCGTTTCCACCAGCCGGGGCTGGCCCGGACCGTAAAAACGGGAGATAAACATGCGGGCCATTTTGGTCACCGCCTGGAAGGCTTTTTCGTCGCCGGTCAGGCCATACCACTGCAGAAGGCCGAACATAATGTGATAGTGGCCCCAGCTGTCCCAGGTATCGAACCGCTCAGGCGTAAACGCCTCAAAGCTGTAACCGGCTGGCTCCACATCGCCGGTCAGCTCATGGGCCTCGTCAAAGGGGCCGAGGTACCCGTTGGCTTTTTGGCACGCCAAAAGCTGGGAAACAAATTCCTCTAAATAACCGAAAAGTGTTTCATCCCCAGTGACCCTGTAAATCTCCACCGCGCCGGTAAGATACTTTCCGGCGAACTCGCCGGACCAGGCCAGCAGATGACGCTGGCGGCCCTTGCCGGCGTCCCGGAACATATCCAGAATGGCAGGGTTGGTCTCCATAATATCCATAAGCCAGCGGTCGGTGACTTTGTGGGCCAGGTCCCCTACCATGCCCCCAAGATTAATCTCCAGCCCTTCTAAATAGGTTTGCTGAAAATCCCGGTTATCCGTCTGTTTTTTATGGTTCTCCCAGCCGGCGGGATTACTTTCCAGCTCTGTCCATTTCTTTTGTAAGGTTTGGCATGATCTCATTTTTTATAACCTCTTCCGCTGACTTTTTGCCGCTCCAGACCTGATCCAAAGGCGTATTAATCAGGTCATAGGCGGTGCTGTAGTTAGACATATGATAGAAGTTGTTGCCCACAGCGTTGTTATGGCAAACATCGATAACTGCGGTGCGGTAGTCGTCGTTATAATAGTCGCCGCCGGACATCCATTCCTGAATCTTCGCCTCGTCGGTAAAATAGGATTCCTCCGAGGGCATCCACAGGCCGCTTTGAATGGCGGGCATCAGGTTTTCCGTGTCGTAAAAGTATTCCAGCAGGCGCAGAGCCTCTTCCTGATGCTGTGAGGATTTAAACACCACGACGGACGGGCCGGAAGTGAGCACGGAGTATTCCTTCAGCACCGGCCCTACGCCGAAGCCCAAATTTAAGACACCGCTTTCAATATACTGTTTGTACCACAGAAGATTGAACTGGCCCGCGTAGCTCATGGCCACCTTTCCGGTAAGCAGCACATTGTTCCCGCCGCCGATGGCGCCTCTGGATGCCGGGGTGGGCGCAACGTGGTGAACGTTCATCAGGTCGGACACCATCTGAATCGCCTCAATGGTTTCCGGCTTATCCAGCCAGATTTCCGTGCAGTCCTCATTGAAATACCCGCCTCCATTATTGATGGCCAGCATTTCCGCGGGCATGTCGGAAATCCCGTAAACCTTCACGTTTGCCGCGTCAAAGCCCGGGTCATCCGGATGGTTGCCGTTGACGTCCACCGTTAGCTTTTTACAGGCCTCCACAAATTCATCCCAGGACCAGGCGTCCTCTACCTTAGCCGGCACCTGGACCCCCATAGAGTCGCAGTAATCCTTATCATAGAAAAGCACATAGCACTCGGTGATAAAGCTGGAACCCAAAGAGCCGCTTTTCGTCTCGTCAAAGGTGACGCTGTCCAGCCGCTTGGTGATTTCCCCCGACTCGTAAAGCTGGGATACATCCACAAACATATCATCCTCCGCCCAATCCAGGGCGTTAGCCTCCAGCATCTGCCCCGCGTCCGGCAGGGAGTTGGTCGCGGCCATGGCGCTGAGCTTAGTCATATACTCGCCCTGCGGGATAAACAGGTAGTTGACCTTAATATCCTTGTTTTCCTCTTCAAACGCTTTAAACACCGATTCAAATACCTTTTTCTCCTCGCTGTCCCCCCAGTTGCAAAAGGTGATCTCCGTCGCTTCTCCCGCGGCGCCTCCCTGTTCGCCGGAGGCCCCTGAGCCCCCCTGGTTGACGGTGATGCCGCCGGAGCCGTTACAGCCCGCGAACACAGAAAGCGCCAGTGCTCCGCAGCAAACCGCCGCCGTTATTTTTTTCATAATCATAATTCTGCCTCCCTTTTATAGCCGTTGGTTCCACGCGCACCGGTTTCTCTGCAAAGGCTGGTTTGCCAGCTCCTTATTCTGAAACCAGGTGGTGTAATAGGTTCCGCTCTGCCCCGCGGTGGAAAAATCACTGAGGTAAAACACCCTGCCTGCGCCGTCGGTCGCCTTGAATAGCGCCAAGGTTTCCGGATAGGTTTCGCTGGCCATGGGCTCCAGGGTAATGCCGTTCAGCACGATGGGCTGGCGGCTGCCGTCCCAACCGCTGTTGAAGCGCTGGTCCAGGGCCAAAAGCAGCGGGCCGCTGTAGACGGAAACCTCGCCGGAATGGCCTTCTCCCGCCGCCCAATAGTGCGGGGACATATCCAAAGAAAGCTCAATGGTATCTCCGTCTTTCCAGGTGTTGGTAACGCTGTAATAATTACCTGGGACCGGCGCGTCCAGTTCCGTGCCGTTTACCTTCACCGCTCCGTTTTCGCTCCACACCGGCGTGCGCAGGTGCAGGGTAAATTCCTCGCTTTCCGGCAGGTGGAGGGTAATCTCAACGGCGCCGTCCGACGGATAAGCGGTTTTCTGGGTCAGGATCAGCTCTTTCCCTCCCGGAGTAGCGGTGACAAACTCGCTTTCCCCGTAGTAATTCACATAAATTCCGGAAGCGTCCCGGAAGGTGGCCCATTTGCTTAAGGTGGATACGCCCAGGGCGCTATTGGACATACAGCAGCTGAATTCCGGGCTGCCCTGGGCGCTTTGCCAGGTCAGCTCGTCGATAGCGGCCACCCGGTAGCCCTCCTGGGGCGTATCGTAGGTCCACCACCGGCCGGTAGCCGCCTGGGATCCCAGCACCGCGTTAAAGAATGTGAGTTCCAGTTCGTCGATAGCATAGGAGTTTTTACTCCGCATGGCGTATTCAGAGGTCAGCGCCATATAGGAAACGTTGCCGCAGGTCTCCGCGGAGCCGTCGGCATAAGGGGTTCCCGCCGCGCCCTCCTGGGTGGTGTTGGCGCCGCTGCTCCGCCGGTCCGTGAGGACGATGCTTTCCCACATCCATTCCAGGGCGTCCAGATAGCTTTGGTCCTGCCTAACATCATACAGAGGGCCTAACGCCTCCACCTCAAACACGTTTTCCCAGTTGTTTCGGGAAAGGTCGCAGTATTCAGTGCCGTTTTCCGCTTCTGCCACATAGTTGCCCCCGGTCCACGTCCAGGCCAATTCATATTGGTCCAGCAGGTTGTAAAACCGCTGTTCCTCCGTGGCTTTGCATAGCTGGGCCAGGCCGATCATCGGCATGGTATCGCTGATTCCGCGGCTTTCCGCTTTTTCAATGTAATAGTCCCCCATTTTTACCGCCAGGGCCAAAGCGTTTTCACTGCCCGAGGCCTCATACCAGGCCATAACCCCGTTAAGCCAGGAGGGGTTAATCAACGGGAATTCCTCCCCTTCCGAGTCGTATTCCACGCTTCCGTAAACGTCCCAGCAATCCAGGGACTCTTGGACAATCCGCTCCATTTTCTCATATAAAACCGGGTCCTTCTCCATGGCGTAGCAGCCTGCCGCCCCCCGGAGGATTCCCGGGGCGAACATGCCGTACCAAAAGCTTAGCTTCTGGTCAATATCCGTAAGTCCCTTTTGCCGGATGCTGTCCAGCATTAGGGGGTTGCTTTCATAGGCTTCATAGAGCCAGTTTTTCGAGGCGCCCTCTACCCGCTCCCCCACATAGCCGCCGAACCAGGACAGATATTGGCTTTCTCCCTGGGAAGCCTGTGTCAATTGCTCCTGAGAAAGTTCCCCTTGGGTAAATCGCCGGGTTTCCGCCGCGGAACCGCCGCTTTGGCAGGCGGTGAGAGAAAGGCACATGGCGGCAGCTAAAATAAAGGCAATTATTTTTTTCATCGTCTACCTCCCTTATGCCTGAGGCAGCACAGACAACCACCGGTCCGGCTGCTCTGCCTGGGTCAAATTTTCGGTTCCTGCCGCCGGGATCCACGTGATATATTCAGTGCCCGCCATACCGGCGGTGGCAAAATCACATAAATACAATTCTTTTCCGCCGCCGAAGTCCGCCTTGAAGAGGACCACCGGCGCCGGCTCTGAAGGCACCACGGCGCTTTCCACCGGTTCCAGGGTCATAGAGGATATGTCATAGGCGTCCAGCTCCTCCAATTTCACGTTTTGGTTATACCGGGCGTCCAGGGCCAGGAGTAAGGGGCCGTAATAAACGGAAACCGTTCCGTCCCTGTTCTGTTCCCCCTGCCAGAAGTGCAGGGCCATATCCAGGGTAAGCTCTATGGTATCGCCGTCTTTCCACTTCCGGTCGATGACGCAATAGGTCCCCGGCTGGGCGGGATAGGTCTCTTCTCCCGCCTTCACGGCGGTGCTTTTCGACCAGGCGGGAATTCTAAGCCGCAGGGCAAAGGATTCCTCCTGCTCCAGGGAAAGGGAGATTTTCACATTCCCGCTGACCGGATAATCGGTCTCCTGAGATAAGATCAAGTTCTTTCCGCCGGGGGTTTTCAGCGCGGCCTGTCCCGCGCCGTAATAATTGAGAGTGACGAAATCCGTATCAGCGGAGGCCGCCCATTTAGAAATCAGGCCAAAGCCGCAGGGGCCATTGACAGCGCAGCAGTTCAGCTCCGGGCTGCCGGGCTCCGACTGGAACACGATCTCATGGGACGACGCCAGCCGCACGCCGTTATCCGGTGTGTTGTAGGTATACCACCGGCCTGCTTTGTTCTGAGAGCCTAGCATCACGTTCAGGGTCGTGAGTTCCGCCTCGTCGGCGATTTTAGAATCATCCGTCAAGGCCAAGGCCCTGGCGGTAAGCTCCAGATAGGTCACGTTGGCGCAGGTTTCCACCGACCCCGCCACATAAGGGGAGCCCAGGGCCTGTTCGTTCACCGTAGCGCCGCCGGTGTTCCGGCGGTCAGCCTCCCGCAGGCTGCTCCACAGATTCAAAAAGGCGGTTTTAAAATTTTCATCCCCTGAGATTTCATAAATATCCGCCAGCCCCAGCACCGCGTGCATGGCTTCCCACCGGTTTTGGGACAAAGCGCTGAATGGGGTTCCGTCGATTCCCTCCTGATAAAAATTTCCGTTACCGGAAAGCTGCCAGGCCGCCACAATATCGTTGACGAAATCCAAATACCTGGATTCCCCTGTTTTTCCATATAAATCCGCGAACACGGAGACAATGCTTAAATTCTTATCGGTCTCCCCCACTTCTTCCAGGGTGTGGCCGTTAGAGAAAAACGAGATCAGATAATCGGCGGCCTTCTGGGCGGTCTGAAACGCCGTTTCGTTTCCCGTTTGGCCATACCAGGCGAGCAGACCCCGGATAATATGGTAATGGTTCCACAAATCCCAGTTGGCTCCCTGGTTTTCCCTGCCGTTGATCTCATTTTCCACCTGGCCCAGCATCCGGTCGGTTTGGGAGAATACGCCTAAATACCCATCCTCCCCCTGGACGGAGGCCAGATCGCCTATCAGCTCCTCGCTGACCAGTTTCAGGTTCTCATCGTGGTTCAGCGCATAACTCAAAGCCGTGCTGTACAGGTATTTTCCAGGGAATTCCCCATACCAGGCCATTAAATCCAGGGAAAGGGAGGATTCCCTCTGCCGGAAAGCCTCGACCATGGTGGGATTGGTATAGTAGGCTGTGTACATCCACCGGTTCATCTGGTTGGCCATCCGCTCCCCCATAAGCCCGGAAAAACTCATGCCCAGCAGGCCGTTTTCCGGCTTCCGCTCCAGGCTGAAAACAGGGCTTTCCAGGGTGAGAGCGGTTTCCTCATAGGATTCGTAAAGCTCCGCGCGCTTTACGGAAGCGTCCTCCCGCTCCTGGTTTTGGCTTTCCGCGGCCTGCTGGCCGCACCCTCCCAGTATCAGCGCCGCCGCCATGACGGCCAATATCTTAGACAGTTTCATTTGTAATTTCATTTAGCGACTCCTTTATCCCTTTAGTCCGCTCATAACCATGCCGTTGATAAAATATTTTTGGCACACCATAAAGAGCAGCACCGCCGGCAGCGTCGTCATGAGCGCGCCCGCCATAACCACCCCATAATTGCTGGCCGCACTTCCGGTAAATTGCTGCATAGCCAAGGAAAGAGTGTATTTCTCGGGGCTGTATAAAATAATCAGCGGCCCCATAAAGTCGTTCCAGGTGCCCAGCACCGTGAACACGATAACCACCACCAGCGACGGCTTAATCAATGGGAGGATAATCTTCGCGTAGGTCCAGAAAAAGCCCGCTCCCTCAATACGGGCCGCCTCGTCCAGTGTGTTGGGGATCCCCATGATAAACTGGCGCAGCAGGAAAATATTGAACGCGCCGCCGCCGAAAAAGGCCGGCAGGA
The DNA here is from genome assembly GCA_902490005.1 of uncultured Ruminiclostridium sp. Taxonomy (GTDB): domain Bacteria; phylum Bacillota; class Clostridia; order Oscillospirales; family Acutalibacteraceae; genus Clostridium_A. Next base: position 50,786 of record CABUCM010000018.1, read on the forward strand.
TCAGCGGCACATAGGTATCCACTACGCCCAGGTAATTCCACATCATAAAGCCCGGGATCATGGTGACCGCTCCGGGGAGCATCATGGTGGCCAGCACCAGGGTGAACCAGAATTTCTTCAGCCGAAATTGAATCCGCGCGAAAGCATAAGCCGCCATACTGCTGGAAATCACCGTGCCCACCACCACCGGGATCATGATGGTAAAGGTGTTTTTCATATACAGCAGAAAGGGAAAATCATCGGAAAAGATCGCCTGAAAATTTTCCCAATGAGGCGCGGGGCTCCACAGCAGCGGAGGCTGCTGGTAAATTTCCCGCAAATCCATCAGGGAGGTCCTCACCAGCCAAAAGAAGGGGAACAGGCATACCAAAGCGCCGATCCATAATAGAAGGGGCGGCAGAACGCGGGATAATCTAAATTTTTTCCGTCTCATCCTAAGCCCTCCCTCAATTGTCGCCCGACTCATAATACAGCCGGTTTTTAAAGAAACGGAACACCAGCAGAGAAATCAGCACTACGATCACAAACAGCACCCACGCCATCGCGCACGCATAGCCCATCTGCTGGTCCCGGAAGGCCTTCAGGTACAGATAATAAGAGTAGAACAGGCTTCTGCCGTTAGGGCCTCCCCCGGTCATCAGCATGGCCTGAGTGAACACCTGAAGGGAACCGATAATGCTCATGAGGGTATTGAAGAAAATGATCGGCGACAGATAAGGCACCGTTACCGCCCGGAATTTCGCCCAAGCGCCGCCGCCGTCAATGGCCACGGCCTCCTTCAAATTATTGGGAACCGACTGCAGGCCGGAAAGATAGATCACCATGGTGCCGCCGCAGGCCCACACGCTCATCAGCACCAAAGAGGGAATCACCGTGGTTTCTCCAGCCAACCAATCGCAGGGGGGCAGGCCCACCATCTGCAAAACACTGTTGAAAAAGCCGTAATCCACATTAAACAGCCAGCCCCACAGCAGCGCCTGGGCCACCGCCGGAACGATGGTAGGCATATAATAAACCGTCCTGAAAATCCCCTGGCCCTTAATATCCAGATTTAACAGCAGGGCGATTACCAGCGCCGTCAGGTTGCTGGCCACCACGGAAAGGATGGCAAAGTAAAAGGTGGCTTCCAGAGAACGGTAAAAATAGACATCCTCTGTAAACAAGGACTGGTAATTGGAGAAGCCCACAAACTCCCAGGCGCTTCGCATATCCCAGTTGCTAAAGCTGGCGGCAAAGCTGATGGCGATGGGGATAAAAGCAAAAAAGACCAGCCCTAATATCGCCGGGCCAGCGAATACATAGCCCGCCAGGTTCTCTTTTTTTCTCCAGCGGGCGGCCCCGCTTCCCTTACCGGCGGTGCTTTAC
>CABUCM010000019.1 GCA_902490005.1 uncultured Ruminiclostridium sp.
GCCAAATTGGGGGGGGGGGGGTAAACCCCTCCTAGACCGCTATCGCGTCAGAAATGAATTCCATATAAAAGCCTCGGACTATGTCCTGATTTATATCGGTGAACTCAATCACAACAAAAACCAAACCTCATTGCTTGATATGATGCATGTTTTACTTCAAAGAAGGCAGGATGTAAAACTGATGCTTGTGGGCAAAGGCGACATGGAGCAGGCATTGAGAGATAAATGCCAAACGCTGGGCGTCTCCGAAAATGTCATATTTACCGGATACCGCGGCGACGCCGACGCCCTGCTTGCGGCCGCCGATATCGCCGTTCCGTCAAGTATCCGGGAAGGCCTTGGCCTGAATGTGCTGGAAGCCATGGCAAGCGGGCTTCCTGTTGTGGCATATGACAACCGCGGGCACAGAAGCATTATAGAGGATAGTGTAAATGGAATTATCGTAAATAACGGCGACCACCAGCAAATGGCGGATGCCGTGCTGCGTATCATAGAGTCAGGGGATGAGCGGCAGCGTATCGCCTGCGCCGGAAGAGAGCGCGTTCAATTTTTCGGAATTGATAACGTGCTTGAAATGATGAAAAAAATATATGGTTTACAATAGCGGGAAAAGGTAGGAATTTGATGGTTACAGTAGTGGTTCCAGCGTATAACGCGGAAAAAGCGATTGTTCAATGTGTTCGTTCCATATTGAACCAGACTTATCGGGATATTGAAGTGATTGTTGTTGACGATGGTTCCCGTGACCGCACAGCCCTGCTGGTGAAAAAGATGCGGGACCAGGACAACAGAATAAGGCTGGTATCCAAGGAAAACGGCGGCGCCAGTTCCGCGAGAAATTTGGGAATCAACGAGGCCAAGGGCGAATATTTGGTATTTGTCGACGCGGATGACGAGATACTGCCGGACATGCTCCAAAGCTTATGGAACGCGCGGGAGGAGTATGATGCTGATTTGGTCAAAACAGCATTAATACGAGTATCAAACGACGGAAGCGAGGCCATATTAAGCAGCAAGGAAAAGCAGGTTTATTTATCCAAGGATGCCTGGAAGGAAAATTTCTTCGCGTTAATGGAAAATGAGCTGAACAGCCCTGTCGCGAAATTGTATAAAAAAGCTGTTTTGGACGAGTATCATATAACATTTAACGAAAATTTGGAATTATCGGAGGATTTGCATTTTAATTTGCAATACTTGGAAAAAATCAACCGGGTCGTATTTTTGCCCGACGCGTATTACAAATATTATCTGTTCAACAGTGATGTCACAACAAGATATCGGGAAAACTTGTTTATGCGTAGGAAAGAATCCATCAGCCTGTATGATGATTTTTTGAGAAGAAACGGGATTAACCGGGACATTGTTCCTTTCTTGTATATTAAGCTGCTATTTTCAGAGGCGATCTCCGAAAGGGAGCATAAAACTCCAAAGGAGAAACGGATTTCAAGAATAAAAAGCAATTTGGAACAAATTGAGATCCAGACGGCTCTGAAAAGGGCCGTGACGCAGGGAGCCACACAGAAGGCGCTGTGCGCCGTTTGCAAAACGCGAAACGCCCTCGTTATTGATTGGTTCAGCGGCGTTTTGGCCATGATGAAAAAACGCAAACTGGGAAAAGGCGTGCGAAAAGTCAGCGTATAACGCATGGAGGACGATATGGGTACAAATGTAGTGTTATCTTTCGATGACGGGCGCGGCGATAATTATTTGGTCGCAAAGAATATTTTGCAGGAAAAGAATATCCCCGCGACTTTCAATATCACCACAGACTACGTATTGGAAAAAGACGAGGCATACCGGCCCTGTGTGAACCCGCCTATGACAAAGCGGCAGGTGATCGAGCTCTCACAAAATGGGCTGTTTGAAATAGCCGGGCATGGAAAAAAGCATCACAATGAAATGTCTAATCTGGCCGACGGGCTGGCCGAGCTGCAGGCGTGGACCCACAGGGAATGTGCCGGCGTGGCAAGCCCCAACTCAAAGCTTGCTTTTGACCAGGTGCTCTCCCAGAAAAAGGAGTACCACGCGAACAATATCCATTATGTAAGATTGGGGGACAGATTCCCCCGATTCGCCTTGATGAAAAGAACCCTCCGAAAAACAAACAGCGTATTGCACAGCAAGGCGATCTACCAATGGATCTATACCAACAGCTTTGTAACGCCGGAGGATACCTTCGTGCTTCCCAGTATCCCTGTGATGAATCATACGACGGTCAAGGAATTGGTCGGCGCAATCGAAAACGCGGTAAAGAAGGACGAATCCGTCATTTTCATGTTCCATAGCGTATGCAGGGCGGGAGAAAGCTTTCACGACGACCCGTGGACCTGGGATTATGGCAAATTTGAAAAATTCTGCGATGCGTTATGCGGGTTGAGAGACGGGAAAAAGATCCAGCTGTGCACGACAAAGGAGCTTATGAAGCGGAGGTAAGGACATCGATGTTAGGTTCAGACGTTCCATCTTGGAAACAACTATTCGGGTCAATCAAGCCCGCGGACGCACCCTATTTTCAGAAAGATAATATGGTGTGGATGCCCCAAAGCGCCGTATCTATCAAGCTAATCATAAAAGCGCTTAGAAAAATACGCCATAAAGAAAATATAAATTTTTGGCTGCCCGACTATTTTTGCGCGGACACCCTAAACGTGTTTGCGGACGAAAAGGTAACCGCCGTTTTCTATCCTGTCTCATCTGATTTGGAACCGGACTGGAAAGGCATAAAAGAGAATTATAAAGAGCAAGAAATGGATGTTTTCCTGTTTGTACATTATTTCGGTATCCCCCACGATATCAGCAGGGCGTCCGTATTTTGCAAACAGCGCGGCGCCGTTTTAATAGAAGACTGCGCGCATTGTTTATACGATTACGAAAAAATTGGAAGCAAAGGCGATTTTGCCTTGTTTAGTCCGCATAAATTGCTGCCGGTAAACAGCGGCGCTATACTGGTGTGCAATCATCAGGAGGGTATTTTAAGCGGCGTCTGGGAAAATGTCCTCAACGAGGCCGCCGCCCAAGAGCCTTCCGGCAATATATTCCCCTGGAGAATAAAGAAAGCTGTTCAGAAATTGTTCAAATTGCGCAGAAGCACCGCCTTTACGGTGGAGCCCCATATCGCCGGCACAGAGGGTTATGGATCCGGCCAAAGGGCGGTTGGGATCGACAAGTGGTCAAAAGCCCTTCTGCAATCCTATGACTATGAAAAATTAAAGCGGGCCGCTTTCATTAGAAGGTTAAATTTAAAGGCCGTGCATTATATCGTACAATCCATCGACGCACGGATCAAACCGCTGATCCCTGAAGATGCGTTTTGCCCATATTATGCGGTTTTCTCCCTTGAAAATGTTGATAACAAACAGCAGGCGGTTGAACTGCTGGAAAAGAAAGGATTGCTGGTGACCTTTTGGCCTGAATTGCCCAAGGCGGTTTTGCGTCTTCCCTATGATTCCAGGGTGAAAAAGCTTTCAGAGAACACCATCGTGATCCCAGTCCACCAAGGCATTAACAGTGAAAATCTGATTGGTTCAGCCTTGGGAAAACGGAAAACGGAGAAAGCAAAGTATTCTTTCGTGCCCTTATCGGAAAAGAACACCGCCCAGTGGGATAGTATCATCAGCGCCAGAGACAACATTCCCCAGGATCGGGTATACGGGCAGATCCGCGCGGAATGCAGCGGCGACAGCTGCGAGGACTATCTCATTGTAGAAAACGGGGAAGCGGTTGGAAGGCTTCAAGCGATCGTTATCAGGAAATTTGGAATTAAGTGCGGGGTCCGAATCAACAGAGGGCCTATTCTCAGGCAAGAAGACCAGCCCGCGGAAAAAGTTTTCGAGATCATGAACGCGTTTAAAAGGAAGCAGGGGATTTATCCAGTCCTATGGGCCCCAAACCTGACGAACAGCCCCCAGAACATGCATTTGGCATATTCATTTGGGTGGAAGGGTTGGAACCTGTTTGGCTTTACTTCCGGAATCCTTTCTTTAGAGAGCAGCCCGGAAGACATCAGAAAGGGTTTGGACAGCAAATGGAGGAATCAGCTGGTTTCTTCAGAAAAAAAAGGCTTCACAGTCGTCAACGATAATTCAAAATATCAAAAGGCGCTGCAACTTTACCTGGAGGACCAAAAGGAAAAAGGCTTTGAGGGTGTTCCCAACGCGATTCTGACGGCGTTGTTTACACGGAAAGAATCCCCTCTGGAGTTATATTATGTGGCAAGAGGCGACGAGATCCTCGCGTTCGATATCATTTATCTGCAGGGACACATCGGGCACTACCTGGTGGGATGGAACAGCTTTGAGGGAAGAAAAAATTATCTAAATAACCTGCTGTTATTCCATATCGCCATCTCGTTGAAGGAAAAGGGCGCGACCCGGTTTGACCTCGGCGGCATCGAGTATTTGGACACAGAGGAAATCGCGAAATTTAAAGACGGCATGAAACCGGAGCACTACCAGCTGTTAGGAGAGTTCATCAAGCTTTAGGCGTTTTAATCCGCTTTGGCGGCAGTATCCGATTGGGAGGTGAAAAAGATGAAGCGTGACAACTTCGCGGGAAGATATATTGTGAAATTAAGCAGCTCGATTGTTCTTACTGTCATTAACGCCGTAATTCAGCTGTTTCTTCCCCGGGCGCTGTCGGTGGAGGGATATGGCTTTTATTCCTATAACCTGAACGTCTTCACCTCCGTGGTGGTCATGGCGAATCTTTCGGCCTCCAACGCGATGGTTTCAAAATTTTCCCGAAAAAACGAAGAAAGAGGAATCATTAAGTTCTATTTGGAATATGTGGCGTTAATCAGCGTCATTTTGAACATCGCTGTTTTTGTGCTGGGTAAAATACAAGGTTCTGAAGGGCTTTTTCAAGGGCAGACCATCTATTTGGTGCTGCTTGGCTTGAACGCGGCGGTTTTCAATAAGCTGCTGACAGATGTAATCTCTATGTATGACGCGGCGGCGATCTCCCGTTTTCCAGCAGTGATTCAAATTCTTCTGAAGTCCGCGATATGCGTGCTGGTTTGCGCGGGCTACTTTCTGGGAACGCTGGATCTGCAATTGTTTTATGTGGTGCAGATCAGCATTACCGCGGTTTCTATTTTCATTCTGTGTAAGGTTTTTTGGAGGGATCATAAAAAGACCTATCCTACCAGCACCTCAAAAAGTGTAAAGGAGTATATTTCCTCCTTTTGGGTGTTTTGTAAACCGTTAATCCTTGTTTCCTGCTTTGCCCAGCTCAATGTGATTATTATGAATTGGGCATTGATGAATTACGCGGGCGAACGCCAGCAGGCCATGTTTGGGGTGGCGCTGCAAATAAATATATTGCTGAGCTATGTTTTTTCACCCTATGCCGAACTGTTAAAAAGGGAGTTCGCTGTCATCGCCCATGATATTGAACAGGTAAAATTTAAGTTCATACAATCCTTACGGCAAATGTTCTGGATCACCTCATACTTTGCGGTATTCATTATCATCTGTGCCGACTGGTTGATTCCCTTGCTGTTTGGGGAAGAATACCGGGGAGCAGTCTTGCCCACACAGCTCATGATGGTTTATACAATCTACCAGGCATGGGGCCAGGTGACCGGCAGCTTCCTTCTTTCCACAGAGAAAACAAAAAGCTACGCGGCGCTGACCTATATCGGAATCGCGCTGACGCTGGCCTTCATTTTTTTATTCCAGGTGCCAAACTTTATTTTCCCCAATGGCCTGGGCGCAGAAGGCGTGGCGCTGAATTACACGCTGTGCAACCTGATAGCCACCACGATTATGGTGTCTTTCTGTATGAAATCCTTATCCCAGAAACTATTTACCGGGTGGAAGATTCAATTTGGCGCCCTGGCGGAATGTCTGCTTGTGGCGGCGGCAGCGAAAGCTCTGGTCGCGCTGCTGTGCGGAACGGTTCCGGCATTGAATATCCTGTTTGTGAAAGTAATGCTGTCCGGCATAATCTATACCGCCGGTATCCTTGCGATTGTGTTTAAATTTCCAGAACAGATGGGAATCAGCAAAGAAACGCTAAAAAACAAACTCAGAAAGGTGTTTCATCGTGAATAAAGTGATGGTTTTTTGTTCTAATCCGGTTAATGGTGGAACTGCCGGGATGTTCTCTGAAATGTGTAAGGAAATGATGTCGAGAGAAGGCGCCGGGTCCAATATGGAAATATTTCCGTGCGTAAACGCGGAAAATCCAGTTGAGGTATACCGCTCGATCCCCCGCCTGTCCCGCCTAGCGGTAAAATCAGAAGAGGAGCTATTGGGCAAACTAGACTTAAATGTCTCCTTTGTGCAGAGAGTCAAAAATAGACGTATGCGAAACCGGCAATATGCCGGGCAAATCAGAAGCAATATTGCTGAAATGAAAGCCTTTATCGCTTCCCATCAAATTGATTGCGTTGTCATTCATAACGGAGGATATGTTGGAGACGATTTATGCAACCAGCTTTTAGAGGCGGCTTACGAGGCAAAAGTGGCCCGGCGGATCATGGTGTTTCATAGTGATTTCCATAAAAGTTTCCTGCGCAAGCTTTGGTGCGCCCGTTATGACAGGATGATCAACAGATGCGCCACACAAACGGTGACGGTATCGGAATTTACAAGGAAAAGGCTGCTGGACAATTCCTTTTTAAATAAGAACATGGAAGTAATTTATAATGGCCTTTCCTTTGAGGATCAGGAAGATATTGATACCAAAAAGGAAAAACTAAGCTATATTCCCGGCGCTATCCATCTGGGTATGGTGGGGAATTTCTCAGCCAATAAAGGCCAGCTGGAGATGCTGAAATCTGTAAACGCCGTTCGCGGGGCGGTTCCCCATAAGCTCCAGGTGTTCCTCATCGGAAATATCTACGATCAGGAATACTACGAAAAATGCGTCTCCTATCTCGCGGAAAGCGGCTTGCAGGATATCGTCGGCATCCACCAGGGAATCCATAACGCGGGCGAATATTATGAATTGTTCGACGTAACTATCGTTCCTTCCCTATACGATGAAAGCTTTGGCCTGATCAGTGTGGAATCCATGAGAGCGGGCGTGCCGGTGGTTGCGTTTGCGTGCGGAGGGATCCCAGAGGTAGTGAAAAATGGAGTTGACGGCTTTGTGGTGGAAGTTGGCAATGTGGATCTGATGGCAGAGGCCATTGTTAAGATATTATCCGACGACAGTTTAGCAAAGGAACTTGGTAGAAATGCCAAAAGGGATTATCACGGAAATTTTTCCCGAAGTTCAATGGGAGATAAGTATGTGCAATTGATAAATGGTTTATAAACATAAACTATTTATGCAATAGAAATAATAACAACGATGATATTAGTGGAGGTAAAAATGTATAAGAAACCTTATGTAATCGCGGAAGCAGGCTGCAACCACATGGGACAAATGGATATTGCGCATGATTTGATTAATACTGCTGCATATTTCTGCAAAGCTGACGCAATTAAGTTCCAAAAGCGCTGCCCTAAGGAACTTCTGACAAAGGAGCAGTATGACGCGCCGCACCCAAATCCCGCGAATTCCTACGGCGGGACTTACGGGGCCCACAGGGAATTTCTCGAATTCAACGTCGAGCAGCACGCCCAGCTGAAAAAATGGTGTGAAGAAGCCGGAATCACTTATTCTACATCTGTGTGGGACATGACAAGCGCGAAAGAGATCGCTTCGCTCAAACCGGAATTTATCAAGATCCCGTCCGCGTGCAATAATCATTTTGAAATGCTGAGCTGGTTGTGCGAAAATTATCAAGGCGAAATCCAGCTTTCCTTCGGTATGACCACACACGCGGAAGAAGAAGAAATCGTTCAGCTGTTTGAAAAACATGGACGCGCCAAGGATCTCGTCCTGTTTAATTGCACCTCAGGGTATCCTGTTCCTTTTAAGGACGTCTGCCTGTTGGAAATCACCAGGATGCGGGAGGCTTTTGAGAATCGGGTTAAAGCGATCGGCTTTTCGGGCCATCATCTGGGAATCGCTGTTGATGTGGCGGCTTATACCCTTGGAGCCAATGTGATCGAACGCCATTACACCATTGACCGCACTTGGAAGGGAACCGACCACGCCGCTTCTCTTGAACCGGATGGCATCCGTAAATTGGTTAGGAACCTCAACGCTGTGCACGACGCCCTTCAGTATAAGCAGGAGGAAATTCTTCCTATTGAACAAGTACAAAGAGATAAGCTGAAATACCGTAAGAGATAATTAATAACGGATTCCCTGTTCCTTGTCCCAAGCGCGTAATGTTTTGTGACTTTATGGGCGGAAATATTACGCGCCTGGCGTCTGAGGGCCTAGAGGCGGAATAGGAATGAGGGATAAGTATTCCACATTTTAAGGAGGGTCACATATGAATGTTGCATTTATTCCGGTTAGAGGCGGAAGTAAATCAATCCCTTTGAAAAATATTAAGCCAATCTGTGGAAAGCCGCTTGTTTACTGGACTGTGAAAGCGGCATGCCAGTGTCAATACATTGATATTGTATATGTTGCTACAGATAGCGACATCATTGCAGAAACTGTGGAGGGTTTTAAAAAAGGGGCGGAATCTGAGATCTTTGCTAAGGCCCAAGTCATCGGCAGAAGCGCGGAGTCGGCGTCAGATACAGCTTCAACCGAATTTGTTATGCTTGAGTTCGCGTCAAACTATGACTTTGACAATATTGTACTCATTCAGGCCACCTCCCCAATGCTCACAGCGGCGGATTTGTGCGGCGGTTTCAAACTATTTGAAACCGAAGGAACCGACAGCGTTCTTTCTGCTGTTCGCCAGTATCGGTTCTTATGGGATGAGGAGCCAGACGGAAGGGTGCTGGCAAAGAATTATGATGTGTTCCGCCGCCCGCGCCGCCAGGAATTTGCAGGGTATTTAATGGAGAACGGCGCGTTTTATATATCGTCTAAGGCGGATTTGATAAAATACCAAAATCGTGTCTCTGGGAACATAAAAGCCTATGAAATGCGTGAGGACAGCGCCTTTGAAATTGATGAGCCAAGCGACTGGATTATTATCGAAGCCCTTATGAGGAAAAATGGGCTGGTTGAGGAAAAGAATATACCAGAGATTAAGATGTTTTTGACGGACTGCGACGGTTGCTTGACGGATGCAGGAATGTATTATTCAGAACAGGGCGATGAGCTAAAGAAATTCAACGCAAGGGATGGTATGGGGTTTGCGCTGCTTCGGGCCAAGGGCATTATTACCGGTATCGTTACTTCAGAATCTGTCGATCTAAATCGCAGAAGAGCTGAGAAAATGAAGCTTGATGTGCTAGAATCCGGGTGTAAGGATAAAGTTGAGGCAATCAAAAAGATCGGTGCGCGATATGGTGTTGATATGCAAAACATCGCCTATGTGGGAGATGATATCAACGACTTGGAAGCTGTTAAGATGGTAGGCTTCGGATGCGCCCCAGCGGACGGGCTGCCCCAGGTAAAAGAAGCGGCTGATTACGTTGCCAGGGCTAAGGGCGGAGAAGGCGTCATTCGGGAAGTGGTCGAACTGATTCTCGGCTGATGGGCATGGCCGCCGATAAGATACTATGCCTGTTCCCAACGGGAAGGCCGCGTTATATGAAGAGAACAGATTCTTGCCTCTTCCCTATTTGGATAAGTGAAACGAGTACAAGGAGCAAGTCGAAGATATGGCTAAAAAAATATATTTCTTGTTCGCAACACCGCCTTTACAATCCTACCTTAACCGGTATTGCATCGATTATTTTGACGAAAAGGGCTGGGAAACACATATCGTGGATTTATCCTATTTGGTGAATCCTATTGCATTTAAAACGATTACGACAGGATTGATCGCGGATAGTAAAAGAGAGGTATTTTATTCCAAGCGTGAGTATAAGAGATATGTAAAAGCGGCAGGGACAAACGCGATCTTTGTTTTCACCTCTGACTTTTATTTGGATACGTTCTTTATCCATCGGTATATTGGCGCGAACCAAAAATACGGCTATCTGAACCGCCTGGACAACAATCCTGAGCCGGAAGCCGCAGACGCTTCCGCACGGGTCAATAGGCTGTTTTCAAATTTTTCCGTAAAACGGCTGATGAATTCCGTTTTTATTCGCGTGCCCCGGAAAATCTGGAACATAAAGCCGGCGTCATTTGTCATTTTGGGCGGAATGGCAAACGAGTCCAACTATATAAACCTGTGCTATACAGACGATAACACCGTAATAAAGCATATTCATTCCTTAGACTACGACAGGTATTTGCAGGTAAAAGACAATAGCGAAAGAATGGTCAAGGAACCCTATTGTGTGTTTATCGATCAATTTTTACCGTACCATCCAGACGCGCTTGCGGCGGGAATGGATTATAATGCGCAACGGTATTATAGCGAGCTGGCGGAATGTTTCTCTAGGATAGTAAAGGCCACGGGAAAAAAGGTAGTTATTGCCGCCCATCCCCGGTCTGATTACGGCCAGCATAGTGAAGTCTTGCGGAATTATACAATCATCCGGTTTAAAACCGCGGAATTAATCAAAGACGCGGATTTTGTATTGGCGCATTTTTCCACTAGTATCTCTTTAGCGGTAGCGTTTAACAAGCCCATTGTTTTACTATCGGGCGATGACATTAACCAAAACGCGGTTCCCAGAAAATGCGTTGAAAAATATTCTGAGCTGTTAGATTTACCAATATGGAACCTGTCAAAACAAATGGATATGGATCAAATCCCTATTAAGATAAATGCCGGGGCATATAAGGCCTATATGCATGAATATATGAAACCGCAGACGAGGGAAGATATATGCGACAAGCCGTTTAAAACACGATTTTACGAACTGGTGAGTGAGTTATGAGTACTATCCTAAAATGGATTCACAGCATAAAAGCGAATAGCGGGAAATTTACAATTCAATGGGCATGCACATTTTTGATTTGCATGATCGCAATTCTTATTATGACTCCATTACAGTATTCGCAAGGGTATGTGATGATGTTTGGCTGTGGGTTACTGCTATTATTCTGTTTATTGGATCGTTTGATATATCAGGAATTGATTCCATTTATTGTGTGGAGCTTTTTCTTTTTGCTTTATCTGGTTATGCAGATTTCATCAGGCGGCATCTTGAATATCAAGAATGCGGCTGTGATGTTTATCAGTTTGTCCGCGGTCTATTTTCTCAGCAAAAAGCACTCTGAGTTAAAGGTAAAAGGATATTTATTTGACGTCATAACCATGATCCTGATCCTCTTTTTGGTATATGAATTGGTTTATTTCGCAATCGTAAATTTCAATCAATGGGAAGTGCGATTGAGCTTAGAAAATCAAACGTTCCCTTTTGGATGGAACCATGTGGATGTTTCGATTATCACCGCGTGCGTCTTTATGATTGGTATGAAGAGAAGACTATTTATTCCGTCGTTTCTTCTAGCGGTTCTGGCCGCTGTTATCTTGCCAGCTAGAACATGGATGCTGTTTATCATATTATTCGCGGTCTGCTATGCTTTCAGAAAGCCAATCTATAAAATCATGCAATGGAAATTTTTAAAGAGCACTTTTGTGCTGTTTTTGATATTAATTTTAGCCGTCACCGTATTCGGTTGGATTTGGCTGAACATATTGCCCAATTACATGGAAGTAGTCGACGGGCATCAGGGTATGTATGATTCATCCAACACGGAAAGATTTGTGACCATCTTACAAGCGGTTGAGATCATTTGGAAAGAGCATCTTTTTATCACAGGTGTCGATTTAGTGCATATGTACCAGCCTTTACTTCAAAAGTATGGGGAATTAAATATGTTAGGGCCCCACAATTCGTATCTGTCGGTATTATTGTATTATTCAATTACCTTTGGGGGCGGGTATTTATACTTCTTTGCAAAAGTGATTGATTCCGTCAAAACGAAGGAAATGGTTCCGTATATTTATCCATATCTGCTATGCGGATGTATTCTTCATGATAATTTTATCGGTTTAAGGTTTTTATTGTTTGCACTGGTGCTGCTTGTTCCGTTTAAAGAGCACAAAAAAATGCGGCATGTCAAAAAATACCGCTATTTAAAAGGAATATGAATGACCCCTTGAGAGAAAATTCAATGAGCAGAGGAGAAAAGGTATGGAGCCATATTTTAGTATTGTAATCCCTGCGTACAATGCCCATAAATTCATAGTTCCGGTTCTGGAATGTATTAAAAAGCAAACCTATCCCAACTATGAAGTTATTGTGATTGAAAACGGGAGCCAAGACGACACCTATGAGTTGCTGGCGGCCTTTAAAAAGAATCATGATGAGATGCGTTTGCAAATAATTAAGGTGCCTGAAAACGTTGGAATAAGCGGCGCAAGAAATTTGGGCACTCAAGCGGCAAATTATGAGTATGTTTCTTATATCGATGTCGATGATTTTTGGTATCCTGACAAGCTGGAAGCAGTTTCACAAGAAATTATAAAAAATCCAGAGATTGATGTTTTTTGCCATTGGGAAAATGTAGTTCAATACGAAACCGGCGAAGTGGTAAAGATCAACAAATATCCCCAGGTTAATAACGAAGACGCGTATTTGGATCTGCTGACTTATGGGAACAAGCTTTCAACATCAGCTATAACAATTAAGAAAAATAAAATGCTGGATGTGAAGTGCTTTTCTCCAGTATACACCTCCGGTGAGGAGGATTATGACTGCTGGTTAAGATTAGCCAAAAGCGGCGCGAAATTTTTGCAGATAGAGCGGCCCTTGGGAGAATACCGGCTACATGGCGGCAATGTTTCCGGCAATCAGCTGAAACACACGGATGCGGTGAATCATATGCTGTCTGACCATATTGCCGTAATCAAGAAAGACCGGCTGTATCCGGCGGATATGGTTACAAAAATAGAAAAACAGGTTACGGCGCGCGGGCTATACCACAAAGGCAGGATTTATTCCCAGAATAAAAACAAAAAAGAAGCCTTAAATTGTTTGACGAAAAGTATTCACCTGAATCCTTTTAAAATAAAAACTTATATTGCGATGGCATTCGCTGCAGTAGGAAGGTAGGCAAGTATGAAAGTCGTAATACTAGCAGGCGGTTTTGGAACAAGAATTTCTGAGGAATCAGCCTTTAAGCCCAAGCCAATGCTTGAAATCGGCGGTATGCCCATCTTATGGCATATTATGAAGGAGTATTCTTACTTTGGCATGAATGAGTTTATCATTTGCGCCGGATACAAGCAGCATGTCATTAAAGAGTGGTTCGCCGACTATTTTCTCCATACCTCTGATGTTACGTTTGATTTTACCAACGGTAATGAGATGATCGTCCACAATAAGCATATCGAGCCGTGGAAAGTATCGGTTATTGATACCGGGCTTAACACAATGACCGGCGGCAGGATTAAAAGAATTAAAGAGTATGTTGGAAACGAACCGTTTATGATGACGTACGGCGACGCCGTGGGCGACATTAACATCGCTCAGCTGATGGAATATCATAAATCCCATGGCTGCATCGGTACGATCTCGGTTTATAATTTTGGACAGAACAAGGGCGTCCTTGATGTGGGAAAAGATGGTTATGTGAACGCTTTTCGGGAAAAATCGGATCTTGACGGTGATTTGATCAACATCGGGTTTATGATGTTTCAGCCTGAAATATTCGACTATATCGACGGCGACAGCACCGTGTTTGAGCAAGCGCCGTTAAATAGGCTGGTGGCGGACCGCCAGCTAAGATATTACACGCACAAGGGGTTCTGGCAGTGCATGGATACGCTTAGAGAAAAGCAGAAGCTGGAACAGCTCTGGGATAACGGAAAGGCGCCGTGGAAATTATGGGAGTGATATCGTGTGTTTAGCCTTGAATTTTATAAAGATAAAGCAGTATTTGTAACAGGCCATACTGGATTTAAAGGGTCCTGGCTTTGCAAGCTTCTTGTCAATGCCGGAGCGAAGGTGACGGGATATTCCTTAAACCCGCCCACGAATCCGTCTCTATTTGAAATAGCGGGCCTTGCCAATGATTTTCACTCTGTCATTGGAGACATCCGGGACGCCTCTTCCCTGCGCAGGGCTTTTGAGGAAGCGCAGCCGGAGATCGTTCTCCATCTGGCGGCGCAGCCAATTGTCCGGGATGGTTACAAGGATCCCGCCTACACCTATGAGACCAATGTTATGGGAACGGTCAACATCCTGGAATGCGTCCGGGGCGGCGCCTGGGTAAAGTCCTTCTTGAATGTGACCACAGACAAGGTTTATTTGAACAAAGAGTGGGCCTGGGGCTATCGGGAGAATGAGGAATTAGACGGTTTTGATCCGTATTCCAATTCTAAGTCCTGCTCAGAGCTGGTGACCCACAGTTATAAAAACAGCTTTTTTGCAGACGGCCATGTGGCGATTTCCACTGCCCGGGCGGGAAATGTCATCGGCGGCGGAGACTTTGCCAACGACCGGATTATCCCGGATTGCGTTCGTGCCGCTATGGGCCATGAGGACATTATTGTCCGCAATCCTTTTTCCACACGGCCGTACCAGCATGTCTTAGAACCGCTGTACGCTTATTTGATGATCGCGGCAAAGCAATATGAGGATGGCAAGTTCGCCGGCTACTACAACGTCGGCCCGGACGAAGTCGACTGCTTTCAGACCGGCGCCCTGGTGGATTTGTTCGTAAGCAAATGGGGAGAAGGCATGAAGTGGGTCAACCAGTACGACGGCGGTCCCCATGAGGCGAATTTCCTAAAGCTCGACTGCTCCAAATTAAAATCCGTTTTCGGCTGGAAGCCCCGCTGGAATCTTGACACGGCAATTGAAAAAACAGTGGAGTGGACAAAATGCTGGGCGGCGGGCGGCGATGTCAGAGCCTGTATGGACAAGCAAATCAAGGAGTTTTGCACACCTGCGGAGGGAAACCGATGAAAAATGTTATTGTAACCGGCGCGAACGGCTTTTTGGGCAGTTCCCTGATCTTAAAATTGATGGAAAACGGAATCCATGCCGTCGCCATTGATATTTCTTTTGAGAACAGCAGGCTGCCTCAAAGCGGATATATCACTAAAATCGAAATGGAACTGGATGGTATCGCGGAATTATCCCAGGCTATTCCCAAAAATGAGTATGACGCCTTTTATCATTTCGCCTGGCAAGGCGTAAATGGAGCAGAGAAGGCGGACCCTATTGTCCAGCTGCATAACGCGCAAATGGCGGTCAATTGCGCGGCCACGGCGAAAAGCATCGGGTGCCGGAAGTTCTTATGCGCCGGAACCATCGCTGAGCAGGCTGTCCACAGCCTCAGCCGCCTGGAAAGAACCAATGGCGGCATGATGTATGGAATCGCGAAGCATTGTGCCCATTTGATGCTCGAAACATACTGTAAGAATATCGGCCTGGATTTTGTGTGGATGCAATTTTCAAATATTTACGGCGCGCAAAACAAAACCGGAAACCTAATCAGCTATACCCTTGGGGAAATCCTATCAAATCGGGAGGCGACGTTTGGCCCGGCGGAGCAGCCTTACGATTTCATCTATATAGAAGATTTGCTTGAGGCGGTATACCGCTTGGGTGAAATGGATACCCGGCGGAATTGCTACTATATTGGTTCCGGGGAGCCGAGAATATTGAAGGATTATTTGCTCGAAGTGGGGGCGGCCGCCGGGAAAAAAGAGCTAATCAAGATTGGCGTGCGTCCCGATGACGGCATTGTATACCGTTGGGATATGTTCGACATATCATCCCTGAAAAATGATATTGGAAACTATGTAACCGGTTCGTTTCGTGAGAGAATTAAGGATACCGTTGCATCCTATATAAGATAAGTGGGGCGTAATGATGGTACAGAAGTTTGAATTCAATGAACTCGATTTAAAAGGCGCTTATCATATTAAGCCTTTTTTCGCCAGCGACGAACGCGGGGGCTTAATCAAAGACTACAATATTGACGTCTTCCAGGATCATGGAATACACCATGACCTAAAGGAAGTATTTTATACAATTTCAAAGCGGGGAGTGATTCGGGCCACTCATTTTCAGCTTGTAAAACAGCAGGCAAAACTTGTGAGATGTATCAGCGGGCATGTTTACGATGTGATTGTAGACCTGCGTGCTGATTCGCCTACATTTGGGCAATGGCGGGGTTTTCATTTGACCGGCGAAAATATGGAAATGCTGCTGGTCCCCGCGTATTTCGGACACGGTTATCTTGTGGCTGAAGATTCCATTGTGAGCTATAAGTGTGCCGAGGTGTTTTTCGGCGAGGGCGATTCCGGAATTAGGTACAATGACCCAGATATCGGTATTGAATGGCCGTTTACGCTGATTGGCGGGGAAAAGAACCTAATCATCAGTGAGAAAGATAAAAAATTGATGAGCTTTCAAGAGTATAAAAACTTGTTCTGAAGCCCACGCCGTAAATTCCAGGATTATTCGACCGGTGTTTTAGCCAAGGCGCCGGGGGAAACGGTACGGAGGCAGGAACGGGATAGCCTGTATAGCGTTTATCCAAGAGAAAAAGCAAGGCTTTTCCACAAAACAGCGCGGCTCTTTTCGCAAGCGGATATCGGCCGGCTGGGCAAGGCTGATACCGCGCTTATGCCGGCCCGGTTTCCTTGTGTGGTTTTTAGGTTTTCTTTTTCCTAAACCCACCCCTGTCTCCAAAGTATTGATGAAAATGGCCTCTATCGACAAGGTCCTGACGCCGCAATAGCGGCGTCAGGACCTTTTTGCATATTTTAACGAGGCTCTAAAGCTTATCCTTAAGGAATAAAACAAATGATTTTCCGCGAAAGCCGCCCTTTCCCAGCGCCGTGGCTTTAATCCATAGGAACCTGAGGCATTTCCGGATGGTTCGGTCCAAAATGCTTCAAAATGACCAAAGGCTCGCAAATAGAATGGTTGGTGATCTTAACGCCGTCCGTCGCGGCTGTTTCACCCACAAAGAACTCGTCGGCGCTCAGCTGGCCAAAGCGGAGCATGCCGGCGGTTTCACACTGGTAGCCGCCGATGGTGCCAAAGCCCTGGGTCAGGATGCAACCGTAAGCGCCGCTGTCCTTGATGGTGACCGTCTGGCCGGGAAAAACGGTCAGCTCCTTGGCGCCCATATAGGGATTGCCGTAGGTGATCCACTTTTCCTCATAAACGCCGTCTTCCTTGGAATCCATTACCGGAGGACGGAAGTAATGCTTCTTAAAATGGGGGTCAACGTTTGCCTCCCAATCCATTAAATCCATCACCGCTTCTATGTTGTCTTTCTGGTCCTCCGGCAGATATTCCACCAAGCTTTGCCTGTCGCTGACTTCCCCGGACGCCACGTTTTCAAACACCGAGCTAACGTCGCTGTTCCATTGGGGCTCGTAGGTTAAGCAAGAGGCGGGGGCGTGAACCACGCCGGCGGGCGTATACCAGCCGGTGCCCAGTTCGACCCGGTAGGCTCTGGAAAGCTCGGTGATCCGGTTGTCGCCGGATTGAAATTGGAGCAGGCGTTCCCTGACCTCTTCCTTGGTGCAGTCGGGATCGAACCCAAAATAGGTCACCGGAAAACGGCCGGGATAATTGTTGTACTGCCTCGGGAAATAATAGGCCTCCGGTTTCCCCTGCAGGCCCACCCGGGCCGCCGCCGCGGAATCCAAATGCAGATGGTGAAACAATGGGAGCTCATTGTCAAAAAACTTGGCGTACATGGGCCAAGTACCATATTTTTTTAGAAATTCCTCTCCGATCAAGTCGGCGCCTAATTCCTCCACGGCGTCTTTCAGCAGAAATCTTTCTTCCGGGGTCCTTCCACAGGAGACATAGCTCAATCCTTCGTCTTCAGCGGTCAGCGGCCCGTTGAACGCTTTAATCACGCTGGAAAACCAACGCTCTTTCAGGGCACCCCGGGCGGTGCCTAAAGCAAAATAATCGTCCGGGTGCAGCCGCAGCCGTTTGCCCGGCTGGGAATTGCGCCTTGGGACAAAATTGGGGATTAATTTTAAAATTCCATTGTTTTTTTCAAAGGTTTCACGGATTATTTTTGATTGGCCCATAACGTTCTCCTTTACTGGCTAATTGTTCAAAAGGCATTGCCTTTCTTTTTTTGTTAATGCGTGGACGCGGCAAATTAAAATTCAAATGTTATTTTAAGCTTCCACAGAACCGAAAACAACCTTTCCCGCCGGATCAAACGTGACATAACGCATACTGGCATCCCTTTTTTCGGGATAATCCAAGCGCAGATGGGCGCCCCGGGTTTCTCTTCTCTCCCGCATCGCCGTAAGCATCAAAAGGGCGGAGCATATGGCGTTCTCGGCTGAAAAAGCGTAAGCCGCCTGGGGCGTATTTAAAAACGCCATTGGACAGAAGTCTTTACGGAGGTCCTCTAAAACGCTGATTCCCTCATCCAGCTTTTCTTCCGTTCTTTCTAAAAACGCCGCCTTTTGAACTGTTTTCTGGACAATTTTCATCGCGCTCTCCGGCGGCATTTCCGATGCGGTTTGACTGAAACGGCAGGCGTTTTCAATGGCGTTAAGGCATGCCTGATCCGTAATTTCAGGGATTCCACCTTCCCTTTTCGCAAAGCTTACCGCCGCTTCCGCCGACAGCTTTCCGAACACCTGGGCCGCCATAATCGCGTTTCCGCCCATCCGGTTCGCGCCGTGGCAGCCGCCCATAGACTCTCCCGCGGCGAATAGCCCGGGAATATCCGTGTGAATATCATCGCCCGCTAAAATTCCGCCGTTAAAGGCGTGGGCATGGGGATAAATGGTCATCGGCATGTCAAAGGGATAGCGGGAACCCCGCAGGAACTTTTTCCAGGCGGTATATTCAGCCGCCTCCAGCTTTTTCAAATCGCTGGTAATTACCCCGCCCCCTTCCGCGGCAACCGCAAGATCAAAATACTTGGAAACATCCTCAGAGGAAAACGGCCCGTGGGTACTGCGAAGCTTCATACATTCCTCGGCGGTACAGCCCTGGGGCAGATATTTTTCTAAAAACGGTTCTCCCGCCCGGTTGGTAAAGCGTTTCGCCGCGGCAAACGCCCCTTGAAAATAATTAATGCCCCGTACCGGCTCCAAGGTGGCGTTGATAAACTGGACAAACTCCAGATTGACGATTCTCGCGCCGTGGCGGGCCGCCATGGCGTAGGCGCTGCCGTTTAACGGGCTGACAGCATAAGAAAATTCATATAGGTTTTCTCCGCCGCCGCAGGCTAACACCGTAGCGGGGGCTAAAACAGCCGCTATTTCCCCATCTTTCATAAACCCTACGGCCCCTTGGCAGGCGCCGTCTTTCATCAGCAGGGTAAAAACCGTAATCCCCTCTAAAACCTGGATATTGGGCCTGGCGCCGATCTGTTTCCGGTAAGCGTCTACCGCTTGATTCAGGTCGTTCAGCACCCCGCCTCTGGCTGTTTTTCCAAAACAGCTGACCATGGCCAAATCCATGCTGTCGGTAAATTCCAGGCCATAACCCTTCAGCTCTTCAAAGTTCTGCCGGGATTGTTCCACCATCTTACGGGCAAGCTTTGGGTTCAAGCAGCCATGGGCCGCGTTGACGATATCTTGATAAAGGCTTTCCTCATCCTGCCGGTCCCGCGCGCAGGTAAGCCCCCATTCGGGGGAGTTGGCGTAAAAGGTAGACCCGCTGTAAGCTTGGTCCACCGCTAAAATCACGTTTGCCCCTTGGTCCGCCGCGGTCAGAGCCGCCTTTAATCCAGCGGCGCCGCCCCCAACCACAAGGACATCCGTACAAAGCCTAATCACTAGAGATCCCTCCTTTCACCCAGAGTGCGCGGCATACCGGCACACGGGTTTTATTCGATGTTTAAAAGTGCTGGTCCAGCCAGTTCTGGATTTTTTCGCTGATTAGCTCCGGTGTGTTTAACGCCGGATTCGTGCTCCACCTGATTTCGCTTCCAAAGTATCCATGATAGCCGTTGTGGTCAAACACCTTGAAACTGGCCTCCAGGTCTAGGCCGCCTTCTCCCGGAACGCGGCCGGCCCACGCCCCTGTGTTGAGAAGCTCGCCGTCCCTGTAATGGACAACCCCGATTTTGTCCCCGCCGCATAGGTCATACACGTCCTGTACGGTTTCACCGGTTTGCGCCAGGCACAAAAGGTCCACCGCGGCCTTGATATTGTCTTTCCCGCAGTCATCCAGCAGCCTTTTCATCTGCTTGTGATCGTTGACTACGGTATAATTGGGTGTGGTGGCTTCCAGCGTGACGGTGACGCCTTCCGCTTTTGCTATGTCCGCCAGCCTGCTCATCGCGTCCACCGCCAGCTTCCACGCGTCTTCCAAATCCTCATCCAGGGATGCGTATCCTGGGCACATCACCACGCTGGATGCCCCAATCACGCCCGCCATACGGATCGCGTTCTCAAAATACCGGAAAGAACGAAAGCGCGTTACAGGATTTCTCGACGCGAGATTGTTCGGATAGGTGCAGCATTCCGGATTGATCTCCTCTACGCATAGCCCATGGGCATCTAGCTTTTGTTTGAACGCCTTCATATCCCCATAGGTCAAATCATACATGCAGCAATGGGGCTCCGCGCCATAGAATTCCAGCTTTTTCGCGCCGAGGCGTTGCAGGGAATTCAGCGTATAATCCAGGGAATAATTCGTATACAGAAAATTGGAATAAAGAAACTGCTCTCTTTTTAGGTTTTGAAATTTTACAATATGATGGTTGGGCATAAGCTTCCTCCCGCCTATTTTACCGCGTGTGCGCAGTTCGGTTTTCAGTTTAATTGCCAGCCCTTTTTCATCTGCCGTTTTGGGTTTATTCTTTATGGGTTACCTCGATGATGCCGTTGGTGGCGTCCACCTTGACCCAATCTCCTGTTTTGATTATTGAGAATACATCCTGCTCCGGTTCGGCCACCATGGGGAACTCACAGGCGATACAGCCCAGGGCGGCCAGCGCGTCCAGGTCAGAATTAATAAACGCTTTTGGCGCCACGCCGTTGATTTTGCTCCAACTCAGCATGCCGCTGGTCCCTGAGGAGCCTTTTGTGGACTGGAAAACCAGTATTTTATTCTGGAAGGAACAGTTTTCCAGATCATGGCCTTTTTCAGTGAAAATGCCCTTCATAACGTCGGCGCCGCCCCAGAAGGAAATCCTGCTTTTGCTCACCAGCGCCTCTCCCTCCGCGACGCCCTTGGAGATGCACCTAGCCTTAATAATTGTCTTTTTCATTTGGATGACCACCTGCCTTCGATTGCCGCCTTAACACAATTTTCCGTAGTATCCAGGGAAGCCCGGCTGTTAATGGTTCCCCTGGCATAATGGGCCTGCTTGATGGAGTCGGTGAGCATGGTCCGGTTGTTCAGATAATCCAGATTGCAGGAGCAGGTGTCCACGTAGACCTTGCCGCCGGCTTTCTCGATCACGTCTATGTAGCCCAGCCGCCTGGCGTTTTCACGAATGCCATATTGGGTGTAAAGCTCAAAATATACGTCTTTGTGGATTTTTTTCCCTTCCAGCATTTGGGATATCTTGGCGATTTTATACAACGTGGTGTGGGGGCAGCCCACATAAACAAAGTCCACCTTCTCGTCGTGGAATTCCCGCAGGCTTTCGATGGTTTCCTCCAGCTCCTTTTTCCCAAACACATAACGCTCTTCCGGCACTACGTCGCCTACCGCGTCCCTCAGCGTCCGGGCCTCCGGCGTAACGCCCACCATATGGAACATGGTGACCCCGCCGGATGACGCCATGGCCGAGCACAGCTGCTGGGCGGCCTCGATGGAAATGGGATGCCCGCCGGTAATCACGGGAATCCGCAAATCCGCTTTTTTGCCGATAAAGTATCCCAGCGCCCCCCACTCGATGGGGTCTTCAAGGTCTGTTTGAACGTCAATAATTAGGTTTCCCTTCCGGCCCTCATCCAGCATCACGCCAAACTCTGGCGCGAATCCCAATATAGCCGCCGCATAGGAAGATTCCGCTCCGTTGCGGGTGGACCGCGCCCCCAGCATGGAGTTGATAAAGATGACAGCGTGGGATTCCGTCCAGCAGCAGCGCTCCCCGGGCATGGGCACGTTGCTGGCGAGATAGGGCGTACAGCTCCAGGTGAGCACCAGCCCATTGGGCCGGGTGGCGTCGATCATTTTTTGCCCATAGGCTGGAATTCTGGGATCTACGCCGGGCAGCTCCATATTGCAGGTACTGATATGGCTCGTCGCCTTTACTTTCGCGCAGTAGGAGCACTGCTCAAGAACCCCTTCCATAATCTTATCAAGGCTTCGGGAAGTGTTGGCAAGATTATTTCCCGGGATATTTAAGTTGTTAGGCTGCACATTGGTGACCGGGACCATCCTTTCCGCCTTCATCGCGGTGCCCCAATCCACTAAAAGCTTCATCAGCCCTTGTTTAAATTCGCCTTCTTTTCCGTTTAAAATATCCTCTTGATCCTTAGTAAGTTTCATAAAGCATCTCCTTTTTTCACTGGTCTGAGCATTTCCGTTGCCGCAAATTCGCGTCATGCCCGGTTTGTGGAAAGAAATTAAAAATCATGCTTTTCCCGCATCCTCTTCATCTTTCCAGCCAGGGCTAGGCTTTTCGTTCCGCCGGCGCTTACCTTCACAACCGCTGGCGCTTCTTATATTTCCCTCCCTTCCTCCGCAGCCAGATAACGCTGTTTTCCCCGTTTTGCTTCTCTTTTATAGGGGCAAACCCCGGCCCTTTTAGAAACGCCAAATTAATCCATTGCTATAAACCATGGGCCGCAATTGTGAAAATTAACTTTTTGCATAGTTTTATAATATTTAATTGACTTTAATTCGTCTTATTATATACATTATTTCTCAAAAAAGTCAATATATATTTTTTTGAACAGTCCAATTAAATATAATAAACAGTTCAATTTTGACTAGCGATCAAAAAAACATAAGGGTGAAAACAACTTAATCCTTCTAATCTCTGTGGAAACCGCAAGGCCTTTTATCAATTTTTCTATAATCGGGATGTTGTTTTTTCATAAAAAAAAGCCGCCCGCAAAAAGCGGGCGGCTTTTTTGTTTTCACTTTAACAGCTATCCCGAATCATCAGTTCCGGATGAAATAGCACCGTGTGATTCTCTTGGTACTCCACGCCGTTAACCATGTCCAATAAAATTTCCGAGGCTTTTCTGCCGATCTCGTAAGAGGGGAACCGTACTGTGGTTAATTTAACAGGCAGCTCGGAGGAAAGATGGGTATTGTCATATCCCACCACGCCGATATCCTTCCCCGGCTTTAATCCGGCCTCCTCCAGCGCCTGGTAAACGCCTACCGCAAGAATATCATTGAAGCAAACCACGGAATCCGGCGGGTCGGGCAGCTTCAGCATACGCTTCATCGCTTCATAGCCCAGCTCTAAATAAGGCTTTGTCAAATTCTCAGCGAAAACCACGTATTCGTTCTGCAAATTAATGCTGCTTTCATAAAGGGCGCTTTGATAGCCAATATACCTTTGCTCTGAAGTGGAATAGTAAACGCCGGATATGTAGGCGGGCTTTTTCCAGCCCTTGCTCAGCATATGGCGGGTTACCATATAGGCGCCTAAAAAATCATTGGCGATCACCTTGGGGGCGCTCAGGCCCTCAACCCGGCGGTTGCACAATACATATTTAATTCCATGGTCTTTCAATTCCTGATAACCGTCTAAAAATATGTTATTCACCGCTGGGACAATAATAATGCCCGATACATGGGAATTAATCAGCTTTTGCATATACCGGTACTCTTTTTGGCTGTCGTTGTCCGTATTGCAGACAATCAAATTAATCATGGAGGAACTACATACGTCTTCCACCGCCCTGGCCAGCTCAGGGTACGAGTTCTGGGCAATGTTCGGAAGGATCAAACCCCAGCTGTCGATGGGATGGCTGAACACCATAGACGGCTTTTTATCCTTGGACACATAAGTGCCGCTTCCCACCTTCGCGGACAAATAGCCTTCTCCAATCAGCTCAGAAATGGCCCGGTCCACCGTGGTTCTGGTCACATGGAATTGCTCCACCAGCTCTGTCCTGGTGGGAATTTTCGTATTATCCGGCAGCCCCTCAATGTAATCTAATAATTCATTTTTCACCTTGACATAAAGCTGACCCCTTTTTTTCATCGTTTTATCTCCATATCGAATTATTTGAAATCTAATTTACTGTAAATCATTTAAATAGCCCGGTTAATAAAGCCAAACTACCTTAAAATAAGCTATTTTTAACTATTATACGACTAAAATTCATCCTCTGTCAAGGCTCAAGATCGGCAGCCTTCCTTTCCCTTTTAACCTTAACCAACTTCCTGCCATATATCGAATTAATTTCTATTTATGCGGTTCATTTCTCATATTAACGGTTTAATTTATAAAAATGTGTTGACTTTTTGTAAAGCGGTATGTATAATTAAGACAAAATAATGAACCGGAGGCTGTGAAAGTTATGCAAGAGGTTCTATTTGGCATTATTGGAATTGGCATTCAAGGCAGCAAATATCTGAATTATTTCGTCAATCACGAGCTGAAAAACGGCAAGCTGGTCGCCGTTTGCGACCGGGATCCAAAGGTTCTTTCTAAAATCAAAGGGCAGTATGGTGATCTTTTCCGTTATTACGCCGACAGCGACAGCTTATTAGCCGACCCTCAGGTGGAGGCCGTATTGGTAACAACCCCTCATTACGACCACGTTCCTATCAGCGTCGCGGCATTAAAAGCCGGCAAGCATCTGATCTGCGACAAGCCCATCGGGGTTTACACGAAAAACGTGGAGGGGCTGTTGAAAACAGCGGAAGCCTCCGACCGGGTATTTTCCATGATGCACAATCAGCGCACCAACCCGGTGTTCCGGAAAATCAGGGACATGGTTCACGGCGGAGAGCTTGGCGGGCTGAAGCGCTACATATGGATCTGCACCGATTGGTACCGCTCCCAGGCCTATTATAATCTGGGCGGCTGGCGCGCCACCTGGGTTGGCGAGGGCGGCGGAATGCTCATCAACCAATGTCCCCACAATATGGATTTGCTCCAATGGATTTTCGGAATGCCCAATCGGCTTTGGGCCAAATCTATCTGCGGCAAGTACCATCAAATCGAGGTAGAGGACGACGCCACCGTTTATTTGGAATATGAAAAGGGCTTTACCGGCATGCTGCTGGCCTCCACCGGGGAATCCCCCGGCACCAACCGTTTGGAGGTTTCCGGCGACCTTGGCCGGCTGGTTTACGAAGGGGGCGATTCCTTCTTCTTTGACGAAAACGAAATTTCAGAGCCTGTGTTCAGCCGCCAGGAGGCGGAAAACCACGGCACTGGTTTCGACCGTCCCGCCTGCCGCCGCCGCGTGATCCGGCCTGAGGGCGAGGAAACCGCTCATAAGGGCATTATACAAAACGTCATCAACGCCATTCTGAACGGAGAGGAACTGATCGCGCCGGGGCCGGAAGGGATCAATGCCCTAGCGTTAATCAATGGTGTGAACCTGTCCTCCTGGACTGATTCCATCATCAGCTTTCCCATCGACGCGGACCTATATTGGAAGCTTCTGCAGGAAAAAATTAAGGCTTCCCCGATCAAATCCGTATAAGGCAAGGAGGCTCCTATGATGAAAATCGGCTATTGCGCGCCGCCCAACTTTATCAAAGAAGTCAAAGCGGCTGGATTTGATTACATAGAACTTCCCTTATGCGCCATCGCGGAGGAACCGGAGGAAGCTTTTGAGGAAATACTTTCCCAGCTGAAAGCGGAGGCCCTTCCCTGCCTGGCAAGCAATATGTTTCTTCCCAAGCGGGTTCGGGTCACCGGAAACGATGTTAACCTAGAAACCGCGGCGGCCTACTGTGAAAAGGCCCTGTTCCGGGCCCAAAGGCTGGGAAACAGGACCGTGGTTTTAGGCAGCTGCGGCGCAAGAAACGTTCCCGGCGGCTTCCCCATGGAAAAAGCCTGGAGGCAGTTTGAGGAATTCGGCCGCATGGCGGGTGATATCGCCGCCAAATATGGCGTGGTGATCGTCCTGGAGCCCATCAACGCCACGGAAACCAACCTGATGAAAACGGTGATAGAAGGGGTGGCCCTTGCCCGGAAAATCAACCATCCCAATGTAAAGGCCCTGGCGGACTATTTCCACATGCAGGTGGAAAAGGAATCTACCGGCAGCCTGCTGGCCGCGGGGGAGGATCTTTACCACACCCATACCGCCGCTTTGGTAGGCAGAAGCCTGCCTTTGGAATACGACCAGGAGGCGCAATCCGTCTTTACCAGGGCGTTAAAACAAATCGGCTATGACGGCGGGCTCAGCGTTGAAACCGCCGATTACCGGCAGCCGCTGCCCGAGATGCGGCAGTCTCTTCAGCTTCTGCGGCGTTTAACGGAGCAAGCGCAGGCATAATACTGACAAATCAATGTAATAAAACATCAAACAAGAAAAGGTGGGCTGCATATGAAAAAATTCGGAATCCTGGTCCCGGTGGTAACACCATGCGACCAGCAGGGCCAGGTGGATACCCAGGGACTGATTTCGGTATGCAATGAGATGACCGGCCTTGGCTGCAAGGGTATTTTCGCCTTAGGCAGCACCGGAAGAGGCCCTTGGTTCGACCGGCGGGACCGGATCAAAATCTGCAAGGCCGCGGTCAGCGCAAAAAAAGAGGATACCACTATTTTCGCGGGGGTTATGGCAAGCGGGCTCAACGATATGCTGGAAAACGCCAAAGCCATGGCGGATGCCGGCGCCGATATCGCGGTGATGACCGCTCCCGGTTATTTTGATTATTCCCAGGACGAAATCAAAAATATCTTTTTACGCTTTATCGACCAAAGCCCCTTGCCGGTGCTGGTGTACGATATTCCCGACTTTACCGGCGTTAAGCTGGATGAGGGCCTGATTTCCGACCTGGTCCAGCACGAAAACGTGGTGGGCATTAAGGATTCCAGCGGCGACAGGGAACGCTTTTTATCCCTGCTGGACCACTTCAAGGCCCGGGATGACCTTTATGTGTTCCAGGGCAAGGAGGTTTTATTGGCGGAAAGCATGCTTTCCGGCGCCTCCGGCTTTGTGGTCAGCCTGATCCAAATCGACCCCCTCCCCTTTGTCCGGCTGTGGGAATACGCCCAGGCGGGCAACACGGAAAAGGTCTATGAAATTCAGTCCTACATCAGCCGCCTGCAGGACTGCGTCACCGAATGTATGAGCAGGCGCCCCCAGACCTCTACCCTGTTCCGCCTGCTGGGCCTGGCTTTGAAAGCCAGAGGCGTGTGTGAAAACACCTCTATGCCTCACGAGGGCGAGCTGCCCGGCTGGATCGGGGATTACGCCAGGCAATGCGTGGATATTATGAAAGAATCCCACAACATTTTATAAGGAGAGACGTCCCATGGCTTTAACTACAATGAAGGAACTGCTGGTCACCGCCCGAAAGGAACGATACGCGGTAGGCGCTTTTGAATTCTGGTCTCTGGATTCCGCCCAGGCAATCATCCACGCGGCGGAAGCGGAAAAGGTCCCCGTGATCCTGCAGGCCGGAAAGATCGAGTGCGATTTCTGCGACGGGGTGAAATACTTGGCTCAAATCGCCAAGATCGCCGCCGCGGACGCCAGCGTGCCGGTGGCCTTACACCTGGACCACGCCACTGATTACGATTTCATCTGCCAGGCAATCGACGCCGGCTTTACCTCGGTAATGATCGACGCTTCCATGCTTCCCTTTGAGGAGAACGCTAAAATCACCCGCAAGGTGGTGGAAACCGCGGCCCGCTTCGGCGTCACGGTGGAGGCCGAGCTGGGCAAGCTTTCCGGCAACGAGGGAAATATCAGCGTTTCCAAAGAAGAGGCGAATCAAACCGACCCCAAGGAAGCGGCCCAATTCGTAGCGCAAACCGGTGTGGACGCCTTGGCGGTGGCTATTGGCACCGCCCATGGCTTCTATACCTTTACCCCCAAGATCAACATTCCCAGGCTGACGGAGATCGCTAAGGAGGTTTCCATTCCCCTGGTGCTTCACGGCGGTTCCGGGACCCCGGAAAAAGACGTCCAGGAGGCCGTCAAGCACGGCATCGCCAAGGTGAACATCTGTACCGAGCTGGTAGCCGCCTTTGGCAAAACCTATATAAAAACCCAGGCGCCGGAAAGCTTTAAATACACCATCCCCAACCTGTTTGGCCCCTCTAAGGAGGCCGGGTACCAGCTTGCGCTGGAAAAAATCCGCTTATTCAAAGGCCTGTAAGCTCCTGTCTGCCGTTTCTATCAACGATCAGCCACAAATCATAAAGATCACGAATCAAGGATAGGAGGTCAAATTCTATGGACAGCAGTATTTTTGAACTTTTCCGCCTGGATGGAAAAGTGGCCATTGTCACAGGCGCCCACGCCTGGCTGGGTTATGATATCGCCTGCGCCCTGGCGGAAGCCGGCGCCAACGTGATTATCACCTCCCGGAACGTGGATTCCATCCGGGAAACCGCGGCGCAAATCGGTGAAAAATATCATGTGGATACCCTGGCGCTCCCTCTGGACCAGCGGAAATATGAAAACGCCCAGAAAATGGCGGATGCCGCTCTGGCCTGGAAAGGGCATATCGACATTCTGGTGAACAACGCAGGCGGCGGTTCCGGCCAAAGCGAAGGGGATTTCCTCAAAAGAGATCCCGCCGACATTCAGAACCTGATCGACATCAATCTTACCGGCTCTATTTTCTGTTCCAAGGCGGTGGGCGCGATCATGGCGAAGGCCCGCCAAGGAAAAATCATCAACATCGCTTCCATCTCCGCCTTCCTCGCCAGGGACCGGCGCACCTACCATATTCACAACAAAATGGAGCAGCCGGTGGATTACTCGGCGGCAAAGGGCGGCGTGGTGGCGGTCACCAAGGATTTAGCCGCCGTGATGTCCCAATATGGGGTCTATGTCAATTCCATTTCCCCCGGCGCCTTTGACAAGGGCGACCTGCCCGAGGGCTATGCCAAGGCTTACCGGGATAAAACCCCTTTGGGCCGTATGGGCCGCATGGGCGTGGACATTAAAGGGGCGGCCCTTCTGCTGGCGAGCCCCGCCGGCGATTATATCACGGGGGCGGATATCGTGGTAGACGGCGGATTCAGCATCTGGAATTAGTCATTACGGGTTTGGAATTTAAGCCGGTTGGCTGTTTTTTCAAATCCGAGGCGATAACACAGCGTTACCCTATCGTCAGCCATTCATTTATTTTATTTAGGAGGTATTAAGATGAAAAAGGTTCTTGCGCTTATTCTGGCAGCGGCAGTGACTGCCACGGTTGTCTCCGGCTGTAATAACAACGGCTCCACTTCCTCAGCCGATGGAAGTTCCGCCGCGCCGGAAAGCTCCTCCGCCGGGGAAAGCTCTAAAGCCCCCAGCGGCGAGGACATCTCCGCAAATCTGCGTGTCCTGTATCCCGGCACCACTGACATCGAAAAAGAAGTGGCCAACGACCTGAAGAAAGCCGCGGAAGACAAGTACCCCAACATGAAAATCGAGTATATCTTCTTGTCCTGGACTGACCTGGACGCAAAGCTATTGGTCATGGACCAGGCCAACGACTATCCTGACGTTACCCAGATCAATGAAGTGGAAAACGCTGTAAGAGCCGGCGCCTTAGAGCCTATCGAGCCCTATCTGGAAAGCAGCGATATTCTTTCCATTGATAACTTCGACCCAGTGGGCCTGGAGTACAAAACCTATGACGGCGTACTGTATGGCGTGCCCCACGTGTTGTGCACCTACGCCCACATCTACAACAAGGATCTCTGTGACGCCGCGGGCGTGGATCCTACCACTTTTAAATCCTGGGATGACGTGCTGAACGCTGTAAAAGCTACCAGCGGCGACGGTGTTTACGGCTACGCCATGGCAAACGGCGGCGAGGGCCGCTTCAGCTTCCGCGACCTGGAAATGGTGGCCCTTTCCAACGGCTTCCAGCCGGATGACACTTCCGACGCCACCAAGCCCAAGTATATCGAAACCCTGCAGCTGTTCGCGGATATGGCCCCCTATATGCCTGAGGCACAGTCCACTTGGCAGTATCCCGAGCTGTTCCAGGCCTGGGAGGAAGGCAACATCGCTTTCATGCACACCGGCTCTTTCTTCACCGGCAACCTGATTTCCCACGGCGACGACGCGATGGACTGGACCCATGCTTTCGCTTTCCCGGCCGGGCCCTCTTCTGACAAATCCACCGTTATGACCACCGCCGGCGGCTACGCGCTGATCGCTGGTTCTGAACAAAAAGAAGCCGGTTGGAAATACATCGAGGTCGCTTTGTCCGAACAGGTGTTAGGAAAAATCGCCGCTTCTATGAACGTTTGCGCGGTGGATTATATTCCTGACGAGACAATCGAAGGTTTTGCGGTTGATATTTATGGCCAAGACATTGCTACCAAGCACATCAACCTGGTCAAGGAATTCAAGGAAATCAATCAGAACTACGGCATCACCGCTCCTATCATCACCAACCAGCCTTCTATGGAAAAGGTGGTCCAGGGCGCGATGGTAAAACTGACCAACGGGCAAATTGACGTGGAAACCTGCTACAACGAAATCAAACAAGGAATTGATGACATCAAAGCATCTGTATCTTAACGCATTTTAAGGAATCGGCCATCTTCATATTTGTGAAGATGGCTGATGCAAAAAAGGAACTGGTGAGGGCGGGCACGTCGTCTTTTTCAACAGACTGTGTTTCGCCCTTTTATCTTGCTTGTATGATCGGAGGGTTCACCTATGAAAAAGGCCAAACGGACTTCACGTTTTGCCCTGAAGCAAACTTATTTCTTTTATCTGATGATTCTTCCAACCCTGCTTTATTTGCTGATTTTTCAAATATATCCAATTATTGATACGATCCGCATCAGTTTCACTAATTGGATTCTCATCGATCGTAACAGCGGCGGATATGTTGGCTTTTCCAACTATCAAAAACTATTCACACAAGATGTAAACTTTTGGCCGCTGTTTTGGAACAGCGTTTTTTGGGTGGTGGGCTCCACCGTGCTGCAATATGTGTTCGCCGTTCCCATCTCTGTATTATTGAATCAAAAGATGCGCGGCCGCGGCCTCTGGCGCGGATTGATGATGGTGCCCTGGGTCACCCCTATGGTGATCGCCGGCATGATTTGGCGCTGGATTTTTGAAGGAAATTACGGGCTGATCAACCAGGTTCTTGGAACCAACATCGTTTGGCTGGGCGACGCCAATACGGTGTGGGGCTGCCTGCTTTTGGTTTCCGCGTGGAAGGGAATCCCCTATGCCACGCTGATGTTCCTGGCGGGATTACAGGGGATCCCAGGAGATTTGTACGAAGCCGCCTATGTGGACGGCGCGGGCCCCTTCCGCCGTTTTCGGTATATTACGCTTCCCATGCTGTCCCCAGTGATTATGGTAACCGCTTTGACAAGCATGGTTGCCACTTGGACGAAATTTGAAACCATTTGGGTCTTAACCTCCGGCGGGCCGGGCTATACCACAAGCATACTGCCTGTTTATGTCTATATGAAAGCCTTCCGAAGCTTTGAAATGGGCATGGGCTCTGCTGTAGCGGTCATCGCCATGCTGGTGATGACGATATTCATTGTCATCTATCTGAAGTTTTACAGAAAATACACGGAAAGGCTGTGAGAATATGAACAAAAAAAGAAAACCTGTGGCTAATGTTTGCTTTTACTTATGTCTCGCAGTCGTCATGATTATTATGCTTTTCCCCGTCCTTTGGCTGATTCTTTCCACGCTGAAGCCCAACGAGGAAATCTTTTCCTCGCAGCTTCATTTCTTTCCGGTTAACCCCACCCTAGACGCCTACGTTTACGCCTTTAACGATCAAAACAAGCTTCTTTTTTACCTAAGCAATTCTTTAATTATCGCCGCTCTTACCTCTTTAATCACCATGTTTTTTGCCGCTACCGGCGGCTATGCCATTGGCAGAAAGCATTTCTGGGGCGTAAACGCCATCATAGTCTTTTTAATGATCGCGCAGATGTTCCAGGGGCCTGTCATTATGATCCCCTGGTACAAAATGGCCAGCAGCCTGCATCTTTTAAACACCAAAATAGGGCTGGTGTGTATTTACCTTACAGGCACGATTCCCATGGGCGTCTGGATGATGAGCGGTTTCTACAAAGGCATCGCCGTGGAGCTGGAGGAAGCCGCCTCAATCGACGGCTGCAACCGGCTGCGGGCGTTCTGGAGCATTATCCTGCCCTTGGCGAAGGGGGGCTTGGTGGCCATCACCATTTACTCCTTTATCCTGGCCTGGAACGACTATCAGTACGCCCTCATTCTCAGCAGCTCCGACCAATCCAAAACCGTACAGCTGATTATCGGGGAATTGATCGGGAGCATCGGCGTCATCAATTGGGGCGGTATTATGGCCATGGGCGTCATCGTCACCATCCCGGTGGTCATTTTGTTCGCCCTCGTTCAAAAATGGCTGATTGAGGGCCTCACCTCAGGCGCTGTCAAAGGATAAGCTTCCGCCTATAGCGCGGCAGAACCGTGAAAAGGAGGAAATATCATGATACGAGCCGCGGTAATCGGCCTCGGCGATATCGCTCCCACACATATCGCGGCAATCAAGGAATGTCCCGACGCCCAGCTTGCGGCGGTATGCGATATCGACGAAACCCTGGAGGACCGGGTAACCGGGGCGCCTTTCTTTACCGATTATAAAAAAATGCTGGATACCCTGCGCCCGGACTGCGTCCATATCTGCCTTCCCCACGCGCTTCACTATCCGGCGGCCTTGGCTGCCGCCAGCGCCGGGTGCCATGTTTTGACAGAAAAGCCTATGGCGCTGAATCCGGAGGAAGCCCAAAAATTCACAGAGCTGGAGGGCAGGTTCGGCGTGAAAGTGGGCGTTTGCTTTCAAAACCGGCTGAATCCCACCGTTCAGGTCCTGCGAAAGGAAATCCAAAGGGGCTCCTCCGGGCCGGTTACCGGGATATACGCGTCGGTGGCCTGGTTCAGAAGCAAAGCCTACTATGAGGCGAAGCCCTGGCGGGGAAAAATGGCGGATTCCGGAGGCGGCTGTATGATGAACCAAGCGGTCCACACCCTGGATTTAATGCAGTATTTGCTCCCCAGCAAACTTTTTTCCATTCAGGGAATCACCGGCCAGCTTTTGGATTACGGCCTTGAGGTGGAAGATACCGCCGCCGCAAGGCTGGTCTTTCAAAACGGCGCCCAGGGATATTTCACCGCCAGCGTTGCTAATTACGAAAACCAAAGCGTCCGCATCAAGGTGCAATGTGAAAACGCCGCCTTTCTTTTGGACCAGGAAAGGCTTTGGAAAATAACGCCGGATCAAAAAGATCCCGCCCTTTTAGCCCAGGACAAAACGCCTTCTGTGGGAAAATCCTATTACGGCAGCAGCCACAGCGCGCTGATTCATCAGTTTTATCAAGCAATTTTACATGGCGGCGAAAACTACATCCACACCCAAGACGCCGCCGTCAGCATTCAAATGATCGACGCTATCCGCAGAAGCGGTATGACTCATACCACAATTTATTTTTGAAGGATTGCTTTTCACAATCCGACTCCGATCAAAGCAAGGAAGGCCCCACGGCTAAAAAGCCGTGGGGCCTTCCGCGTTATTTACCATCAAAGAGCGCCGCCTCCCCTCTGAAAACCTTCCCAGCCGCCTAGGCGGGCAACATCCGCCGCGCCCTCCGCCCCGCGGGCTTCACAGAGAAAACCCAGCGCCTTGCTCCCAACCTCCAGCCCATAGGCCGCGGTAAAAAATTTATGCGCTTAGAAGCCCCGGGATGGAAAACAACCCCGGGGCTTCTTCTTAATTTAATCCAGATATTTGCTTACCTTTTGGGCCTGCTCCTGATATAAAGGCTTCAGGGCGGGATACAGATTCCGGTAGGTCTCGTAAAAATCATCGTAAACGCCCACGTTTTTCTCAATGGGTCCAGTTTTGGTCACCGGCTTTAAAATCTGCCGACAGCCCTCCTCCACAGACGGGAACGCCCCGGCGGCTACCGCCGCCAAAATAGCGGCGCCGGCCGCCGGCCCCTCATCCATGTTCATGGTGATGACCGTAGCGTCGTATACATCCGCCTGAATCTGCCGCCAAAGGGCGCTGCGGGCGCCGCCGCCCATGGCCCGGACTTCCGTCACCGTCAGGCCGTTGGTCTCGTGAATGATTTCTAAAATATCCCGCAGGGAGAAGGTGACCCCCTCCATCACGCTGCGGCACATGGCCCCCACATTGTGGCGGTAGCTTAGGCCGAAGAACACCCCTCTGGCGTTGGGATCCACGTGAGGCGTGGATTCGCCGCCGGGATAGGGCAAAAAGCAAAGGCCCTCGCTGCCCGCGGGCTCCGCCTCCGCCAAGGAATCCATATAGGCGTAAACATCCTTTCCCTGGGCCTCCAGCTCTTTTTTCTTATCAGCGAACAGGGTATCCCGCATCCATTTGAAGGACCCGCCGGCTCCCATGGTACAGCCCAAAAAGCAGTATTTCCCCGGCACGGAATGGCACAGGCTGTACATAGCCCTGGGCTTCTGGTCCACAAAGGGCTCGTCGCAGGCGCCGAACACCACCCCGGAGGTCCCGATGGTGGCCGCGATGGTGCCCGCCTTGGCGATGCCGCAGCCCACGCCGCCTACCGTCTGGTCGCCGCCCCCCGCCGCCAGGGGAATCCCCGGCTTCAGGCCCCAGCGCGCCGCCAGCTCCGGCAGCAGATAGCCGGCGACATCCTGGCTTTCCAGCAGCTTTTCCGGCACGATATTTCTCGGCACCCCGGCCACCTCAAACATGCGGTCCGACCAGCGGCGCCGCTTCATATCCAAAAGCCAGCTGCAGGAAGCGTCGCTGACGTCGGTGGCGATCTCCCCGGTCATCCGGTAGCGAAGGTAATCCTTCGGGAACAGGGCCACATGGATTTTCCCGTAATCCTCCGGCTTGTTTTTCTTCAGCCAAAGCAGCTTTGCCGCCCAATAGCTGGGCAGGCAATGGTTGGCGGTGATCTCCAGCGCCTCCGCCGGGTCGATCCGGCGGTTTAGTTCCTCCGCCTCGGCGCTGGCCCTCTGATCCAGCCAGATCATGCAATTGCCGATGGGCTTCATTTCCCGGTCCATCAGGGTCAGGCCCTGCATCTGGCCGGAAAACCCGATGCCGCAGATTTCGTTTCCCCTTCCGCTTTTTTCCACCGCCTGGCTGATGGCGGCGTCGCAGGCGTCCCACCAATCCTGAGGGTCCTGCTCCACCCAGTTTGGGCGGGGCGTGATGAGGTCGCACTCTCCATAGCCCTTGCCCAGCAGGTTGCCGGAGGCGTCCATCACAATGGCCTTGACGCCGCTGGTGCCGGCGTCAATTCCCAGAAAGCAGCTCATTTTTCTTCCTCCTTGCGTCGGCTCATTTGCAAAGCTCGAATTGTTCTCTCATGACCTGCTCGGTATAGCCGTAGGCATCCTTTTCGCCCCAGGCGATGGCCGTCTGCAGCGCGTCGGGCGCCATTTTATCGATGGCGTCGGGATCGGTAATACCGGCCTCCGACAAAGTGGTGGGAGCGCCGATTTTCTTAAACCAGGCTTCCAGGCCGTCGATGCCGGCCTGGGCGGCCTTTCTGTCGTCAGGCTCCTGAATCTGGAATACCTCTCTGGCGAAATCGGCGTACTTCTTGGTGCGCTGGTCAAAGTAGTAGCGCATGGTGGCCAAAATGGTGATGGACATGGCCGCCCCGTGGGGGGTATCGTAGAAATTGGACAAGGAGTGGCCTAAAATATGGATGTTGGAATTTGGCAGCCCGAAGCCGCAGTCATAAAAGCCGTTCCAGGCGAAGGACGCCTGCCACATCATCAGGCCCCTGGCCTCCGGGTCCTGGGGATCCTTCAGCAGGCGGTCCATACAATCCATGATGGAACGGATGCCGCCCTGGCAGAAGTGGTCCTGATAGGGGGTGAAGGGCAGGTTATGGCCCAGATAGTGCTCCAGCAGGTGGGAGACGATATCCGCGGCGGAATAGGCGGTCTGCTTGATCGGGATGGTATAGGTCAGCTCCGGGTCTAAAATGGAAACCACCGGCTTCATGATCGGGTTTACAAAACCGTCCTTTCTGCCCAGGGTCTCGTTGGTGATTACGGCGGTGCCGTTCAATTCGGAAGAAGTGGCGGGAATGGTCACCACGGTGATGACCGGGATGGTTTTCTCAATGGCCGCCTTGCCCAGAGGGAAATCCCAGGGGTCGCCGTCATATAGGGCGCCTACGCCGATGAACTTGGCCTCATCCATGGCGGAGCCGCCGCCCAGGGCGATAATCACGTCGGGCTTTTCCTTTTTGCACAGGGCGATGGCCGAGGCGGCGTGCTCGGCGGTGGGGTTGCTTTTCACGCCGAAATGGCACAAAAGCTCTACGCCGGCCTCCTTGCAGCTATTGGCTACTTTATCGTAAAAGCCGACTTTTTTGACGAAATCCTCTTCATAGGTTACCAGCAATGCCTTCTTACCGTATCTGGCGGCCTCGCCGCCAACCTTTTTTACCTCGCCGACGCCGAAAATAATCTTAGTGGGGACGGAAAACTCAAAGGGTGTTAACATGGTCATCTTCTCCTTTAACTGTAAATAAATTTATGAAAGCAGGATTCCCTGCGACTTTCCGATATTTTTAATGGACCAGCAGCCCCGCCAGCTGTTCCCGGGTCAAATTGTGGAAATATTCCCCCACCGGCATAGGCGCTAAGGCCGCGTTCACGGCTTTCTCTTCCAGCGGGCACCCCAGCAGCGCCTGCTCCACCTCGGCGCTGTTCCGGCTGCCAAAATAATCGCCGTAGATTTTACAGCTGGCAACCCGGCCCTTGGTGACCCGCAGCTGAATCTCCAGCTTGCCGCATCCGGGAATGCGGGCCTCCTTTTTAACGTCGTATTCCGGTGACTGGCCGTAATTCCACTCCCAGGTATCGTACCGTGATCGCTTGATTTCCTCGATCCGGCCCAGGTCCTCTGGGGTGAACCGGTAAGGCGGCGGCGCTTTGCCGCCGAACATCTCGTCCGCCAGCAGGCCCCAAAATTCCTGTAGGCCCACCGCCCGGGGCAGATAGTCCTTAATATTCGCCACCCGGCTGCGCACCGAGGCCACGCCCTTTTGCAGCAGCTTGTCGGGGGGCACCCGCAAAGCACTGGAAAGCACGGTCAAGTCGGAATCAAACAGCAGGGTGCCGTGATGAAGAACCCGGCCCCGCCAGATACGCTGGGAATTGCCGGAAAACTTTTTGCCGCCGATGAGCATGTCGTTCCTGCCGCTGACCTCCACCGGGACCCCAAGCCTTTTCAGGGCCGCCGCCACCGGCTGGCAGAACAGGTGCAAATCCAGCTCCTCCGAACTTCTGCCGTCGGCGATCAAGGTAAAATTCAGGTTGCCCAAATCGTGATATACCGCCCCGCCGCCGGTGGTACGGCGCACCACCTGGATCCCCCGGGCCCGGGTGTACTCTCCGTCCAGCTCCGCGGCGGTGTTTTGGTTGCGCCCGACGATGATGGCGTTGTCGTTTTGCCATAAAAGGAACCAAGGCCCCTTATGTGGCGCCTCTTCAAATAAGTATTGCTCCATCGCCAGGTTAAACCTGGGATTGGTGCTGGGGGAAGTTCCGTAAATCATAGCCTATTCCCTTATTTCACACAAATTACCGCAGCGCCTTGATTACGTTGGTATCCAATACGTTCAGCACCTGGCGGGCGGTTTCCTCGTCGGTGGCGAAATAATCCAAAATCCCGCTGTTCAGCGCCCCGATGATGGAGAAGATTTTACTGCTTCCCACCGCTACCGCCAGCACACGGCCGGTGGCCCGAAGATCCTTTTCCTCAATGCCGATGACCTTGTCATTGTAATTGCACTGGATAAACTCGCCCCGGATATTGATCCGGCGGGCGCACAGGTCGCTGACCGCCTTATCCGGGTAGCGGTTGATTTCCTCTAATAAATTAGTGACCCGGCCCGGCTCCGCCTCATAGGATTCCGGCGGCCGGCCCACGCCGATCACGGCGAAATCCAGCGTCCTCCACTTTTCCAGCACCGACTGCATGTAAAGGCTGCCCATATACCGCTTTTTATCCTCAATGGTATCCACAAAGCCCGGGGAATACAGCACTACCGGCGTGCCCCGAAGCTTTTCCGAAAAATCCCTGACGCTTTCAATCAATTGAAATTCCCGGGTCAGCAGCGGCGAGCCGCCGACCAGAGGCACCACGGTAATATTGCACAGCTCCGTGTCCTCTGGAAACGCCTGCATAAATTCATAGCAGGAACCGCCCCAGGAAGTGCCCACCGTGGTATGGCTTTTCATCGCCTTACTGGCGAACCGGGCCGCCTGGGAGGCCACGATCTTCAGCACCACATCCTCCTGCCGGATGCCGCAGGGGATCACCAGGCATTTCTTCAGGCCGAACCGCTCCTGAAATTGGGCCGCCAGCTCCTCGTTGTTCACCTCGGGGTCCTTGATCTTGATTTGAACAACCCCGGTTTTTCTGGCCTCCGCCAATAAGAGGGAAACCGCCGGCCGGGATGTCCTCAGCTTTTTGGCGATGGTTTCCTGGGTCAAGCCCTCGTAATAATACATTTTCGCCGCCTGTACCATTTTTTGCAGGTTTTGAATGCTGTCATTGTGATCCATGCTTTCCCTCCCGCTTACGGCCAATGGTTTTTACCCCATCGGTACGGAAATTCATCTATTCCCAAATAAAGAATGGTTGCTTTCGGTTATGCTGCCCTCAGTATAACAATTATTATAACAAATGTCAACAATGTAATTTTTTATAATTTTTCCTTATTTATTTTAGCAAAAGGTCTTGAAACTTTCCCTTTAATAGAGTATAATCCACCTTGTGATACAAATGTAATTTCATTTGTTAAAACACTATTTGCCACACATATATAAAGGAAGTGACGCTGTGGGCGAACAACTTGAAATCATGGTTGCGGCCAACGCGGGCGTGGTAATCCGGTCCGGGGACACCGCCATTTTCGCGGATATTTTAGAGGACGCGGGCCCTTACCCCTTTAACCGGCTTCCCGATTCCGTGCTGGCTGATATGGAGCGGGGCGAAAACAAGTGGCGGAACGCCCAGTATTTGATTTTCTCCCATGAGCATCCGGACCATTTCACCCCGGCCCTGATCCGCCGGTACCTGGCCCATAATACGGTCCGGCGCCTGGTGGTCCCAAACCGTCCGGATAAGGAAAACCAATCGCTTATCGCGGAATTGAAGCAAAGCCGGGCCCCTGTATGGACCCTGCCGGATCAAATAGGCCAAAAGCACACCTTTGTGCTGGAAAAGGGTATCTTGCTTCACACCGCCTGCACGTCCCACACCGGCAACATGTTCCAAAACGCCGCCTGTCATTTGCTGTTGTTCTCCCTGGGGGGAAAGAACATTTTGCTGTTAAGCGACTGTGACGACCGGAAACCGGAAGCCTATCAATGGCTGAGGGACGTCCCCGTGGACCTGGCGTTTGTGAACCCCTTCTTTTTTGCCTCTGATACGGGGCAGCAGTGCCTGAAACAGTACATCACCCCTAAAAAGGTGGTAGTGTACCACATTCCAGAGGAATCCATCGACAAAATGAAGGTTCGCAGCGTTGCCCGGCAGGGGCTGGCGAAATTTGGCCCGGATTATCCCAGCGCGGCCATGGCGGACCGGCTGTTTTACCCGGTTGAATTACCGTAAGCTGAAAACGGGTTTTCCATAATAAGGATTGCCCCTCAACATACGACGCGTTTAAAGGAGAGGATATCATTGAATTCTGTTTATTCCAAAGAGCTTTTGTCCGAAATGTGGAAAAAGCTGAACCTGGCCCGGGAATTTGAAACCCGCGTCCAGTGGCTGTTTTCCATGGGCCTGGTCCACGGCACCACCCACCTGGGCATCGGCGAGGAGGCCACCGCCGTGGGCTCCATTCTGGCCTTAAAGCCCCAGGACTATGTGTTCGGCACCCACAGGGGCCACAGCCAGGCCATTTCCAAGGGAATCGACATCGACCATATGATGGCGGAAATCCTGGCCAAGGAAACCGGCGTCTGCAAGGGAAAGGGCGGCTCCATGCACATCGCCTCCCCAGATATCAATTATTTCGCCACCAGCGGCATTTTAGGGGCCAGCAGTGTCATCGCCAACGGCGCGGCCCTCACCATAAAAAAGAGAAACGAAAAAGACCGCATTACCACCGTATTTTATGGAGACGGCGCT
Organism: uncultured Ruminiclostridium sp.; assembly: GCA_902490005.1. Classification (GTDB taxonomy): domain Bacteria; phylum Bacillota; class Clostridia; order Oscillospirales; family Acutalibacteraceae; genus Clostridium_A. The sequence continues at coordinate 40,074 of CABUCM010000019.1, forward strand.
TCCAACGAGGGCGCGTGCTTTGAAGCCTTAAACCTGGCGGCTCTGTGGAAGCTCCCGATTCTATTTGTGTGCATCAACAACACCTACGGCATGTCCACCCCCATCGCCAAGGCCATGCACGACACCGACCTGTCCAAGCGGGCTTACCCCTTCGGCATTCCCTCCAAAACCGTGGACGGCAACAACGTGCTGGAGGTTTACGACGCTGTCGCGGAGGCCAGAGAATACGTGCTGGAAAACGGCCCCATGATGGTGGTAGAAAACACCTACCGCATTTCCGGCCACTCCAAGAGCGACGGCAACCTGTACCGTTCCAAGGAAGAGATCAACGCCTGGAAGGAGAAATGCCCCATCAAGGTGTTCCGGAAATATCTGACGGAGAATCATCTCTTTACCGGCGAGGAGCTGGACGCGGCGGTTCAGGAAACCATCGCCGTCATCGACCACGCCGTGGAATACGGCAAGGCCAGCAAGGACCCCAGCGTGGACGACGTATTCGACGATGTATATGCCTGAGGAGGAAACAGCCATGAAAGAGATTACTTACGCGCAAGCGATTAACGAGGCCATTTCCGAGGAAATGCGCCGGGATGAAAACGTGTTTATGATGGGCGAGGATATCGGCCTTTACTGCGGCGCCTTCGGCGTTTCCAGAGGGATGATCCAGGAATTCGGCGAGGACCGGATTATGGATACCCCCATCGCGGAGCAGGCCTATGTAGGCGCCGGGGTGGGCGCCGCCATGTGCGGCATGCGGCCCATCGTGGAGCTGATGTTCTCCGATTTTATGTGCGTGTGCTTTGACGAGCTGGTCAACGAGGCCGCCAAGCTCCGCTTTATGTTCGGCGGCAAGGTGAAGGTCCCCCTGGTGATGCGTGCCGCCTCCGGCGCCGGCACCGGCGCGGCGGCTCAGCACTCCCAGAGCCTGGAGGCCTGCCTGGCCCACTTTCCCGGGCTGAAGGTGGTCATCCCCTCCACCCCCTACGACGCAAAGGGGCTGATGAAAACCGCTATCCGGGACGACAACCCGGTGATGTTCCTGGAGCAGAAAACCCTGTACCGCGCCAAGGGCATGGTTCCCGAGGAGGACTATTCCATCCCCCTGGGCCAGGCGGATATTAAGCTTGCCGGCTCCGACTGCACCGTGGTCACCTATGGGCGCATGGTAACCACCTGTCTCACCGCCGCCCAGGAGCTGGAAAAAGACGGTATTCATCTGGAGGTCATCGATATCCGCTCTCTGGTGCCCCTGGATACCCAAACTATTTTGGAATCGGTGAAAAAGACCAAGCATGTGCTGATCGTTCACGAGGCGGTCCAGTTCTGCGGCTTCGGCGCGGAGATCGCCGGCCAGATCGCCGACAGCGACGCTTTCTATTATTTGGACGCCCCCATTAAACGGCTTGGCGCCAAGAGCACGCCCATCCCCTTCAACCCCATTTTGGAGGCGGAAACCTTCCCCACCGTGCCTAAGATTGTGGCCGCGGTAAAAAGCCTGCTGTAAGGAGGAAGTTTAATGACTGAGATTTTTATGCCCAAGGCGGGTATGGATATGAAAGAGGGCCGACTGATCCGGTGGCTAAAAGAGGTCGGCGACCCGGTGGAAAAAGACGAACCCATTATGGAGATTGAAACCGATAAAATCACCATGGAGGCAGAGGCACCCGGCTCGGGGATCCTGCTGGCGAAAACCGTGGCGGAGGATACCTGGGTCCCTGTTCTTTCGGTGATCGGTTACATCGGGGAAAAGGGCGAAAAGGCGCCGGAAGCGCCGGCGCCAGCCTCAGAGGCTTCCGCCCCCGCGAATGGGCCGTCCTCCCAGGCGGAGCCCGCCCCGGAACCGGCGGTTTCCTTTATTCCGCCTTCCGGCGGCCAGGTTTTAGCCACCCCCTACGCGAAGAAAACCGCCCGGGACCAGGGCGTGGATTTAAAAGATGTCGCTCCCGCCAGAGCGGACGGCGTTATCCGCGCCGCCGATGTGCTGGCCACGCCGTTGGCCCGGCGGGTGGCCCAGGCCCAGGGGGTGGATCTATCCTCCGTGCCCGGCACCGGTTATCACGGCAAGGTGACAAAAAGCGACGTGCTGGCCGCCTCTCGGGCCGGCAGCCTCGCCGCAGCCCAAAGCATAAGGGCGGATGTCACCCGCCTGCTGGAGCTTATCAGCCAGTTGAACGAATCCAGGGAGGAACCACTTTCTCTGGACGCGTTTTTCTTAAAGGCCGCCGCCCTGGCGGTCCGAAAGCTGTCCCTGTGTTCCGCCGCTGACCTCAGCTTTGCCGTATTTGACGGCGGCGAAAAACAGCAGCCTGTTGTTGCAGGTGCCGAAACGCTGTCCCTTTCCCGGATTTCTGCACAAATCGGGGAATTGACGCAAAAGGCACTGTCTCATGCCTTATCTTCCGAGGAAGACCACCCGGCGGCTTTCGGCATCTGCAACATGAGCCCGTTCGGCGTTTACGCCTTTACCCCGGCGCTCCGCTTTGGGGAAACCGCCATTTTCGGCCTGGCCGGCACAGAGGATACTCTCGCGCTGGATCACGGCCAGGTGGCGGTGCATAAGACCGCCATGGTTTGCCTGGGGTATGACGCCCAGGCCCTGACCGAGGCCCAGGCCGCCCAGCTTTTGGGCGCCGTAAAGGCTTTATTAGAGACCCCCATGGAGATTCTGCTATGAGGAAGCAATATGACGTAGCGGTGATCGGCGGCGGCCCGGCGGGCTATGTGGCCGCCATCAAGGCCGCCCAGCTGGGCGGCAGGGTGGCCGTGTTTGAAAAAAGCGTGCTGGGAGGCACCTGCTTAAACCGGGGCTGCATCCCCACCAAATGCTATCTGAAAACCGCCGAAATCATGGAAGAAATCAGCCAATGCGCCCAGCGCGGAATCGTCGCCGGGCCTAAAGCGGCGGTGGATATGCCCAAGGCGGTGGCCCATAAAAACGGCGTGGTGAAAAAGCTAACCGACGGCGTCGCCGGGCTGCTGCGCTCCCACAAAATCGACGTATACCACGGCTTTGCCGCTTTGGCCTCTGAAACCACCCTCACCTGCGGCGGGGAGACCTACGGCTTTCAAAGCGCCCTGCTGTGCGGCGGCTCCAAGCCCACCGTAATCCCCATTCCCGGCGCCGACGGCAAAAACGTGCTGGACAGCGACGCCCTGCTGGATTTGGAGACTCTGCCCAAACGGCTGGCTATCATCGGGGGCGGCGTAATCGGATGTGAAATGGCGGCGGCGTTCCATGGGTTCGGCGCGCAGGTCACCATCATCGAGGCCATGGACCGCATCGTTCCCCCCATGGACCCGGAAATCTCCGCCCAGATGAAGAAAACCTTTCAAAAGAAAGGGGTTCGCGTGCTGACCTCTAAAAAGGTTTCCCGCCTTGAGGAAAGAGGGGAAACCAGCGCCGTCGTCTGCGACGACGGCACCCAGGTGGAGGCGGATAAAATTTTAATCTGCGTGGGCCGGAGCGCCGACCTGGCGTGCCTAGGCGCCCTGAAGGACCAGATCAAACAGCACCGGGGCAAGGTTGTGGTGGATGACTTTATGCGCACCAATATTCCCAATATTTACGCTCCCGGGGACATCAATGGCAGGCATATGCTGGCCCACGCCGCCTTTAAGATGGGAGAGGCCGCGGCCTCATCCGCTATGGGAAAACCGGTTTTCTGCGACCTCAGATATGTGCCTTCCTGTATTTATACCAGTCCCGAGGCCGCCGGCGTCGGCCTTTCAGAGGACGCCGCCAAGGAACGGTATGGAAAGGAAAACATACTGACCGGCAGGTATTTCTTTCAGTCCAACGGCCGGGCCCTGGCCTGCGGCAAGGGCGAAGGCTTTGTGAAGGTTGTGGTGGAAAAGAAGTACAAAGAGCTGCTGGGAGTCCATATCTACGGCGGCGACGCCACGGAAATGATCGCGGAAGCGGCGGCCCTTCTCCACGCGGAGGTCCCCGCCGACGAAATCGCCGATATGATCCACGCCCATCCCACCTATTCCGAGGCCTTTATGGAGGCCTGCGCCGCGGCCTTGGGCCGGTGCATTCATTTACCCGCCAGCCATTGACCAAATTATTATGTTATCAACCAGTTCATTTGATTTATCTTTCATAAAACCCAAAAGAGGGCGCGCGCCCTCGCCCAAAAGGCCGTTGGAGAAAATCTCCAACGGCCTTTTGGCGTTTTGACGGCACGCTTCAGCAGGATAAAACCCCGGTTTCACCGGGAAGGGTAAAATGTTTCGCAAAAGGCTTCCCGTAGGAAGCTGCCGCCTCAGGCGGTGAAAAAAGCAATCTCGCAATATAAGAAATATTGTGGGGCGTTGCCGGTTTAACGGCGGCAGCGCGTGTATCGCGATGATAATATTTCAGCGTCCCTTGCAGGCTGAGCCCGTATTATGTTTCTAGGGCTTTTTATACCTTTGGCTTTCCGGAGGTTTTGATTTTGAATATCCCCGCTAAAAAACCAATGCCGCGGATAAGAAATCCTATCCGCGGCGATCTATGATAAAGCGTAGGCGCGCGCACCCCCCGCTTTTCTATACTATGACGATCTTGGAAAGGGGGTACTAAAAAATTCCGGTCAAACGCCGTAAAGCGCCTGAACCGCCACACAGAAAAGAGGCATGGTCAAAATGGACAGCAGGGTGGAAAACGCCACTGTTTTCGCCGCCAGCGTGGTATCGTGCCGGAACCGGGCGGCAAAAATCGGCGTCAGCCCCGCGCTGGGGGCGCAAAACTGAATGATAGAAGAAGCCATCGGGACATAATCCTGCCGGAACAGGAACAAAACGCCCAGCAGCACCCCTGGAATAATTAGCAGCCGGAGGGCGGCGGCCCCATAAAGGGCCTTTTCCTTGAAAATCTCCAGCAGCTTGGTTCTCGAAATAAACACGCCGATGCAAATCATCGCCAGGGGGGTGTTCAGATCCGCTAAAAAACCAACCACTGATTGGAACGGGTCCGGAAGCCTCCAGGAAAACAGCAGCAGCGGCAGGCCGATATATACGCCTATTGTCCCGGGGTTCAGAAAGACCTTGCGGATAGAGATCCGTTCCCCTTCTTTCCCCATCACCACAAAACCCACCGTCCACATCGCCACGGTGATAATGGTATTGATGATCGCCGCATACACCATGCCCCGCTCTCCCAGGATCTCCTGGACCATGGGGAACCCCATAAACCCGCAGTTGGAAAACATGGCGCCGAATTTCAGCACCTGCTTTCGCCCGTCTGGTTCTTTATTGAAGCAAAATTTTACGATGACCACGGCGGCCAAAACATACGCCAGGCCGGCGATCACCGTAAACCATAAATTCCCCGCGGGAATCTGTGATTTATCCACTTGAAAAGCGTTGATGATGACGCAGGGCACCACCACGTTCAGCAAAAGAAAATTCATCTGGTCCGTTCCGGTGTCCGTAATGATCTTTTTTCTGCCAAGGATAAAGCCCACGCTCATCAGAAGAAACAAAATCAGCACCTTCATGGCCACCGATAAAAAGTTCCCTATCATATTTTATCCCCAATGCCGCTTATTCTTCGGTATCGTCCTCTTCCCCATCTTTTTTCTTCTGCCGGAAGAAAACCAAACCGGTAACGATCAAGGCCACCGCCATGACACCCCTGAAAATCCATCCGTAAGCGCCGGCAAACAGGTCGGCCTGGGGCATTAGCGCGTCCGCAAGCCACCAAGCCCCCATAAACAGGAAAATGCCTCCCGCGAATACAAACACCCGGTTTTCCTTTCGCAGCTTCCAAATTAAAATCAGGCCGATGAGAAACCACATGCCCGCGTAAACATACTGCATCATTTTTCCGCCTTTTCATCCTTTTTCTCAGCGCCGTTCTCTTGGGGCGGCGCGTCCTCAGCCTTTACCGCCAATTCCCGCTCTTTTTTTTCATCCCGTTTCTGCCGCCAGTAATACACGTAGATTTTATAAAACAAATATCCGGCGAAAAGGATGATCCCCACATGGTGGACCCAAATCATAAAATCCGCATAGGGCCAAATAGCGGAGACCAGCGTATTAAACAGGGTCCAGGCGCCCTCAAACAGAAAGTAAAAAGAAATCGCCTGGTAAAAAGGGAACTTTCTCAGGGGCGGCGTAAATAATATCGTCGCCACCGCAAAGCACACCAGGCTGGTAATAATGGGAATCCACATGGTTAGATTCCTCCAATCACTGTTAATTTTCCGATCGATATCTAGAATAAGTATAATTCACCTGGAAAATGAAGTCAAGGCGGTGAAATAAACAAAGATGATCTATCTTTATTGATTATTCCCGGTTTTAGCCCGGCTTAACGCTATGAAGGAAAAAGCCCCGCCGGCTAATACCGGCGGGGCCCTCAAAAATTTTAACCGCTGAAAAACGGCCGGAAATTCTTCCGAAAAGGCTTTCCACAGAAGCCGCCCAAAACCAGCGATGCTTACAGCAGGTTATCCACCGCCGCCCGCTGGGCCGCAAGGCCCTTTTGATACCGCTCCATAAACGCGGCGAAGCCTTCCACATCCTTGGCGTCGGGAGCCATACGCTCGCCGGCGTTGCCCGCGAACACCTTGCTGTTCAGGTAATCCTCCAGCGCCTCGCCCTTCTGCTCCGCCAAATAGGCCGCCAGCAGGGCCACGCCCCAGGCGCCGCCTTCTCCGGCGGTTTCCATCACCGCCACAGGGATATTCATGGCGCCCGCCATCAGCCGCTGGCCCACGCCCTTGGTCTTAAACAGGCCGCCGTGGCCCATCAGTACATCCAGCTGGACTTTTTCCTGGTCGGTTAGAATATTCATGCCGATCCGCAGGGAAGCCATGGTGGAAAACAGCTGGGCTCTGAAGAAGTTAGCCAGCGTCATGCGGCTGTCAGGGGTGCGGACAAACATGGGACAGCCTTTATCAAACCCGGTAATCGGTTCGCCGGAAACATAGTTGTAGGAAAGCAGGCCGCCGCAGTCGGCGTCGCCCTCCAAAGCCTTGTAATACAGGGAATCATAAACCACCGGCTTTTTGGTGTCGCCGCCCAGCAGCTCGGAAACCTCCCGGAACAGGGAAACCCAGGCGTCCAGGTCGGAGGTGCAGTTGTTGCAGTGCACCATGGCCGCCGGCTTGCCGGCGGGAGTCATTACCATATCGATTTCCGGATACACCTTGGAAAGGTCCTTATCCAGCACAATCATAGCGAACACAGAGGTTCCCGCGGAAACGTTGCCGGTATGCTCCGCCACGCTGTTGGTGGCTACCATTCCGGTGCCCGCGTCGCCTTCCGGCGGGCACAGCATGACCCCGGCCTCAAATTTTCCGGTGGGATCCAGCAGCTTGGCGCCTTCTTCCGTCAGGGTGCCGGCCTGCTGGCCCGCTACCAAAACCTCAGGCAGAATATCGCCCAGCCTCCAACTGTAGCCGTCCTTGGCCACTAAGGCGTCAAAGGTCTCCATCATGCCCTTGTGGTAGGTCTTGGTGACGCTGTCGATGGGGAACATACCCGAGGCGTCGCCTACGCTGATTACCTTTTTACCGGTAAGCTTCCAATGCACATAGCCGGACAGGGTGGTGATAAAGTCTACATCCTTCACGTGGGCCTCGTGGTCCAGCATGGCCTGGTACAGATGGGCCACGCTCCACCGCAAAGGCATATTGAAGTTGAATTTCCCGGACAGCAGCTTGGCAGCCTCCTCAGCGGAGGTGTTTCTCCAGGTGCGGAACGGGCAAAGCTGGTTGCCGTCCTTGTCAAACGCCAGATAGCCGTGCATCATGGCGGAAATGCCCATAGAGGCCACCTTCGTCAGGGCGGCGCCGTATTTTTCATTTACGTCCTTGGCCAGCTCCCGGAAGCTTTCCTGCACGCCGGCCCAAACCTCGTCCAGATGATAGGTCCAATAACCGCCCTCTAACCGGTTTTCCCAATTATAGCCGCCGGAGGCGATGGGCGCGTAGGTATTATCGATCAGAACCGCCTTAATACGGGTGGACCCCAGCTCCATGCCGAGGAACACCTCGCCGTTTTCAATTTTCCGCTTCATTTCCTGATTCATGATGATCCTTCCCTTCTGTCAGTGAATTTAGCCGGAATACCGGAATCGCCCGGCTGCCGGCGTTTTTATGCCAAAGGTTCCCGGTACCCTGCAGTTTGCCTTTATTATAGCATGTCTCCGGGCAAAAATCACTATAGATTTCTTGCGATTCTGAAAATTCTATCCCCCTATTGTCCCCAGCGCCCACGGGCACCTTTGGGCATAGGGCCCCCGCTGAAAAATTTTCCCTCTTGCTTGGAAAAAACTCTAAAAATTGAAATAGATTTTCATTTTTCCAGGATTATTTTCCGCCTTTATGGAATTTATCGCGGATATTCGGCCTGATTGTTCTTTTCTTTTTCTAAATTAATTGTTTATTATTTAAAAATGTGTTATGATAAAAATAATTTGGGGAAAGAGGGATCCTAGTATGCGGATGAGCTCCAGTATTAAAAAAATAAACCACAGTAAAATATATCATTTAATTTACAAGGAGCCGGATGGCGTCAGCAAACAGGAGATCATGCGCCGGCTGGGGCTTTCCCTGCCCACCGTGACCCAAAAGCTGGAGGAACTGCAGCAGGAGGGCCTGGTGAGAGACGCGGGCGCCGCCGACAGCACCGGCGGGCGCCGGGCCAGGGCTTTTTCCATTATAAAGGACGCCCGCCTGGCGGTGGGCCTGGATATCAACCAGGATTACTATACCGCCGTCCTGGTGGACCTGCTGGGGAATGTTATCCGCAGCAAAAAGCAAAGCTTTCCCTTTTCCCAGACCGATGGCTACTACCGGGAGATCGCCGCCGCCGTTACCGGGCTGATCGATTCGGCCCATGCCAGCCACGAAAAAATCCTGGGCGTGGGCATGGGCGTCCCCGGGCTGATTACCAAGAACCGGGAGCGGGTTTTTTACGGCAAAATTTTGGGTTTTGAGGGCGCCACATGCCAGGAGTTTTCCAAATATATCCCCTTCCCCTGCGTATTTTTCAACGACGCCAAGGCCGCCGGCTTTGCCGAGCTTTGGAACCGCTCCGACTTGACCGACGCTTTTTATATCCTGCTGAGCAATCATGTGGGCGGCGCCATGATTCGGAACCACCAGGTGGAACTGGGGGAGAACACCCGCGCCGGCGAAATCGGCCACATGACGGTCATCCCCTTCGGCAAATCCTGTTACTGCGGAAAGGCGGGCTGTTTAGAGCCCTATTGCTCCTCCACGGTGCTGTCGGACCTTGCCGCGGGAGATTTGGATCTCTTTTTCCGCCTGCTGCGCAGCGGGGACCCTGTGGTAAAAAACGCCTGGGAGGAATATTTATATTTCCTATCCATGGCTATCAACAACATCAATATGCTGTTGGACTGCCCTGTCATTTTAGGCGGCAGCGTCGGCGCTTATCTGGAGGAATCCATGGCGCGGCTGCGCAGGCTGGCCCGTGGCCGAAATTCTTTTTCCGACGACGCGGATTATCTTATGTCCTGTCAATACACGGTGGAGCCTATCGCCGCCGGCGCGGCGCTTCCCTTTATCGACGAGTTCATCCGCACGATTTGACCGCCCCGGTGTTTTCACCTGGCGGCGGGCGCGGCGGCCGGCAGAACCCACCCTATCCCTTTTTATAATCAAAAAGCGGCCAAAGAACCAATTTCTTTGGCCGCTTTCTTTTTGTTATGTTTTTTTAAAACTGGAAGGCCACCTTGAAGTCGCCGTGCTTTCCGGTCGCATAGTCAAACGCCTCTTTCCAGTCCTCCAGGGCAAATAAGCGGCTGACCACGCCGTCGGTTTTCAGGTTCCCGTTGGCGATGTTTTCAATGACAAAGGGGAAGCAATAGGGACTTAAATGGGCCCCCAGCACATCCAGCTCTTTCCGGTCGCCGATGATGGACCAATCCATGGTGGTAGGCTGGGCGAACACAGAGAATTCCACAAACCGGCCCAGCTTCCGAATCATCTGCATCCCTTGGGTCACGGACGACGGATGGCCGGTAGCCTCGATATAAATATCGCAGCCATAGCCGTCGGTAAGCTCCATGATCTTTTCCACCACGTTTTCCTTGCCGGGGTTCCAAACCAGGTCCGCGCCAAAATCCTTGGCCTTCTGCAAACGCTCCTCCATCATATCCAGAACGATCAGGGTTTTGGGATTCCTCATTTTGGCGTAGGTAATCATCCCCAGGCCCAGGGTGCCCGCGCCGGAAATCACCACCACATCCTCGCTGCCGATCTGAGCGCGGTCCACACAGTGCTTGGAGCAGCCGTACGGCTCGATGAGCAGCGCGTCGGTCAGCGCCATGGAATCCGGCACCCGGTGGATTTTAGCGTGCTTGGTCTGAATCCGGACATACTCCGCCATGCCGCCGCAAAAATCCTTGAAAAAGCCGTACATCTTGTGGGGCTGGCACATCCAGTACCTGCCGTCGTTACAGAACCTGCACTCGCCGCAGGGGGCGATCTGGTCCACCGTAATCCGTTCCCCTAATTCGTAGCCCTTCACATTATCCCCCAGGCCCGCGATCCTGCCCAGGAACTCATGACCCGGGGTAAACGGCGGCTCCACCCAGCTCGGCTGGGTTTCGTCTCCCCAGAACATGGAAGCGCCGTGCTGGCACTTTAAGTCTCCCGCGCAGATGCCGCAGCCCTCGGTTTTAATGATGATATCATCCGGGCCGCACTCCGGCACCGGATAAGCCGGCTCAAAACGGTAATCCGTCGCGCTGTAGGCCACCAGCGCCTTCATGGTAGATGGGACGTTCCCTTTCATGGTAAAACACTCCTTTTCGCTTTCATTGTATTAATTATTTAAACCTATTTTAAATAAGTTTTCGCTTACATCATAGCATTTT
>CABUCM010000020.1 GCA_902490005.1 uncultured Ruminiclostridium sp.
GCCGCCGGGGTTCCTTCCTCCTGAGAATAAGCAAAGCAGCCCATGCGCTCAAACCGCATCTCTTTGGCAAACTCCGCCAGCTCCTCAAAAGCCGCCTCGGTTTCCCCTGGGAAGCCCACCATAAAGGTGGTGCGAAGGACGATGCCCGGCACCTTTTCCCGTATTTTTTGAATCAGCGACGCCAGGGATTCCCGATCGCCGTGCCGGTTCATGGATTTGAGCACCTGCCCGTTGCAGTGCTGCAGGGGCAGATCCATATATTTCAGGATTTTGTCTTCCTTTGCCATAACGTCTAAAAGCTCGTCTGTGATCCGTTCCGGGTAGCAATAAAGCACCCGAATCCAGTGAAGCCCATCTACTTTACAAAGCTCTGTCAAAAGCTGGGGCAGCCTTGCCGCGCCATAAAGGTCTTCGCCGTAACGGGTGGTATCCTGGGCGATGACCATCAGTTCCTTGACGCCCCACTTCGCCAGCTTTTCCGCCTCCGCCAGGATATCCTCCATTTTCCGGCTGCGGTAACCGCCCCGGATCAGGGGGATGGCGCAATAGGTACAGCGGTTGTCACAGCCCTCGGCAATCTTTAAGTAAGAAAAATAGCTGGGCGTGCTCTGCACCCGCTCCCCTTCCAGGGGAAGCTGGGTTTTGGGCGGGAAGGTTTCGATCCGTTTTCCTTCCAGAGCCTCCCGGACGATGCGGGCGATCTCTTGATTAGCACCGATACCTACCACCGCGTTAACCTCTGGCAGCTCCTTGGCGATTTCCTGCTGATACCGCTCCGCCAGGCAGCCGGTGACCACAATGGCCTTTATCCGCCCCTCTGCCTTGAGCTTGGCAAGCTCTAAAATCTCCTCAATGCTTTCCTGCTTCGCCGATTCGATAAAGCCGCAGGTATTCACGATAGCCGCGTCGCCCATAGCAACGTCGTCTACCAGCTGAAAGCCTTCCTGTTCTAAGGCAGCCATCATCATTTCCGCATCCACGCGGTTTTTTTCACAGCCTAAGCTGATGCATCCCACCCGATATGCCAAGTATTACAGTCCTTCCTATGGTAAAGTTCCTGGTTTTATCCTATTGTTGGATTCTCGGCGGAGCCTTCCCGCCGCGCTGTCCTTTTATTCGTCCGAAAGCTCAAATTCCTTCAGCGCCTGGCGGATATCCTCCCACCGGAAACCAAGCCGCTGCAATGCGGCTATCGTACGGCGGCGGCCTTTTTCATCCGCCAAAGCCGCGGAATACTTCCGCGCAATCAGATGATTGATCTGTTCCAAAGGGTCCGGCTCCAGTTCGTCGGCTAATTCCTCGATCAGGTCCGGGTCGATCCCCTTTTGGCTCAACTCGTATTCCACCCGTTTACGGGCATAGCCTTTCCGATGAAACAGCTCCGCCGCGTAGCGCCTGGCGAAATCCTCATCGTCGATCAGGCCGATCTCCTCCATGCGGTCCGCCGCCTTTTGAGCGGCTTCCGCTGACGCGGTCCTTTTAATTTTATCCACCAGTTCCTTTTTCGAATGGTCCCGGTGGGCAATCAGATACAAAGCCTTTTCCTTGGCCCGGTTGGCATCGGAGGCCAGCAGAAGCTCATGAAGTTCCTCGTCGGTGATCTCCGTTCCCAACTGAAACCGGGAAGCAAGAAGTGTCTGCGCGTCTACGTTAACGGCAAATTCCCCATCTAAATAAAGGGCCCGCAGGCTTTTTCTTCTGGGCTCAATAGCGGTGATGAGCATAATCAGTCATCCACCATGATATCAATGCTGGCCTTATTTTTCTTTGGGGCGGCGGGCGCGGCTTTTCCCTCTGTTTCTATCGGTTTCGCCACGCTTTTATCCGGTTCCGCCGGCGTGGGAGCCGGCGCCGGAGCTGTCTTGGCATAAAGCTTTCCAGCGTTTTCATAAACCTGTTTTTCGATTTTCGCCGCGAATTCCGGATGATTCCGGAAATATTCCTTCACATTATCCCGGCCCTGGCCTAAGCGCTCGCCGTCATAGGAGAACCACGCGCCGCTTTTCTGCACCACATCCAGCCTTACCGCCAGATCCAGCAGCTCGCCCTCCCGGGAGATGCCCCGGCCGTACATCACGTCAAACTCGGCCTCCCGGAAAGGAGGGGCGATTTTATTTTTCACAACCTTGGCCCTGGTACGGGAGCCGATCATTTCGCCGCTGGCTTTCAGGGTCTCGATCCGGCGGATATCGATTCTCACGGAGGAATAGAATTTCAGCGCCCGGCCGCCTGGGGTCACCTCAGGGCTGCCGTACATCACGCCTACCTTTTCTCTCAGCTGGTTGATAAAGATGGCCACACAGTTGGACTTGGAGATGGCGCCGGCCAGCTTCCGCAGGGCCTGGCTCATCAGCCGGGCCTGAAGGCCAACATGGGAGTCTCCCATCTCGCCCTCGATTTCAGCACGGGGCACCAGCGCGGCCACAGAGTCCACCACGATCACGTCGATGGCGCCAGAGCGGACCAAAGCCTCGGTAATTTCCAAAGCCTGCTCGCCGGTATCCGGCTGGGAAACCAGCAGGGAATCCACATCCACTCCTAAGGCCCTGGCATAAACCGGGTCCAGGGCGTGCTCCACGTCGATGAACGCGGCGTAACCGCCGCTTTTCTGCCCTTCCGCGATGCAATGGAGGGCCAAAGTGGTTTTACCCGAGGATTCCGGCCCATAAATTTCTACAATTCTGCCTCTGGGCAAGCCGCCGATTCCCAGCGCCAGGTCCAAGGACAGGGAGCCTGTGGGTATGGCGTCCACATGCATGGCCTCGTTTTGTCCCAGGCGCATCACCGCGCCCTTTCCAAACTGCTTTTCTATCTGTCCCAGGGCTGTTTCCAGCGCCTTGCTTTTATCCACTGCCATAATATTTCCCCCGCTATCCTTAAATTTTCCCAATCTTAGCAAAGCCAAAGCCTCGCCTGTGGAGAACTTTTTGAAACCGCGTTTTACGGCTTGCAATTATATTTATTATAACTGATTCCCTTTGAGAACGCAATAAAAAACAAAGAATTTACAAACAAATGTTTTTATTTCCAGCAACCACCCGGTTCGTTCCCGTAAGGTCCTGGCAATAGGAAAGCCTCGAAACGCCGTTTTGTTCAAATAACGCCGCCACCGCTGGCCCCTGGCCGTTGCCGATTTCCACCGCCGCCACGCCGCCAGGCTTTAAAGGCCCCAGCCACTTTTGGGCGATAGCCCTATAAAAGGCCAGGCCGTCTTTCCCGCCATCCAGCGCCATCGCGGGCTCTTTTTGCACTTCTATTTGCAAAGCCGGCATCTCGCCGGAACAAATATAGGGCGGGTTGGAAACAACCGCGTCCGCCTGGGGCAAAGAAAACGCCTCCGGTCCCAATAAAACGTCGCCCATAACCGCCTGTACCCGTCCCGCTCCATAGCGGGCAATATTTTTCTCCAGGTAGGAAAACGCCAGGGGCGACAGCTCCACGCACACCACCTGGGCGCCGGGAACCTTCTTTGCGATGCCCAGCCCTACGGCGCCAGTGCCAGCGCATAGATCCAGCACCACAGGATTTGTGATTTTTTCCAGCCTGCGAGCCGCTTCCAGCACCAGGGGGATGGTGTCCTCCCGAGGGATCAAAACCCCGGAGCCCACCGCCAGCGCCATACCCATAAAGTCCCAGGCGCTCAACAGGTACTGTAAAGGCTCCCCCTCCGCTTTTTTCCTAAGCAGGGAGAAAAACGCCTCTGCCTGGGGGCGCGGGGCCGGCTCCCCTCCATGTAAGATCAATCCCTGCCGGTCCAGGCCAAAACAATGCTGGAACAGGCACAAAACGTCGAAACCGGTGCAGTAAGCGCCGATCTCTCCGGACTGTGCCTGTTTTTTTCCAAGTTGATAGATTTCACGTAACGTCATGCCGTTCTCCGCATCCTTAGCTTTTTTGCGCCGGGACCTTATCCTCTCCGTTTTCTGGAATGACCGCCTCCAGCGCCTGGATCGCTACCTCGATCATATCGTCCTTAGGCTCCTTGGTGGTAATCCGCTGGACCCACATGCCCGGGGCGGAAATGATCCGGGTGAACAGGTTATCGTGCCGTCCGCAGAAGCGGATCACCTCATAGCCCAGCGCCACCACCAGGGGAATCAGCATAATTTTCGTAAAGGATCTCAAAAAGGGATTGGTAAACGGGATAAAAATACCGATCACAATACCCAGCACCAGCATGAAGATCATAAAGCTGGTACCGCAGCGGGGATGAAAGCGGCTGTGTTTTTTCACGTTTTCCACTGTTAAAGGCTCTTCATTTTCATAACAGAAAATGGTTTTATGTTCCGCGCCGTGGTATTCAAATACCCGGCCCACGCCCTCGACCTTAGAGCAAAGCACCACATAGCCGATAAAAATCGCCAAGCGCATCACGCCCTCGATTAGGGAGCGGAGCACCTGATTATCCTGCATGGAGGGCACCGCGCCGCCCAGCAGGTTGTAAAGCCAGGTGGGAAGCACGAAAAACAGCAGCACCGCCAAAGCCACGCCCAGCACCGTGCCGGTAATGGTAACGGCTTTCATGGCCTTATCGCCGAATTTCCGGTCGATCCAGGCGTCGAATTTGCCCAGTTCCTCCTCGCTTGCTTCCTCGTCGGATTTCTCCGCCGACATCATCAGCGCCTTATAACCGATGGACAGGGAATCGATAAATCCGGCGATTCCCCGCAGCAGCGGCGCCCGGAATACAGGATACTTTTCCCGCAGGGTTTTCACCTCTAGGTATTCGGTATCCACGGTCTTGTCCGGCAGTCTGATTGCCACCGCGGTTTTGTGCGGCCCCCGCATCATGATTCCCTCAATGAGGGCCTGTCCTCCAATGGAGGTCATACATTTGGTTTTTTCTCTCGCCATAGATTACTCCTGTTTTTGATCGCCCTTGTCGGGCTGAATTTTGGGAATGGAAATGATTACCGTGGTGCCCACGCCCTCCTCGCTTTCCACTTTCAAGGAGCCGGAGTGCAGAGTCATGATTTCATCCGCCACAGCCAATCCGATGCCGGAGCCCCTCTGGGTTTGGTTAGCCTTATAGAATTTATCCTTGATTCTGGGCAGATGCTCCGCCGGGATGCCGCAGCCGTTATCCACAATATAAATGTGGATCATCTCGTCGTCCTCCTGGACCCGGATGCTCACCATACCCTCTTCCGGCGTATATTTCAAGGCGTTGTCGATAATATTGACAAACACCTGCCGCATTCTGTTTTTGTCCGCCAGCACGGGAGAAATGCTTTCCGGCTCTTCAAAATCCAGGTGCTTGTTTTCCGAAATCGCCCGCTCCCGGTACATATAAACCGCCTCATCCAGTTCCGCCAGCAGGTCGATTTTATCCATCATCAGTACCATAGCCTTATTCTGCATTCGGGAGAAATCCAAAAGCTCCTCCACAATGCCGGAAAGCCGCTCGGTTTCCCGGACGATAATGCTCATACCCTTTTCCATGGTCACCGCATCGGCGGGGCCTGTCATCTTCATGGTTTCCGCCCATCCCTTGATGGCGGTCAGCGGCGTGCGCAGCTCATGAGAAACGGAAGAAATAAAATCGTTCTTCATTTTTTCCGACGCGCCAAGCTCCTCAGCCATATAATTGATGGTATCGCACAGGTCGCCGATCTCGTCGTCATTGGATTTTCGGATCCTGACCTTAAAGTCTCCCTGGGCGATCCTGCGGGCCACCGCGCTGATCTTCCCCAACGGCCTGACGATAGAACGGATAAAGTAGGTATTGGACAGCACCACAAAGAAAATGACCAGGCAGCCTACCAGCAGCAGAAGGCCCACAGACATAAAGATCTTCCTGTCCGCTGATTCCAGGGAAACCACATACCGGACAGCCCCCATATAATCCCCGGAGGAGCTGTACATGGCCTGGGTGACCGCCATTACCTTTTCGCCGGAATCCAGCGTTCCCGTCCAAATAGCGCCGCCCTCGTCGGCACTTTTGGCCAGTTCATAATCCGGCATCGCCTGGTTTTTATCCGGTTCAAAACCGGTAGAGGTAATCAGATTCTGGTCCCTGCAGCCAAACGCCATCAGTTCCATCTGTTCCTTATCAGAAAACGACTGGACGTAGTTCACCGCCGTGGTGTTAAATTTAGAGCAGTCCTCCAGGCTTCCGGAAAAATAGCTGGAAATCCCGGAAACATGGCCTTGGATTGTGGACTGGATCCCATTGTAATAATAATTCTGCACAACAAAAGCAAAGCTTAAAATCAAGACCACCAAAATGATCAGAATTAAGCCCAAGCTATTAATCAGCCAGCGTTTTGTAATGCCTTTGATCTGCATAATGGAATAAAGTCCTTTCCAAGTGGAGTTTCATCAATATAGCCAGATCCTGCTTAAGCCTCCCACTTATAGCCTAAGCCCCATACCGTAACAATGTGCTTTGGATTGGAAGGTTCGTCTTCAATTTTCATCCGCAGGCGGCGGATGTTCACATCCACAATTTTTTCTTCCCCATAATAGGCCTCTCCCCACACATGGGTCAAGATATTGGTCCGGTCCAGCGCCACGCCGGGATTGCTGAAGAAATACTCCATAATCTGAAATTCCACCTGGGTAAGCTCAATCATCCGGCCTTTCTTCTTTAAGGCGCGGTTTCTCAGGTTCAGCACAAAATTCCCGGAGACAAGTTCCTCCTGAAAATTGTTCTCCTCCCGCATTTCTGCAATCGCCACTCTGCGGTACAGGGAATCCACACGGGCTACCAGTTCCGAGGGGCTGAAAGGCTTGGTGACATAATCGTCCGCCCCCAGCATCAGGCCGGTAACTTTGTCCATTTCCTGGGTTTTTGCGGTGAGCATAATAATCCCCAGGTTGCCGCTCTTTTTCCGCAACTCTTTGCATACCGTCAAACCATCGATGCCGGGCATCATGATATCTAAAATCGCCACGTCGAACTCGCCGTGATTTTCCTCATATTTTTGCAGCGCCATTTCTCCGCTGCCGGCCTCCACCACGTCGTAGCCCGCCCGCTGAAGATTAATCACCACAAACTCGCGAATGGCGTCTTCATCTTCTACAACCAAAATTCTTTTCATCGAAATCCCCCTTCTAATTGACGATATCGCCTGAATTAATCAGTCCAAGACGCTGTGCCACATCGTTATAAGAGATAACTTTTTCGCTTCCTGATTCAGGAATGCTGACAGCATAAACTTTTTCATCAGTTTCCATGACACAGGTAAATTCACGGGCCTCCGTAACCTGGGCATCCCAGTTGGCTTTTGTGAACACCCTGATCTTCAGCACCGCCGCGCCGGCCGCGCCCACACCTTCGCTGTTCACCACCCATTCGGATAAGGTAAGCTGGTTCTTACCCGGCTCCAAGGTTCCCGTCATCGAATCAAGCCAGCTGCTTGGCACCAAAAAATAATAACCGTTTTCGTTGTTGACATACATGTTCTGAACAGTAACCAATTCTTGTTCCTTGGGAAAA
Source organism: uncultured Ruminiclostridium sp. (assembly GCA_902490005.1). Classification (GTDB taxonomy): domain Bacteria; phylum Bacillota; class Clostridia; order Oscillospirales; family Acutalibacteraceae; genus Clostridium_A. The sequence goes on from CABUCM010000020.1 coordinate 7,442, forward strand.
TACTGCTGCCATTGGGTAATATAAACGGGAGAAGGAGCCTCGTCCGCAGCCCGTTCCCCGTCCACCAGCGTTACCGCGTTACTAGCCGGAACACTTCCATTAAACGGCTTCGCATTGGGAATTTCCAGTATTCCGTCGCCATTAATATCCATACAGGTCACATCGGTGGGCCTTGCGATGGTAAACTTATTCATGGCTGCGGAGCTGTAAAAAGGCGCTTGCAGTATTTGATTTTCCGGATCCCAATAAACCAGTTCCGTAATCATTTGATTGCCGGATTTCACCCCGTCGATATAAACCCCGCGGTAGCCGTTCTCCAGTTCGCCTAACTGAAAAGAGGCGTACTGAGTTACATCCGGGTTCATTTCCACCTCTCCCACATTCACCAGGGAATCAGAGGCGGCGCTATATTTCAGCAGCCTGGCGGCGGCCGCCTTGTCGGCGGTATTGACGGAGCTCATAAACAGTTCCACGACTCCATCCTTGTCAAAGTCATTCAGCGCCAAATCCGTATAGCTGTATTCCAAATCAAAAGGCCTGATTCCTCCGTTTTCATACCGAAAAACCGTGGCCTGGTTGGCGGTGGAATAATTACTCCATCCAACCAGCACCGCATCCATTCCGTCGCCGTTTAAATCGGCAAAGCAGACACGGTCCACCTCCGCCGCGGAATTTTGAAACGCGGCGACTTTCTGCCAAACGCCGGCTATCTGATCGATAAAAATCACCGTAATATCCGAAACGCCCTCTGATATGTTGGTTTTATAAAAGGCGATTGCCTCGTCGTTTCCATCGCCGTTGATGTCGTGCATAATGACAGCGGAACGGTAAGCGCCCTTTTGGGGATATTTCAGCGTATAGCTGCCGGCATTTTCTTCAATCACTTTTTGAATATCCGCCTTATCTCCTGTGGCTTTAGGCGGAGACATCAAATTCTGAGTGTCCAGGTCCATCACCGTACAGCCGGAACAAAACAAGCACAGCGTAAGCAACGCACAAATCAGTTTTGTTCTCATGACTTCCTCCTTTGGCCCGCCGGAAAAACCGGCTCTATCCTTTATCCCAGCCGCCCCGGCTCCATAAAAAGCCCAACAGCCAGTACCTTTATCCGTACAGAATCTACCCCAGGGCCTATTTTTCCATGGGAATAGATCATAGGCAAAATTATTATAACATGCCAAATCGCAAAATAACAGTTAAAAAAACGTAATCATATTCCCCGGCTATCTCGTTATTTCCTCTTGTCCCCGAAAAACGGCTTTCAAAAATTTAATCGGAATCCCCTGCTGGGAAAACATCCTCTCGTGCTCCGTCATAAAATTGCACACATCCTCCGAAAGTCCGGCACGGTGCAAATCCTTTACGTCCGTTTCCAGCGTAAAGCCTTCGGATAAAAAATAACTCCTGCTGGAAAGATAGAGACCGTCGTCGTCGGTCTTAAAGTAAACGCTTGCTCCCGGTTTCAAAAAATCGCGGTAAAGCTTCAGCTGCCTGGTATGGGTCAGCCGCCGCTTATGATGCTTCGCTTTGGGCCAGGGATTGCAGAAATTGATATAGATCCTGTCCACCCCGTCCTCCGGCGCCACAATCTTGTCAATTTTTTCAATATCATAAATTGTCAGCAAAATATTATCCGGCCGTCTTCCCGCTTCTTCCATGGCTTTGTCCATATTCCGTTTCGCTACGCCAAGCACATCCGGGCTGATATCGATGGCCAGGTAATTGATCTCCGGATGGGCCGCGGCAGTCGCCGCGGTAAAGACGCCCTTGCCGCAGCCCAGTTCTAAATGCAGAGGCTGGCTTTGCGCAAAGCTTTGGCTCCATTTTCCCCGCAGGGCCTCCGGGTTCTCTACATAATAACCGGAACTTTCCAGTTCCGGCATCGACCATTTTTTATGCCGCATTCTCATGATCTCTTCCGCCTATTCCTACTTTTTTCAGTTTCCTTTGAGTCCTCCAGAAATTATAACAAAAAATTTTAAAAATGTCATCTGCTATCCTGGGGGACAATGTATAATCTTTGGAAATTCCGGTGAGCCTATAAGCAGGAATATCAAAACTCGATCATGTTTTAGGAGGTTTCATTATGAAACGCAAAGGGAAAATCCTCTCTTTATTTTTAACCGTCGCCATTGCCGCTTCCTGTATGGCTGGCTGCAGAGGCAATGACGAAAAGCCTGAAGCGTCTTCCGGAGGCTCCAAGCCCTCCAGCAGCGCGGATTATGACATTTATATCTACAACTCCAAGGGCGAAAACGCGGAGCAGTTCAAGGCCATGTGCGAGGCTTACACCGAGGAAACCGGCGTAAAGGTAAAGCAATTTTCCATCGGTTCCGGCCAAGACCATATGGAAACCCTGCGGGCGGAAATGGCTTCCAAAAACCCGCCCACTATTTTCTCCATTCAGGGAATCAAGGAACTGCCGGAGTGGCAGGAAAGCGGCAGAGCACTGGATTTGAGCCAAGCCGCCGATCCGGACTTTAAAAAACTGGCGCAGGCCATTCCCGAAAACCTCTATTTATCCTCTGACGGCGCCACAAACTACGGCGTTCCCTACAATTTGGAAGGCTACGGCTATCTGGTGGACAAGCAGATGATTACCGACATTTTCGGCGAGGAAAACACCGAAGCCTTTTTGAAAGACGCCAAAACCGCATCTTATGAGGAATTCGCGGAACTGGTGGCGGCTCTCACCAGCTATATCAAGGAAGAAAAGCCCTCTGATGTGACCCTTTCCGGGCACACCTACACCATGAACCCCACCAGGCTGAATCTTGCCGCCAAGCTGGAAGGCGTATTTTCTGTGGCCGGCTCTGAAAAATGGACCTACGGCGACCACACCATCAACGTATCCCTGGGCGCCGCGTTTGCCTCTGCCGCGGACGCCGCCAACGCCGACGACACCAAGCTGGATTCCCTGAAGGCCCCCTTCATGAAATACGCCCAAACCCTGGATCTGGTCACTTCCAACGCAGTAGGCGACCGGGGCCCGTCCTTTATCAATTCCACCACCAACGGCTACGACCAGTCTATCCAGAATTTCGCGGACAGCAAGGCGGTTTTTCTCCAGCAGGGAAACTGGGCCTACGGCAACATTGAAAAAGTGAACCCGGACCTTGCCAAGCGGCTGACGTTTCTGCCGGTGAAAATGCCCATCGACGCGTCCGACATCACGGTGGAAGGCATGACTGTGGAGAAGTTCAATTCCTCTATCCCGGTTTACGTTCCTAATTTTTACGCAATCAACGCCAAAGCCACCGAGGAGCAACAGCTTGCCGCGGAAAAATTCCTGGTTTGGCTGAACACCTCGGAAACCGGCAAACGGTATATCACCGAAGAGTTTAATTTTATCCCCTATGACGCGGGGGAGGAAACCACCCTGGAAAACCCCTTGAGCCAGTCTATTTTGGAATATAAGCATCAGGGCGACGTTCTGCCCGCCGCTTATCACGGCGCCCCCGCCAGCTGGTCCAGCGACGTGGTGGGGCTGTATCTGATGGAAAACTATCTGACCAAAGAAGAGTGGACCCAGGGCGACTACAGCGATATCGCCCAATACGCCGTAAACCAGTGGAAAGAGCTGAAAAACGCGGCTTAACCTTTTTTGCCGGGGAAGATGGGCTGGAACGGGTAAACCCGTATCCCCCATCTTCCCCAGCCTTTCAGATTTCTATGAAACCAAGGAGACTATTATGGACCGCTATTATAAAAAATGGTTCTTCCCATTAGCTCTTCCCGCCATCATTTTGTTCATCGTGGTGATCCTGATCCCCTTTCTGCTGGGCGCCCTGTATTCCTTTACGTCCTGGCGGGGAACGTATTTTTCCGGCGGCGGGCTTTGGGATTCCTTTGTGGGAATCCAGAATTACCAGGCGGCGCTGCGGAATCAAAAATTCCTGGACGCGTTCTGGTATACCATCAAATTCACTGTCATCGCCGTGATTTCCATCAATGTGGTCGCTCTGGCTTTGGCTTTGATGGTCACCAAAATTTCCAGGCTTTCCGGTATCTTCCGGACCATTTTCTTTCTGCCTAACATGCTGGGCGGATTGGCGCTGGGCTTTATCTGGCAGTTTATCTTTCAGATCGTTTTCTCCCAGATTCTGTTCGGGCCGGATTCTTTTCTTTCCATCCCTTTTTTACAAAACATGACCCAGGACAATACCAAGGCCCTGTTCGCTTTGGCGATTCTGGTGACCTGGCAGATGGCTGGATACATGATGATTATCTACATCACGGGCTTGAACAACATTCCTTTTGACCTTTACGAGGCGGCGGAAATTGACGGAGCCTCCGCGCCGCAGCGGTTCAGGGTCATCACCCTGCCAATGCTCATGCCTGCGTTTACCGTGGTGTTCTTCCTGACCCTGGCCAACTGCTTTAAGCTGCTGGATCAAAACATCGCCCTGACCGACGGCGCCTTCGGCACCCGGATGCTGGCCACCCAGATTCTCAGAACCATCAAGGACACCACCCCGCCCAACTACGGCCAGGCTCAGGCCCAGGCTGTGATTTTCTTTGTGCTCATCGCCGTGGTGACCCTGATCCAGGTTTCCCTCACCAAAAAGCGGGAGGTGGAGCTGTAAATGAAAGCCAAACGGGTCTCTAAGGTCATTTTATATATCGTTTTGACCATTATGGCCCTTTACACACTTTCCCCCCTGGCGTTTTTGCTCATCAACTCCTTTAAAACCCAGCCGGAAATTGTCAGTGCTCCTTTGGCGCTTCCCTCCTCCTGGGATTTCAGCCACCTGACCAGCGCGGCGGAGGAAATCAACTTTTGGAAAGCCCTGGGCATCACCGCCCTGGTAACCCTGGTTTCCGTCGTTCTTTTAGTGGTGGTTTCCTCCCTTTCCGCCTGGGTCATGGTCCGCAACCGTTCCCGGTTTTCCAACATCCTGCTATTGATGTTCACCGCCGCCATGCTGGTGCCCTTTCAGGCCGTGATGTATCCTTTGATCAGCCTGATGGAAAATTTGCAGTTAAAAAACCTGGTGGGCCTCATCATTATGTACGGCGGCTTCGGCTTGAGCCTTTCGGTGTTTTTATACCACGGCTTCATTAAAAGCGTGCCCCGTTCCGTGGAAGAGGCGGCGGTGATCGACGGCTGCAATATTTTTCAGCTGTTTTTCAAGGTGGTATTCCCCCTGCTGAAATCCACCACCGTCACGGTGATCATCCTTAACGCCATGTGGATTTGGAACGACTATCTGCTGCCGTTTTTGGTCATCGGAAATTCCAATTTTAAAACCCTGACCCTGGAGATTTACTATGCCAAAATGCTCGCCGGACAGTACGGCAACCCCTGGGAGCTGATTTTCCCCGCCGTGCTGGTTTCCATTATCCCTATCGTCATTGTGTTTTTGTCCCTGCAAAAATATTTTGTCAAGGGCGTTTCCGACGGCGCGGTAAAAATGTAACGGCTGTAAAAAAGCGGGAGAGGGAAATTCCCTCTCCTGCTTTTTTATTTCTTTAATTCGCTTTTCACCGTCGAAATTTTTTCAAACAGGAAATATATTGGGCAACTACATAAAAGTTTTTAAGATCGGTTTCATCCACGCCCTGGAACGCGCAAAGCTCATCCCACAAAAGGCAGCTTCCTTCCACCAGATACCAGCCGGAGGCCAAATCGATTCCCACAAAGATTTTATCTCCGGTCCAGACGGCCTCCCGGCGGGCAAACAGCTCGCGGCCATTTCCGCTATCCTCCACAAAAAAGGCTTTGGGAATCGGCTTCGTATCCGTCGGCAGCTTCTCGGCCAAATGCTTATTGTTCAGCACGTTTTGACGCACTGCCTCGTAAGCCTTAGGGCCGTCACTTTCCCACAAGGAGTACCGAGAGGACAAATAGCCCACAAGCTCCCGCCCCGATTTCCGGTTGGGAGCCAGCAAGCCGCAGTACCGGCGCCATACGGCTTTCCAGTTATCGATCATTTCCTGCGTCGGCGGCCGGGTCAGCATAGGAAAGCGCCCCCTTTTGATTTTTTACCATCTTTCGGAAAGCGCCGGCTGAAAACCATGCCTAGCCCGTGCTTTTGCCTTTACGGTTCAACAGTCGCCAAAAGAAACCCCGATCTCCCTGGCGGCCCGCACGATATCCGAATCCTTTGGCACCGCCTTCAGCTTTCCGGCCACATCCTCCAAGGGGACAGGCACGATCTCAGTGCCTTTCAAGGCCACCATATTCCCATAGCTTTTGTGGATAATCAGCTGGGCCGCCGCCGCGCCCAGCCGGGTGGCCAGGGTTCGGTCAAAGGGACAGGGGCTGCCGCCTCTTTGGAAGTGGCCTGGCACGGTAACCCGAACCTCCTGTCCCAAAGCGGTTTGCAGCTCCTCCGCAAGCTGGTAGGAAATGCTGGGATGCTTGCGATGGGCCAGCTTTGCTTTCAGGTCTTTTTTCGTCAGCAGGGAATCCTCTTTGGAAATAGCGCCCTCCGCCACAGCCAAAATGGAAAACCGCTTGCCCGCCGCGTTCCGTTTCTCGATAGCCCGGATAATATACTTGTTTTCGTATGGGATTTCAGGAATCAAAATAATGTCCGCGCCGCCGGCGATCCCCGCCTCCAGGGTAAGCCATCCGGCCTTATGGCCCATGAGTTCCACCACAAACACCCGGCCGTGAGAGGTGGCGGTGGTATGGATACAGTCCAACACATTCGTGGCGATATTCACCGCGCTCTGGAAGCCGAAGGTTTTATCCGTGCCCCAAAGGTCGTTATCGATGGTTTTCGGCATGGTCACCACGTTTAGGCCCTCTTCCCGAAGCAGGTTGGCGGTTTTATGGGTCCCGTTGCCTCCTAAAATCACCAGGCAGTCCAGCTTCAGCTTTTTATAGGTGGCCTTCATGGCTTTTACTTTATCCACGCTGTTTTCATTCACCACCCGCATCAGCTTAAACGGCTGGCGAGAGGTCCCCAATATGGTGCCTCCCAAGCAGAGAATCCCGGAAAAATCCTCCCGGTTCATCAGCCGGTAGTCCCCCTCGATCAAGCCGCGGTAGCCATCCCGCAGGCCGTAAAGCTCCACGTCCTTGTCATAATACTCATAAAGAGCCTTGGCCACCCCATGCAGGGCGGCGTTTAAGCCCTGGCAGTCTCCTCCGCTGGTCAACAATCCGATCCTATTCATTTTCTCGTCCTCTCCTCTTTAATCTTCCAATTCTCTCCGGTCAAACGTTGGCGCCTTTTTGATCTCGTATGGCTTTTTCTCGTCGATCACCTGCTTTGACTCCAGCGCCTCTCTCGCCAGACGGGCGAATTCCGTCTGGCTGTTAATCACCGCCTTGCCCCGTTTATCAATGTGGGCATAGGAGGTGTCCGGCTGCTGGGTTCTGGCATTGACCGTATCGCTGAGCATCAGTTCTAAAATGCCGAAGGCTCGTTGCTTTAAGTCCTCGTCGTCGATGGGGAAAACCAGTTCCACGCGGCGGTCAAGGTTTCTGGGCATCCAGTCGGCGGAACCCATATAAATCTTAGGATTCCCCGCGTTTTCGAATTTAAAGATGCGGCTGTGCTCCAAAAGCTGCCCCACGATGCTGTACACGGTGATATTCTCACTGACGCCGGACAATCCCGGTATCAGGCAGCAAATGCCCCGGACAATCAGCTTAATCTCCACCCCGGCCTGGGATGCCTCGTATAAAAGCCGAATAATCCTGGGGTCCACCAAGGAATTCACCTTCACGGTGATGCCGCTGGGCAGCCCTTTTTTCGCGTTCTCCGTTTCACTGACAATCATCCGTTCAAAAAAGCCCCGCATCCCCCCGGGAGCCACGATCATCTTGTGGTATTGGGGCGGAATGGAATAGCCGGTAAGCACGTTAAACAAAGAGGACGCGTCCACGCCGAATAAATCCCTGCAGGTGAACATACCAATATCCGTATAGAACCTAGCGGTAGAGTCGTTGTAGTTGCCCGTGCCCATGTGAAGGTACCGGCGGATGCCGCCCTCTTCCCTTCGCACCACCAGCAGGATTTTACAGTGGGTCTTCAGCCCCGCCAGGCCATAAATCACGTGGCAGCCCGCGTGCTCCAGCTTTTTCGCCCAATTAATGTTATTTTCCTCATCGAACCGGGCCTTTAGCTCCACCAGCACGGTGACCTGCTTGCCGTTTTCCGCGGCTTTAATCAAGGCCGCGATAATCGGGGAATTGCCGCTGACCCGGTACAGGGTCTGTTTGATGGCCAGCACATCCGGGTCGGAGGCCGCCGCGGCGACAAAATCCACTACCGCGTTAAAGCTTTCATAGGGATGGTGGACCAGGCGGTCCTTCTCCCGAATAGCCTGAAAAATATCATCGTATCCCCAAAAATCGGCTGGCGGGTTCACCGGCTGAATCCGCTTGAAGTGAAGTTCGTCATATCCGTCGATCCCGGCGAATTTGGAGAGATAGGTCAGGTCGATGGGCCCCGGCAACTCGTAAATTCCCTTCTTGGATACATCCAGCATCTCCACCAGGAAGTCCTTGGTCTCCGGGTCGCATTTCTGCAAAATTTCCAGCCGGACTGGGCGGCCCCGTTTCCGCTTTTTGATGGATTTCTCAATGGCCTGCATCAGGTCCGCGGATTCCTCATCAATATCCAGATCCGAATTTCTGGTCATCCGAAAGGGACAGGAAGCCTTGATTTCATACAGCTCGAACAGCTGGGGAAGCTTTTCCACGATGATATCCTCCAGCAGGATAAAGGCCCGGCCCTCACCCCAGGGGATCTCCAAAAAACGCTTTAAAATGGCGGGCACCTGCACCACCGCAAACATATTCTCATCCTGGTTTTGCAGCCGGACGGCGATATTCAGGCTCTTATTCGCCAGCAAAGGAAACGGGCGGCTGGTGTCCACCGCCAAGGGCGTCAGCACCGGGAAAAGCACCTTATCGAAATAGTCGTCCACATGGCGGCGCTGCCTTGCGTCCAAATCCTCCGGCTTCAAAAAAACAATCTGGTGCTTTTTCAGCGCCGGCAGAATGGACCTGTGAAGGCAGCTATACTGCTTTTCCACAAAGGCGTGTATCTTTTCAGATAGCCGCGCCATCAGCTCCTGAGGCGTCAAGCCGGAATCATCCGGCTTGGTGTATTTGGAATAAATCTGCTCCATAACGCCGGCGACACGCACCATAAAAAATTCGTCTAAATTGGAAGCGGTAATCGATAGAAAATTCAGCCGCTCCATAATAGGATTTTCCTTTTCAAAGGCCTCTTCCAGCACCCGGAAATTAAAGTCCAGCCAGCTGAGCTCCCGGTTGTGGTAAGGGTATTTCATTCCCTGTTCTGATTTATTCATCGGTGTTCCCCCTAAAACATAAGCGTTTTCATCGTAAATTGCGGCTTGATGCCGAATACCTCCTCAAAGAAAGGAGCGCATTCCTCAAAAGCCCACTGTTCCAAATACATATCCTCGTCGCTGACACCGGTAATGGTCAGGATTTCCTCTTTCAGCCGGACATTTAAGCTTTTCAGCTTTTGCTTCTGCGACCGGTCCAAGGCGTTGGCAAGCCGCAGAATAGCCACCAGCTTATCCACAAACAGGCGGTTCTTTTCCGTCAGCTTCTGGTACTCCTGATCGTCGTAATCCGGCACGGAAAATTCACAGTAGCTGGCCACAATCCCGATCAGGTTTACTTCCTCCTGGGTCATGCCGTAAATATCAGAGTTTTTAATCAGGTCATAGGTAGAAAGCAGGTGATTCTTTGAGTTGACATAATATCCAACCTCGTGCAAAATCGCCGCCAATTCCAGCTGCAGCCGTTTCTTCGGCCCCATGGCGTGATGCTTTTTCATTTTATCAAAAATCCGCAGGGCATAATCCCTTGTCACCAGGTCGTGAGCCCGGCTGGCGCCGTAATGCTCCACCATTTGTAAAGCGCAGGAGATAGCGTTTTCCCTGACTTGGTCGTCATAAGCGCTTTTGCACTTTGTGAATAAAAGCTGCCGGACCAAAGCATCCCATAGTTCCACCTTGGGGCAGATAATTTGTTTCGCCAGGGTACAGTCTAACAGGTGGCTGCAAATCGCCAGAGAAAAATAAAGAATCTCCGCCTGGTTTTCGCTTAGCCCGTACCGCTCGCTGATTTGCTCCTTGGTCATCACCCGGATCTGGTGATAAACTTCCTCCAGTTTTTTCGCGTCAATGGAATACCGGCCCTTTTCCAAGGGCGCGCCGCAAAGCTCCGCCACCAGCCCGATTTCGCTGCCGGTAAGCACCATATAATTCAGCTTTTCCAAATAGGCCGGCACCTGGATCCGTCCCAGGGTGCTTACCAGATATTCATGCAGCACCTGGAAAAAGCCCTCGGTCCGGTCCTGGATACCGCTTAAAAGGTCATGAAGCTTCAAAGAGCCTATGGCGATATTTTGAGAAAAGACCACGCTGCCCTGGTCATAAATCGCTAGGCCAATGGAACCAGTGCCAATATAAGCCATCAGCGCGGTATCGATTCCCTCGCTGGAATCCTGCATAACGCCGTTAAGAATTTCCGAATAGATCAGTGTTTTTTCCTGGTCGTCCTCCAAAACCTCAATGGCCATATCGTTCTGAATCTTTACCTGGTCCACCACATAGGCCCGGTTTTGGGCCTCCCGCAAAACAGAGGTGGCCACCACCTTATATTGGGTCACGCCATATTCCAGCATCACCTGGGCGTACCCCCGCAATACCGAGATCATCTCTTTCAAGCTGTCAAAGCTGATCTTACCCTCGGAAAATACCTCATGTCCAATTTGCGTCGGATACCTCAGCACGTCGATATCCGTGATCGCGCCGTCGCAAAGCTGGGAAACCCGCATTTGAATCAGGCTGGAACCGATGTCGATTACCGCTACCGCTTTTCCCCGCCGTTTCTTGTTCATCCATGACACTCCCAATTGCTCATTTTTAAAGTATGAAAACGCAGCTGCAAATCAAGCCCTTCGCCTTATCAAAGACTGCCACTTGATTTTAATGTTATTATACCAAAATTTTCCCATTTTCACAATGGAATATTGACGATTCCGTATATTAAATTCCGGTTAAATCAATTTTATTTTAGAACGCCATAAACTGATTTTACCCTATTCATGGAGAATCCACTCATTTTGTTTTCCTTTTCTTGCACAGTAAAAAAGTTAGTAGTATACTAAAGCTAAGAAATTTGATATAGGGGGATATATTACATGTCTATTTTAGTGACCGGCGGCGCCGGCTATATCGGCAGCCACACATGCATAGAATTATTAGAAGCGGGCTATGAGGTCGTGGTGGTGGATAACCTGTGCAACTCCAGCAAAAAGGCTTTGGACCGGGTTATGGAAATCACTGGAAAGAAGGTGGCCTTTTACCAGGAGGACCTGTTGGATGAGGACGCGATGGAGACGATTTTCAAGCAGGAGCAGATTGATTCCGTGATTCATTTCGCCGGCTTGAAGGCGGTGGGCGAATCGGTGCAGAAGCCTTTGGAGTATTATCACAACAACCTTACCGGTACCTTTATCCTTTTAGAAAAAATGAAAAAATACCATGTGAAAAACTTTGTGTTCAGCTCCTCCGCCACGGTTTACGGCAACCCTAAATCCGTTCCCATCAAGGAGGATTTTCCCCTTCACGTCACCAATCCTTACGGCAGGACCAAGCTGATTCTGGAGGAGGTCCTCACCGACGTACACACCGCCGACCCTTCCTTCAACGTCATTCTGCTTCGTTATTTCAATCCCATCGGCGCCCACAGAAGCGGAAAAATTGGGGAAAATCCCAAAGGGATTCCCAATAACCTGCTTCCCTATATCACCCAGGTGGCCATTGGCAAGCTTCCCAAGGTCAACGTATTCGGCAACGACTATAACACCCACGACGGCACCGGCGTCAGGGATTATATCCATGTAGTGGATTTGGCTAAGGGCCATGTGAAGGCCATTGAAAAGCTGAAGGATAACCCCGGCGTGGAAATCTATAACCTGGGCACGGGCATCGGCTACAGCGTGCTGGACATTATCCGCAACTTTGAAAAGGCTTGCGGCAAGAAAATCCCTTATGAGATCACCGACCGCCGTTCCGGTGATATTGACGCCTGCTATGCGGACTGCGCCAAAGCCAAGGAGGAGCTGGGCTGGCAAGCGGAATACACCCTGAAGGATATGTGCGAAGATAGCTGGCGCTGGCAGAAAAACAATCCGAACGGCTACGACGATTAAATCAGATTTAGGATGAAATACCATTAAAGTCACGAAAAATTATATTTCGTGACTTTTTTTATGAAACATGCTAATATAAAGGCGACAAAGAATCTATTCAATGCAACCCCTATCTAAAAAACGCTATCTTGAGAAGGGAGGAAACCATATGAAAAAACTGTTAGCAATTTTCACCGCACTAATTCTTTGCTTCCTGCTTGCCTCCTGCAGCAGCGGAGCGGGCGGCTATCCCATGGCGGACAACAGCGCCTCCTCCGCAACCGCCAGCACGGAGAATACCACCGGCGGAGCGGAGGGCGTAGGCGACGGCTCCCAAAATGTCACGGTAGAAAATAACCGGAAAATCATCGAATATATCACCTTTTACGTACAGACCAAGGATTTTGACACGTTGGTGGAAGGCGTCAGCCAACAGGTTTCTCAATGCGGCGGCTACGTGGAAAGCTCTGAAATTTCAGGAAACGATTATCATTCCGCAGGAAAACGCCGCGCTTCCCTGGTGATCCGGGTTCCATCGGAAAAAAGCGGCGAATTTTCCAGCTATGTTTCCGATAACAGTACCGTCACACAGCGGGAGGTACGCACAGAAGACGTGACCTTGAACTATGTGGATATGGAAAGCCGGATTGCGGCCCTGAAAATCGAAAAGGAATCCTTGGAAAAGCTTCTCCGGGAGGCAGCGGATTTAACCGACCTTTTCAGTATTCAAGAGCGCCTTACCGATGTGATTTATAAGATCGAATCCTATGAATCCCAGCTTCGGACCTACGACAACCTGATCGATTACACCACTGTCACCGTTTATATCAGCGAGGTGGAGCGGGTGGCTGCGGCACAGGATCAATCTATCTGGCAGGAAATCGGCACCAACCTGTCCAACAACGTGCAGGATATCGGCGCTTTCTTCACCGCCCTATTTGTTTGGCTGGCCAGCGCGCTGCCCTATTTAGCGGTTCTCGCGGTCATTGCCGTGATTGTCATTTTGATTGTAAGACGGTGCCAAAAGCACAGGAAAAAGAGACCGACAACCACTGGGTATCCTTATCCCCCCGCCTCTATGTATCCCCAGGCTCCCATGCCGCCCACGCCGTCTAATACGTCGCCGGTTCCGCCTCAGGAACAGCCTCCGGCGCCTAAGGACACAAACGGATAGTAATCTTCAGAACTTTGGGAGAAAAGCGCATTTGCTCCAACGCAAAGCCAATATTACAAAACACAGCTAAAATGAGTCACGTAAAGCTGTATGAAAAAGGCCGGTGAGAAAATTCTCACCGGCCTTTTCGATTATAATCACAGCCGTTCCAGATTCGCCAAAAATCTGGTAAAGTAATCGGGCAAAGGGCTTTCAAATTCTAAGTACCTGCCATCCCTGGGATGTTCAAACCCAATAAGCTTTGCGTGCAGGCACTGTCCGTTAAGCCCTAAATCAGGCCTTTTCGGGCCGTAAACAGGATCCCCCGCCACCGGATGGCCCAAATAGGCCATGTGAACCCGGATTTGGTGGGTTCTGCCGGTTTCCAACCGCAGGCGGACATGGGTAAATCCGGGATATTCCATAATGACCCGATAATACGTAAGGGCTTCCTTGGAATTTTTCGCAGTCACCGCCATCTTTTTCCGGTCCGCCGGGTGCCGCCCAATAGGAGCGTTAACCTGGCCGCTTTCCTCTTTCATCCGGCCGATGACCACCGCCTCGTACTCCCTTCGGAAACTGTGCTCCTTGATCTGACGGGCCAGGCCTTGATGGGCGAAATCGTTTTTTGCCACCATTAGCAGGCCGCTGGTATCCTTATCGATGCGATGGACAATGCCCGGCCGGACCACCCCGTTAATCCCGGACAGGGAATCTCCGCAATGGGCCAGCAGGGCGTTTACCAGGGTACCCTGGTAATTCCCCGGCGCCGGATGCACCACCATACCCTGGGGCTTATTTACCACCAGCAGGTCGCTGTCCTCATAAACGATATCCAGGGGAATGTTTTCCGCCTGCAACTCTAAGGCCTCCGGCGCCGGAATCGTCACCGATACCGTATCCCCCGTTTTCCCTTTCCCGTTTTTCGCGGCCGGTTTTCCATTGACCAAAACCCGCCCCTCTTCTAAAAGCTTTTGAACCGCGGTTCTGGTCAAGTCAGGAAGCCGGCTAACCAAAACCTTATCCAGCCGGTTTCCCGCGTCTTGCTCCTCTAACAGCAGAACGACGGGCTCACTCATGAGGCCCTTCCATTCCCGCGCCTTTTTTTCTGCGTTTTTTCTCCCCGTCAAAAAAGTCGGTAAAAAACAAAAGATAAATCAGCATCAGCACTACGCCTATGACCACGCAGTAATCCGCCAGGTTACACACCGGCGGGAAAAAGCTGAGCCGCAGATAATCCACTACATAACCGTTGAAAATCCGGTCAATCAAATTTCCCACGGCGCCGCCGATGATTAAAAACATAGCGGTAAAATACACCTTATTCTTGATTTTTAAACGGAACGCCACCGCGATCAGAAGAATCACAAAAACAACCGTCAGGGAGATAAACACCCATCGCTGATTGGCAAACAGCCCAAAAGCCGCCCCCGTGTTTTCCACATACACCAAATCTAATAATCCCGGGATCGCCGTCGCGGTTCCCACCGGCTTTAAAAACTCCACCGCCGCGATCTTTAAAAGCTGGTCGCTGAGCACCACCGCGGCGGACAAAAACAATATCATGATTGGCAAAAAATCACCTACTTTGAAAATAAGGCGGAGCAAAAGGGCCGACGGCGAAAGCCTTCGTCATCAGGCAGTCCTTTACTCCGCCTTGCTTATTCTTTATTCTTTTACAATCGCCGCGCACCGGTCACAAAGAGTGGGATGCTCCGGATCGGCTCCTACCGTATCGCTGTAAACCCAGCAGCGTTCACATTTTTCGCCGCCCGCCTTGCTTACCGTCACCGAGAAACCTTCCACGTCGCCCTTGATGGCGCCCTCGCCGCCTTTTACCACATCCACATGGGACACGATAAACACGGTCTTCAGTTCCTCTTCCACCGACTTGACAAAGTCGTACAGCTCGCCGTCGCAATACAGGGTCACGCTGGCCTCCAGGCTCTTGCCGATGACCTTTTCTTTTCTGGAAAGCTCCAGCGCCTTCTGCACGTCGTCCCGCAGGCCGTGAATACGGTCCCAACGGGCGGTAAACGCTTCATCCGCCTGAACGCCGGTCGGCTTGGGCATTTCGTTATACATCACGTTCCTGCCGTCGGCGCCCTGATGATGGGGCATATACTCCCAAATTTCGTCGGCGGTATAGGCCAGGATCGGGGCGATCATGCGGGTCATGGCGTCCAGAATGGTGTAAATCGCCGTTTGCGCCGCTCTTCTCAGCTTTCCATCCGCTTTTTCGGCGTACAGCCGGTCCTTAATCACATCCAGGTAGAAGTTGCTCATATCCACTACGCAGAAGTTGTGGATGGCATGGTACACCTGATGGAATTCGAAAGAATCATATCCATCCCGGACCTTTTGGTTCAGCTCGTCAAGCTTCTTCAGCGCCCACTGGTCGATAGGCAGCAGCTGGTCAAGGGATACTCTGTCGGTATCTGGGTTGAAGTCATAGAGATTGCCCAGGATATACCGGGCGGTGTTCCGGATCTTCCGGTACGCCTCGGAAAGCTGCTTTAAAATATCCTTGGAAATGCGGATGTCCGCGTGGTAATCGGAGGATGCCACCCACAGACGCAGGATATCCGCGCCGTATTGATCCACGATCTCCTGGGGCTCGATGCCGTTGCCCAGGGATTTACTCATCTTCCGGCCCTCGCCGTCCACAACCCAGCCGTGGGTTACCACAGCTTTGTAAGGGGCAACGCCCTTGGTTGCCACCGCGGTCAGCAGGGAGGACTGGAACCATCCCCGGTATTGGTCGGCGCCCTCTAAATAAAGGTCCGCCGGGAACTTCAGATAAGGCCGCTTGGACAGCACCGCCGCATGGGAAGAGCCGGAGTCGAACCAAACGTCCATAATGTCTTTTTCTTTGTCAAAGGTGGTGTTTCCGCACTTTTTGCACTTGGTGCCCGCCGGCAGGATATCCTCCGCCGACAGCTCATACCATGCGTCGCTCCCCTTTTCCCGGAACAGCTGGGAAACCGCCATCATGGCGTCCCGGTCGATCAAAGGCTCGCCGCACTCCTTGCAGAAGAAGATCGGAATGGGAACCCCCCATTTTCTCTGCCGGGAGATACACCAATCCCTGCGGTCCCGGACCATGGAGATGATGCGGTCCTCGCCCCAGGCGGGAATCCACTCCACATCCTGAATAGCCTTTACCGCGTCCTCTTTAAAGTCCTCCACGGAGCAGAACCACTGCTCCGTAGCCCGGAACAGCACCGGGTTTTTACACCGCCAGCAGTGGGGATACTGGTGGATAATCTTTTCCATGGCGAACAAAGCGCCGGTTTCCTTCAGATGCGCCGCGATAGCCACGTTAGCCTGGCTGGTGGTTAATCCGGCAAACTCAGCGCCGGCCTCCTCGGTCATCTTTCCCAGAGAATCCACCGGCACGATTACCGGGATTTCAGGATAATTCTGACTTACGTTAAAGTCGTCCACACCGTGTCCCGGCGCCGTATGGACGCAGCCGGTACCGCTTTCCAGAGTAACGTGGTCGCCTACGATCACCAAAGAGGTGCGGTCAAGGAAGGGATGGGCGGTCTTCATATACTCCAGGTCCTTACCCTGAATGGTGCCTACCACTTCGTAGCCGGTTTTACCGGCCGCCTTCATGGCGGACTCGTACAGGGCCTCCGCCATAACGTAATACTCATCCTGCCACTTAATCAGGCAATAGGTAAAACTGGGGCCTACGCAGATGGCGTCGTTCGCCGGCAGGGTCCAGGTGGTGGTGGTCCAAATGACGAAATAGGTTTTCGCCAAATCCGCCCCCATTGGAGCCAGCAGGCCCTTGTCGTCGGTCACCAGGAATTTTACATAAATAGAGTCGCAGGGATCCTCGGCATACTCGATTTCCGCTTCCGCCAGAGCGGTCTGGCAGTCCGGGCACCAGTAAACCGGCTTAAGTCCCTTATAAATATAGCCTTTGCAGGCCATATCCGCGAACACTTCGATCTGGGTAGCCTCAAATTCTTTTTTTAAGGTGATATAGGGATTCTCCCACTCGCCGATGCCGCCCAAACGCTTGAACTGGCTGCGCTGGTCATCCAGATAGCCTAACGCGAACTCCCGGCAGATTTTTCTCAGCTCCACGTCAGAAATGGTGGAGGAATTATCCACGCCGGCTTTTTTTCGGGCTTTCAGCTCGGTAGGCAGGCCGTGGGTATCCCATCCCGGCACATAAGGGGACTGGAACCCAGCCATGTTTTTATAGCGGACGATAAAATCCTTTAAGGTTTTATTCAAAGCCGTGCCCAGGTGAATGTTGCCGTTTGCGTACGGGGGGCCGTCGTGAAGGACATATAAAGGCTTACCCTCATTGTTTTCCATCACGTGGTCGTAAACCCGGTCGGCTTCCCATTTCTTTAAGCGCTCTGGCTCTGATTGGGGCAAGCCCGCCCTCATGGGAAATTCCGTTTTGGGCAGGTTCATGGTTTGGTTATAATCTTGCGGCATTGGTTTTAACTCTCCCTTTGAAAATTACTTGCGTTTCTTAAACATATTATTGATCGGGGATTCCTCCACGTCGTTTTTCAGGTCGTAATCCTCTCCAAACTTCAGGGAAGAAAAGCGAGAGGGCAGCTGGTCCTCAATCGGCTGGGCGCCATCCGGCGGAGCCATAGGGGCCGCCTGGGGCATAGGGGCTTCCGTATAACCCACAGGTTCATAGACTTTGGTCTTTTCCATATCCTTTGGGTCAACCGCCTCTTCCATTTTTTCCACGGCGGGGGCTTCCTCTTGGGGCGCGGCCGGAGTTGATTCCGGCTGAGGCGCCTCCGGCGCTTTCGCGGTTTCAGCGGCCTGGGACTCATTTTCTTTGGTTACCTCTTCCTCGGTGGGAAGCTGCTGGATGATCTGGAGATGTTCTTTATAAATGGTCAGCAGTTTGGTACGGAACGCCGCAACTTCCTCTTTCAGGCGGCCTAGCTCTCCCTGCTGGCTCTCGGCCTCCTTTTGGGCGCCGAGAATAATGCGCTCCGCCTTTTCCGTGGCGTCGGCCACAATGACCTCGGCCTTGTGCTTCGCTTCCCGCACTGACGCATCGGCCAGTTTCTGGGCGCTTAAAAGGGTATTGCGGATGCTGTCCTCTTCATTGCGGTATTCTTCTACCTTCTGCGCCAGGATCGCCAGCTTTCTTTTCAGTTCGGCGTTTTCCTTCAGCGCGTTGTCATAGGAAACCTGAACGTCGTCAATAAACGCATCCACATCCTCCGCGCGGTATCCGCTGAAATTGGCTCTTGGAAAGCTGATATTCGCAATATCTTCCAGTGTCAGATTCGCCATAGCAGTGCCTCCTATTTATATTTTCTGGCTGCCAGTTTTAGTCTTCCTTTTTTCGTTTCCGGGCCTATTTGGTCTATGATAAACTTTCCATATCCTTGAATGGAAATCTTATCGCCTTCCTGAATCACAGCAGATGGAGATTTTTCCACCTCATAGTTGCGGGTCACCAACCCCTGGGGAAACATCTGCCTGCTTTTCTCCCTGCTGGAACGGACAAAACAGGCCACGGCGCAATCCAGCCGGTCGGAAGCCACGGTAAAGCCCAATTCCTCGAACGCCTGGCCCCCTGGCAAAGGGAACGACCCCGCGGGAACAATTTTCACGCCGGCCCTTCCTACCTTATTCAGCTGGGTTTCGACAAAATTCGCGATTTCTTCCTTGCAAAAGAGGACGCACCGGCCCTCTTCCACCAAAATATCTCCTAGGGCCTCCCGCTTGATCCCAAGGCCCATCAGCGCCCCGAGAAAATCCCGGTGGCCCAAAGAATCCTCTTTGCGAAAAGAGAAATAAATAGAAACAACCGGAAAGCGCTCGCTGTCCGGCAACAGTTCTTTCGGGAAGGCCCCGAACATGCACCTTTGCGCACCTTCATAGCCGCCCCAAAGCATAAAACTTTGAACCCCCAGATTTCTGGCGATTTTAATGGAAAGATCCGCCTGGCGCTCGTCCAGAAACCCTACAAAGCAGGGCGCTCTCCGAACGGCGCACAGGCTGACCGCATCTTCAATTCTTGCTTTCAGCGCGCTATCCGCGGCAGAAGCTTTATCGTTTGGACGGTAGGACATTACAGATACATATTGCTGCTTTCGATTTCGTCCATCAAATCGTCGCCGGTAAGATCCACGTTATAGGGGGTGATAATAAAGGTGGCCGTGGAAACCCTTTTGATCTTGCCGTTATTGGCATAAGCCACGCCGCTTAAAAAGTCCAGAATCCGGCGGGAAACATCCTTGCTGGTGTTTTCCAGGTTCAGAACCACGGTGTGCATTTTAATCAGCTCGTCCGCCACGGAACGGGTCTCGTCCCCGAAACGCTCCGGCTTAAAGAGAACCACCTGCAGCTGGGCGGCGGCGTGAATGTTGACTACCTTATTGCCGGCCTGAGGCCCGGCAGAGCGTCTGGATTCCCGCTGAGGCTCCTGATAAGCCTCTTCTTCTTCGTAGCTGTTAGAAGAGATTTCGTCCATGACGTCCTCGTCATCCATATCCATCTCTTCAAAGTCGTAATCGTATTCATCCTCCGGCGGGGTCCACATGTCTTTAAATTTTTGTACCAAACCTGCCATAATGAAAAGGCCTCCTTGATTTTTAAATTCTTATCAAAATGATTATTTCACGGCATAATTTCTTGCGCCGAACAGGGAAGAGCCTACGCGCACCATGGTGGCGCCTTCCTCGATGGCTTCCACATAATCGCTGGACATTCCCATAGATAAGATATCCATAGTAATATTATCTATGTTTTCGTCCTTAATGTCAATAAATAGTTTTCTCATTGCGGTAAAATATGCCCGAATTTCTGAATTTTTTTCACAAATAGGCGGAATTGCCATCAAACCTTTTACTAAAATTCCCTGAATCTGGGAAATTTCTGAAATGAAGGCCTTTGCGTCACACGGCCGGACGCCGGATTTATTTTCTTCCTCCCCGATATTGACCTCCACCAAAACGCCGGTGACGCAGTCTAGGTTCCGGGAACATTTGGCGATTTCCTGGGCCAGCTTTACCGAATCCACCGACTGGATCAGCTCCACCCTGCCCACGACCTGTTTCACCTTATTGGTCTGCAGATGGCCGATAAACTGCAAGTGGCAGGACTCCTTATCATACTGGTCATATTTGCTTAAAAACTCCTGGACCTTATTTTCCCCCAGGTAATCGATCCCAAGGCTGATACCGTAATTGACCACCTCCACCGGTACGGTTTTGGTCGCCGCCAGCAGGGTGATATCCTCCGGCCTTCTGCCGGACCTTTTCGCCGCCGCCTCAATATTTTCCCGGATCTCCTGGTAATTATCTTTCAAATTGCGTTTCTTTTCCTCGATCTCTTTCGCGAGGGCTTCCTGATTATACAATTTTTCCGTCATATAAATCCGTGCCTCCCACGACAACCTCGTCGTATAGTTTGATGGTTTCCCCGTTAAAGGTCGCATCCTCATCCGGGCTGGGGTCGCACAGCACAAAGGTGCTGTAGGTGCTGAGGGGGACGATTTCTTTAAACACAAGCTCGCTGCCGTAAAGCACATAAACCCCCTGCACCGTGACCTCCTGCTTTACCTGCCTGCCGCTCCCGTCGTCGATGACCTTCATCACCGGCTCCACATGGATGGCCTTTTTATTGACCATAATGCCGGAATAGGTATTCACCGCAATCTGAACGCTTTCCTTGCGGATCTTGCTAAGCTCGTTATTCATATAATTACATTCCAGCACTACCGCGGCATCGCTTTGGCGGTTTTCCTGGTTGATGGCCACCACCTTAGCGGGAATTTGACCGGTGGACGCGAATGGCATGGTGATCCCGTCCACCTCCTCGCCCTCCGTCAGCTGAAGGGACTGGGTCCCGGATACCTTGCACACCACATACCAATTCAAGCCGGAAACCACTTTTCCCACCACGTTGCCGTCCACCGGCTGCTGGGCCGGTTCCTGGCCTAATTGATCCAAGGTGACCTCTTGAATTTTATCGTAATCAAAGCTTTTCTCATAGCCGTCAGTGCTGCTGATGAAATAGCCGGCCGCGGGGGACGTCACCGTGCCGATGGGCCCGGCGGCTTGTCCTTTCATGGTTTCCAGCTGGGATTTTAAGGAGTTGAGCCTGTCCGCATAGCCGTTTGGCTTGCCGGTAATAATCTGCCTCTGGTTCAAAAGGTAGGTCAGCTGGTCCCGGGAAGCGTCCACACCGGAATAATCGCCCGAATTGACCACGGAAAGGAATTGGTTGATCTGGGTGGTGATCTGGCCGTCCACCACGTCGGGGCTGGTGGAAAGGCTGATCTGATCCGCCGCCGTAGTGAGCCGCTCAAGGTTATCGATCTCACTTTGCAGCTTGCTGATCTGATTTTGCGCGGAAGCGTCCTCGGCGCTGGCGTAAACCTGGGCGATAACGCCGTTTTCCTTGACGCTTTCCCCGTCTTCCAGCACATAATTGAGCACGCCGTCAGCGTCGGAGGTCACATAGGTCTCGTTGCGGACGATATAGCCCGTGGTTTCAATGGTATCGGAGGCCGTCATATAGGTGGCGGTCTCCGTCTGAATGCTGCTGTGCTTGGAGTTGTATATCTGCAATCCTACATAAAACAAAAGCAAAAGGGCAAGGAGGGTCGCCGCAACCCGTTTGAATACTTTATTGCTCATTTGACGTTCCTCCTTTTATTTTTCTATTATACCTTCCTTTTTCAGATACGCAAGTGAATTTTGCAGAATTCCGTCAACCCCCTCCTCACGGTCGGCGAGAATCCAATGGATTCTTGCGTCCCGTTTAAACCAGGTGAGCTGGCGTTTGGCGTACCTGCGGGTATCCCGCTTCAGCTGTTCCACAGCTTCCTCTATGGTAATCTTTCCCTGAAAATAAGGTATAAACTCCTTATAGCCGATGGCGCCGGACGCGGTAATTCCTAAATGATTCAACACAGCTCCAGCCTCTTCCAGCAGGCCGCTATCCATCATCTGGTCCACCCTTTGTTCAATCCGGTCATAAAGCCTCTGCCGGTCGGCGAAATTCAGGCCGATGAGCACAGGCCGGAAAGGCAGGTCTTTGGGCCTGGATTTTTCCAACCGCCGGGTCATGGTTTCCCCGGTCAGATAATAGATTTCCAGCGCCCGGATCACCCGTTTCTCATTGCTGGGGTCAATCCGCTGGGCCGAAGGGGGATCGATGTTTTGAAGCTCCTGGAACAGGGCTTCTATCCCGTCTTTCTCTGCCCGCTGTTCCAATTGACGCCGGATTTCCGGGTTTTCCGGCTCTTCCTGGAAAAGAATCCCCTCGGTCACCGCCTGGACATACAACCCGGTGCCTCCCGCCAATACCGGGAGCTTTCCCCTTTCGTAGATATCAAAAATCACCCCGCGGGCCATGGCGGCGTAGTCCGCCACGCTGAACCGTTCCTCTGGGGATAAAAAGTCGATCATATGGTGGGGGATGCCCCCCATCTCTTCTTTGGTGGGCTTTGCCGTCCCAATGGACAGTCCCCGGTAAATCTGCATGGAATCGGCGGAAACCACTTCCCCGTCAAGCCTTTGGGAAAGGGCCGCCGCCAAGCCGGTTTTGCCGGATGCCGTAGGGCCTACCACGCACACCAATGGAAATTTTTCATTGCTCATCATTGAATCCTGCCAAATTGTTTTTCAATTTCCCGCTTTTTCAGCGAGATGGAAACAGGCCTGCCGTGGGGGCAATACCGGATTTCCGGGTTTTCCCGCAAGGCCGCCGCCAGGGCGACCAGCTCCTGGTCGGCGCCGGTCTGCCCAGCTTTCACAGCCGCCCGGCAGGCGATATTGTGATACAGCCAGTCCAGCTTTTCCGTGGACATGTCCGTTTTGTTCTCTAACAGATGGCCCGCGATTTCCATAAAGGAGGAAGCGATGTCCTCCTGCTCAAAGGAAAGGGGCGCGCTTCTCACTAGCACCGTCCCCGCGCCGAAATCCTCCACTTCAAAGCCCGCCTCTAAAAACAGTTCCTGGTTTTCCAGCACTACGGCGTACTCGTTTTTATCCAGGGTCACCGGAATGGGTTCCAGCAAATACTGGGCGCAGCTTTTCCCGCTTTCCTTTTTCAGCTTTTCATAAAGAATCCGCTCGTGGGCGGCGTGCTTATCGATCAACAGCAGCTCGTCGTCGCCGTATTCTATAATCAAATAGGTGCGAAACGCCTCGCCTATCAGGCGCTGCCGTTTTTCCGCGGGCGGGGCAATTTCTTCGGCGGTTTCCTGCTCCCCGCTGTTTTCCGCCGGCGGCTCCGATTTCTGACGCTCCGTTTGTCCGCCGGTAAGGGCGGCCTGTGTCGCTTCGGTTTTTTCGGGGTTTATCACCGGACGCTCCTCTTGGAGCCGTTCGCTGGCCTGGGCGCCAGGCTTTTCTTTCTTTTCCTCTAAAAATGAAAAAGGGGAAGAAATGAAATCCCGGACTACAGGCGCCGGGTTCTGCCGTTTGGAGGGGACAAAAAGCTCCGGTTCGTCATCCCCGTAAGGCACAGGGATTTTCCGGGCCGCCTCCGGCAGGGGGGCGGCTGGCTGAACTTCTTTTCCCTCATTACGGCTGAAAGCCCTGTTGGAAACGGAGGCCGGCGGCCCGCCGGGCTGCCCGACGTGGGACGCTTGTGATTTTTCTTCTTTCGGCTGATAAAAAGCCGAACCGGCTGTGGGCGGCGCAGGCAGCCTGGTTTGCTCTATTTGAGGCATCGGAGGGGCCAGGTTGGGCTTTGGCAGGGTCATCTCTTTACGCTGGTCGCCAGCCATCAGGGCGCTTTTCACCCCATGGTACACGGCGTCAAAAATAGGTTTTTCATTGAGGAACCGCACCTCGATTTTAGCGGGGTGCACGTTCACGTCCACCGCCTGCCAGGACACAGAAAGGTGAAGGACGCAGCTCGGGAATTTTCCCGCCATGATGGAGCCCTTGAATGCCTGTTCCAAAGCCGCCATGGCGGTTTTGCTTTTCACAAACCGGCCGTTGATGAAAAAGTGCTGCATACTGCGGTTAGGCCGTACCGCAGAGGGCTTGGAGATAAAGCCCCGGACCTTTACACCGTTGTAATCGTAATCCACTGGGATCAGCCCCGCGGTAAAGTCCTTGCCGTAAACCGCGTAAATACAGGATTTCAGCTGACGGTCCCCCGGAGTGGACAGGGTTTCTTTGTGGTCACGGATAAACCGGAAGGAAATTTCCGGATGGGACAAGGCCGCCCGGTCCATCACCCCGGCTACGGCGTTAGCCTCAGAAATATCCTTTTTCAAAAATTTCATTCTGGCGGGGGTGTTGTAGAATAAATCCCGGACAATCACGGTGCTGCCCTGGGGGCAGCCCACGTCCTCCAGGGCGGTTTCTTCCCCGCCTTCAATTTGGTAGTTGGTGCCGGCCAGCTCCTCCTGGGTCCTGGTCAGCAGGGTGACCCGGCTCACGGCGCAGATAGAGGCCAATGCCTCTCCCCGGAAGCCAAGGGTGCCAATGCCGTCCAAATCCTCCGCGGACCGCACCTTGCTGGTGGCGTTGCGGAGAAACGCTTTGGGCACATCCTCTCTTGCGATGCCGCTTCCGTTGTCCGTTACCCGCATATAGGTGATGCCGCCGTGCTGAATCTCCACGGAAATCGTGGTAGCACCGGCGTCGATGGCGTTTTCCACCAGCTCCTTAATCACGGAAGAAGGCCGTTCCACGACTTCTCCCGCGGCGATCAGCTCCGCCACGTGTTTATCCAGCACATGTATTTTTGCCATGAAACCGCCTCCCTTTCTTTAAGATAGTAATATTTTCGTTAGCAATCATAAAAAATCTCGATAGGGTATTTATTTTCACACGGCGGGCTGGGTGAAAGATTTACTTTCGATCCGCCTGATTTTAAGGATCCTTTGTTTTTCCCATATCATTCTGCTCTCCGGCTCTCTGTCCAGGCGCTTTTAATCGCTGGAACCAACTCAGCCAGAGTATAGATTTTATTTTTTCGCTTTGCACACGCTGAGGCCCGCTGATTGGGCCGGGGCCAGCCGCATTCGGACGGTTTTGGTCCCGCGTTAGCTTTCCCTAGCCATTTTCGCAAGCTCAAACAGTAAATTCATGGCCTCAATGGGAGTCAGGGTGTTCACGTCTACTTTCTTCAAGCGTTCCTCAATTTCCGATTCCGCGCTGGGCAGCAGGGAAATCTGAGGCGGAGGCGTCTCCTCCTTCGGGGCCTTTTTATGGGCTTTGGCCTTTGGCGTGACCTCCTGGCCCGCTTCCAGCTCTTTCAGCACCTGCTTAGCCCGGCTGATAACCGCCTGGGGCAGCCCCGCCAGCTTTGCCACCTCGATGCCGTAGCTGTCGTCCGCGCCGCCCCGGATAATCCGGCGCAGGAAGGTAATATCATCGCCCCGCTTTTTTACGGCGATGCTGTAATTCTTCACGCCGTCCATCAGGTCTTCCATTTCGGTAAGCTCGTGGTAATGGGTGGCAAACAGGGTCTTCGCCCCCAGCTTCCGCTTATCCACCACAAACTCCAACACCGCCCTGGCGATACTCATACCGTCGAAGGTGGAGGTTCCTCTGCCGATTTCGTCCAGCACCAAAAGGCTGTTGGAGGTAGCCCGCTTTAAAATATCCGCTACCTCGTTCATCTCCACCATAAAGGTGGACTGGCCCGAGGCTAAATCGTCGGAAGCGCCTACCCTGGTAAAAATCTGGTCTACAAGGCCGATTTCCGCCGACGCCGCGGGCACAAAGCTGCCAAGCTGGGCCATCAGCGCGATCAAGGCGATCTGCCGCATATAGGTGGATTTACCCGCCATATTGGGGCCGGTAATCACCAGCACCCTGTTCTCATCCTGGTCCAGCAACGCGTCGTTTGGCACAAAAGGCGCGGCGTCGGAAAGCAGCTCCACCACAGGGTGGCGGCTTTCTCTCAATGTAATTTTCCCGCTTAGGTTCACCTCGGGACGGCAGTATTGGTTTTTCACCGCCACCCGGGCAAAGGAACAGAGAACATCCAGCTGGGCAATGGCGTTTGAGGTTTTCTGCACCCGCTCCTGCTGGGCGGACACCGTGGTGCGGATATCGTCGAACAGCCGGTATTCCAGCTGGACACACCGGTCTTTAGCGCCTAAAATCCGGCCCTCCAGGTCTTTCAGCTCCTGGGTCACATACCGTTCGCAGTTGGTTAAGGTTTGTTTTCTTATGTAGCCCTCCGGCACCTGGTCTTTATAGGAATTGGTCACCTCCAGGTAATAGCCGAACACCCGGTTATAGCCGATCCGAAGCTTTGGAATCCCGGTTTTCTCCCGTTCCCGCTTCTCAATGGCAGCCACATAATCCTTGCCGCCGGTCATATCCTGGCGGAGCTCGTCCACCTCCTGGTTGTAGCCCTCCCGGATAATCCCCCCTTCCCGGACGGAAAACGGCGGGTCGTCCACAATGGAGCTTTCAATCAGTTCATGAACGTCCTCCAGGGTATCCAAATCCTCATAGATGCTTTGAAGAAGCTCGGATTTCCGGTTGGCCATCAGCTTTTTCAGTTCCGGCAGCAGCCCAATGGTGGCGGAAAGAGAGCGAAGCTCCCGGCCGTTGGCGGTGCCGTATACGATTCTGGTGATAAGCCGCTGCAAATCGAACACCCCGGTGAGCTGATCCGCCAGGCTGCCGCATAAAAACGGGTCGCAGTAAAGCTCTTCCACCGCGTTCTGACGGCGGATGATCTTTCCGCAGCTCAAAAGAGGCTGCTCGATCCAGGTGCGTAAAAGCCGCTTTCCCATGGCGGTTTTGGTCTGGTCCAGCACCCACAAAAGGGAGCCTCTCTTTTCCTTGTTCCGCATGGTTTCCAGCAGTTCCAGATTCCGCCGGGTATTTAAATCCACGCCCATAAACTGGGCCTGGGTGTAGGTTTCGATCCGGTTGATTTTCAGCGGCACCTTCCGCTGGGTATCCTTCAGGTAATTCAGCAGGGCGCCCAAAGCGGAAACCGCCTGAGCCTGCCCCTCCAACCCCAGGTCGTCCAGGTTCTCCTTTTTAAACTGATCCAGCACGGTCTTGCGGCAGATCTCAAAATCGAACTCCGGATCCTCCCGCATTTCCACGCAGGCGGACAGCTTATCCCGGATAAACGGCGCCAGCTTTTTCATATTCACCGTTTCGCCGCCGATTAAAATCTCCCTGGGGGAAAACCGCCCAAGCTCATTTAAAATCTTATTTTCCAGATCCTTATCCAGGCTGGTGGCGTAAAGCTCGCCGGTAGAAATATCGCAGAAGCAGATGCCCGCGTTATCGCCGATGGCGTAAATAGAGCAGATAAAGTTATTTTTGCCCTCGTCCAGCATACTGCCCTCTAAAACAGTACCTGGGGTAACCACACGGATGATATCCCGCTTCACCAGCCCCTTCGCCAGCGCCGGGTCCTCCATCTGCTCGCAGATGGCTACCTTATACCCCTTGGAAATCAGCCTGGCGATATAGCTTTCGCTGCTGTGATAGGGCACGCCGCACATTGGGGCTTTTTTGTCCTGCCCGCAGTCTCTGGCGGTGAGGGTTAGTTCCAGTTCTTTCGACGCCAGCACCGCGTCGTCAAAGAACATCTCATAAAAATCTCCAAGGCGGAAAAACAAAATAGCCCCCTGGTTTTCCGCCTTGATTTTCTGATATTGCTGCATCATTGGCGACAGCTCAGCCATGATTGTTTTTCTCCCTTCAAAATTTTTTAGGACGCGGGAAGGAGTCTGCCTTCCCGCGCCTTTTCTAAAAAGTGATTAGTGGCAGCCCCCGCAGGACGCGCAGTTTCCGCCGCAGGCTTCCTGGTAATCGGTGGTATCGGGGTCTTCGCCCTGAGCGCTCTGCATCACAATGGCGTTGACCCGGTTTAAAAGGGCGTCCAGCTCCTGGCGGGCCATGTTATAGGCCGCCATATTTTCGTTCTTCATAATCGAGGCGTAGCAGGTCCGCAGCTCCTGGTTCAGCTTTTGCAGCTTTTCCTCATTACGGTCTTCCTTCTGGGCCTCGGTATTAATGTTCATTCTTTTTAAGTTAAAGTCGCCGATCAGGGCTTGCAGCTCCTGGTCGTTATCGCTGTTCTGCTGGGCAATCTGCACCTTCAGATAGCGGTCATCCTTCTGAATCTGCCGGCCCAGTTCTCTCGCTTGCTCAATGATATCCATTTACTTGTCCTCCAAAAAAATTTTATTTCTATATAAATTCTAAACTGAAATTATATACAGTTTCCTTTCAGCACCCAGTTTCCCGCGTCAGTGACCAAAATATTCTGAAAGCTTCCAATCAAAGACGGGTCCCCCGGAATTTCCACCGTGACGTTTTCCTCTGTTCTGGCATTCAGCACGCCAGGCTTGGAGGCTTCCTCCTCCACCAGGCCCCGGACGGTTCTGCCCACCATAGAAGCGCACCGTTTCGCGGAAATTCCCTCCTGAACCTTCAAAAGTTCCGCGAACCACTGTGTCTTTTCCCCATGAGGCACCGGGTCAGGCATCTCTGCCGCCGGGGTGCCCTTTCTTTGGGAAAAAATAAAGGTATAAAGCGCGGTAAATTCCACCTCCCGGATCAGGGAAAGGGTATCCTGGAACTCCTCATAGGTTTCCCCTGGGAAGCCCACGATCACATCGCTGGTAATGGATAGGCCAGGCATTTTCTCCCGGGCATACCCGATCATCTCCAAATACTGCTCCCGGGTATAGCGCCGGTTCATTTCCTTTAGCACCCGGTTGTTGCCGGATTGGAAGGGCAGGTGCAGGTGCTTGGCGATATGTTCCGACGACGCCATGACGTCGATCAGCTCTTTGGTGCAGTCCTTGGGGTGGCTGGTCATAAACCGAAGCCAGTAGTCCCCCTCCATATTGCTGATTTCTTTCAGAAGCCCCGCGAAATTCACCGGCTGGGACAGGTTCTTGCCATAGGAGTTCACGTTCTGCCCCAGCAGGGTGATATCCTTATAGCCGCCCTCGATCAGCTGCCGGGCTTCCTTAAGCACCGCCCCGGGCTCCCGGCTCCGCTCCCGGCCTCTCACATAAGGCACCACGCAGTAGGAACAAAAATTATCACATCCGTACATCACCGGCAGCCATGCCTTGAAGTCCCCATCTCGGCGCACCGGGATATTCTCGTCGATGGTGTCCTCCCCACCCCGTTCAAACACTCTTTTCGCGCCGGTCAGGGTTTCATACACCAGCTTGGGAAAATTGGAAAGGGAGTGGGTGCCGAACACCAGGCTGACAAAAGGATAGCTTTTCCGGATCCGCTCCACCACATGCTCCTGCTCCATCATACAGCCGCACAGGGCGATGACCAGGCCAGGGTTTCTGCGTTTCAAATATTTCAGCGCCCCCACATTGCCGAAAATGCGGTCCTCCGCGTGTTCCCTTATCGCGCAGGTATTGAATAAAATAAAGTCCGCTTCCTCCTGGTCCTCGGTAAAGCCGAAACCCATTTCTTGAAGCATCCCCTTGATTTTCTCTCCGTCGGAAACATTCTGCTGGCAGCCGTAAGTCCGCACCATCGCCAGAGGCGTTTCCTTTTTCGCCCGGGCCGCCATTACTTCCGCCGCAAGCTTTGTATATTCCTTAGGCTCAATTGCCAAAAAACACACCTCACAGATTTGACATATTTCATTTTAGTATACCATATCACTCCATATTTTTCAACGGAAACCCAGACAAAAACCACTGAAAAAAGAGGGCGCG
Organism: uncultured Ruminiclostridium sp.; assembly: GCA_902490005.1. Taxonomy (GTDB): domain Bacteria; phylum Bacillota; class Clostridia; order Oscillospirales; family Acutalibacteraceae; genus Clostridium_A. The sequence goes on from CABUCM010000020.1 coordinate 37,389, forward strand.
GCGCCCTCTTTTTCTTTACCGTATCTTTCCCAAAACCAACTTTTCCACCATGTCCGCTACACCGTCCTCTAAATTGGTTTTGGCTATGTATTTGGCTTTTTGCTTCAACTCGTCGATGGCGTTGCCCATGGCAACAGATTCCCCGGCATATTCGATCATCGGGCCGTCGTTCAGGTTATCCCCGGCGGCCATTACATTTTCCCTGGGAATTTTCAAATACTCGCACAAATGAAGCAGCCCATCCCCTTTGTCGCAGCCGCGGTTGTTAACTTCAATGTTGCCGAAGCCCGAGCTGGTAATGGACACCCCTTCGTTTTTCAAGAGCTTCTCCCACATCACCGGGAAGTCCTCCCGGCGCTTGGGCCACAGGTTCACCTTTTCCACGCCGCAGCCGGCGTCCAGCACCAGCTTTTTCAAGCTTTCTACCGGCAGCCGGGTGGAGCGCACATGGGAAACGTAATCGGAAAGCCTGGGATATTCCATCACGTGGTCCAGCTGGGAAAGCCTGCAATAGGATTTCCCCTGAAGGTACACCTCGAGAAAGCACTGGTACTCGTCGCCGAATTGAAGCATTTGGGCGGTAGTCTCATAGGGCATCAGGTTTTCATATATATTTTTATCCGCCGCCACATCGTAAACCGACGCGCCGTTGGAACAGATGGCATAGCGGATTCCCGGCAGTTCCCTGACGCAGGAAGGCATTTTTTGGAAGGTCCTGCCGGTAGCGGGCACCACGTAAACGCCTTGTTTCATCGCGGAAAACAAGGCGTTTTGGTTCCGCTCGGAAATCGTATTGTCCCCTGTTAGGGTGGTTCCGTCTAAATCTAAAGCAATTAACTGAATCATTGGTTGTCCTCCTGATTCAACCGGTTCAATTCGTGAAGGATCGTCAATTCCCGCTCAAAGTTCTGCCGGTGCTGCTTTTTTAACACGGACAGAATAACGCCGCAGAAAAAATTAAGCAGCGCGATCACGGTCAGCGCGCTGATTACGATCAGCGTGGGAAACTTATCCACCACACCGGTTTGGATAAACTGAATTAAGATTGGAAGGAAAAAGCCAAAGGAAACCAAAAGCAGAATCAAGCTGATAATAGAAAAAAACGCCATCGGCTTGGTATCTTTAAATAAATGAAAGATGGTTTTCAGCACCTTGAGCCCATCGGAATAGGTGTTCAGCTTTGACTCGCTCCCCTGGGGCCGGTCCTGATAGGCGATGGGCTCCTCAACAATAGCGAAATTATTGTCCAAAGCGAAAATAGTCATCTCGGTTTCGATTTCAAAGCCCCTGGAAATCACCGGATAGGATTTCACAAAATTCCAGCTGAACGCCCGGGCGCCGGTCATAATATCGTTTAATTTTGCCCGAAACAGGAAATTGATCATCCGCCGCACCAGCACATTGCCGAAATTATGAAACGGGCGCTTGTTTTCAGTGAAATAAGTGGAGGAAAGGCGGTCTCCAACCGCCATATCGGCCCGGCCGGACAGCACTAATTTTTCCAGCTGCGGACCGAAATCCGCTGGATAGGTGTCGTCGCCATCCACCATAATATAGCAATCCGCTTCCACTTCCCGGAACATGGCGCGCACTACGTTGCCTTTGCCCTGCTTGTGCTCGTAGCGGACAATCGCTCCGGCTTGCTCCGCAATCTGAGCGGTATTGTCCGTGGAATTATTATCATACACATAAATATCCGCGTGAGGCATTTTTTCTTTGAAATCCGCCACCACTTTCCCGATGGTCTTGGCCTCATTATAACATGGAATCAACACTGCTGTCTTCATGATGCTACTCCTTCTACCTCGTAAATGAAATAGGTGCTAATTTGCGATAACCGTTTAAACCGAACCCGATCACTTTCCAGGCTTTCCAGGTTTCTGGTAGTTAAAATATAGCGGTTGCCAAGAACCGGCAGGTCCTCTACATTCAATGTAAGCTTAAAAACGTCTGCCTGCTTCAAATCAAATCCCGTGGGTTCATCGTCAGACAGGGTAATCAAAATATGGGCATATCGATTGTAAATCTCCTCATTAGAGCCGTCAGGGTCTAGCTGCCGCCAACGTTCCAAATCAGGATAAACGTTAGTAGAATTAATGGTCGGCGCCCCGGCGATTGCCGGGAGATTGATCACTGGGTAGCCCGCGTTGTCTACAATCCAGGTTCCCGGTTCATTTTGAGTGACCTGCCGGATTTCCTGTATCAAAGAATCCTGCTGAAGCAAAGCCGCCCCCTGGCGCACAGGATTCACCAGCACGCCGGACACCAATACAATCAGGAAAGAACCGCAAAGGAACAATTTCCCATGGCGGCGGAAAATAACATAAAAGCCGATTACCACGACAGACGTGACGCAAACCGTTTTCAGGACGGATAAATAAGCCGGGAAATTCCTTTGACAAGCCAGGCCGATCAAAACCCCAAGGACCAAAGCAAGGATTCCCGCTAAAAGAGGGGAAATCCGGGTCTTTAAAAGCGCCATGCCGCGCACCAGCAAAAGGATATTGATGACCCCTACCGCCAAAAACGCCCTGCTCGCCTGGCTAAAGCTCAACAGCAGCGCCTTCGACAAAAGCTCCGGGAATTGGAAGGTGCAGTAAGCCAGCAAAAGCGCCTGTACCGCCAGCATGCAAATCAAAAGCGGATCCCGTTTTTTCTCCTTGAGAATCACCATCAAGGACAGAATGATTCCTGCCGGGAAAAAATCATAAAACACCGCCAACTCGCAGGGATTTCCAGGCAGGTTGGCTTCCGTCAGCGGAAAAAGCAATGTGGCCGGATAATGAAACAGCCTGGCGCCAAAGCCGCCGCCTGTAGCCACTCTCGCTCCTGGATAAGCGGTATTCATTACAATCTTAACGGTATCCAGGGATTTTGAAAACACATACGCCATAGATCCCGCCAGCAGAACTACAAACAGCAAAACAATAGGGATATCCCTTTTCCAGAAAAAGTCGCATTCCTTCCGGTCGGTAATGACCACCCCTAAGATCAAGGCCAAAAACACATACCCCAAAGGCACCTGCCAGGAAGGATAAAAAGTCAAAATGTAAGCGCCGCCGCAAAGGGCTAGCCCAACCATCAGAAGGATTCGCGCCCATATTTTTTTCGTCACCATGAAATGATGGACGATGATAACCGCCAATTCTCCAAATACCAGCATTTCCACCAAGCCGTTAACAGCGAACCACCATTGTACCTGAGAAGAAAAGGTGATAAGCAAGGCGCACGCCAAAGCGAAAGGCTTTTTCTTGCCGGTAAGCAGCATTCCAAGCTCAAAGGTAACCATAAACAGGGCGATCAGCCTGGCGCACCAAAAGAATGAAAGCCCCCGTTCCGCGCCCAACAAGAGATAGCCCCAATGGAACGGGCGGAACAAGGCCGCAATGTCCCAAACCGGCTGGCCGTAAACGATAAAGCTGTCGGTAACGGCGCCCCGCATAACCTGGCCAAAATACGGATACGCCCCTTGAGGATCGTAATACTGGGCGAATGCCATCGGGGTATTTACCGCCCATTCGTCGGACCGCACCCCACGGTTCACTCCAAGAAGAAGCCCTCCATCCTGTTGATCGGCAAGCACGCCTGTCCAACAGCCAATAGAGGAGCCGCTAAGATTCAGCAGCACGCAGGCGGCTAAAACCGTCAAAGCCACAGCATACCGCCAGCGGTATAAAAAGGCGCCGGCAGGCGCTAAAAAACGGAAGCCGAAAAACAAAAGGGCAAAGGAAATCAAAAATACAACCAGCCCGATCAAAAAAGCCTTTAGCCAAAGCTGGCTGACGGCCGCGGAAATTTCTATCTTCCCGAGAAAGGAATCCATTTTCCAATAAAAATAGAAAAAAACAGGAATGATCGCCAGCACCAAGGCGCCCATACCGGAGGTCAGCCATCGGTGGAACGTCTGCCGCTTATTTTCCCGCATATTTTCTCCTCCTTAAAATAAATCCCGAAAAATAAATTCCGAAAGAAATCATTTTAAGTATACCCTTTTTTCCAAGGGCTGTATAGGAAATCGTCCATCTTTTTACAATTTCGATAAGAAACGGGGACCTTAAAACTATATTTCGTGGTAAATCAACGAATCAATACCCTTCATTCCGCCGGGCTTTCCGAAGCTGCTGGCGGCGGGCGCCGTTTTCAAATTCTTCTTTTTCCTGAGGGGTTTCGCAGATCAGCTGAGGCACCGGCACCGGTTTCTGATCCTCATCCAGAGCCACCAGCACCATATAGCAGGTGTTCACCAACTCCCGGGTACCGTCCAACTTTTCCACAAAGGTGTCCACCCGCACCTCCATGGAACTTCTGCCCACGTAGGTCATCTTTCCTTTCAGCACCAGCGTGCTGTTGATAGTCACCGCTTTTTTAAACTGAAGGTTATCGATGCACGCGGTGGTCACCTCGTGCTCCGCGTGGCGCCTGGCGATCACGCCGCCCAGCATATCGATCCAGGACATCAGCTGGCCGCCGAACAGCCGCTGGTAGCCGTTAATATGGGAGCTTAACACCAGCTGCACCTGCTCCGCCGCGGATTCGGATACTCTTTTGGATTCTTTCATAGTCAACCCTCTGCTTTCTTTTGAAAATGGCAAAACAGAGGACGAAACAAACCGCCCTCTGTTTTTAGTATCTTCCTAAAATTTCAAATCATCGATCATCCATCTTAATTTTATCAAACCCGTGCTCTGCGACATTTTCCGTAATGGTCCTTTGGTCCGCCTTAGGCAGCAGCTTAGAGCGGTTCCGCACTACCTTTTGCAGAGTGTCCACCGCCGCGGGGCCGTCCAGACAGCCGCCGGGACAGGCCATGCCCTCAATGATATTTTCCGGCATTTTACCGGCGTTCATGGCGATCAATGCCTTCTTGCACTCCTTGGCGCCCATACACTTGCGGCAGGTAACCGGCATCTCAAAGCCCTCTTCATCCAGCACCTGCATCACCGCGCCGGATACACCGCCGCTTTGAGCGAAGCCCTTGCCATAAACAGAGCCGTCCTGAACGTCGTCCGCCATTTCCATGGGATCCACGTTCTGCGCCTTGAACATGGCGGCTAATTCTTCAAAGGTGAGCACATAGTCGGCGCTGTCCTTGACATGCTGGATTTCCTGTTTCTTTGCAATACAGGGGCCGATAAACACCGTTAAGGCGTGGGGATGGAGATATTTCACATACCTGGCGGTGGCGGTCATAGGCGACACCGTGCTGCTGATATTGGGAATCAGCTTGGGGAAGTGCTTTTTAATCATGGTAAAAAAGGCCGGGCAACAGGATGTGGTCATTTTCCTGCCGGTCTGCATAGCTTCCTTCAATTCATGGGCCTCGTGCTGGGCCACCGCGTCGGCGCCCAGGGCCACCTCGAAGGAATCGTCGAAGCCCAGCTTTTTTAGCGCCGCCTTGAGCATCCCCACGGTGGCAGTGCCGAACTGGCCCTCGATGGCCGGGGCGAACATGGCGTAAACCTGCTTTTTCCCTTTCAGCTGCTCGATGACCTTCACAATAGAGGAGGTGTCGGAAATTGCGCCGAAGGGGCAGTCCATGGTACAGGCGCCGCAGCCGATGCAGCGGTCGTATTTGATGCTGGCCTGTTTGTTTTCATCCATGGTGATGGCATCCACCGGGCAGGAACGCAGGCAGGGCCGCATGGTATCGGAAATGGCGTTATAAGGGCAGGCGGCGGCGCAGCGGCCGCACTCCTTGCATTTGGCGGGATCGATATACGCGCCGCTTCCGGTAACGGTAATCGCGCCGAACGGACAGGCGGCCACGCATTTTTTCGCCATGCATCGCTGACAATTGGCGGTAACGGTAAACCGGTTGATGGGGCAGCCCTCGCAGGCCGCCGGAAGCACCGTTACGGTACCCGAGCCATCCGGATTGGTGGGCAGGCATTTCCCTTTTGCCAAAATCACACGCTCTCTCAAAATCTCCCGCTCACGGTAAACACAACAGCGAAAACGCGCCACCCTCCCCGGAATGATATCATAGGGAATCGAGTCCGCTTTATCCTCCAGGTCCCCGGCATAGGCAAGCTGGGCAACCCGAAGCAGGACCTCGAATTTCATTTGTTTGGCGTCATTATCGTATCGCATAGGCTCCTCTACTTTCCTTACAACAGAGAACCGGAGCGCGCCTTGGCGCCGGAACTCCCTTGGTTTTCTCATTAAGCGCCTTATTAGGCGCCGGGCCCGCAGCCCTGGTTAGTAATACTTTTTCGACACCCGTTTTCCCAGGCGTTCCATCAGGTTACACAGCTTGTCGATCAGCTTCAGTTTAATGCTCAGATCAGACGGCAGGCCGGGATTCTGATGGGCCGGGTTAATGGCTGTGCCGATAAACAAATTCAAAGTGGTACACTGCTCCAGCAAAATTTTCGCCAGCATGGCGGCTCCGTTTTGCTCATCCAGCTTTTTAAAATAGAAGGAATCCGTCTCATGCTCTAAGTATTCCTGGAGAATATCCACCGTACGGCTCAGGGTCAGCACCCCTTCCGTCACCAGGTCGATGCCCTCGATGGACCCCACCGGGGGGATCAACGGATCCACGTAGTCCAGGCTGGTTTCAATGCTGCGGTTTAATACCCGGGAAACAATATTGGCGCTTGAGCCGCCGCAGATCAGCTTTTTCCCGGAGGAAGTCATAAAATCCCGGACCATTTTCGGGTCGTCGTCCTTATTCTTCGGCGGTCCGGCGAACATATTGACTACCTGGCGGGGAGAGATTCTGGCCACCAGCACGGTGGAGTCGTCTCCCGGTTTATCCATGTAAAGCTCTTTCACCGCCTGGGACAGCGCCGCCGCCAGCCTGGGGGCGGATTTTTCCTTCAGGCTTTCCTTGCGCAGCCATTCCGCCACGCTTTCCCAGGTCCAGCCGAAGTTTAAGATGCTGCCCACGCCGGCGTATACCACGCCGTCGCTGATTAAGGCCAGCACATCCCCGGGAAACACGGTAAACCTGGACTCGTAAACGGTTTTGCCCGCGTATTCCTTATCGGTCATTTCCAGCTCCATCAGCTCGCCGTTGCGGATGAAGATGCAGGCCGGGTTATCGAACTCAGCCAAATAAGCCTCGCCGCTGTCTTTGATCTGCAAAACCGAAAAAGTAGAATAGGCAAGCTTCCTCACGCTGCAGATGGGCAAAGTGGAAACAATGGTTTCCACCGCCTGTTCCATGGCGGCGCCTTCTGTCAGCATAGTTGAAATTATGGTACTGGTCAAGGTGGAAAGAATATTAGCCTTGACGCCGCTTCCCAAACCATCCGCCAATACCGCGAAAACGGAATCCTCCGTGCGGGTGATTTTCACTTTATCGCCGCACAATTCCTCACCGTATTTGAACAAGCTGCGGTAAGCGGTATCCACATGCATTTTCATTATTCATCACCGTCAAACACAATCATATTTTTTAACTTGGTCAGGGTCACCTTGGTTTCCGCGGTGGTTTCTCCCAAGAGGCTCGCGATCTGCTGGGCCGCCACCATCTGCTTATCGATCACCTTTTGGGCCATTTCCATGGTTTCTACCCGCAGGTCATACAGGTTTTCCTGTTCTTTTTCTTCTTTGGTGATATCCTTGAAAATACCCATGACGATGTTCTGCTTATCTATGTAAATAATAGATTGCTCCGTGGTGATTCCATATTCCTTGTAGTGCACCTTTTTATTGGTAATCGTCTGCTTGGTATCCAGCACAAACTGGAAATCGGAGCAGTCGATCAGCTCGAAAAGGCCCTTTTCCAGCGCCTCACGGCGGGAAATTTTAAAGCATTCCTCAGCGGCCTTATTAAACTCGATGATATTCATTTCGCTATCCACCATAATGGTGATGTTTGGGGTTTCGGACAGCACATAATTGGACAGGGACTCCGCGCGCTCCTTCATATAAGGGACGCACATGGTCAATTCCGCCCGGTCGAGATAGACGGCGATGGCCTTTTCCCGGCAGGAATTGTAGCCGCAGGCGCCGCAGTTCAGCTCCTGCTCCGGAGATTCCTTGCCAATCTTTGCCAAAATACTGCGTATGGTGTCCTCATCCGGCAGCTTTTCATGGTGCGCCCGGTCAAAGAACCGCTTGCCCATGGGAATTTCTTCATCCACCGCGGGATAAGCGTCCGCATCCTCCCTGGCATAGTTTTCCACGTCAAGAGCGGCCTTAAAGCGGGTTTCTTCCCCCTTGGTTTTGGCGGGGCCGTTCACGCAGCCGCCCTTGCAGGCGTTGGCCTCCACAAAGCAGTGGTCCAACTCGCCCTTCGCCATAGATGAAAACAGGGCGATGCACTCTTGGATGCCATCCACCGTGATCATCCGGTAGTTGCCGCAGCCGCCTTTTGCTTTCAGGCTTTCCAAAATACCGCTGGTCACCGGATACATTCTCAAAATTTTCGAACTGGCGTTTAAGAAAGAGGCGTCCTCGCACTCGTCGGGACGGATCCCTTCTTCCTCAAACCACTGGGCAATATCCTCAAACGTCAGCACCGCCTCTACGTCGGTATCGTGGCGGATATCGGCGGCCTCGTCAATTTTAGCGATGCAGGGGCCCACAAACACCACCTTGACCCCTTTGCCCAGGGCCTGCTTAATCAGCCGGGCACTGGCGATCATAGGAGATACCACCGGCGCCATATATTCTACCACCTCCGGGTGGTACAGCTCGATCAAGCGGTTGATGGAAGGGCAGCAGGTAGTGATGATGTTCTTCATCTTGTTTTCCACCATCAGGTCATGATATTGGGCGGTGACGTATGCCGCCCCCTGCGCGGTTTCTGAAACCGCGCAAAAGCCCAGCTTTTTCAAAGCCGCTGCCATCTGGCCCGGCCTTTGCAGAGAAAAAGAACCCAAAAACGCCGGCGCTAAGGATACCGCTACCTTTTCCTCGGAAGCCAGCATTTCTTTCACCTGATCCAGGCTGCTGGTAAGGGTTTTGGCGTTTTGCGGGCAATTCGCCAAACAGGTGCCGCACAGCAGGCAGTCGTCGTCGATAATCTGCGCCTGCTCATTCACCACCCGGATGGATTTCACCGGGCACACCTTTAAACATTTATAGCAGTTTTTACAATTGGCTTTTTTTAATCCAATGACGCTCATATGGACATCCTCCCTAAAATCTCACGGTTGAAAAATTCCTCGGTGGTGGCGGGAGAAACGGAGAAGTACTTGCCGTCCACCGTGATGCTGACGCCTTCCTGGCACCGGCCCATGCAAAACGAGCCTCTTAAATTCACTTGGTCCTTCAGGCCGTTCAACGCGATATTCCGCTCTAAAATCTGGATAACATCTCTAGAGCCCTTCAGGTGGCAGGAACTGCCGATACAAACAACTACATCCATCCCAAACTCTCCGCCTTTCCATTCATCTTTGTCATATTAAAAATCCAAGGGGCAGCTTTCCTTTTTTGGTTCTCCGCAAAGATTGATAATTTTTTAACGATTAAAATTCCGCAGACAATCCCCTTGATGCCAAAAAAGAATCTAGAATCATTATACTATGGTTTATGCAACATTTCAACAAAAACTCCTGAATAATTTCCCGGAATGTTTTCCCTGATTTTCACAAATAGAAAAGGACTTTTTTCCAGCGGCAGATTGTATTTGGGTTCGGTATAGCTTATCGTTGTTACAGCCATATTAACAGAAGAAAGGCCATGTGTGTTATGACAGAAATTCATTTTTTTTACAAATATTTCAAAAATGTGCTATAATAATCCTGTCATCTTATTGTAAGAGGCCCCGGGCCGGCGGCCGCGCCTCTTTGACGACCATTTCCCGCCGGAGAAATCAGGACCGTGATAGTATGCTGGAATTCAAACCAATTACCGCCGCCGACGGCGCGTGGGCGCGCCCTTTGCTGCTCCATGCGGACTGTGTGAGCTGCGGATATACTTTTGCTAACCTTTTTGTCTGGAGCCCGGTTTACCATACGGATTTAGCCCGGTTTCAGGATATAGTAATCGCCCGGTGCTTCGACCATCCCAACAAGCCGGACTCTCCTTATCTTTACTTGTTCCCCGAGGGGGAAGGCGATAAGCGGGCGGCGATCCGGGAAATCGTTCAGGACGCCGCGGTCCACGGCAGGGTTCCCCGTCTTTACTCTCTTTCCCAGCGGGATAAGACCTGGCTGGAGGAACAGTTCCCGGGGATATTTATTTTCACATCCTGCCGGGGCACCTTTGATTATATTTACAGCAGCGAGGAGCTGCAAAACCTGCCCGGCAAAAAATTTCAAAAAAAGCGGAACCATGTTTCCCGGTTTTTGCGGGAGCATCCGGACTTTGTGTTTGAGCCTATTACCCCGAAAAACCTGGAGGAGGTCCGGGCGTTCAACAATTCCTGGAGCCAGCTTTACGGCAACGACCAGGATACGGGCATCCAAACGGAACATTTGGCGGTGGAAATGGGATTAAAGCATTTTTGCGAGCTTCAGCTTTCCGGCGGGCTGATACGGATTGATGGCAAAATCATTGCTTTCTCCTATGGCAGCCCGGTGAGCAGCCGGGTATTCGACGTGCACGTGGAAAAAGCGCTTTATGATATCAACGGCGCCTACAACATCATCAACCGGGAATTTGTTCGTTATTTCTGCAAAGATTACCAATGGATCAACCGGGAGGACGATGTATCCGAGGAAGGGCTTAGGAAGGCTAAGCTTTCCTATAACCCAACGTTTCTGCAGGAAAAATTCTGCGCCGACTTAGTTGGAGGGGAAACGGGATGTTTCGGTTAAGCAACAAAAAGGATTATCAAGACTTATGCGAACTTTGGCTGGAAGCCTTCGGCGAAGGAGAGGAAAGCGCAAAATTTGTATTTGAAAGCTTCTGCCGTTACAGCCAGATCTATGTGCTGGAGGAGGACCACACCGTGGTGTGTATGCTCTGCGCGGTTCCCTGCTCCCTGCTGGACAAAAAAGGGGTTTACCTGTATGGGGTCGCCACAAAAAAATCCCATCGGGGAAAAGGTCTGATGTCGGCTTTGCTGGAATATGCTGAACAAAAGGAGAAAAAAAAGGGAGCCGCCTTCAGCGTTCTCATTCCGCAGACGCCGGAATTGTTTGCTTTTTACCGCCGCTTCGGTTATGAAACTCAGTTTTACCGCCATTCCTTTTCCGCCCGGCTTGAACCGCCGGTAGCGGGCATGCTGTCCATCTCTCCGGTGACGGCCGACACCCTGGTCAGCCTGCGAACGAGAAACGCGGCCAGGCCGTTTGTCCAATTAAACCCCAAAGCCCTGACCGCCGTGGCGGAGGATCTGACCGTTTCAAAAGCGGAATGTTTTGCCTCCGGCCAGGGATATGCCATCGCGCGGAAGGAAAAAGGGCGTGTATGGGTAGAGGAGTTGTTCGCCCAAAACCCTCAAGCGGCCTTGGAACTTGTCCACGGTATCTGCGAGGCATACATTTGCCAGCAGGCACAGGGCTTCTGCGGCGGCGGCTTATTTCCAGAGGAAAAAGCCGAGGATTTTGGTATGATAAAATTTTTGCAAAAGCCATTTTCCGTTCGAGGCGCTTATCTGGCGCTGATGTTAAACTAACCAGAAAAAAGGGGGAGTAGATCTGAACGTCCTCATTTTATCCTGCAGGACTGGAGAGGGCCACAACGCCGCGGCCCGCGCCGTTGCGGAAACCCTGCGGGAGCAGGGTGAAACCTGCGAGTTTCTCGACGTCCTTTCCCTAGTCAGTAATAACGCATCCAGAAAAGTAGAAAAAACATATGTATTCACCACCAGAGTCCCTACTATTTTCAGCCTGCTTTACAAGGCGGGAAAAGTCATCAGTACGCCAAAGCATAAATCCCCTATTTATTGGGCCAACCGGCTTTACCGGGATAAGCTTTATGATTATCTTTCCCATCATTCCTTTGACGCGGTGGTAACCTCTCACCTGTTCGCAGCGGAAGTGCTTACCAGCCTGAAACGGGAAAACCGCCTGCCGGTGAAAACCCTGGCCATTGCTACGGATTATACCTGCATCCCCTTTTGGGAGGAAACCGAATGTGATTATTATATTGTGCCCCACAAGGACCTGATGGGTGAATTCCTGCAAAAGCAAATGCCGCAAAAGAAGCTTTTCCCCTTGGGGATTCCTGTTTCCAAACCCTTTCGCACCAAAGGGGAACGGCAGGAAGCCCGTGAAAAATTAAACCTGCCTTCACAGCTTCCAGTCTTTCTGATTATGACCGGAAGCATGGGCTATGGACGAATAGAAGATACCATTCAGGAGCTGGTAAACCTTTACGGGGACCAGGCGGTGATCGCCGTTATCTGCGGCAACAACACCAGGCTGAAGGAATCTTTGGAACAGCAGTGCCAGGGCCATCCCAATGTTAAAATTCATGGGTTCACCAAAAAGATACCCCTTTATATGGATGCCTGCGACGTGCTGCTGACTAAGCCCGGAGGGCTGACCAGCACCGAGGCCGCCGTGAAGGGTGTTTCTCTGATCCATACCGCCCCCATTCCCGGGTGCGAAAGCAGGAACGCCCAGTTTTTCTCCCAGCGCGGCATGTCCTATTACTGCCAGGAGCCGGCGCAGCAGGCTAAATACGCCAAGATGCTCTGTGAAAACCAGTTGCTTCGCAACCGTATGGCGGAAGCCCAGCGGCGCAACACCAACGCCAACGCCGCGGAGGAAATCTGCGGCCTGCTGCGGAACGCCGTGGGTCCCAAAGAGGTGCCGTCATGCACGTTTTAGGCTATCTGCTTTTTATGTTTCTTGGGTATTTTTCCGGTGGCATCCTGTACAGCTATGTGATTCCCCGGTGGTTCTGCCACCTGGATATCACCAAGCTCAGCGACGACGGAAACCCTGGAGCCGCCAACGCGGTGAAGTGTGCCGGTTGGAAGGTGGGGATTATCTGTGTGATTCTGGATATTTTAAAAGGCTTCTTCCCGGTCTTTATCGCCATGAATCTATTGGATTTTACCAGCTGGTGGTTTGCGCCGGTGATCTCCGCGCCGGTGTTCGGCCACGCGTTCTCCCCGTTTTGGAAAGGGAAAGGCGGAAAGGCGATCGCGGTCTCCTTCGGCGTCCTGCTGGGACTGCTCCCCTTTTACTATGTGGTGTTCGCCCTGGCCACCCTTTACATTTTTCTTTCCATCGGCGTTGTCATCAGCCCCCACAGGCTTCGTTCCATCGCCACCTATATATTGTTCGCGATTTACTGCGTTTACGCCTATTTGCTGGAAGGGAAACTGGAGACCTCTATTTTTTGCGGATGCCTGCTGGTTTGCCTCATTGTGGCGGGCAAGCATTTCCGGCCAGAGGCTGACGAGAAGTTTCAGATCGAAATCCTCCCCGCCTTATTCTCTCCTAAAAAATCATAGGCAAAAGCGCGCTTATGATTTCTGTGTTC